>CAJIYK010000006.1 GCA_905181685.1 Methylophilales bacterium BACL14 MAG-120910-bin43 | reverse complement strand
GAAAAGGCTAAAGCTGCTGGTGCTCCGGTAACGTTTGATGTAACACAAGTCAGTAATGGCGAACTCAAAACAGCTGAATGGCGTGGACAGCCAGTTTGGATTCTAAATAGAACTGAAAAGATGTTATCAAGTTTAGACGATAAAGAGATATTGACAGATCCTGATTCAAATTCACCACAACAACCCAAAAATTGTCAAAATGCAACGAGATCCATTAAACCTAATTTGTTGGTTATGGTTGGTATTTGCACTCATTTAGGCTGTTCACCTTCACCAAAATTAAAAGATGGCGGTGATATGGGAAATAATTGGGAAGGTGGTTTTTTCTGTCCATGTCATGGCTCAAAATTTGATCTTGCGGGAAGAGTTTATAAGGGATCACCTGCACCGACTAATCTTGTGATACCTCCCTATCGATATAGTGATGATAAGACAATTATCATTGGAGAAAGTGATTCTGAGAAAGGATAAATGAAAAAAAATTCAAAAACACAAAACAAATCTGTTGGTTTATCGGCTGGGTAGATGAAAGGTTTCCTCTTTCCTCATTCATTAAAAATCATCTTACAGAATACTATGCTCCGAAAAATTTCAACTTTTGGTACTT
Source organism: Methylophilales bacterium BACL14 MAG-120910-bin43 (assembly GCA_905181685.1). GTDB lineage: Bacteria > Pseudomonadota > Gammaproteobacteria > Burkholderiales > Methylophilaceae > BACL14. Next base: position 81,360 of record CAJIYK010000006.1, on the reverse strand, counting down.
TTTTGGCGCTTTAGCATTATTTACATTTGTAATGCAAATTTTAACGGGTATTTTCTTAACGATGTATTACAAGCCTGATGCGGCTCAAGCCTTTGCATCGGTAGAGTTTATCATGCGGGATGTATCATTTGGCTGGTTGATAAGGTATATGCACTCAACGGGAGCCTCTCTCTTCTTTGTTGTAATTTATTTGCATATGTTTCGCGGGTTGATGTATGGGTCATATAAGAAACCCAGAGAGCTTTTGTGGCTTTTTGGGGTAGCTATATTTTTACTTTTAATGGCTGAGTCTTTTTTTGGGTACCTACTTCCTTGGGGGCAAATGTCATACTGGGGGGCTCAGGTTATTGTTAACTTATTTGCAACTATCCCTTTTATTGGTCCAGATCTTGCTGAGTGGGTGAGGGGCGACTATTTAGTATCGGATGCTACGCTTAACCGGTTTTTTGCTTTTCATGTGATTGCACTTCCACTCGCGCTTGCTGGATTAATCATGTGTCATCTCGTTGCATTGCATGAAGTAGGTTCTAACAACCCAGATGGAGTTGAAATAAAAGATACAAAGGACAAAAAAACAGGTATTCCTTTAGACGGGATTCCATTCCATCCTTATTACACTGTTAAAGATTTAACCGGTCTCACTGTATTTTTAATTGTATTTGCTTCAATCATATTTTTTGCACCTGAAATGGGGGGATATTTCTTAGAGGCTAATAATTTTGTTCCTGCGGACCCATTAGTAACCCCTTCACATATTGCACCTACTTGGTATTTCACCCCCTTCTATTCGATCTTGAGAGCAGTTCCACCTATCTTAGGAAGTCAATTTCCAGGGGTGGCGGCAATGGGGTTATCTGTATTGATATTCTTCTTTGTGCCTTGGCTCGATAAAAGCAAGGTAAGGTCTATTAGATATAAGGGCATTCTTTATAAAAAATGGTTAGCTGCCTTTGTAGTCAGTTTTATTATTTTGGGTTATTTGGGGACAGTTCCTTCAAATATCTGGGGGCAGTTTAGTTCTATAATTCCATTATTAGGTGGTGTAGATGTCGCAACATTTGTAGCCCGTATATTTACTCTGGTATATTTTGCATTTTTTATCATGATGCCTATCTATAGTAAAAAAGATGTGACAAAAAAAGTCCCAAAAAGAGTGACGATGTAATGAGATTTTTTATCATAATTTTTTTGTTCATTTCATCATTTAGCTTCTCAGCTGAAAATATTGAGCTATCAAAGGCACCTGTCGATTTAACAGATAATCAGTCTTTGCAAAGAGGAGCAAGGACTTTTACCAATTACTGTTTGAACTGCCATAGTGCAAAATATATGAGGTACAGCAATCTTCAAGACATTGGTTTATCTGCAGAAACGATTAAGAATGATTTGCTGTTTACAGGAAATAAAATTGGGGACACGATGTCGGTCAATATGTCTATGAAGGATTCGAAAAAGTGGTTTGGTGCTTCACCTCCAGATTTATCAGTCGTTGCAAGGTCAAGGGGTGCTGATTGGATTTATAGTTACATGCGAGGATTTTATCGTGATCCAACCAGACCAATGGGATGGAACAATACGGTGTATGTTAATTCAGCAATGCCACACATCCTTTGGGAGCTAGAGGGTGAGAAGATTTTAAACCCCAAAACAAAGAAGTTAGAAAAATTTAGCTCTGGAAAATTAAATGCAAAAGAGTATGATGCGACGATAGCAGATTTGACAAACTATTTAGTTTACATGTCTGAACCTGATCAACTTAAAAGAAAAAAAATGGGATATTATGTGATCGGTTTCTTACTCTTACTGCTTTTCCTGACAATCAACCTTAAGAAAGAATATTGGAGAGATATTAAATAATACAATGATGAAATTATATTCAAATTCAACAGACCCCTTCAGCCACCGATGCAGAATAGTCCTTTTTGAAAAAGGAATGGATTTTGAGGTGATCGACGTAGACCTTACCAATCAGTCAGAAGATTTATCAATACTAAGCCCTTATTCAAATGCTCCTGTTTTAGTCGAAAGAGACTTGGTACTGACGGATGCAAATATCATTAACGAGTATATTGATGAGAGATTTCCTCATCCACAACTTATGCCGCCTGATCCAGTTATGCGTGCCAGGGCAAGACTATTTTTAAAAGATTTCGAAAGTGAATTGTTTATTCATATGCATGATATGGATTCATCAGATCAGTCAAAAAAAACAGCTGCAAGAAAAATTATTACAGAAACGTTAATTAAGTTGACGCCTATACTCAGCAAGCAACCATATTTACTTCATGATGAATATTCTATGTTAGATGTTGCGATTGCCCCATTATTATGGCGTTTAGACCATTACGAAATTAAGTTGCCTAATCAAAGCTCTTCAATCCTAAAATATGCAGATAAACTGTTTAAAAGACCATTGTTTGAAGAGGCAATGTCCCCAACAGAAAAAGCAATGAGGTAGTTTTTTGGATAAGAAGCCATATCTCATAAGAGCTATTTATGATTGGTGCATTGATAATGAGAAACACCCTTACGTTATGAGTTTAGTTGAAAAAAAAACATTGATTCCAGAGGCCTTATCAAAGTCAAAAGAAATTGTTCTTAATTTATCGCCACAGTCAATTCAAAATTTATATATTGATGACGATGGAATTTCATTTAAGAGCAGGTTTAGTGGTAATTCCTTTAATGTATTCTTACCAATTACATCTATCTTAGGCGTTTATGCAAAGGAAAGTGGTGATGGAATTTTTTTTAGTGAAGATAAAAAGGTGCCACCTGGCAGCAAGAATATAAATCAAAGCATATCAAAACCAAAAAAACCAAAATCTCATTTAACTATTGTTAAATGACAAAATTAAGTAGTTTGATTTTAAAAATCTTGATATAGTTACATTTTTTTCGCCCGGTTAGCTCAGTTGGTAGAGCACTTGACTTGTAATCATGTTGTCGCCAGTTCGATTCCGGCACCGGGCACCATTAAACTTGAAGGCTTTAATTATTATTTTTTTTAGAAATTGATGTGATTGTTTTAATTGACAAATTTCTAAAAAGAACGGATAATTTCGGGTTCGGTTTTGGAGGGATGGCCGAGTGGTTAAAGGCGACGGACTGTAAATCCGTTCTCTCAGAGTACGTAGGTTCGAATCCTACTCCCTCCACCACAGTTTATGCTGTGTTTGGAGTATTTAGAGAGGTGTGCGGGTGTAGCTCAGTTGGTAGAGCATTAGTTTTCCAAACTAAATGTCGCGAGTTCGAACCTCGTCGCCCGCTCCAGTATTAAAAGGGAATGTTTTGCCCATGTGGCTCAGTGGTAGAGCACTCCCTTGGTAAGGGAGAGGTCGCGGGTCCGATTCCCGCCATGGGCACCAGATTTTTTGGGCTAATGTTTATTAAAAAACTGTTTTATAAGGATAAGAGATTATGGCTAAGGATAAATTTGAGCGTAACAAACCCCATGTCAACGTTGGCACAATTGGCCACGTGGATCATGGTAAAACTACATTAACAGCAGCAATATCGACTGTACTGACCAAAAAATTTGGTGGAGACAAAAAAGATTTTGCAGAGATTGATTCAGCGCCAGAAGAAAAAGCGCGTGGCATAACAATTAATACATCTCACGTTGAATATGAAACAGAAAAACGTCACTATGCTCACGTAGACTGTCCAGGCCATGCGGATTATGTGAAAAATATGATTACAGGTGCTGCTCAAATGGACGGCGCAATTCTTGTATGTTCAGCAGCTGATGGCCCAATGCCTCAGACGCGTGAGCATATCCTCTTATCAAGACAAGTGGGCGTTCCACACATTGTTGTGTTCTTAAATAAAGCAGACATGGTAGATGACAAAGAACTTCTTGAGCTTGTTGAAATGGAAGTACGTGAACTACTAAGTAAATATGATTTCCCAGGTGATGACATTCCTATCGTAATGGGATCAGCACTTAAAGCACTTGAAGGTGATCAATCAGATATTGGTGAACCAGCGATTTTAAAATTGGCTGAAGCACTTGATAGTTATATCCCAGAACCAAAACGTGCAATCGATGGTGACTTCTTAATGCCAGTTGAGGATGTGTTCTCAATCTCTGGACGTGGAACTGTGGTAACAGGTCGAGTTGAGCGAGGCGTTGTTAAGGTAAACGAAGAAATTGAAATTGTGGGTCTTAAAGATACAGTAAAAACAACATGTACAGGCGTTGAGATGTTCCGTAAGTTATTAGACCAAGGTCAAGCGGGAGATAACGTCGGTGTTCTATTAAGAGGTACAGCACGAGAAGATGTAGAACGTGGCCAAGTACTTTGTAAGCCAGGTTCAATTAAGCCACATACTAAATTTACTGCTGAGATATACAGCTTAAGTAAAGAAGAAGGCGGTCGTCATACACCATTCTTTAATGGGTATCGTCCACAATTCTACTTTAGAACAACAGATGTAACGGGTGCAGTGGAGTTACCAGAAGGAACTGAAATGGTAATGCCAGGAGATAATGTATCAATTACAGCAACATTGATTGCACCAATCGCGATGGAAGAAGGTTTAAGATTTGCGATTCGTGAAGGTGGCCGAACAGTTGGCTCAGGTGTTGTAGTAAAAGTTATTGAATAAGATAAATTAAAATTAGGCCAGTAGCTCAATTGGTAGAGTATCGGTCTCCAAAACCGAGGGTTGGGGGTTCGAAGCCCTCCTGGCCTGCCATATTAGGGAAAATGTGAAAATGAATGTAATGAATATAAAGTTAGTTTTATCATTTTTACTATTAATTGCAGGCTTAGGTGGATTTTATATTTTGTTTGACCACCCTCTTGTTTTTAGAATTCTTTCTGTTTTGGTTGGGTTTGTTGCAGCAACATATGTGTTTTCTACTACAAGCCAAGGTGATCGATTATTAAAGTTTATAAAAGAAGCAATCACAGAGGCAAAGAAAGTTGTTTGGCCAACTCGAAAAGAAACAATACAAATGACCTTAGTCGTTTTTGTATTGGTAGTAATAATGGCAATATTTTTAGCTTTTGTTGATATTTTCTTTTCTTACGTTATAAATATTTTATTAGGGCGAGGTAGTTAATGTCAAAAAGATGGTACGCAGTTCAAGCTTTCTCAGGATATGAAAAAATCGTCCAAAAAGGCTTATTAGATAGAGTCGCTCAGTCAGGCCATGAAGATTTGTTTGGAGATATTTTGGTTCCTGTTGAGGAAGTTGTTGAAATGAAGTCAGGAAAAAAAACAATTACTGAAAGAAGATTATATCCAGGATATGTCTTAGTACAAATGGATATGAATGATGATAGTTGGCACTTAGTCAAAAGTACTCCAAAAGTCTCAACCTTTATTGGGGGGAATGGACAGAAACCAACAGCAATAAAAGATACTGAAGTAGATATTATTCTTCGTAGGATGGATGACAGTAAAGTTAATCCAACACAAAAATTAACCTTTGAAGTAGGCGAATCAGTGAGAGTTATTGATGGACCCTTTAAAGATTTCTCTGGTTCTGTCGAAGAAATAAATTATGAGAAAAGTAAATTAAGAGTATCTGTAGTAATTTTTGGTCGAGCAACGCCGGTTGAATTAGAGTTTGGCCAAATAGAAAAAGAAGTTTAGTTTTTAATTGGGAGCTGAAAAGCGTTTGTACCAAATTTAGGAGAGATAAAAAAAATGGCAAAGAAAATAGAAGGATATATTAAATTGCAGATCCCAGCGGGAAAAGCAAACCCAAGTCCACCAGTTGGCCCAGCACTTGGACAAAGAGGGCTTAACATTATGGATTTTTGTAAAGCATTTAATGCAGCAACACAAAGTGTAGAGCCAGGACTTCCAATTCCAGTGGTGATCACAGCGTTCTCTGATAAAAGTTTTACGTTTATTATGAAAACTCCGCCTGCTTCAATTTTGCTCAAAAAAGCAGCAAAATTAAGTAAGGGTTCTCCTGTACCTCATACAGATAAGGTTGGGAAGATTACTCGAGCACAAGCAGAAGAAATTGCGAAAACTAAGATGCCTGATTTAACTGCCTCAGATATGGATGCAGCGGTTAAAACAATTGCAGGAAGTGCAAGAAGTATGGGTATTGAAGTGGAGGGTCAATAAAATGAATTTAAGTAAAAGAATGAAATCTTTGTCTGAGATCGTTGATAGAGATAAGTTTTATGAGGTGAATGCCGGTTTAGAGCTAGTTAAAAAAACAGCTAAAGCTAAATTCGACGAGTCAATTGATGCAGCAATTAAATTAGGAATTGATCCAAAAAAATCTGATCAACTCGTAAGAGGAGCCCTTGTTCTGCCTAGTGGAACAGGTAAGTCAACAAGAGTCGCAGTTTTTGCTCAAGGTGATGCTGCTGAGGATGCAAAGAAAGCAGGTGCAGACCTTGTGGGTTTTGAAGATCTAGCAGACCAAATTAAAAAAGGTGTTATGGATTTTGATGTTCTAATTGCTACGCCTGATGCAATGAAAATTGTGGGAACATTAGGCCAAGTTTTAGGCCCAAGAGGATTGATGCCAAACCCTAAAGTAGGAACAGTTACTCCCCAACCAAGCAAAGCCGTAGAAAATGCGAAAGCGGGACAGGTTCAATATAGAACTGACAAGGGTGGTGTAATACATTGCACAATTGGTAGAGCTTCGTTCACAATTGCACAGCTTGAAAAAAACCTTTCTGCGTTAATGGACGCGGTGAATAAATCAAAACCTGAAGGTACAAAAGGTGTCTTCATTAAAAAACTATCTATCTCAAGCACAATGGGTGTAGGGGTAAGAATAGAGCAATAAAGAATTTGTGAAAATTTAATTTTCACACAAGAAACTTTGGGTTCATTGAAAGAAATTTTTCAATGAAGTTATCAAAGACCGTAGGTACGGAAGTTTAATTTAGTTTAAGCCTACGCAGATGGCGTTTCCCCTAATTGGATAAATATCCTAATAGTGGATGCTGTTGTTGTACTTAGAAATAAGTACTTTTATTTAACGGAAGGAGAAGACTTTGAGTCTGAATCTTGAAGAAAAAAAAGAAGTTGTTGCTGAAGTAAGCAAAACAATCGAAAGTGCCCAAGCGATGATACTTGCTGAGTATCGTGGTGTGGGGGTTGGAGAGATGACAACATTAAGAGCTGAAGCTAGAAAATCGGGTGTTTACCTTAAGGTATTGAAAAATAACTTGGTAAAAAGAGCTGTAACCGATACTCCATTTTCCTCATTATCTGAGGATATGACAGGTCCCTTAATGTACGGCATATCAGAAGATCCTGTTGCTGCAGCGAAAGTATTAAATGATTTCGCGAAGAAAAACGATTTATTTGTGATTAAATCAGGAGCAATCTCTAATGAAAAACTAGATGTGGGTGCTATTAAAGCACTTGCTTCATTACCAAGCCGAGAAGAATTACTTGCAAAACTGATGGGCACAATGCAAGCACCGATAACAAAATTTGTTAGTACATTAAATGAGGTACCTTCAAAATTTGTGAGAGGTCTTGCAGCAGTTCGTGACCAAAAGCCAGCATAACTTTGGCTTAGATTATATTAATATTTATTTAGGAGTATTTAAAAAATGGCTATTTCAAAAGAAGATATTCTAGAAGCGGTTAGTAGTATGTCGGTTTTAGATTTATCAGAACTAATTAAGGAAATGGAAGAAAAATTTGGTGTTTCAGCAGCAGCAGCAGCAGTTGCTGCACCTGCCGCAGCTGGTGGTGGTGGCGAAGCAGCAGCTGAAGAAAAAAGTGAATTTGATCTTCACCTAACAGGTATTGGCGACAACAAGGTTAACGTTATTAAAGCAGTTCGAGAAATAACGGGACTTGGCCTTAAGGAAGCAAAAGATATTGTTGATGCTGCTCCAAAAGTTGTTAAGGAGGCACTAGCTAAAGCTGATGCTGACGAAGCAATGAAAAAATTAACTGATGCTGGAGCAACAGCTGAGCTGAAGTAATTAACTTTTTATAATGGAAGGCTTAAATTTTTTAGCCTTCCATTATTTAAATTCTATTAGTGATAAAGATATATTGATTCAAATTAGATTTGTACTTTGTATATAAAAAAATTTCGGAGACTAAATGAGCTATTCCTTTACTGAAAAAAAACGCCTTAGAAAAAGTTTTGCTAAAAGAGAAGAGGTCCTAGATGTTCCTTATTTGCTTGAGATGCAACTTGAGTCTTACAAAAATTTTCTTCAATTAGATGTGCCACTAGAAGATAGGAAAGACGAAGGTCTTCAATCGACATTCAACTCTCTTTTCCCAATTTCTAGTCATTCAGGTTATGCAAAATTAGATTATGTAAGTTATAAATTAGGAAAGGTAGAATTTGACGTAAAAGAATGTCAACAACGTGGTTTAACATATGGCGTTCCTCTAAGGGCTGCAGTTAGGCTTACAATAATGGATAAGGAGGCATCTCAGCCTACCATCAAAGAAGTTAAAGAGTCTGATGTATACATGGGTGAAATTCCATTAATGACACAGAATGGATCATTTGTAATTAACGGAACAGAGAGAGTTATTGTTTCTCAGTTACATAGAAGTCCGGGTGTATTTTTTGAGCACGATAAAGGTAAAACTCATAGCTCTGGAAAATTTCTATTTTCAGCAAGGGTAATTCCTTACAGAGGTTCTTGGTTAGATTTTGAATTTGATCCTAAGGACTATTTATATTTTAGAATTGATCGTAGAAGGAAGATGCCTGTCACAACATTACTAAAGGCATTAGGTTTAACATCGGATCAAATATTAGAAACATTTTATGATTTCGATACTTTTTTTGTCAAAGGTAAGAAAGTTGAATTTGAATTAGTTCCATCAAGGCTAAGAGGTGAAATTGCAAAGTTTGATATTAAAGACAAAAAAGGTAATTTAATAATTGCTAAAGACAAAAGAATTACAGTAAAGCATATTAGAGAGATAGAAAAATCGGGAATTAAAACAATTGTTGTTGATAGCTCATTCCTTGAAGGTAAGAAGCTTGCAAAATCAATTATAGATAAAGAAACTGGAGAAGTTCTTCTTAGTGCGAATGAAGAAATTGCATTAGCTGAAAGTAAAAAAGATGAAGAAGGAAATTCATACCCTATCTTAGAAAAAATTATTGAGAATGGTATTGATACATTTCAAACGTTGTATTCCAATGATTTAGATCATGGCGACTTTATCTCACAAACTCTTACAACTGATGAAATACCAGATCAATATGAAGCAAAAGTAGCGATTTACAGGATGATGAGACCAGGTGAGCCGCCAACAGCAGACTCAGTAGAAAATCTATTTGAAGGCATGTTTTTTAAACATGAAAGATACGATTTATCTAGTGTTGGAAGAATGAAATTTAACAAAAGAGCTTATCCGAAAAATGCTGAGCAATTCGCACCATGGATGCAAAAATTGCAGAGTCATATAGACCACAACTCTGATGAAGGTGAATCTATTTTAAGCAAAGAAGATATTTTGGCAGTGGTTGGAATCTTGATTGAACTAAGAAATGGTCGTGGAGAAATTGACGATATTGATCATCTTGGAAATAGAAGAATTCGATCTGTTGGTGAGTTAGTAGAAAATCAGTTTAGGACTGGGTTAGTCAGAGTTGAGAGAGCAGTAAAAGAGAGATTGGGTCAAGCTGAAGCAGATAATTTAATGCCGCATGATTTAATAAATTCAAAACCAATTTCTAGTGCAATTAGGGAATTTTTTGGATCATCACAGTTATCACAATTTATGGACCAAACAAATCCACTATCTGAAATTACACACAAAAGAAGAATTTCTGCTCTTGGTCCTGGTGGGCTTACTAGAGAGCGAGCAGGCTTTGAGGTTAGGGATGTACACTCGACTCATTACGGCAGAGTTTGTCCTATTGAAACCCCAGAGGGTCCAAACATTGGACTTATTAATTCTTTAGCATTATTTGCAAAAACAAATAAATATGGATTTTTAGAAACTCCATACAGAGTTGTCGAAAACGGTAAGGTTAAAAAGGGTATAGATTACTTATCTGCAATTGAAGAAAGCGACTATACAATTGCTCAAGCCAATTCAGAATTAAATGATAAAGGTGAATTTAAAGAAACGCTTGTTTCATCGAGATTTAAAAATGAATTTACTTTGGCTAGTAATGAAAACGTTAATTATATGGATGTTGCGCCAGGCCAAATTGTTTCAGTAGCGGCGTCATTAATTCCCTTCTTAGAGCATAACGATGCTAACAGGGCATTAATGGGAGCAAACATGCAAAGACAAGCAGTACCATGTCTGCGTGCAGAAAAAGCGCTAGTTGGAACGGGTATTGAGAGAACAGTTGCAACTGACTCAGGAACAACAGTTCAAGCTAAGAGAGGCGGAGTAGTTGATTATGTTGATTCTCAAAGAATTGTAATTAAAGTTAATGATAAAGAGGCCACTCAAGGAGAAGTGGGAGTTGATATCTATAACTTAACAAAATATACAAGATCAAATCAAAATACAAATATTAACCAAAAACCTCTTGTTAAGATTGGAAATAAAATAGAAAGAGGCGATATTATTGCTGATGGAGCTTCAACAGATGTTGGTGAACTCGCTCTTGGTCAGAATATGTTGGTTGGTTTTATGCCATGGAACGGTTACAACTTTGAAGATTCAATCTTAATTTCAGAAAGAGTAGTTTCTGATGATAGATATACATCAATTCATATTGAAGAGTTACAGGTTGTGGCAAGAGATACAAAGCTTGGGCCTGAAGAAATTACAAGAGACATTTCTAATTTATCAGAGAGTATGCTTGGAAGACTTGATGAAGCAGGCATTATCCATATTGGTGCTGAAGTTGAAGCTGGAGATGTTCTAGTAGGAAAGGTTACACCAAAAGGAGAAACGCAACTTACACCAGAAGAAAAATTATTGAGAGCAATATTTGGTGAGAAAGCTTCAGATGTTAAGGATACTAGTTTAAGGGTTCCTTCTGGACAAGCAGGCACGATAATTGATGTGCAGGTATTTACTAGAGAAGGTATTGATCGTGATGCGCGTGCTGAGCAAATCATAAATGCTCAATTAGATGCATATCAGAAGGATTTGGCAGATCAATTAAGGATTGTTGAGGAAGATACATTTAGCCGACTTGAAAAGTTAATTGTTGGAAAATCTATTGCTGGCGGTCCTAAGGGTCTAAAAAAAGGAGCTAAAGTAACTAAAGAAATATTAGCTGACATTGATAGATATGACAGATTTGATATTAGATTGTCTGATGATAAAGATTCTAAAAATTTAGAAGCACTTAAAGAAAATTTAAATAAAGCTAAGAAAGAATTTGACTCAAGATTCGATGAGAAAAAAAGAAAGTTAACTCAAGGTGATGAGTTACCTCCAGGTGTTCAAAAAATGGTCAAAGTCTATATGGCAGTCAAACGTAGAATTCAGCCAGGAGATAAAATGGCTGGAAGACACGGTAATAAGGGTGTGATATCTAAAATTGTACCAGTCGAGGATATGCCATATATGTCAGACGGAACGACCTTGGATGTAGTTTTAAATCCTCTTGGTGTTCCATCAAGAATGAATATTGGTCAGGTATTAGAAATGCACCTTGGTTGGGCAGCTAAAGGTCTTGGAAAGAGAATTGATGAGGCGCTTAATGAAAATAAGAACATCAATGAAGTTAGAGGGTTGCTTGATAAAATTTATAATTCTTCAACAGGTAAGAAAGAAGATATTAAGGGGCTAAAAAATAATGAAGTTACAGAGCTTGCTGAAAATTTAATTCAAGGTGTCCCATTCGCAACTTCAGTATTTGATGGCGCAGCAGAATCAGACATTCAGGATATGTTAGATATTGCTTATCCCGATGACCATGAACACACAAAGCTACTTAAGTTTGCAGCGAAAAAAACACAAGTTCGATTATATGACGGAAGATCAGGGGATGCTTTTGATAGACCAGTAACTGTGGGTTATATGCATATTCTGAAACTTCATCACCTTGTTGACGATAAGATGCATGCTCGTTCAACTGGACCTTATTCTTTAGTAACGCAACAACCATTGGGCGGTAAGGCACAATTTGGTGGACAAAGATTTGGTGAGATGGAGGTATGGGCATTGGAAGCTTATGGTGCCTCTTATACACTCCAAGAAATGTTAACTGTTAAATCAGATGATGTTTCTGGAAGAACAAAGGTTTATGAAAACATTGTTAAGGGTGAACATAAAATTGATGCTGGTATGCCAGAGTCATTTAATGTTCTGACCAAAGAAATTCGTTCTTTGGCGATTGATATTGATCTTGATAGAAACTAAGGAGAAGATTGTAAATGAAAGCTTTATTAGACTTGTTCAGAAACAACACCCAACAAGAAGAATTTGATGCTATCAGGATTGCACTTGCTTCTCCTGAAAAAATTAGATCATGGTCATATGGTGAAGTAAAAAAGCCAGAAACTATCAACTATAGAACTTTTAAGCCTGAGAGAGATGGGCTTTTCTGTGCAAAAATATTTGGTCCAGTAAAAGACTATGAATGTCTTTGTGGAAAATATAAACGCCTTAAACATCGAGGTGTTATATGTGAGAAATGTGGAGTAGAAGTTACATTATCAAAAGTTCGACGAGAGCGTATGGGGATAATTGAACTTGCAAGCCCTGTTGCTCATATATGGTTTTTAAAGAGCTTACCAAGCAGATTGGGCATGGTACTCGATATTCCATTAAGAGATATTGAGCGCGTGCTTTATTTTGAAGCATATATTGTGACTGAAAATCATATGATTACTGATCCTGAGCTTCAAGTCGGTAGGATTTTATCAGAAGATGATTATTTAAAATTTTCAGAGCAACATGGCGATGAATTTAAAGCAATTATGGGAGCTGAAGGTATTGAAGAGCTCCTTAAGTCAATAAGGTTAACAGAAGAAATTGAAAAACTTAAAGAGGAGCTTGAAAAAACTACTTCCGATGCAAAAGTTAAGAAAATAGCAAAACGATTAAAGGTTTTAGAAGCCTTCCAAACATCTGGCATTAAACCTGAATGGATGATTCTTAAAGTTTTACCTGTACTTCCCCCTGAGTTGAGACCACTTGTTCCTCTTGACGGTGGAAGGTTTGCAACTTCAGATTTAAATGATTTATACAGAAGAGTTATAAATAGAAATAATAGATTAAGGCGACTAATTGATTTAAGAGCCCCTGAGATTATTGTTAAAAATGAAAAAAGAATGTTGCAAGAAGCTGTTGATTCACTTCTAGATAATGGTAGACGTGGAAAGATTATGACAGGGGCGAATAAACGACCATTAAAATCCTTAGCAGATATGATTAAAGGCAAAGGTGGAAGATTTAGACAAAATTTACTTGGTAAAAGGGTTGATTATTCGGGTAGATCAGTAATTGTAGTTGGACCTCAGTTAAAGCTTCATCAATGTGGTCTGCCAAAAAAGATGGCTCTAGAGTTATTTAAACCTTTTATATTTAATAAGTTGGAATTACAGGGATTAGCAACAACAATTAAAAATGCAAAGAAAATTGTTGAAGCAGAAGGCCCTGAAGTATGGGATATTCTTGAAAATGTAATTCGTGAGCACCCAGTTCTTCTTAATAGGGCGCCAACGCTTCATAGACTTGGAATTCAAGCTTTTGAGCCAGTATTAATTGAAGGTAAAGCAATTCAGCTTCACCCTTTAGTTTGTGCAGCTTTTAATGCTGACTTTGATGGTGATCAAATGGCCGTTCATGTTCCATTGTCACTCGAAGCTCAGATGGAGGCGAGAACACTAATGTTGGCCTCAAATAATGTACTTTCACCCGCTAACGGCGAACCTATTATTGTGCCATCGCAAGATATTGTTCTAGGTCTTTATTATATGACTAGAGAAAGAATTGCTGCGAAAGGTGAAGGCATGAAATTTGCAGATATAGATGAATTAAGAAAGGCTTATGATCAAGGGTTTGTTGATCTTCATGCAAAAGTAACAGTACGTATTAACGAGAGTGAAATAAACTTTGATAATAGTAAAACTTCAAAAGTAAAAAGATACGAAACAACATGTGGTAGGGCATTATTATCCGAAATACTCCCACAGGGACTCTCTTTTGATCTACTAAATAAAACTTTAAACAAGAAAGAAATTTCAAGATTAATTAATGTTGGATTTAGAAAGATTGGTATCAGAGATACTGTGATTCTATCTGACAACCTTAAAAATAAAGGTTTTGAATTTGCAACAAAAGCTGGAATGTCAATTAGTGTGCACGATATGTTAGTTCCAGAAGAAAAGGTAAAACTAATCGAGCAGGCTGATTCTGAAGTGCAAGAGATTCAAGGCCAATACTCCTCAGGTTTATTAACCCAAGGCGAAAGGTACAACAAGGTAGTTGATATTTGGTCACGTACGGGAGATACAATTGCCGACGCAATGATGAGGAAGATCAAAGAGGAGCCCGTTAAGGACCTATCAGGAAAAATATTAAAGGATGATAAAGGAAATCAAATTAATCAAGAATCTTTTAATGCTATTTATATGATGGCTGATTCAGGTGCAAGAGGCTCAGCTGCACAAGTTAGACAACTTGCTGGAATGAGGGGCTTGATGGCAAGACCAGACGGCTCAATTATTGAGACACCTATTAAAACTAACTTTAGGGATGGATTAAATGTGCTTCAATATTTTATTTCAACTCACGGAGCCAGAAAAGGACTTGCAGACACCGCTTTAAAAACAGCTAACTCAGGCTACCTTACAAGAAGATTAGTTGATGTTACGCAAGACTTGGTTGTTACTGAACATGACTGTGGCACTGAGGATGGACTTCTTACTAAAGCACTTGTCAAAGGGGGTGAGATTGTTGAGCCACTTAAAGATAGGATTTTAGGAAGAGCAGCAGCAGTAGATATTTTAAATCCAGAGACACAAGAAGTACTTTTTGCATCAGGTACTCTTCTATCTGAAGGTGAAGTTGATCAGATTGAGAAATTAGGTATTGATGAAGTAAAAGTAAGGACAGCGCTAACTTGTAATACTCGTTATGGCATATGTGCTACGTGTTACGGACGTGATTTGGGAAGAGGTTCATTAATTAATCAGGGTGAGGCAGTTGGTGTTATAGCAGCTCAATCAATTGGTGAGCCTGGAACACAATTAACGATGAGAACTTTTCACATAGGTGGCGCTGCATCTAGAGCTGCTTCAGCAAACCAGATTGAAATTAAATCTTCGGGGACATTAAGGTTCACTGCAACGATGCGTTACGTTACCAATGCAAAATCTGAGAAAGTAATTATCTCAAGAAATAGTGAATTTTTCATTGAGGATGAAAACGGAAGAGAAAAAGAGAGCCATAAGGTTCCTTACGGCGCAACACTTTTAGGTTCTGATGGGGATAAAGTAGAAGCCGGAGGTATTTTGGCACAGTGGGACCCTCATACAAGACCAATAATATCTGAATATGCAGGAAAGATTAAATTCGAAAATGTGGAAGAAGGAGTTACTGTAGAGAAGAAAATTGATGACGTTACAGGATTATCAACTCTAGAAGTGATTGATGCGAAACAAAAAGTTGGTTCATCTAAGGGTACTCGACCTCAAATAAAATTATTGAATGAAAAAAATGAAGAGGTTAAATTAATTAACTCTGATAGCCCAGTAAATGTTACCTTCCAAAAAGGTTATATTATTACTGTAAATGACAATCAAGATGTTGCTGTAGGAGATGTATTAGCAAGAATCCCACAAGAAGCATCAAAAACAAGAGATATTACTGGTGGACTTCCAAGGGTAGCTGAATTATTTGAAGCTCGTTCACCAAAAGATGCTGGCGTATTAGCTGAAATGACTGGAACGGTATCCTTTGGTAAGGACACTAAAGGTAAGCAAAGACTAGTGATAACTTCTGAAGATGGGGAAGCTAAAGAATTTCTGATCCCTAAAGATAAGCATGTCACGGCTCACGATGGCCAGATAGTAAACAAAGGTGAAGTAATTGTTGATGGACCAGAGGATCCAGCAGATATCCTAGAGTTAAGAGGCCCTGAAGCATTAGCCAGATACATTATTGATGAGGTTCAAGAAGTTTATAAACTTCAAGGTGTGTTAATCAATGATAAACATATTGAAGTAATTGTTAGGCAAATGTTAAGAAGGGTAAGGATTACTAAAAAAGGCGATACTCACTTTATACCAGGAGAAGAAGTCGAGAGAGCTGAGCTACTGAATGTTAATGAAGAGGTAATTGCTGAAAAGAAAAAACCCGCAGAATTTGAGTACGTCCTGAAGGGAATTACGAAAGCTTCACTGGCAACTGATTCATTTATTTCTGCAGCTTCTTTCCAAGAAACTACAAGAGTTATAACTGAGGCGGCTATCCTTGGTAAGCGAGATGAGCTCAGAGGATTAAAAGAGAACGTGATAGTTGGAAGATTAATCCCAGCTGGTTCTGGTATGGCACATCATTTAAATAGGAAAGCGAAACTTGAAGCAAGTAAAAATGCTTCTAATGAGCCAGATGAGAAGTCAGCTGCGTTGGTGGAAGCTGAGGCTGCATTTGAAACTAATAATGATGAAAAAGCTGATGATACTGCGTTGAAAGTTAGTGAAGAAGATAAGACAGAAGAAAAAGTTGATGATGCTAAGTAATTATCAATTTAAATTGACATTATGTTAGAAGCAAAATACAATTCTCGTCTTTTTATCGATTTTAAAAATTAAAAGTAATTAAATATTAAGGAAATTAGATGCCTACAATTAACCAATTAATACGTAAACCTCGCAAGAGAGTTATTGAAAAGAGTAAAGTACCAGCATTGAATGCTTCTCCACAGAAAAGAGGCGTATGTACAAGGGTTTATACAACAACACCAAAGAAACCTAACTCAGCTCTAAGGAAAGTTGCAAAGGTAAAACTTACAACTGGTTATGAAGTAATTAGTTATATTGGTGGTGAAGGCCATAATTTACAGGAGCACTCTGTTGTATTACTAAGGGGTGGTAGGGTTAAGGATTTACCTGGTGTTCGTTACCATATGGTTAGAGGTAGTTTGGATACTGCAGGGGTAAATGACAGAAAACAAGCAAGATCAAAATATGGAGCTAAACGTCCAAAAGCAACTTAATTTAACAAGAGATTAAAAAATATGCCTAGAAGAAGAGAAGTCCCAAAAAGAGTAATACTTGACGACCCTAAGTTCTCAAGTCAGGAAGTTTCCAAATTCGTAAATGTAATTATGAGTAGTGGAAAAAAATCTGTGGCTGAAAGAATAATTTATGGAGCTTTTGACCAAATAAAAACAAAAAGCGGCAAAGACCCTCTAGAGACTTTTTCATTAGCATTAGAAAATATCCGTCCGGTTGTAGAAGTTAAAAGTAGGCGAGTTGGTGGGGCGAATTATCAAGTTCCGGTAGAAGTTAGACCATCAAGAAGATCAGCGTTGGCAATGCGTTGGCTTCGCGACGCAGCAAGAAATAGAGGAGAAAAATCAATGGGATTAAGGCTCGCAGCAGAAATTATGGAAGCCTCAGAAAATAAAGGTGCTGCAATGAAAAAAAGAGATGAAGTGCACAGAATGGCAGAAGCAAATAAAGCTTTCTCTCATTTCAGATTTTAGATTTTTAACTAATCAGATAAGGTAATAAAACAAAGTGGCTCGTAAAACTGAAATAAATAAATATAGAAATATAGGTATCAGTGCTCACATTGATGCAGGTAAAACAACTACTACAGAGCGCATTTTGCTTTATACAGGGGTTAATCATAAGATTGGTGAAGTCCATGATGGGGCTGCCACAATGGATTGGATGGAACAAGAGCAAGAAAGAGGTATAACGATTACTTCTGCAGCAACCACTTGCTTCTGGAGTGGAATGGCTAACCAGTTTGATCAACATAGAATTAACATTATTGATACCCCAGGACACGTTGATTTTACAATTGAAGTAGAAAGGTCAATGCGAGTTCTTGATGGTGCTTGCATGGTTTATTGCGCGGTAGGTGGAGTTCAACCTCAATCTGAAACTGTCTGGAGACAAGCAAATAAATACAAAGTGCCTAGAATGGCTTTTGTAAATAAAATGGATAGAGCGGGCGCTGATTTCTTTAAAGCTTATGATCAAATGAAATCCAGACTTAAAGCTAACCCAATTCCTATACAGGTTCCAATCGGGGCGGCTGAGACTTTTACAGGAGTTGTTGATCTTGTAAAAATGAAAGCGGTCTTATGGGAAGAGGAAAATTTTGGTATAAAGTTTGAATATGCAGATATCCCTGATGATCTAAAAGATGTATGCCAAAAGTGGCATGACAATATGGTTGAAACTGCTGCAGAAGCTAACGAAGACTTAATGAATAAATATTTAGAAACTGGTGAGTTATCAGAAGAAGAAATTAAACAAGGGCTAAGAATTAGAACAATTTCAAATGAAATTGTACCAATGTTATGCGGCTCTGCTTTTAAAAACAAAGGTGTTCAGGCTATGTTGGATGCGGTGATTGAATTAATGCCTGCCCCTGCCGATGTTCCTCCAATTCCGGGCGTTGATGAATCTGATAAGCCTATTGTAAGACATGCAAAAGATGATGAACCTTTTTCCGCACTTGCATTTAAGATAATGACTGACCCATTTGTTGGGCAGTTAATATTTTTCCGAGCTTATTCAGGAGTAATTAAAGCTGGAGATACAATTTATAATCCTATTAAAGGCAAGAAGGAGAGGATTGGTAGAATTTTGCAAATGCATGCAAATAACCGTGAAGAGATAAAAGAAATTTATGCTGGTGATATAGCTGCTGCAGTTGGCTTAAAAGATGTGACTACAGGCGATACTTTATGTACGGAAAAAAATGCAGTGATTCTGGAGCGTATGGTTTTTCCAGAACCCGTTATTCATGTTGCTGTTGAACCAAAAACTAAAGCTGACCAAGAAAAAATGGGGATTGCCCTTGGAAGACTTGCTCAAGAAGATCCATCATTTAGGGTTAAAACTGATGAAGAAACTAATCAAACAATTATTTCTGGGATGGGAGAGTTACACCTCGAAATCTTAGTTGATAGGATGAAGCGAGAGTTTTCAGTTGAAGCTAATATCGGATCACCGCAGGTGGCTTATAGAGAAGCGATTAAAAAATCTGTTGAACAAGAAGGTAAATTTGTTAAACAATCCGGCGGTAAAGGTCAGTATGGTCACGTTTGGTTAAAAATTGAGCCGAATGAAACTGGAAAAGGATTTGAATTTGTTGATTCTATTAAAGGCGGTGCTGTGCCGAGAGAATTTATACCTGCTGTCAATAAAGGCCTTAAAGAAACTATTACAGCGGGGGTACTTGCTGGATATCCTATTGAAGATGTAAAGGTTACTTTATATGATGGCTCTTTTCATGACGTTGACTCAAACGAAAATGCGTTTAAAATGGCAGCTTCTTTTGCATTTAAGGATGGATGTAAAAAAGCCGACCCTGTTTTACTTGAACCAATGATGGCAGTTGAAGTAGAAACTCCTGAAGAGTACATGGGTGATGTTATGGGTGATTTATCATCTAGGAGAGGGATTGTTCAGGGCATGGAAGACAATGCAACTGGAAAAGTGATCAGATGTGAAGTACCGCTTGCAGAGATGTTTGGGTATTCTACTACTGTGAGATCACTATCTCAGGGAAGGGCAACATACTCAATGGAATTTAAACATTATTCAGAAGCACCAAGAAATATTGCCGAAGCGGTAATTAACAAAAATTAGAATTTAAAAAACTGTTTTATAAGGATAAGAGATTATGGCTAAGGATAAATTTGAGCGTAACAAACCCCATGTCAACGTTGGCACAATTGGCCACGTGGATCATGGTAAAACTACATTAACAGCAGCAATATCGACTGTACTGACCAAAAAATTTGGTGGAGACAAAAAAGATTTTGCAGAGATTGATTCAGCGCCAGAAGAAAAAGCGCGTGGCATAACAATTAATACATCTCACGTTGAATATGAAACAGAAAAACGTCACTATGCTCACGTAGACTGTCCAGGCCATGCGGATTATGTGAAAAATATGATTACAGGTGCTGCTCAAATGGACGGCGCAATTCTTGTATGTTCAGCAGCTGATGGCCCAATGCCTCAGACGCGTGAGCATATCCTCTTATCAAGACAAGTGGGTGTTCCACATATTGTTGTGTTCTTAAATAAAGCAGACATGGTAGATGACAAAGAACTTCTTGAGCTTGTTGAAATGGAAGTACGTGAACTACTAAGTAAATATGATTTCCCAGGTGATGACATTCCTATCGTAATGGGATCAGCACTTAAAGCACTTGAAGGTGATCAATCAGATATTGGTGAACCAGCGATTTTAAAATTGGCTGAAGCACTTGATAGTTATATCCCAGAACCAAAACGTGCAATCGATGGTGACTTCTTAATGCCAGTTGAGGATGTGTTCTCAATTTCTGGACGTGGAACTGTGGTAACAGGTCGAGTTGAGCGAGGCGTTGTTAAGGTAAACGAAGAAATTGAAATTGTGGGTCTTAAAGATACAGTAAAAACAACATGTACAGGCGTTGAGATGTTCCGTAAGTTATTAGACCAAGGTCAAGCGGGAGATAACGTCGGTGTTCTATTAAGAGGTACAGCACGAGAAGATGTAGAACGTGGCCAAGTACTTTGTAAGCCAGGTTCAATTAAGCCACATACTAAATTTACTGCTGAGATATACAGCTTAAGTAAAGAAGAAGGCGGTCGTCATACACCATTCTTTAATGGGTATCGTCCACAATTCTACTTTAGAACAACAGATGTAACGGGTGCAGTGGAGTTACCAGAAGGAACTGAAATGGTAATGCCAGGAGATAATGTATCAATTACAGCAACATTGATTGCACCAATCGCGATGGAAGAAGGTTTAAGATTTGCGATTCGTGAAGGTGGCCGAACAGTTGGCTCCGGTGTTGTAGTAAAAGTTATTGAATAAGATAAATTAAAAAAAAGTGTTCTGAAATGAACATTCGCTCTTAAAAGGAAAATATATAATGGCTTCACAAAAAATACGTATTCGCTTAAAGGCTTTTGATTACAAATTAATAGATCAGTCTGCACAAGAAATTGTAGATACTGCAAAAAGAACGGGGGCCTTGGTAAAAGGCCCAATCCCGCTTCCAACTAGGAAAGAACGCTTTGATTTGTTACGTTCGCCTCATGTTAATAAAAAAGCAATGGATCAATTTGAGATAAGGACTCATCAGCGACTAATGGATATTCTTGAGCCAACAGATAAAACGGTTGATGCTCTGATGAAATTAGATCTTCCAGCTGGAGTAGATGTAGAAATAAAGTTGTAAAATTAATTAGCGTTAGTTATAATAGCGCTCTTTTTAAAACAAGCTAATCAATTGTAATTAGTTTGTAAAATAATAATTATAAGGAAATGATCATGAGCTTAGGGCTTGTAGGTCGCAAGGTCGGAATGACTCGCGTTTTTACTGATGATGGAATATCAATTCCTGTAACAGTACTTGAGGTAGTCCCAAATAGAGTGACCCAGATTAAAACTATTGAAAATGATGGCTATCAAGCAGTGCAAGTTGCGTATGGAAGTGTCAAGCCATCTAAGCTAAACAAAGCTACTACGGGTCATTATGCCAAAGCTGCTAAAGAGGCAGGCGTTGGCTTAAAAGAATTTAAATCTAATTCAACTGATGATTTATCAAGCCACACTATCGATTCTTCTTTTTCTGTAGATATCTTTGAAAAAGGACAAAAAGTTGATGTATCCGGAGTTACTATCGGTAAAGGCTTTTCTGGTGCACAAAAAAGACATCACTTCAGATCACAAAGAGCTACACACGGCGTTTCAGTCTCACACAATTCTTTAGGCTCAACTGGACATTGCCAAGATCCTGGTAGAGTTTTTCCTGGTAAGAAAATGTCTGGGCAACTTGGCTCAAAAAGAAGAACAACACAAAATCTTGAAGTAGTCCGTATTGATTCTAAAAGAAACCTAATTTTGATTAAAGGTGCAATCCCTGGTTCAAAAGGTTCTGATATTGAAATCAAACCGGCTATTAAAGTAAAGGTAGGTAAATAATGGAATTAAAACTAATCGACAGCAAAGGCAAAGAAACCAAAAAAACTGTTAGCGCGTCTGATAACGCGTTTGCTAAAGATTTCAATGAAGGTTTAATCCATCAACTTGTAACTTCCTATATGAATAATGGAAGAACAGGCACTAGGTCGCAAAAAACTCGTGCAGAAGTTCGTCATACAACTAAGAGACCTTGGGCACAAAAAGGAACAGGTAGAGCTCGAGCTGGAATGACTTCAAGCCCAATTTGGCGAGGTGGAGGCCGAGCATTTCCAAACAGACCAGATGAAAATTTTACTCAAAAACTAAATAAAAAAGCTTACCGAGCAGGTATGAGATCTATTTTATCTGAAATCGTCAGACAAGAGAGATTGACGGTGGTTGAGAAGTTTGATGTTGAAACTCCAAAAACTAAAAAGTTTTTAGAAAAGATTAATACATTGGGCGTAGAAAATAATGTGTTGATATTAATTGATGAATTCAATGAAAACTTATACCTTTCATCAAGAAACATACCACATGTGCTTGTGGTTGAAGCTAAACATGCTGACCCTGTTAGCTTGGTGCACTTTCAAAAGGTAATAGCAACATCAGCTGCAATTAAACAATTAGAGGGGATGTTCGCATGAGCGTGAATAAATCATTACAAGCTGTTTTAGCTCCCCAGGTTACTGAAAAGGCAACTATGGTTGCTGATAAATATAACCAAATTGCATTTAAAGTAAAAAAAGATGCAACAAAAAAAGAAGTTAAAGAAGCTATAGAATTAATGTTTAAAGTTGAAGTCACGGCTGTCAATATTTTAAATATGAATGGCAAGACCAAAAGGGCTGGAAGATTGATGGGTAAAAGAAATGATTGGAAAAAAGCCTACATAAGTCTAAAAGCTGGACAAGAAATTAATTTCACCGGCGAATAAAGGTATAGGGAATAAATAAATGGCTATAATTAAAGTAAAAGCAACGTCACCAGGCAGAAGAGGCTTAGAGAAAGTGGTAACACCTGGTCTTCATAAGGGCAAACCATTTAGTCCATTATTACAAAAAAAGATAAGAGGATCTGGAAGAAATAGCTCTGGAAGAATTACAGTAAGACATCAAGGCGGTGGTCACAAACAGTTCATTCGACTGATTGATTTTAAGAGAAACAAAGATGGTATTCCTGCTAAGGTAGAAACAATTGAATATGATCCGAACAGATCATCACATATTGCGCTTCTATGTTATGCAGATGGTGAAAGAAAATATATTATTGCGCCAAAGGGAATCTCTGTTGGTGAGGAACTGTTAAGTGGAAATGAAGCTCCATTTAAGATAGGAAATTCATTACCGTTAAAAAATATTCCTGTTGGAAGTACTGTGCATTGTATTGAATTAAAACCTGGGAAAGGAGCACAAATTGCAAGATCCGCGGGCACATCAATTCAACTTCTTGCTAGGGAAGGTATTTATGCACAGCTCAGACTAAGGTCAGGGGAAGTTAGAAAAGGTGCACGTTGATTGCAGAGCAACAATAGGGTCGGTCGGCAATGAAGAACATTCACTAAGATCAATTGGTAAAGCGGGTGCAAACAGATGGAGAGGAATACGTCCTACGGTTAGGGGTGTTGTGATGAACCCAGTAGATCATCCACATGGTGGTGGTGAAGGAAGAACATCTGGTGGCCGACATCCTGTTAGTCCATGGGGAACTCCTGCAAAAGGCTTTCGAACACGTAACAATAAACGTACGGATAATATGAGAATAAGTCGTAGACCGTCAAATAAAAGGTAAATAAGAATATGTCTAGATCAATAAAAAAAGGACCATTTGTAGATGCTCATTTAGCAAAAAAAGTTGAGGTTGCATCTGAAACTAGAGATCGAAAGCCAATTAAAACTTGGTCAAGGAGATCTACTATACTTCCTAACTTTATTGGCTTAACCATAGCAATTCATAACGGCAGGCAACATACACCAGTCCTAATTGTTGAAAATATGATTGGGCATAAACTTGGAGAGTTTGCTGGAACAAGAACGTTTAAAGGCCATACTGGCGATAAAAAAACGAAGGAATAATAAATTATGGCTATTGAAGTTTCTGCAGTACTTAAAGGTGTAAGGATATCTCCTCAAAAAGCGAGGTTGGTTGTTGACTCTATTAGAGGGAAAAAAGTAGATAAGGCACTTGATATATTAACCTTCAGTCCAAAGAAAGGGGCTGAAATTGTTAAAAAGGTTGTCGAATCTGCTATAGCGAATGCAGAAAATAATAATGGTGCTGATATTGATGAGTTAGCAATTAAAACCATTTATGTGGATAAGGGAACAGTTTTAAAAAGACAGCGTGCTGGAGCTAAGGGGCGCGGTAAAAGAATTATTAAACCGACCAGTCACATTACAGTGACTGTGGGCAATTAAAAGAGAGAATTATGGGACAAAAAATAAATCCAACTGGTTTTCGTTTAGCTACTAATAAAAATTGGTCTTCGCGATGGTATTCAAATAGTAAAAACTTTGCCGTTCTTTTAAACAATGACATAAAAGTGAGAGAGTTTCTTAATAAGAAACTGGTGAATGCTGCGGTGAGCAGAATTTTAATTGAAAGACCTGCTAAGAATGCCAAAATTACTATTTTTTCAGCGAGGCCAGGTATTGTTATTGGTAAAAAGGGTGAGGATATTGAATCTCTAAGATCGAGCATACAAGACTTAATGGGTATTCCTGTTCAATTGAATATTGAAGAAGTCAGAAAACCAGAGATTGATGCAACGTTAGTTGCCCAAAGCATTGCCCAACAACTAGAAAAAAGAGTGATGTTTAGGCGTGCAATGAAAAGAGCGATGCAAAATGCGATGCGATTGGGTGCCCAAGGAATAAAAATAATGAGTTCTGGCAGACTTAACGGAATTGAAATTGCTAGGTCTGAGTGGTATCGGGAGGGAAGAGTCCCACTTCATACTCTAAGGGCCGATGTAGATTACGGTACAGCTAGAGCACAAACACAATATGGAATTATTGGTGTTAAGGTTTGGATATTTAAGGGTGAGATTTTTGAGGACCCAACACTACCGAAAACTGCTACAGAATCTCAAGTTGAAAAAGTAGAAACAATTGAAAAACCAAAACCTAAAAAAACAATTAAGGCTGCAGTGAAAAAAACAAAGCCTGCAGAAGAGATTAAAAAACCTAAAGTTTCAGTAAAGAAAAAAGATGAAGCAGAAGTAGATTCCACAAAAACAAAAAAAGATGAGAAATAAAAATGTTACAGCCTACTAGACAAAAATATAGAAAGCAGCATAAAGGAAGAAATCGAGGTCTTGCTTTAACAGGAAATAAGGTGAGTTTTGGTGACTTTGGACTCAAAGCTACTGGTCGCGGTAGAATTACTGCCAGACAAATTGAAGCTGCAAGAAGGGTAATGACAAGACACATTAAGAGGGGCGGTCGAATCTGGATTAGAATTTTTCCTGATAAGCCTATTACCAAAAAACCAGCAGAGGTAAGGATGGGTAAGGGTAAAGGAAGTGTTGAGTACTTTGTAGCTGAAATACAGCCTGGAAAAATGTTATATGAAATGGATGGTGTTGATGAAGCAACAGCCAAAGAAGCATTTAGACTGGCCGCAGCGAAACTTCCGTTGTTAACAACGTTCGCATCTAGACACATCGGTGGTTAAGGAGATAATTATGAAAGCTTTAGATTTGAGAAAGAAAAAGAAAGAGGACCTTGATAAGGAATTGATTGAGCTTAGGAAAGCTCAGTTCTCTACTAGAATGCAAATATCAACTCAACAATCGAACAAGAATGATCAATTAGGAAAAATAAGAAAAGATATTGCAAGAGTAATGACAGTTCTTGCAGAAAAAGGGGATAGTTAATCATCATGGCTGAGACAAAAAAAATAATAAGGACGCTAGTGGGTAAAGTTGAGAGTAACAAAATGGATAAAACCGTTACTGTAAGAGTCCCAAGGCTAGTTAAACACCCTGTTGTTGGTAAGATTATCAAGTTATCAACAAAGGTACATGCGCATGATGAAAAAAATGAAATTAATGAGGGTGATCTTGTTGAGATTACAGAAGGAAAGCCCGTCTCAAAAAATAAATCTTGGGTTGTTACAAAAGTAGTTTCAAAAGCAGTTCAAGAGAATTAAGTAAATTAATGTTTTACTTGAGAAAATAGTAGCAATAACTTATAATTTTGCTCTTTTTGGCGTTCAGATAAATATTACAAGCTAACGCCCCAATACTGACCGTGGCTTTGGCCTAATAAAGTTTTATAAGGCTGGATTGGTTAAACGGATTAAGTTGGAGAATATAAATGATACAAACACAATCTAGATTAGATGTCGCCGATAATACAGGTGCACGCTCAGTAATGTGCATTAAGGTATTAGGTGGCTCAAAAAGAAGATATGCCGGTATAGGAGATATTATTAAAGTGGCCATTAAAGATGCTGCACCTAGAGGCCGTGTAAAGAAGGGCGAAGTTTATTCAGCTGTTGTCGTAAGAACAGCTAGCGGGGTAAGAAGAACAGATGGTTCGTTAATTAAATTTGATGGTAATGCCGCTGTATTGTTAAATGCGAAACTAGAGCCAATCGGGACTCGTATTTTTGGCCCAGTTACACGTGAACTTAGAACAGAAAAGTTTATGAAAATTGTGTCTTTAGCCCCAGAAGTTATTTAGGAGTTTATAAAGTGAATAAAATACGTAAAGGTGACAAGGTAATACTAAATACAGGAAAAGATAAAGGAAAGCAGGGAATTGTTCTCAATATCTTGAAAAATAACCGTGTGGTTGTTGAAGGTTTAAATATGGTAAAAAAACATACAAAACCAAATCCTGCTAAGGGAGATCAAGGTGGTTTGGTAAGTAAAGAGATGCCAATCAATATATCGAACATTGCTATTTTTAATACGAAGTCGAATAAGACAGATAAAGTAAATTTTAAAGAATTAAAAGATGGGAAAAAAATTCGCATCTATAAATCTACACAAGAAGCAATAGACGTTTAGGAAAAAAATATGGCTAGATTAAAAGAATTTTATGTTGAGACTGTTGTTAAGGAATTAACAGATCAATTCAAGTACAAATCTATTATGGAAGTACCTAGGATTGATAAAATAACATTAAATATGGGTGTTGGTGAAGCAGTTGCCGATAAAAAAGTTATGGAAAATGCAGTTGGTGATATGGAAAAAATTGCAGGTCAAAAGCCAATAGTTACCCTTTCAAAGAAATCAATCGCTGGTTTTAAGATCAGAGATAATTATCCTGTTGGATGTAAGGTAACTTTAAGAAAATCTAATATGTATACGTTTCTAGATCGCTTAATTTCGATCGCTATTCCAAGAGAACGTGACTTTAGAGGCCTATCTCCAAAATCATTTGATGGCAGAGGCAATTATAATATGGGTATAAAAGAACAAATAATTTTTCCCGAAATTCAGTATGACAAAATTGATTCTCTCAGAGGGATGAATATCACAATTACAACAACAGCAAAAACAGACGAAGAAGCTAAAGCTCTATTGTCTGCTTTTAGCTTTCCATTTAGGAGTTAAGGTAAATTATGGCTAAATTATGCATGACTCAAAGAGAAACTAAACGTTTAAAGATGGTTGAAAAATTTAAAGCAAAACGTTTAGCCTTAAATGAAGTTATAAATGATGCTTCTGCTTCAAGAGAACAAAAAATTGAAGCAAGGCAAAAACTTCAAGCTCTTCCAAGAAATTCTAGTCCAGTTCGATTAAGAACAAGATGTGCTTTAACGGGTCGCCCGAGAGGTGTTTATAAAAAGTTTGGTCTCGCACGAGGCAAACTTAGAGATCTTATGATGGCTGGTGAAGTTCCAGGTGTCGTTAAGGCAAGTTGGTAAAAGGGGAAAAAATATGAGCATGCAAGATCCGATATCAGATATGTTAACCCGCATAAGAAATGGCCAAATGAGAAGTAAGGTTAATGTTTACTTTGCCTGCCTCAAAGGTAAAAAAAGCTATTGCAAACGTTCTCAAAGATGAGGGTTATATTGAAGGTTTTAGTATTGATGAAAACAATGGCAAGCCGCTATTGAATATTGAATTAAAGTATTACGCAGGTGAGCCTGTGATTGAAAACATACAGCGAGCGAGTAAACCAAGCTTGAGGCTATATAAATCAAGTAATGATTTACCTAAAGTAATGAATGGGCTTGGAGTAGCAATTGTAACAACCTTCCAAGGGTGTAATGACAGATATTAAAGCAAGGGCTGAGGGCGTAGGTGGTGAAGTTCTTTGCTACGTTGAATAAGGAGAAAACATGTCTAGAGTTGCAAATAACCCAGTAGTTGTTCCCGAAAAAGTAGAAGTTACGATATCGGATGATAATGTATTAATTAAAGGTCCTTTAGGTGAAATGAGACAGGAGCTAAAAGGTCAAGTAGAGATTAAGAAAGAAGAAAATAGTTTATTGTTCTCAGCGAAAGAATCAACAAAACATTCTATAGCGATGTCAGGTACGATTCGAGCGTTAGTCAACAATATGGTGTTAGGCGTTTCGGTAGGTTTTGAAAAAAAACTCCAACTAATAGGGGTTGGTTACAAGGCTCAGGCACAAGGAAATAAAATAAACCTTGAGCTTGGTTTTTCACATTCAATAAGTCACGCACTCCCAGATGGTGTGACTGCGCAAACACCCTCACAAACTGAAATTATTTTAAAAAGCTCAGACAAGCAAGTGGTGGGTCAAGTAGCTGCAGAAATTAGAGCTTATAGACCACCAGAGCCTTATAAAGGGAAGGGTGTTCGTTACGTGGATGAGCATGTTGTAATGAAAGAAGCTAAAAAAGCATAAGGGATAGATGATGACAAAAAATAATGCAAGAATTAGAAGGGCAACAAAATCTAGAGCGAACATGGCTTATTTAGGTAAAACTAGGTTATCAATACATAGGTCAAACGCAAATATTTATGCACAAGTTATCGATGGTAAAACAAATAAAATTATTGCTTCAGCATCAACGGTAGAGGCTGATGTGAAGAAAAAACTAAAGAATACAAGTGATACAAATGCTGCAACAGAAATAGGAAAAAGAATAGCTGATAAGGCAATAAAGGCGGGTGTTAAGGTTGTTGCTTTTGATAGATCAGGTTATAGGTATCATGGTCGAGTTAAGGCTTTGGCGGACTCTGCAAGAGAAAACGGGTTAACATTCTAAAACTTAGGAACGGTACAAAAAATGGCACAAAATAAAAATAACAATACGGGTAATCAAGACAAAGGACAAACTGATGGCCTAAGAGAAAAGATGATAAATGTAAATCGTGTGACCAAGGTTGTTAAGGGCGGTCGTATCATGAGTTTTGCTGCATTAAGCGTTGTCGGAGATGGTGATGGTGCCGTTGGCATGGGTAAAGGTAAAGCGAGAGAGGTCCCACTTGCCGTTCAAAAAGCGATGGATGAAGCAAAGAGAGGTATGATCAAAGTAAAACTTAACAACGGTACTTTATATCACTCAGTAACCGGAAGGCATGGAGCTGCAAAAGTGACGATTCTTCCCGCATCCCAAGGAACAGGAATTATTGCTGGTGGCGCAATGAGAGCAATATTTGAAGTTATGGGAATAACAGATATTTTAGCGAAATGTATAGGATCAGCAAACCCCTATAACGTAGTTAGAGCAACATTGAACGGATTGTCATCTATGAATACGCCAGCAGACATTGCAGCGAAAAGAGGTAAAACAATAGAAGAGATTAGAGGTTAGTTATGGCTAAAGGAAAAAAAATTAAAGTGACCCTTATTAAAAGTCCTATCCATAAGTCTGTAGCACATAAAGCTACAGTAAAAGGTCTTGGATTAAGAAGAATGCGTCATAGTGTTGAGTTAGAAGATACCCCTGCAATAAGAGGGATGATAAATGCAGTAAATTACTTACTTAAGGTAGAAGAGGTTTCAGCATGAGATTAAATACTATTAAGCCTTCAGATGGCTCAAAAAAAGAAGTAAGGCGAGTTGGTCGAGGAATTGGTTCAGGGTTTGGAAAAACTGCAGGGCGAGGCCATAAAGGCCAAAAATCAAGAGCAGGTGGCTTTCATAAGGTAGGCTTTGAAGGTGGGCAAATGCCTATTCAAAGAAGACTACCAAAAAGAGGCTTTAGATCTATGTCTAAACCTTACAATGCAAAAGTAAGAACAAGTGAATTAAATAAACTTGATAATGGTGTTGTTGATCTACTTTCTTTAAAGGCAGCAAACTTAATACCTAATATATCTTTAAATGCCAAAATATTTCTTTCAGGTGAAGTTACCAAAAAATTAACAATACAAGGTATAGGTATCACAAAAGGTGCTCTGAAAGCTGTAAAAGACGCGGGTGGAAAGGTTGAGGAAGTTGCAACCACAAATCCTAAAGTAGAAAAGAAAGATTATTAAAGATAAACAGTCAAAAAAATCGAAGTAAATTTTGGCTGAAAACTCTACACTAGGGCAGTTAAGCAAAATGGGCGAACTAAAAAGTCGCCTTCTATTTTTGCTTGGTGCTTTAATTATTTTTCGGTTAGGTTCACATATTCCTGTACCAGGCATAGACCCTTTTGAGTTAAAGAAATTATTTGATTCACAAAGTGGCGGTATTCTTGGAATGTTCAATATGTTTTCTGGGGGAGCATTAAGTAGATTTACTGTTTTTGCACTAGGTATTATGCCTTATATCTCAGCTTCAATCATAATGACACTTCTTACATCCATGTCAGAAAAATTGAAAGAGTTAAAGAAAGAAGGACAGTCAGGACAGAGAATAATAACGCAATATACTCGTCAAGGAACTGTTGTATTAGCTGCTTTTCAGGCGCTTGGTATTACTGTTGCACTAGAAGCACAGCCGGGTCTTGTTCTTGATCCTGGTTTAGCCTTCAGATTGACCTCAGTTATAACTCTTGTGAGTGGAACGATGTTTTTAGTTTGGTTGGGAGAGCAAATTACAGAAAGAGGCATTGGTAATGGTATATCAATGATAATTTTTGCGGGTATCGTGGCTGGACTTCCAAGTGCATTAGGAAATACACTGGAACTTACAAGAACAGGTGCTTTTTCTATTCCACTTGTTTTCTTCTTGCTTGTCGCTGTTGTTCTAGTTACTGCAGTCGTTGTATTTGTTGAAAGAGGGCAGAGAAGAATCACGATTAATTATGCAAAAAGGCAAGTTGGAAATAAAATGTATGGTGGGCAATCATCTCATTTACCTCTTAAGATTAATCAAGCGGGTGTTATACCAGCAATTTTTGCATCAAGCGTAATCTTGTTTCCTGCAACCATTGCAGGTTGGTTTGGATCCGGGGAGAGCCTTTATTGGCTGAAAGACATTAGCGCAGCGATTTCACCTGGGCAACCAATTTATATTATTATGTTTGCTGTAGCTATCATATTTTTCTCATACTTTTATACAGCCATTACTTTTAACCCTGCTGAGACCGCAGACAATTTAAAAAAAGGTGGGGCTTTTGTTCCTGGGATAAGGCCTGGCGAACAAACAGCTAAATATATAGATACAATTATGGGACGTTTAACGCTTATAGGTTCAATTTACATAACCTTAGTTTGTTTACTTCCAGAATTATTAATCTTGAAATTTAATACACCATTTTATTTTGGGGGAACATCACTCCTTATTATTGTTGTGGTAACTATGGATTTCATGACTCAGGTTCAGTCACAAATGATGTCCTACCAATATGAAGGGCTTCTTAAGAAAGCAAACTTTAAAGGTGGGTCAGGTGGAAGGCTTTAATGGCTAAAGAAGATATTATAGAAATGGAAGGAGAGGTTTTAGAAAACCTTCCAAATGCAACATTCAAGGTTAAGCTTGAGAACGATCATGTTGTGTTAGGTTATATATCAGGAAAAATGAGAATGAATTATATAAGAATTTTGCCGGGAGATACTGTAACGGTAGAGATATCCCCATATGACTTAAGTAAAGGCAGAATTACATTTAGAGCAAAGTAAATTAGATTTTCGAGAGGGCATATATTATGAAAGTAAGAGCATCAGTAAAGCCAATGTGTATTAACTGTAAAGTTGTAAGACGAAACGGTGTAGTGAGGGTAATTTGTAAAAAAGATCAACGCCATAAACAAAGGCAAGGATAATTTTTACGTTGTTAAATAACAAAAAAATAGTTATAATTTCGGGCTTTGATAAATCTTTAGCCCTTATATATTAGGAGTTTTGTATGGCCCGTATTGCTGGAGTAAATGTATCTGATAATAAACATACTGAAATAGCTTTAACAGCTATATATGGTATTGGTAGAGTCACAGCTAAGAAAATTTGTGATGCTACTGGTATTACAGCTACAACAAAAATAAAAGATTTATCAGATGCGGATCTTGAGAAATTAAGAGACCATATTGGTGGTTATGAAGTCGAGGGTGATCTTCGAAGAGAAGTAACCATGAACATCAAAAGATTGATGGACCTTGGTTGTTATAGAGGCCAAAGACATAGAAGAGGTCTTCCAGTAAGAGGTCAAAATACAAAGAATAATGCAAGAACAAGAAAAGGCCCAATAAGGGCAATTAGGAAATAAAGGATAATATTTATGGCAGTTGATAAAACCGTTCGTGTAAAGAAAAAAGTTAAAAAGAATGTGTCAGAGGGTATAGCTCACGTTCACGCATCTTTTAACAATACA
This sequence comes from Methylophilales bacterium BACL14 MAG-120910-bin43, assembly GCA_905181685.1. Lineage (GTDB taxonomy): Bacteria > Pseudomonadota > Gammaproteobacteria > Burkholderiales > Methylophilaceae > BACL14. Next base: position 48,687 of record CAJIYK010000006.1, on the reverse strand, counting down.
ATAATTACAATCACAGACAGACAAGGTAATGCTCTTTCATGGGCTACTTCTGGTGGTGCAGGTTTTAAAGGGTCAAGAAAAAGTACCCCTTTTGCTGCGCAAGTAGCAGCAGAGGCTGCTGGTAAAGCTGCTCAAGAATACGGAGTAAAAAATATTGAAGTAAGAATTAAAGGGCCTGGACCTGGAAGAGAGTCTTCTGTGAGAGCGCTTAATTCAGTAGGATTAAAAATAACAAGCATCCAAGATATTACACCAGTGCCACATAATGGATGTAGACCCCCAAAAAAGAGAAGAATTTAATTAAATGTTAAACGTTAGAGAGCTATAGGAGAATAACTTGGCCAGAAATCTAGATCCTAAATGTCGTCAATGTAGAAGAGAAGGTGAGAAGCTTTTTCTAAAAGCTGAGAAGTGCTTTACTGAAAAATGTGCAATTGAAAAAAGAAATTATCCTCCTGGCCAACATGGACAGAGAAGAGCTTCAAGACTTTCGATTACGGAGTTCAGCTTAGAGAAAAACAAAAATTAAGAAGAATTTATGGTGTATTGGAGAAGCAGTTTAGAAGTTATTATGCAGAAGCCGATAGAAAAAAAGGTATTACAGGTGAAAACCTTTTACAAATGTTGGAATCTAGACTGGATAATGTTGCTTATAAAATGGGCCTAGGTGGATCTCGAACAGAGGCAAGACAAATTGTAAGACACAATAGTATTCTAGTTAATGGAAAAAGGGTAAATATCCCTTCTTACCAAGTTCAACCAGGTGACAGTATTAGTGTTGCTGATCAATCTAAAGATCAATTAAGAATTAAATCTGCATTAGAAGCTGCTGATGAGAGAGGTTTACCAGAATGGCTTGAGGTAGATGTAAAAAAATTAACTGGAATATTTAAAAATAGACCAGAGAGGGATGATTTACCTTCTACTATTAATGAGTCGCTTGTTGTAGAGCTTTACTCTAAATAAAAAATCTAGCCTAAAAATTTAAATAAGGATAACTATGGAAATCAGCCCTACAGAATATTTAAAACCAAAAATTGTTGATGTTGATATTAAATCACCTAATAGAGCTAAGGTTACTCTTGAGCCTATGGAAAGAGGTTTTGGACATACATTAGGAAACGCTCTTAGAAGAGTGCTTTTATCTTCAATACCAGGATATGCAATTACTGAAGTAAAAATTGATTCCGTAGTTCATGAATATTCTACAATTGATGGTGTCCAAGAGGACGTAGTAGACATTCTGTTGAATCTCAAGAAAGTTGCACTAAGAATTCATAACAATACAAGCGCTACCATCTCTCTTAAAAAAGATGTAGAGGGAGAAGTAACTGCTGGTGACTTTGATGTAGGGCATGATGTTGAGATTAAAAATCCTGATCTTGTTATTGCACATTTAAATAAAGGCGGGAAGATAGATATCGAAGCTCGAGTTGAAATGGGAAGAGGTTATCAGGCAGTCCCAGTTAGAAACAAAGGTCAAGAAAAAGGAACAGAATTAGGATTTATAGGATAGATGCTTCTTTTAGCCCTATAGATAAGGTAAGTTATTTCGTTGAGAGCGCTCGTGTTGAGCAAAGAACAGATTTAGATAAACTTATTTTAGATGTAGAAACAAATGGCGTTGTTGATGCAGAGGAAGCGATAAGAGATGCAGCATTTATCTTACGTGGTCAATTATCTGTTTTGCAAATTTAGAAAGTGAATTAAGTGAGGTAGAAGTTAAAGAGGCACCAGTTATAGATCCGGTCTTATTAAGACCTGTTGATGATTTAGAATTAACTGTTAGGTCTGCTAACTGCCTTAAGGCTGAAAGTATTTATTACATTGGTGACTTGGTTCAAAGAAACGAAAGTGATTTATTAAAAGCTCCTAATTTAGGAAGAAAATCCTTAAATGAAATTAAAGATATCCTTTCATCAAAAGGCTTAACACTTGGTATGACAGTTGAAAACTGGCCAGATGAAGGCGTCGAAAAAGTATAAATTAAAAATAGTTTTGGAGTAATAACATGCGACATGGTAAGGCACATAGAAAGTTAAATAGAACGAGTAGTCATAGAAAGGCTATGTTTAAAAATATGGTTGTTTCATTATTTAAACATGAGCTAATTAGAACTACTCTTCCAAAAGCTAAAGAATTAAGGAAGTATGCTGAACCAATGATTACTCTCGCTAAAGAGACTAGTGTTCACAATAAAAGATTAGCTTTCAGTCGCTTAAGAGATAGAGAGATTGTAGGAAAATTATTTAGTGAGTTAGGTCCTAGATATAGCAAAAGAGCGGGTGGATACTTAAGAATTCTTAAATGTGGTTTTAGAAAAGGTGACAACGCTCCAATGGCATATGTTGAGCTTGTGGAAAGACCAATTAAAAAAGAAGAGACCCCTGAAGAGAAAAAACTAGATTCAACGAACACAAATAATCCTATTGACGTTACACCAATAGAAGAAACTAAAAAGCCTGCGGCAAAAAAAGCAGAAACTAAAAAGCCTGCGGCAAAAAAAGCAGAAACTAAAAAGCCTGCGGCAAAAAAAGCAGAAACTAAAAAGCCTGCGGCAAAAAAAGCATAGTCTAGATAATGTTTTATTTTAAAAAACCAGCTTAAAGCTGGTTTTTTTTTGTTTATTTTAAGTATAAGTACTTATAATAAGTACATGTTTTCATCCACCTAAAATTATGAAAAATAATATCGAAAGAAAAGAAAGTTTGAATGATCTGATAGAGCAAATTGATGAACTATTAGAGAGTTCTGAGTTTTCTGAAAATTCTAATGATAACTCAGTGGATGAGAAGCATGCATTAATTAAAAATCTTGTTAGTAAAAAAAATATAAGCTCACTCGAAAGCTTACTAGATGATCTTCATCCCGCTGATATTGCAGATATTCTTGAGTCATTGCCAGTCCAAAAACGTTTAGTTTTATGGGATTTAGTTAAGAGTGAAAATGAAGGTGATATCCTAATTGAGGTATCTGATTCTGTGCGTCAAACCCTTATAGCCGATATGGACAGTACAGAGTTGTTGGCAGCTGCAGAGCAACTTGAAACAGATGAGATTGCAGATATTGCACCAGATTTACCTGAAGAAGTCCTGAAAGACTTACTAGAAAATTTAGATATTCAAAATAGAGAGAGACTTCAGTCAGCATTATCATACCCAGAAGACTCTGTAGGTAGCTTAATGGAATTTGAGATAACAACTATTAGAGAAGATTTAACTTTAGAAGTTGTTTTAAATTATTTAAGAAAAATTAAGAAGCTACCAAACCATACTGATAAATTATTTGTTGTAGATAAAGATGGTTTAATTTTGGGAGTTTTGCCATTAGAAAGAATAATTGTTAATGCTCCAACAACAATAGTTAAAAATATTATGGCAAAAGAAGTAGTTCTGTTTAAGCCAGAAGATTTAGCTGATGAAGCTTCAAATGCTTTTGAAAGATATGATTTAGTTACGGCTCCTGTGGTTGATGAAAATAAAAAATTAGTTGGTAGGTTGACTGTTGAAGCAGTAATGGATTTTATTAGACAAGAATCTGATAATGAAAAATTTTCTATGGCTGGATTGAGGGAAGAAGAAGATATTTTTTCATCAATATGGAAATCAGTTCAAAACAGATGGGCATGGTTGGCAATAAATTTATTAACTGCTTTTATTGCATCAAGAGTGATTGGTATTTTTGAGGGTTCAATTGAAAAAGTGGTTGCCTTGGCAGCATTAATGCCAATTATTGCAAGTATTGGCGGTAATTCAGGCAATCAAACTACAGCGATGATTGTTAGAGCTTTAGCGATAGGGCAATTAACTCAATCAAGCATACGATCCTTGTTATATAAAGAGATAAGTGTCGCACTTTTGAATGGGTTGATATGGGGATCAATAGTAGGTTTATTCGCATTTTATTTATACAATAATGCCGATTTAGGTTTTGTTATGGCGAGTGCAATGATGTTAAATCTTATCCTTGCAGCGATTATGGGAGTTCTGATGCCAATTTTGATGCATCGCTTGGGTAAAGATCCAGCAGTAGGATCAAGTGTTTTAATAACTGCAATGACAGATAGTGGAGGTTTCTTTATTTTCCTAGGACTTGCCACTTTAGTTTTAATATAAATTTATGAAAGTCTTTATTTAAATGAATCTTGAATATACTCAAATGCAAAGCAACCTGATTTATCTAAAGAACAATTTCACTTTAGAAACTTTAATGAGTTGGGGCTTTATTTCACAATTTTTGTTATTAGTTATAGTTATAAGCACGGCTTTCTTAGTGGAAAAATTAATTAGAAAGAACCTCAAGAGTGGCGATAAAGAAAATCTAAATCTAAGAGATATTTTTAAAATTTTTAGGCCGATATTGATGTTGTTGATTCTCTCAACAGCAATGTTTTTCATAAGAGAGGGTGACCTCCAATGGAGATTGTTATTTTTTGCTAACAGCATCCTATTGATATTAATCATCGTAAGACTTACTATAATTTTTACAAGATACATTTTAAAGCCAGGACCCTGGCTACGCCCTTTGAAAACATAGTTGCAGTAATAATAGTTCTAGGATATTTGGCGGCTCAATTAGGAATTGTAAAACAAATTCAGAGTTACTTTCAATCTATAGAATTTAGCATTGGTGAATCTAAATTATCACTTCTACATTTAGTTGAGGGTTTTTTGGGGATATTTATTGCGATCCTAATTGCAATGACAATAGCAAGCTTCTTTGAAAACCGCATCATGAGCATAAAAAATAAAAGTTTAAGAATAAACCAAAGAATTATCCTGACTAAAATTTTTAGGATTTTATTATATATAATTGCTGTTATAACTGTTTTAACTGCTCTTGGTATTGATTTATCATTTTTGACTATCTTTGGTGGGGCATTTGGCTTAGGTTTAGCTTTTGGCTTTCAAAAGATTGCATCAAATTATGTCAGTGGTTTTTTATTACTTAGTGATGAGTCTATAAGAGTTGGTGATATGCTTCAGATTGGAGAAGATCATGGAAGAGTTCTATCAATAAAGGCTCGTTATACAGCAATAAGAAAATTAGATGGTGTCGAAATACTTATACCCAACGAACAATTATTAACAAGTGAAATTACTAACCTAACTTTTTCGAATACCACAGTAAAGATTCCCTTAGATATACAAATTAGCTATGATTCTTCTATTGATAAGGCGATAGAGATAATTCTTAGAGTTTGTAATGCAGAAGAGAGAGTTATCAAAGAGCCGAAGCCAATTGTATATGTAAAAGAGTTTGCCGATAGCGGTATCAATTTGCATATTGCGTGCTATATCGTTGATCCTGACAAAGGATTTTTACTTTTAAAATCTGATATATATAGAGCTATTTTTGATGAATTTAATAATAATTCTATTGAAATACCTTATCCACACAGAACCATCATTACTCAAAAATAAAAAATTATTTAATTTTATTTTCTTTATAGATGACGTGTTTACGAATAGTTGGGTCGAATTTTTTAATTTCAAACTTTTCAGTCATGGTTCTTTTATTTTTTGTCGTTGTATAAAAATGTCCAGTACCTGCTGACGAATCTAATCTTATTTTTTCTCTCATAATTTACTCCTTAAACCTTTTTACCATCTTCACGCATTCTTTTAAGAACTTCATCAATCCCAAGCTTATCGATAGTTCTTAGCGCTGCACCAGATATTTTCATAGAAACCCAACGGTTCTCACTTTCAACCCAAAATTTACGACTTTGAAGATTGGGGAGAAATTTACGACGCGTTCTATTCTTAGCATGAGAAACATTGTTCCCTGTTGTCGTTTTCTTCCCTGTTACATCACATACTCTAGCCATATCTAACCTCGATTGTTCAAATTCGCAAAAAGACGTTTATTATCCATAGAATTTAGCGTCATATCAAGTCTTTTTTAAGACTTTCCGGTGCTTCCGAAACCACCATCTCCACGATCACTTTTGGAATAGTCTGAAACCAAATTAAACGTTGCTTGTGATACTGGAACTATTACTAGCTGTGCAATTCTATCCAAAGAGTTTATGGTAAATGATGATGTACCTCTGTTCCATGTAGAGATGAATAATTCACCTTGATAATCTGAGTCAATCAATCCTACTAGGTTACCAAGAACTATCCCATGCTTATGCCCAAGCCCTGACCTTGGCAATATAAGACCTGCATATCCTGGGTCTTTAATAAAAATTGAGATACCTGTAGGAATCAGCTCTGTTTTACCTGGATTTATTACTACAGGATCATCTATACACGCTCGCAGATCAAGACCAGCAGAGCCTTCTGATGCATAAGTTGGGATATGATCCTTAATCAATGGATTAAGGATTTTAAAGTCAATTGATAGTGTCATGCGTCTTTACTCTCGTGAAAAATTTAAATATATGTTCTAAGATAATTCTACTTTGTTCCTCTTTTTCAGCCTCAGGCAGATACCTCTCTTCATATTGATCGATAATAACCATTTTAGCTCTTGTTTTTCCCATTGAATGTTTAATCTCATTACCGACAATAATGTCTAGATTTTTTGATACAAGCTTATTTCTTGCATTCTCAATTAAATTTTCAGATTCAGCAGCAAACCCAACAACTAACTTATGGCTAAAGTCTTTTCCTATGTGACTGAGAATATCCTTAGTTTTTGTTAGCTCTAGGGAAATTTTTTCGCTTTCTTTCTTTATCTTACCTTCTGTGAAGTTTGGTTTATAGTCAGATATCGCGGCAGCGCTAATGTAGATATCATTTTTTTCAATATGAGAAGTAATAGAATTACTCATCTCATCATGATTAATTGCTTTTAATGTGTTAATGCAGGGTGGAAATTCATAATTGGAGTGACCAGAAATAACAGTCACCTCTGCTCCCATCGTATATGCCATTTTCGCAAGATTTAATCCCATTAAACCAGAGCTTAAATTGGTAATAGCTCGAGCTTCATCAATTTTTTCAAGCGTAGCACCAGATGATATTAAGATTTTCTTATTAGAAAAAATTTGAGGAGATATTATTTTTTTAATATCAAGCATTATTGATTCAAAATTTATTAGCCTTCCAAAACCAACTTCACCGCAAGCCTGTTCACCCGAATCTGGACCAGAAATTACTATGCCATCTTTTTTTATTGTCTCTATGTTTCTTTGTGTGGCTGTATTGTTAAACATTTCAACGTTCATCGCGGGGGCTACAAGAAGCGGACATGATCTAGCTAGGCATAGATTGGTTAGAAGGTCATCTGCTAAGCCATTAGCTAGTTTAGCAATGAAGTTACCAGAAGCCGGTGCGATTAATATTAAATCTGCAGTTCTTGCAAGATTGATATGTTCCATTCCATTACCCTCTGTAGGTTCCCACATATTTTCTAAAACAGGATTCCCAGAAAGGGCTTGAAGAGTCAATGGGGTAACAAATTGCTTTAGCTGACTTTGTTAAAACAACCTGGACAAAAAAATTATTTTTACGCAGTAGTCGAATTAATTCAGCAGCCTTGTAAGCAGCTATACTCCCTGTGACTCCCAGCAGAATCTTTTTTTTAAGCATTGTTAAGTTAAAATAATTTATTAGGAATGAAAGTATAACAAATATGAAAGATATTTTTGGAATCGATGGATGTAAATTCGGCTGGGTAGTGGCTGAAGAGAGAACTAAAGGTGACTTAAGTATAAGGCTAATTAAGGACTTAAATGATTTAGAAAGTATAAGTAGTCAAAAATCGATAGCTGGAATTGATATTCCATTAGCCATACATGAAAAAGGATTTCGTATGGCAGATGCTGAGGCGAGAACCTTATTAAAATCTAGAGCCTCTACGATATTTTCAGCTCCTGCTTTAGAAACATTACATTCAGATAACTACACTGCTGCATGTGAAATTAATGAGTCAATTTGTGGAAAAAAGATTTCAAAGCAATCATGGTTTTTATTCTCCAAAATAAAGGAAGCAAGGAAAATTTTTTGTAAACCAAATAAAAAAATAAAACTATATGAGGTTCATCCTGAATTAAGTTTTATGGCGATGAATGATATGAGGGTAATTGAGTTAGGAAAAAAAACTGATGAAGGATTTAAAGTGAGATATAAATTAGTCAAAAAGCTATTTCCAAAATTTGATTTTGAGAAAATAAGAGCTAGTTTTAAGAGATGCGATGTTGCAGATGATGACATTTTAGATGCTATTGCAGTTCTATGGTCAACCCAGAAAATAATTGCTAATATGGCTTCTTACGTTCCAAAAAAACCAGAAACTCCTTTAAGTAAAATTTATTACTAAATGAAAAATATTGGAAATAAAATCATTTGGGCACTTGTATCACTTCTTGGTGCCTTTGCATTTTCATTAATAGCACTTCAGAGAGAAGAGTCTATCAATGCGATATGGTTTATCACGGCAGCAATATGTATTTATACGGTTGCTTATCGATTTTATTCTGCCTGGATTGCAACAAAGGCACTGGTAATTGATGGCTCAAGACAGACTCCCGCAGTTAAATTTAGTAATGGTCAAGATTTTGTCCCTACAAATAAATGGGTATTATTTGGCATTCATTTTGCTGCTATTGCTGGACCAGGACCCCTTGTTGGCCCAACTCTTGCAGCTCAATTTGGTTATCTACCCGGCACAATTTGGATTTTAGTGGGGGCAGTAGTGGGTGGTGCTGTTCAAGATATGGTTATTTTATTTTTTTCAGTTAGAAGAAATGGTAAAAGTTTGGGTCAAATGGCTAAAGAAGAGTTGGGTGCTCTAGCTGGCTTTGCTTCGATGATTGGTACTTTCGTAATCATGATTATCCTAATTGCTGTTTTAGGCTTAGTAGTTGTAAATGCAATGAAAAACAGTCCCTGGGCAACATCAACGGTTGTCGCGACCATTCCAATAGCAATTCTTGTTGGTTTTTATATGAGATTTATTCGCCCCGGAAGAGTTCTAGAAGCAACTGCTATTGGAGTTATTTTGCTTTTAATGGCAGTTTATATGGGGAGCATCATTGATAATTCGGAATCAATGAGAAGTTATTTTGATCATAGTGGTCTTTTCTTGGCATGGTCTCTCATTATCTATGGCTTTATCGCAGCTGTTTTGCCAATATGGATGCTCCTTGCACCAAGAGATTATTTATCAACCTTTGTGAAGCTTGGCACTATTATTTTCCTAGCTATTGCTATTGCAATTATGCAGCCTGATATAAAAATGCCTGCGGTTACTCAATTCATAGATGGATCTGGACCTATTTTTGGGGGGAGTGTATTTCCATTTGTTTTTATCACAATTGCTTGTGGTGCAATTTCTGGGTTTCATGCACTCATCTCATCAGGAACAACCCCAAAATTAATAGATAATGAAAGACACATTCCGATGATTGGTTATGGTGGAATGCTTCTTGAGGCATTTGTTGCAATTATGGCAATGGTGGCAGCTTGCGTTTTAGAGCCTGGAATATATTTTGCAATTAATAGTCCTGCTGGAATTGTTGGCACAGAGGCTAATGAAATAATCAGCAAAATCAATTCATGGGGTTATTCGGTAACCGTTGAACAGATGAACCAATTGGCTAAGGATGTTGGTGAATCTACATTATTTGCAAGAACGGGAGGAGCCCCATCACTGGCAGTTGGAATGGCGACTATTTTTGCTAACGCCTTTGGAAAGCATTTGCTCGCTTTGTGGTATCACTTTGCCATCATGTTTGAAGCTGTATTTATATTAACTACGTTAGATTCTGGTACAAGAGTTGGAAGATTCATGTTGCAGGATATGTTGGGGAATCTTCACCCTAAGTTAGGACAAACTTCCTGGCTTCCATCAATAATCTTGACAAGCTTTATTGTGGTCTCATGTTGGGGTTATTTCTTATACATAGGCGTTATTGATCCTAACGGTGGAGTAAATATCCTGTGGCCTTTATTTGGCATTGCAAATCAAATGTTAGCGGCAATTGCTTTAAGCGTTGGGACTGCGATATTGATAAAATCAGATAAGATTAAATTTGCTTGGATTACAGCAATTCCATTAGTGTGGCTTATGATAGTTACAACCTCGGCTGCCTATCAAAAAATATTTAGCGAAGATATTCGTATAGGTTTTCTTTCAGCAGCTAACTCAATGACTGAAAAAATAAGTAATGGATATATTCCTGATTACGGAATTGATGTCGCACAAAAACTTATTTTCAATTTAAAGCTTGATGCGGGTATTACTATATTCTTAGTAATTATCTTATGGATAGTCATCATTGATGTAATCAGGATTGCATTAACAACCAAATCAAAAATCATAAAAGAAAGCTATCAGATGTTTAGTTTAAGAAAATTATGGTTATATATACGGACAGTCAGTGGGGATAATGACTATGAAATTTACCTTGAAAATTTTAGCAGCTGTAAAAAGCATCAAAAAAGATTTTCCTTTATCTAGGGCTGAATATTTTAAATCAAAGTTAGAGGGTAAATGGAATAAGATTAATCGTTGTTGCTAACAGAGGTTTCTTTAAAATACATAAACATTCCAAGAATCAGCATAGGATAGTGATAGCCATTGACCCATAGAAAAATCCTAAATAAAGAAGACCAAGGTGACCATCAGGCTCTCTTGTAAATTCAATCAAGAATCTAAATAAACCATAAAAAATTAAAAACAATGCAGATACTTTTCCTACAGCTCCGTTGTTTTTTTGCATAAAACCAAAGAATTAAAAAAAGAACAAGCCCCTCAAAAAAAGATTGATATAGTTGAGAGGGATGTCTTGTATATTATCAACTGCAGGAAAAATCATTCCCCATGTGCATCTGTTGGCCTTCCCCATAACTCTTGATTAATAAAATTACCAATCCTTCCAAAACCTAAACCTAAAGGAACCAATGGAGCAATAAAATCCGTTATGACTAACCATCTGATTTGATATTTTCTCGCTATCATCATCATCCCGATTAATACACCTAAAAACCACCATGAAAAGACATACCCCCTTGCCAAAAAGCAAATATTTCAGCAGGATTATTTAAATAATATGTAGGCTGATAAAACAACACATAACCTAATCTTCCACCAAGTATTACACCAAGCGCTCCGTAAAAAAACATATCATCCAATATCTTTTCATCGATTAAAGACCAAGTTTGATCTTTTACCTGTTTTTTACCAAAGTATATAAAAGATAAAAATCCGATGAAGTACATGAGCCCATACCAATGAAGTGCTAAAGGGCCTATTGAAATTGCAATGGGATCAAATTGAGGATGAGTCAGCATATAGGTGCAATTATAAGTTAAAATTGCGATGTATTAAAAATTTAGGAATTAACAGTAATGCCAAGAATATAGATCAAGAACAACGACAGAAGGAAGAGTCAAGCAGGTGCAAGAGCACTTTGGCGTGCAACTGGGATGAAGGATGATGATTTTGTTAAGCCTATAATTGCTGTCGTCAATTCATTTACTCAGTTTGTCCCAGGACACGTGCATCTCAAAGATATGGGCCAATTAGTGGCAAGAGAAATTGAGAAGAATGGTGGTGTGGCTAAAGAATTTAATACAATTGCAGTGGACGATGGAATTGCTATGGGCCATGATGGCATGCTTTATAGCTTACCAAGTAGAGAATTAATTGCAGACAGCGTTGAGTATATGGTGAATGCACATTGCGCAGATGCCATGGTCTGTATCTCAAATTGTGACAAAATCACTCCAGGCATGTTGATGGCAGCAATGAGAATTAATATCCCTGTTATTTTTGTATCTGGCGGTCCAATGGAGGCAGGGAAGGTGAGCTGGGAAAATTCAGTTACAAAAATTGATTTAGTTTCACCAATGATTGGATCTGAGAGATAAATCTGTATCAGATGTTCAGTTAAAAGAGCTTGAAGAGTCTGCTTGTCCAACATGTGGATCTTGCTCTGGAATGTTTACAGCAAATTCTATGAATTGTTTAACAGAAGCATTAGGCCTTAGTTTGCCTGGTAATGGAAGTACTCTAGCAACTCATGTGTTAAGAAAAAACCTATTTTTAGATGCAGGAAAAAGAATAGTAGATATTACAAAAAGATATTATGAAAAAAATGAAAAGGGAATTTTACCTAGAGAGATTGCGACAAAAGAGGGATTTGAGAATGCAATGAGTTTAGATGTAGCTATGGGAGGATCAACAAATACGGTATTACATTTACTTGCGGCAGCTAAAGAAGCCAAAGTTGATTTCACCATGAAAGATATTGATAAGATTTCAAGAAGCGTTCCTTGTTTAGCAAAGCTGGCGCCTGCGTCACAGAAGTATCATATGGAAGATGTTCATAGGGCGGGAGGTGTTTTTGGGTTACTTGGTGAACTAAAAAGAGCAAATAAGATAAATGAAAATGTAAATTGTGTGCATTCTACTTCACTTGGAGAGGCAATAAATCATTGGGATATTGTAAACACAGAAGATCAGGAGGTTAGAAAGTTTTTCCTAGCAGCACCAGGGGGTATAAGGACAACTAAAGCATTTAGTCAAGAAAAAGTTTGGCCTTCCTTAGATTTAGATAGAGAGAATGGTTGTATAAGAAATAAAAAAAATGCTTATAGTCAAGATGGTGGCCTAGCCGTTCTATATGGAAATATTGCCGCAGAAGGTTGTATCGTTAAAACAGCAGGAGTTGATGAAGAGATATTAAAATTCACTGGAAAAGTTAAGATGTTTGAGTCACAAGATGCGGCAGTTGAAGCAATTTCAGCAGATAAAATAAAAGAAGGAGATATTGTTTTGATTGTCTATGAGGGGCCAAAAGGTGGGCCGGGTATGCAAGAAATGCTATACCCTACCGCATATTTAAAAGGTCAAAAGGGCTTGGAAAGGTCTTGTGCTTTATTAACTGATGGAAGATTTTCTGGAGGCACTTCAGGCCTTAGTATAGGTCATGTTTCACCGGAAGCTGCAGAGGGTGGGGCAATTGCATTGGTCGAAGAAGGCGACATATTGATATTAATATCCCCGATAGAGCAATAAATTTAAAGAGTACAGTGATGATGTATTGCAAGAAGAGAAGGGAAGCTATGAATAAAAAAGAAAATCCTTGGCAACCCAAGCCGAGAAAGCGTAAGGTAACGGAGGCACTTAAAGCTTATGCGATGATGACAACAAGTGCATCGAATGGAGCTGTAAGAGATATCAGTCAATTAAAAAAAATAATGAAGATAAGTCAAAATATAAAAACTTCTAAAAATAAAGATGGGCTAGAATTTATAGAGATTAATAATGATATAGCTGATGCAAGGATTGCATTGCAAGGCGCTCATGTTGATTGGTGGAAGCCAAAGTCAATAAAAGATGATGTTCTCTGGCTATCATCAAATGCACGTTATGAAAAAGGAAGGTCAATCAGAGGCGGTGTACCAATATGTTGGCCTTGGTTTGGTGAGCATCCAACTGATAATAGTTTTTGCTCACATGGGTTTGCAAGGGTAATACCCTGGGAATTAATTGAATCTAGTGATTTAAAAAATGGTGCAACAAAAATTGTTCTTAAGATGATTCCAACAGAAACTGTCAAGAAACAACTTACATATAATTTTGAGCTCATCTTGAGCATTGTTGTTGGTGAAACCTTGAGTCTTAATTTAAAAACGACTAATTTATCTGATAGCCCTTTTACGATAAGTGAGGGGTTTCATACTTACTTTTATGTGTCTGATATTGAGAATGTCAAAGTTTCAGGTCTTAGAAAATGCTTATTTACTGATAAGAATAATAATTTTAAAAAAGGAATTGAGAGTAACTCAATTATCTTTAAAATCACCCATAGATAAAGTTTATTTAAATTCAAGTAATGATTGTTACTTGGAGGATAAAAAATTAAAAAGAGTTATAAGCATTAAAAAGTCAAATAGCGATTCATTGGTTGTTTGGAATCCAGGCAAAGAAAAAGCAAATGAGATGAGTGATATGGGGAAAAAAGATGAATGGAGGCGGATGGTTTGTATAGAGACTGCTAATACCCTTGAAAACTCAGTCGTAATTTACCCAAAACTTTCACATAGCATTTCAACCGAGTACTCTGTCCAAGAATATTAAATAATTCTACAATTATTTTATTTAAAACTGTTTAGCTTGCTATGCCTTATTGAGTAACAGAAATAAAATATTATCCCAAAAATAAGCCATGTTAAAAATCTTATCCAGGTATCTGTTGGAAGAAAGAACATCAAGGAACCACAGCATAGAATACCCAATAGTGGTATTAATGGGTGCCATCTATTTTTAAAAGTATTTTCTTTATGTCTAGATCGTAATGCTATTACGCCGAAACAGACGATTATAAATGCTGAAAGTGTGCCAATATTAACAATTTCAGCAAGCTCTCCCAAAGAAACAAATCCTGCAATAGTTGATATGATGATTCCTGTAGTCAGAATTACTTTTACAGGCGTTTTTGTTTTTTTATTCACTCCACTTAAATATTCCGGAAGTAAACCATCTCGACTCATAGAAAAAATGACTCTTGTTAAAGCATAAAATAAAACAAGCATCACAGTTGCTAAACCAAAAATAGCACCAGTAGCCACTAAGGCAGATGACCAAGAATATCCTAATTGAGATAGGGCAAATGCGACAGGATCTGATACATTCAACTCTTCATAATAAACAACTCCAGTAAGAAGTGATGAAACGATAACGTAAAAAACCGTACAAATCATTAATGAGTATAAGATGCCTTTTGGTAAATCTTTTTGAGGGTTAATCGCCTCTTCTGCAGCAGTAGAAACAGCGTCGAAACCCACGTAAGCAAAGAAGACAATAGAGGCCCCAGCAAAAATTCCTATCGTTTCACCATCCGGTAGTCTATCAAACCATCCAAAAGGAATAAATGGAGTCCAATTACTTGGGTTAACGTTAAAAAGTGCGATAAAAATAAATACTAGAATGGCACTTATCTTGATAAACACCATTATTGTATTTAATTTTACACTCTCTTTGACGCCAGCGATAAGAAGCATCATGATTAAAAAGATTATGATTGATGCGGGAAGGTTAATTATTCCACCGGCGCTTGGGGGATTAATTAAGTATTCGGGAAGACCAATATTGATAGCAACTAATGCATTATTAAAATAACCTGACCAACCACTTGCTACAGCAGCAATTGCCACGCCATACTCTAATAAGAGTATCCAGCCAATAATCCATGCAAAAAGTTCACCAAATGCGACGTAGGAATAGCCATAGGCACTTCCACAACCTCCAATAGATGAGGATAGCTCAGCGTAAGATAATGCAGCAAATGCGCATGCGGTACCTGCAATTATAAAGGAGATAATAATTGCTGGACCTGAGTGAGTAGCAGCAACAATGCCCGTTAAAACAAAGATACCAGTACCAATGATACATCCCACACCAAGCAAAGTTAAATCGAAAGCACTAAGACAACGCTTTAATTGTGTATTTTTATTTTCCGTTAACCCTTTTTTTCTAAACAATTGCTCTAGCATTTTGGTTTTAAGCCCAGTCTTTAACGATTAAAAATTTAGAATACAGCTCTTCTTCTTTACTACCTTTTTCTGGTGAGTAATCATATTCCCATTTAACTGATGGCGGCATAGACATCAAGATTGACTCAACCCGACCTTTTGATTGAATACCAAATAATGTTCCTCTATCTTGAAGAAGGTTAAATTCAACATAACGTCCCCTTCGATATTGTTGAAATTCTTTTTCCCTATTTGTATATGTATGATTTCTTCTTTTTTGAAGTATAGGTAGGTACGCTTTCAAAAATGTATTTCCGACTTCCTTTGTGAAATCAAAAGAAAAATTAAAATCATGCATATTAAAATCATCAAAAAATATGCCACCAATCCCTCGTGGTTCATTACGATGATTTAGGAAAAAATATTTATCACAGTTTTTTTTAAACTCAGGGTAAAGATCTTCGCCAAATGGTTTAAGTGCCGCCTGAATCGTTTTATGAAAATGAATAGCGTCTTCATCAAAACCATAATAAGGCGTTAAATCCATCCCCCCACCAAACCACCATACATATTTATTATTTTTTTTTGCGACAAAAAATCTTACATTCATATGTACAGTAGGAATGAAAGGGTTCTTGGGATGAAAGACTAAAGAGACTCCCGTAGCTTCCCATTTACTATCAGCAATCTCAGGATGTGCATCGGTTGCTGATTTAGGAAGTTGCGAGCCAATAACATTTGAAAACCCGATACCAGCCCTTTCAAAAATATTTCCATTTTCCAGAATACATGTTGTACCACCACCACCCTCCGATCTTTGCCAGGAATCAACTAAAAAATTTTTGCCATCAACTATTTCAACGGCATTTATGATATCTGTTTGTAATTTTGTAAAGTAATTCTTAACAGCTTCATTATTTATTTTATTTTCAGTCATTTTCTTATTATAACTTTTGTTTCAAAGTCTTGTATTTGGCTAGGTCTTTTATTTTTTCCTATTCTTCCTTTAACCACATGTACATCCTGACCATAATGACGGCATGCTTCCCTATAATTTTTAATAGGGCGTTTTTTTGTTCTGTTTGCGCTTGTTGAAGTGATAGTCATTTGAATTGAAGATAGCAAATCCTGACAAATATTAAAATCAGGAATTCTTACAGCAACCTTACCATTTCTTTTTAGCCATGATGGACATTTAGGATTTGCTCTTATTAACCAAGTGTGCGGGCCAGGCCATTTGGCATATAGCATCTGAATTTGTTTGTTATTAAACTCCTCAACAATACCTTTGTTTTGTTCAAGCTCTGAAGAAATTAAAATAAAATTTTTATTTGCAGGCCTTTTTTTTAGAAAATTTAATCTTTTAATACTTCGAAAATTTCGAGGGTCACATCCCAATCCAAAACATGACTCAGTAGGATAAGCAACCACTCCTCCATTAGCAATAAATCTTTTGAGCCTTAAATTTCTCACAACCTTAAGTTAATGCTTTTTTTCCAATGTCTGTTCTAAATTGTGCCCCATTAAATTCAATCTTTTTCAAGACGTCATAAGCTCTATTTTTTGCAATTTCAAGTGTCTTTCCTTTAGCGGTGACTCCCAAAACACGTCCACCAGATGTCATGATTTTACTATTTTCTAAATTAGTTCCAGCATGAAATATGAAGGTGCTATCATCTTGAATGTCTGGCAAATTGATTTCATCACCAAGAATTGGCTTTGTAGGATAGTCTTTTGAAGCCATCACGATTGTAATTGCATGCTCTTTATCCCAATTAATTTCAACCCCTTCTAATTCTTGTTTTGCGGCTTTAAGCAATATTGTGAATAAGTCACCTTGCATTCTAAATAAGAGAGGTTGAGTTTCAGGATCTCCCATGCGACAGTTAAATTCAAGTGTCTTAATATTTTTATTAAGATCAACAATTATTCCTGCATATAAAAATCCTGAAAATTCAATTCCCTCCTTTTTCATTCCTTCAATAGTGGGAATGATAACTTGATCCATTATTTTTTTATTTACCTCATCCGTTACTATTGGAGCTGGTGAGTATGCGCCCATCCCACCCGTATTGGGACCGGCATCATTATCTAGTAAGCGTTTATGATCTTGACTTGAATCAAGAGGCAATATTGTTGAACCATCGCAGATTACGATAAAACTAGCTTCTTCTCCCTCAATAAACTCTTCAATGATAATTTTTGTTCCAGCACTCCCATAAATTTTTTCACTTAGCATTAAATCTACAGCTTCATGTGCTTCCTCATCCGTCATTGCAACAACCACACCTTTTCCTGATGCAAGTCCATCTGCTTTAATTACGATCGGAGCCGGATTATCTTGTAAGTATTCATGCGCAGAAATAGTATCTTCAAAAGTAGCAAATTTTGCTGTTGGTATCTTATGACGCGCCATAAAACTTTTTGAGAATTCCTTCGAACTTTCAAGTTGCGCTGCAGCTTTTGTCGGACCAAAAATAGCTAAATTATTTTTCTTAAATTCATTAACGATGCCAATTGCAAGTGGTGCTTCTGGGCCTACCACAGTTAAATCAATTTTTTGTTTAGTTGCAAAATCAATAAGATCTTGGGTATCAGAAATATTAATATTTTCTATATTATTATCAAGATCAGTACCACCGTTACCTGGAGCTACATATATTTTTTTTACTGCTGGGCTCTGAGATATCTTCCAGGCTAGAGCATGTTCTCTGCCTCCACCACCTATAATAAGTACCTTCATTATTTAGTGTTTAAAGTGTCGAATATTTGTGAATAACATGACAATGCCATGTTCGTTAGCCGCATCAATTACCTCTTCATCTTTGATGCTTCCTCCAGGTTGAATAATACATTTAGCACCATGACTTGCAATTACATCAATACCATCTCTAAAAGGAAAAAAAGCATCTGATGCAACAATGGATTGCGTTAGATCTATATTCGCATTGCCGGCTTTAAGTGAAGCAATTTTCGTACTATCCACTCGACTCATTTGCCCGGCTCCGATTCCTAATGTTTGTTTATTTTTACAAAAAACAATGGCATTTGACTTTACATATTGAGAAACGACCCAAGCAAATTTCATATCATCAAGCTGCTCCTCTGTAGGCTTAAGAACTGTGACGACGTCACAAGTATTAATATTAAGAGAATGAGTATCTGGTGTTTGAATTAACCACCCACCACCTATTTTCTTAAAATCAAATTCTGTATTGTTATTTTCAATTAATTAATTTTCAATAATCTAACATTAGGTTTATTTCTAAAAACTTTTAATGCGCCCTCTGTAAAATCTGTAGCTATGATCACTTCAGCAAATTGATTGATTATTAGAGATGCAGTTTCTTCATCTAAATTTTTATTGAATGCAATGATTCCTCCAAAAGCTGAAGTAGGGTCAGTTTTAAATGCAGCCTCATAGGATTCCTTTAAGCTGCTTGCTGAGGCAACCCCACAAGGATTAGCGTGTTTAACTATTACACAAGTTGGCTGAGAAAACTTTTTGACACATTCCCAAGCAGTATCTGAGTCATTGAGGTTATTAAATGATAATTCTTTTCCTTGAATTTGATCAAAGCTTGATAGAGATCCAATATCTTCACTTGAGTCTTTGTAAAAGGCAGCCTCTTGATGAGGATTTTCTCCGTAACGTAAATCCATCACTTTATCAATTTTTTTTGTCAATTGATCAGGAAACTGATTTTGGCTATCGGATGATAAATAATTATTGATTGCTGAATCATAAGCCGATGTTTTTTTAAAAGCTTTTTTTGCTAATGAAAAACTTAAATCCAAGCTTATTGAGCCCTGATTTTTATTTATCTCATTGGTAAAAGACTTATAATCTTCTGGATTTGTTAAAACAGCAACATGCTGATAATTTTTTGCAGCAGATCGAATCATGGCAGGCCCACCGATATCAATGTTTTCTATTGCAAGCTCTAATGTGCAGCCCTCTTGACTGATAGTTTCTTCAAATGGATATAGGTTGACTACAACAAGATCAATAGGGTCTATTTCATGGTTCTTCATTGTCTCATTGTGGTCGGGATTATCTCTTCTACCTAAAATCCCGCCATGAATTTTCGGATGAAGTGTTTTAACTCTTCCATCAAGCATTTCTGGAAATTTTGTGTAATCACTAACCTCAGTAACATTAATTTTATTTTCTTTTAAAAGCTTGGCTGTTCCACCTGTTGATAAAATCTCTATGTCAAAGGAGCTTAAAGATTTTGCTAGCTCCAAAACATTAGATTTATCAGAGACACTGATTAGGGCCTTTTTAATTTTTATCATTTAATTATCTAGATTGTATTGTTTAAGTTTTTTTCTTAGCGTATTTCGATTTAGGCCTAGCATTTTTGCTGCTTTACTCTGGTTACCTTCAGTTTTATTCATGATATACAAGAGTAGGGGCTTTTCTACAGTATTAATGACCATTTCATAGATAGCAGTAGGCTTATCCCCATCCAAGTCATTAAAATATTGATCGAGAAGTGTATCAATGTTATCTGGTAAATTTTTTTTCATTATCTTACAGCGAGTTCTTTATCGTTAGAATGGTCTTCATATGCAATATATTTATTTTTTTTACTTAAGTCTTCAAAGAATAAATGAATGTAGTCAATTTGCTCATTATTGTCTTCAATTTTATTCATAGCTGCACGAAAATAGGCTGAATTTTTTAATCCCTTTGTGTACCATGATATATGTTTCCTTGCGATTCTTAAGCCTTTATTCTCCCCATAAAATTCATAAAGATCTTTAACATGTTCTATCGTAGTCTCATGGATTTCGTCATTTGTGGGTCTTGTTAAATATGTGCCCGTTTTTAAATAATGGTCAATTTCTCTAAATATCCATGGCCTTCCTTGTGCAGCTCTACCAATCATTACAGCATCAGCCCCTGTGTATTTTAAAACAAATTGAGCTTTCTCAGGTGTGGTGATGTCACCATTTGCAATTAAAGGCATTTTGATTTTATCCTTAACTGAGGCAATGGTATCGTATTCAGCATCCCCATATAAAGACATGCTCTTGTTCTTCCATGCATGGTCAATGCTTGGATGCCAGCATCCTCTGCAATTTTCGCAATAGTCACAGCATTGCGATTATCTTTGTCCCACCCCGTTCTAATTTTTAGTGTGACAGGTATATCAACAGCACTCACTACAGATTCAAGTATTTTCTTTACTAATTTTTCTTCTTTAAGTAAGGCAGATCCCGCCATTACATTACATATTTTCTTTGCAGGACACCCCATATTAATATCAATAATCTGAGCCCCTCGGTTCATATTGTATTGAGCTGCTTTTGCCATCATGTCAGGATCTGCGCCTGCAATTTGGACTGATATAGGCGCAACTTCTCCTTCATGGTTTGCTCTTCTTAACGTTTTTTCACTTCCATAAAGAAGAGAGTTAGATGTAACCATTTCACTTACTGCCATACCTGCACCAAATTTTTTACAAAGCATCCGAAATGGTCTATCTGTCACCCCAGCCATTGGGGCTAAAATAATATTATTTTTAAGTTTATGTTTACCAATAATCATATCAATGCGTCATTGTAATAATCATAGATATTATTTTCAAGACTAAAGATTTCGCCAAGAAATTTTCATTTTGTCTAGATTGTCTTTGATAAAGTTCAAAGCATCCTTCACGTATCCTTCTTCACCCCTGACTCCAAGCTCAAGCATCTTTTTTGGATGCATTTTTGGTAGGCTATATATTTTAATTCTTTGATGTTTTGACTGAGTAAGGTCCATTAGGTCAATCAAACTGCTTTCACTTACGTTGTCTAACCAAATAGAGTAATCTTCATATTTTTTTGATCTTTCTGTTTTTGAGAGATGATTCTTAAGCACCCAGTCAATCATTGGCCATGCCATTTCAGGAAAGCCAGGCATGAAGAAATGTTGATTTATAAAAAAACCAGGGATATTGTTGACTGAGTTTGGAATAAGAGATGCTTCCTCTGGTAAGTCTGCCATAAGAATTCTCTTTGGATATGCTTCTTCACCAAATTGTTTTTCAATTAAAACTTTTGCTTCGGGATGTCGAATTAATAATTTTTTGTGAGCCTGAGCAGCAGCACTTCGTGTACAGTCGTCAGGCGTAGCACCAATTCCACCGAAACAGAAAACAATCACTCCTTTTTTTTGCTCTAATGTTTTTTTAATCTCTTCGGTATCATCAGAAATATAATCTGCTCTAGATATATGAAAGTTATGTTTTTTTAATGTTTCAATTAGATGAGTTAAATGCTTATCTTTTCTTTTGCCAGAAAGAATTTCATCACCAATAATTAATGCATGGATTTCCTTTTTCAGCACTTTTGGTCATTTTATTTTCTCTATCAATGCGCTTTCTCCCAATTTTCGCCAGCATTAATTTCTACAATTAAAGGGATGTCGAGTTTGGCAACATTTTGCATAATTTGAGGTATTTTTTTTGTGAATTTTTCTACTTCATTGTCAGGCACTTCAAATACAAGTTCATCATGAACTTGCATAATGACTTGCCCTTTTAAGTCACTATTATCATCAATCCACTGTTGTACTTGGATCATTGCTAGTTTAATTAAATCTGCAGCTGTACCTTGCATAGGCGCATTGATGGCAGCCCTTTCTGCTCCTGCCTTTCTAAGACCATTTGATGAGCTTATCTCAGGTAGCCATAGACGTCTTCCAAAAAAAGTTTCTACATACCCATGCTCTCGTGCGAATTGTTTTGATTCTTCCATATATTGAAGAACGGTTGGATATTTATTAAAGTATTCTTGAATATAATTTTGAGCATCACTTCTGGTGATATCTAAAGTTTTTGCTAAGCCAAAGGCTCCCATTCCATAAATTAAACCAAAGTTAATTATCTTTGCATATCTTCTTTGTTCTGATGTAATTTTTTCAATATTTGTATTAAATATTTCTGATGCAGTAATTGTGTGAATATCCTTATTATTTTTAAATGCCTCGATAAGACCCAAGTCTTTTGAAAGATGCGCTAAAATTCTTAATTCGATTTGAGAATAATCTGCGGATATTATTGAAAAATTTGGTTTGGCAATGAAGGCCTCCCTAATCTTTCTTCCCTCAGAGCTTTTAATGGGAATATTCTGTAGGTTTGGATCAGAGCTTGCCAGCCTACCAGTTACGGCAACAGCCTGGTTGTAGCTCGTATGAATTCTTCCGGTAGATTGATTTATCATTAATGGGAGTTTGTCAGTATAAGTAGATTTGAGCTTCGCGAGAGTGCGATATTCTAAAAGAATTTTAGGCAATGGATAATCTTTCGCGAGCTCTTGCAGAACTTCCTCTGAGGTTGAAGGTGTTCCGGTAGGGGTTTTTTTTAATGGTTTTATTTCTAATTTTTCAAATAAAATTTCACGCAACTGTTTTGGTGAAGCTAAATTAAAAGGTTGACCCGCAAGTTCATAAGCTTTGCTCTCTATTTTGATTAATTTCTCTCCAATTTTTTGGCTTTGTTGTCCTAGTAAATGGGCATCAATTAGCACGCCATTTCTCTCAATTTCAATTAACGCCTTCATACTTGGAATCTCAAATTTTTGATAGATCTCTAATAATTTTTTTTCACTTTTCAACTGATCTTTGAGGACATGGTAAAGCTGGAAGGTGACATCGGCATCTTCAGCTGCATAATCTAGTGCATCGTTGATATTAATTTGGTCGAAAGTAAGTTGCTTCACCCCTTTACCAACTAAAGATTCATAAGTTATACAATCATGACCTAAATATTTTTTACTAAGTTTGTTCATTCCGTGGCTTTGATTGCTATCAATTACATAACTCATAAGCATGGTGTCCTCATTGATTCCATGCATTTTAATCCCTATATTTAAAAAAACATGCGCATCATATTTTATATTTTGACCTATTTTAACTATTGAATCGTCTTCTAAGATGGGCTTAAGTAATTGAACGACTTCACTCTCATTTATCTGCTCACCTTCAGCCACCCCCATATGATTTACTGGAATATAAACAGCCTCACCTTTTTTCAAACTCATAGAAATTCCAACTAGTTTTGCACTCATGACATCAAGTGATGTAGTTTCTGTGTCAATGGCAACTAATTTTCTTTTTTTAATATCCTCAATGCATACTTTTAATTGAGCTGAATTTTGAATTAAAGTATATTTTTTTTGGTCATCAAACTCTGCGTAATCATTTTGGCTTATTTCATCTATGGGTGCATTTGTCTTATTAGTATCTAAATTTTTAAGCCAACTAGAAAAATTAAATTCTTGATACATTTTCTTTAAAGCACTCTTATCTTCCGATGTTTTTTTAAATTGATCCCATGAAACATCGATATCTAATTCAGATCTTATGGAAATAAGATCTTTTGCAACAGGCAACCATTTAAGGGAATTTTTTAGGTTTTCACCTACAGCCCCAGTAATTTGATCAGCATTTTTGATAATATTGTCAAGCGAATTGTATTCATTAAGCCATTTTAGTGCTGTTTTAGGACCCACTTTATCAACGCCAGGAATATTATCTGCCTTGTCCCCAATGATAGTTAAGTAATCAATAATCAGATTGGGCGAAACCCCAAATTTAGCCTTTACTCCATCGGTATCTAAGTGTTCATTAGTCATTGTGTTGACAAGGGATGTATTTTCATTGACCAGTTGCGCTAAATCTTTATCGCCAGTTGAAATAGTAACCGATATGTTTTCTTCATTTGCTTTCTTAGCGAGTGTTCCGATAACATCGTCTGCCTCAACTCCCTTTTTAACAAGGATTGGCCAGCCCATTGCATTAATGGCTTTATGTAGAGGTTCAATCTGTATCGATAAATCATCGGGCATTTTTGGTCGATTGGCTTTGTAGTCATCAAAAATATCGTTTCGGAAAGTTTTTCCCTTAGCATCAAAAACACAAACACTGTAAGTGCTTTCATATTTTTTATGGGTATTTTGAAGCATATTTAATACCCCATAGATAACCCCAGTTGGAAATCCCTCTTTATTTCTGAAATCGGGCATAGCATGAAATGCACGATATAAATATGAGGACCCATCAATTAGGAGCAATGTTTTCATAGATTTTTAAATTTTTCTAAAAAATATTTTCTCATTATACCTTCGTATTCGAACCTTTTTTTGGATAAAAAACTACTGTTGGCTACCTGATTTTGATAGACTTACGCTATGAACAAAATTTTTACAACATTGATCTTAATGCTTGGTTATATTTTATTTTCGACCACAGCATACGCTGAAAAAACTGAAGTGTTAGAGGAGGTGCCATCTCCACCAAACACATTGGATTCAGGGTACGAATATGAACCTGAAATTACAATTCGAAAAGAGGGGACAAAAAGAATTGAAGAGCATAGGGTTAATGGCAATTTATACTATATTAAAGTTACTCCAGAAGGATTTCCACCATATTACCTTGTAAGAGAGACAGAGGGGGGCGATTGGATTCGTCAAGATGATTTAAAACCCTTAGTTGTCCCTCAGTGGGTTATTTATAGTTGGTAGTTTTTTAGCTTACTCAAGAATTTTAATAAAAAAAACACTCAATGGCTGTTTATACATCAATAACAAAAGAGGAATTGAAAGCATTTTTAAGTGATTTTGATGTCGGCACATTGCAAAGCTTTGATGGAATATCCTCTGGAGTTACAAATACAAATTACCTGATAACAACGAGTTTAAATAAATATATATTAACTGTATTTGAACATCATTCTATGGGTGAGCTTCCCTTCTTTATTAATTTAATGACATTTTTATCAGGCCATAATATAGATTGCCCCAACCCCATTTTAAACAATCAAAAAAATTCTATTAACTTGCTAAAGGACAAGCCAGCGTTATTAGTTTCTTTTCTTAAACGGCGCAGAAGTTGAGGAAATAAATGAGATTCATTGCTTTGCTGTTGGAAAATCTCTTGCAAAAATGCATACCATCACAAAATCTTTTTCAGAAAAAAGAAAAAATGACAGGGGCTTAGAATGGATTAAAGATAAGTTTGCTGGAATGAAATCAAAATTAACATCAATAGAAAAAAATATGATTGAATTAGAAATAGATTTCTTAAGCCATCATAATGTTGGTGATTTACCAAAAAGTACAATCCACGGAGACTTATTCAGAGATAATGTTTTATTTTTAAATGAAAAAAGACCAAGTTTTATTGACTTTTATTATGCTTGTGAAGAGGTGCTGGTTTTTGATATTGCAATTGCGTTGAATGACTGGTGTATTGATGCTGATGGAGCAATTGATAAAAATAAATTAACAGAGTTCATTGAGGGATATGAGACTGAAAGACCACTTACTAAAGAAGAGAGAGTCTACATGCCTGTAGCACTTAGGTGGGCTGCACTAAGATTTTATATATCTAGGCTCGAGCACATTCATAGCAATCCTAGTGCTGAAATTCTTGCGGTAAAGAATCCTAATCAATTTAAAAATATATTAATCGATAGGCAAGTTACGGAGTATAGGATTTGAAAAAAACACTAAACAAGGCTCATAGATGGGTTACCGAGAGCGTATTATTAACTAAGTTAAATTTCAAGGTAGACTTTACTTTTAGGCAGTGTTTATATATTTGCTTATCTCCTTGTTCCAAGTATTCCGGGGTTAAGTTTTATAAGTCCATTTTTGATTATAGCTTGGCCTATTTCAACAATGATATTTATAAATTTCTTTAGATTGAGTCAAAATAAAAAAGAAACGGATTTTAAGGCTTTGCTAAAGATAAACAAAGAAAATATAAGAGTTCTTATTTATCTTGGGGTAATTTGTTTATTTTATTCATTATTAATTTCTCTGATTTTGAGTCCAGACATAAATATTATTTTGGCTGCTGCAAGTGAAGCTGAGATGAGTGAAGATATTTCTAGTAATCTAGTTAGCATCTTTATAAAATTTATGGTTTTGGCAATACCTATTCTTATGGCAACTTGGTTTTCGCCTATCTTAATTGCATATCATAATTTTGGATTGATGAAAGCAATAAAATCAAGCTTTGCAGGTGTATTGCTTTCAATTATTCCTATTACACTTTCTTGGCTTATTTTATTAGGAGGCTTTATCTCGTTAATTTTTTTAATGATTATGGTGTTTACAATACTTGGGTCAAGTGTAAATGTTCTGATGTCCTACGTTCTGATATTTTTATGTATGTTGGTCTTAGCAGCTTATATTTCAACATTATTTTCTTTTCAATATACAACCTATAAAGATATATATAAATCAATAATCAAATAGTTACGCTTTGGTAAGCTTTGCATACTCCATTGCTAACATTTTAATCCCATGGTTTTGAAATTTAATTTCAATTCGAAGATCATTTTCATTTCCTTCATAGCCTATGACCGTTCCGCCACCAAATTTATCATGGTTGACCATTGAGCCAATTTTAATCTCATATTGATTATTCGAGATTTGTTTACTCGGTTTTTTAAATGATTTTGCCGAATTATTATGATATGAGGCCCCAATAGGATTGCTATTATTAATTGGCACATTTATTTTTTTTATTAATGATTCTGGTATTTCATCTAGAAATCTTGAAGGAAGATTATAGGTAGGTTGTCCGTAGGTCATTCGAGATTGAGACAAGGTAAGATATAGCTTATTTTTTGCTCTAGTAATGGCGACGTACATCAATCGTCGCTCTTCTTCTAATCCATTATTTTCATTCAAACTTCTCTCATGTGGGCAGAGTCCATCCTCTAAACCAGTGATAAATACTGTATCAAACTCAAGCCCTTTTGATGAATGAATGGTCATGAGTTGTAAAGCGTCTTCACTTGCTGCAGCTTGTAATTCACCACTTTCAAGAGAGGTGAAATCAAGGAATTCAGCTAAAGCCAGTGATTTTTTTTTGTTTGGTTCTTCCTCGGAGACACTATCTCTATCTTCATTGAGAAATGATTTTGCTGCAGAAACAAGTTCATTCAGATTTTCTACACGTGAGCTACCATCTTTATCTTTAAGGTAATGATCTTTAAGACCAGAATGAGAGTTAATTATATCAATTGATTCGTCAATATTTGTTCCATGAACTTGATCTTCAATACTTTGAATTAATTGTATAAATGCAGATACTTTTAGGTTTTTACTTTCAGAAATAAAAATTTTCGCGCCTTCCCACAAAGAACATTCATTCTTTTTTGCATGGTCTTGCATTTGTTCAATAGCTCGTGCGCCGATGCCTCGAGTTGGAAAATTTACAATTCTCATAAAGGCATTATCATCCCTTTTATTATTAATAAGCCTAAGGTAAGCAAGAGAACTTTTAATTTCGGCTCTTTCAAAGAACCTTAAACCCCCGTAAACTCTGTAAGGGATATTATTAGAGACCATAGCCATTTCAATAACTCTTGATTGAGCATTATTCCTATAAAGAATAGCTATCTGGTTATAATCAGTACCTGCACGATGACGCATTTTAATTTCATCTAAGATAAAGGCTGTTTCTGAACGATCATCTAAAGCTGTATATTGTTTAATTAAATCCCCATCCCCGGAAGCAGTCCATAAATTTTTACCCAACCTATCATTATTGTTTTCAATAATTGCGTTGGCTGCATTAAGGATATTATTTTTAGATCGATAATTTTGTTCCAGTTTAATTACATTTTTGATATTAAAGTCCTTCTGAAGATCTTTCATGTTTCCAGGTCTTGCACCTCTAAACCCATAAATTGATTGATCATCGTCTCCCACCGCAAAAATAAAGCTTTCAGAGGAGGTGAGCATTTTTAGCCACTGATACTGTAAGCGACTAGTATCTTGGAATTCATCCACAAGGATATGCTTAAAAATTTCTTGGTAGTGTTGACGGATAGTTGAGTTTTTTTGGAATAGCTCTAGGCAACGCAGCATAAGTTCTGCAAAATCAACGACACCTTCTTTCTGACATTGCTCATCGTAGGCTGCATAAATAGAATTGAGTTTTTTAGATACATCATCATAGGCTTTAAACTGTTGGGATCGAATACCTTCCTCTTTATTGTTATTAATAAAGTACATCGCCTCTTTTGAGGAAATTAAGTCCTCATCGATACCTATAGTCTTCATAACTCTTTTAATCGCTGATTTTTGATCTGCGCTATCAAGGATTTGGAAGGTTTCAGGTAAATTGGCATCAACGTGATGCTTTCGTAAAAAACGATTGCACAATCCATGAAAAGTACCTACCCACATACCTCTGATATTAATTGGTAGTTGAGTCGAAATCCTAGTCAGCATTTCTTTGGCTGCTTTGTTAGTGAATGTTACAGCGAGAATGGCTCCTGGGCTTGCTAGCTGATTTTCAATTAACCAAGAAATTCTAGATGTCAGAACTCTCGTTTTACCACTGCCGGCACCGGCAAGTACAAGCGATGATTGGCTTTGAAGCATGACAGCTTCCATTTGTTTTTCATTTAAATCTGCATAAATAGCTTTAGATATTGTTGTTAAATTCATAAAAATACATGCTACAGTAATTTTTTTTTGTTAGTGTTTTTTTAGTATTTTTTATAAAAAAAAGACCTCGATTAGGAGGCCTTTTAATTTATTTCAACATGGTATTTCTAGAATTACATCATGCCACCCATGCCACCCATGCCACCCATGCCACCCATGCCACCCATGCCACCCATATCTGGGGCACCAGCTGCAGGAGCTTCTTCTTTAGGCGAATCGGCAATCATACATTCTGTCGTTAACATGAGCCCAGCAACGGAGGCTGCATTTTGAAGCGCAGATCTAGTCACTTTCGTTGGATCTAAAACACCCATCTCAACCATGTCACCATATGTCTCATTTGCTGCATTAAATCCGTAATTACCTTTACCAGAAATTACGTTATTCACTACAACTGAAGCCTCTATGCCGGCGTTTGAAACAATCTGTCTCAATGGATCCTCAATAGCTCTGAGAACTATATTGATGCCAGCTTCTTGATCAGAGTTGCTACCTTTAACTTTGCTAATAGCATCCTTTGCTCTAATAAGAGCAACACCACCACCAGCAACAATACCTTCTTCGACAGCTGCTCTGGTTGAGTGTAAGGCGTCTTCAACTCGTGCTTTCTTCTCTTTCATCTCAATTTCAGTCGTCGCACCCACCTTAATAACTGCAACTCCACCCGAAAGTTTAGCAACACGTTCTTGAAGCTTCTCTTTATCATAATCACTGGTAGATTCTTCCATTTGAACTTTAATTAAATCAATTCGCGATTTGATATTCGCAGCGGATGCTGCTCCATCAATAATAATAGTGTCTTCTTTACCTACCTCAATTTTTTTTGCTTGTCCAAGGTCTTCAATCTTAACACCTTCAAGAGTTAAGCCAACCTCATCTGAGATCACTGTACCTCCTGTAAGAATTGCGATATCTTCAAGCATAGCTTTTCTTCTATCACCAAAACCTGGTGCTTTCACAGCTACAGCCTTGATAGTGCCACGGATATTATTTACCACTAGAGTGGCAAGGGCTTCACCCTCAAGCTCTTCAGCAATGATTAGAAGTGGTTTGCTAGCTTTAGCAACTTGCTCTAAAACTGGTAATAAGTCTTTAATATTCGATATCTTTTTATCATGCAAAAGTATATAAGGGTCTTCAAGAAGCGCGATTTGTCTTTCGTTATTGTTTATAAAGTAAGGAGAAAGATAACCTCTATCAAACTGCATACCCTCTACAACATCTAATTCGTTAGAAAGGCCTGATCCGTCTTCAACAGTGATAACACCTTCTTTACCGACTTTATCCATTGCGTCCGCGATTATTTTACCTACTGACTCATCTGAATTAGCAGAAATAGAACCGACCTGAGTAATCTCTTTGCTTGTATTACATGGCTTACTTAGTTTATGAAGTTCACCGACGCCAGCTTCTACTGCCTTATCTATACCTCTTTTGAGATCCATTGGATTCATGCCTGCAGCAACTGATTTCATTCCTTCCCGAATAATAGCTTGAGCAAGGACTGTAGCTGTGGTGGTTCCATCACCGGCATTATCTGATGTTTTTGAAGCTACTTCTTTTACCATTTGAGCACCCATGTTTTCAAATTTATCTTGTAACTCAATTTCTTTAGCTACAGATACGCCATCTTTTGTTATTGTTGGGGCACCGAATGATCTTTCAAGCACTACATTTTTACCTTTAGGTCCAAGGGTTACTTTAACTGCATTTGCAAGTGTGTTTACACCTACTACCATTTTTTGGCGAACCTCGTCACCAAATCTTACATCTTTAGCTGCCATTTATATTTTCTCCAAATTTGTATGTTTATTTAAATTTTTACTCAATGATTCCCATAACATCTTCTTCTTTCATAACAAGGAGTTCATCACCATCAACTGTTACGGCCTGTCCAGCATATTTGCCGAAAAGTACTTTATCACCCACATTTACGTCAAGTTTTCTAACGTTACCGTCTTCAAGTAATTTTCCATTACCAACTGCTTCAATAACGCCTTGATCAGGTTTTTCAGCTGACGCACTTTCTGGAATTACAATTCCTGATGCAGTGGTACGTTCTTCTTCTTTTCGCCTTACTATTAAGCGATCGTGTAAAGGACGAATTTTCATATATAAGTTCTCCTAGTAGTGTATTCTTTATTAAAATTTATTTTAGAGTTAGTCTGAGACTAAAACTAGCACTCTATTTATTAGAGTGCTAATAATAGGGATGAATAGTACAAATTTCAAGTCTTCAACAAATTTATTTATAATTTAAATTCTTATGTTTACAAAAAATAACTATAGAAATGTCGGTCAAACCGAACTAAGGGTTTCACCCATCACACTTGGGACGATGACTTTTGGAGATCAGAATACCCAAAGCGATGCTTTTGAGCAGTTAGACTATGCCGCATCAAAAGGAATCAACAGTATTGATGTTGCTGAGATGTACCCCGTACCCCCAAAAGCAAATACATGCCATCGAACTGAAGAAATCATTGGGAATTGGCTTGAAGGTAAAAAAAGAGAAGATTTTGTTATCTCAACGAAGATTGCAGGCCCTAGGAGATCAATTGATTGGATAAGGGGGGGGCCAAAATCATTAGACAGAGAAAATATTAATGAGGCTGTTAATGATTCCTTGAAAAGATTAAAAACAGACTATGTAGATCTTTTATATCTTCATTGGCCAGAGAGAAATGTTCCTATGTTTGGGGGTTATAAATTTGATCCAAAAGATGATTTTTTAAATAAAGAAAAAATTAACTGGGTATCAATAGAAGAACAGCTTTTAAGTATCGAACATTTAATTAAAGCAGGAAAGGTGAGATATTTCGCTTTATCAAATGAGTGGCCTTGGGGTTTGATGGAATTTATAAGGCTCGCAAAAATTAAAAATTTACCTTTAGTTTGCACTTTACAAAATAGCTATAGCTTAATAAATAGAATCGTTGAACTGGGCATGACAGAGATATTTTTTAGAGAAAAGTTATCATTTTTTTCATATTCTCCATTAGGGTTTGGCCACCTAAGTGGAAAGTATCTTAATGATCCGAAGGCATCCGGACGAGTTAACCTTTTTCCAGGCTACGCTCAAAGATATAATAAAAGTGGCGTCAAAAAAGCAATCGAAAAATATGATGCATTAGCAGCTAAAAGAAATGTGAGCTTAACTGATTTAGCATTAAGTTTTGTTTACTCACAATGGTTCGTGACAAGCACTGTGATTGGAGCCACAAATATGAATCAACTAAAACAGAACATTGCAGCTTACGGGTTAGATATCGTTGATGAAGAACTAATTCAAGAAATTGATGCCATACATCTTCATGTGATGAACCCTGCACCTTAAATATCATGAATAATAAAAAATATATAAAAAGAAGCGTCAAGTCGGTTTGGCATCCTTGCACTCAGATGAAGCATCATGAAGATCTTCCTCTGATACCAATTGAAAAAGGAAAGGGGACTTGCCTATACGATTTTGATGGGAAAAAGTATCTTGATGTGACTAGTTCTTGGTGGGTAAATTTATTTGGGCACAATAATAAAATAATAAAAAAATATATCACTAGACAACTAAATACCCTTGAACATTCTATGTTAGCTGGGCTTACGCATTCCCCCGTAATAGAGCTATCAGAAAAATTAAGTAAATTAACTAATCTGGGGCATTGTTCTTATGGAAGCGATGGAGCAAATGCAGTAGAAATTGCACTAAAAATGAGCTCTCATTATTGGAATCAAACAGGTTTTCCCTCAAAGAATAAATATATTTATTTAGAAAATAGTTACCATGGCGAAACACTTGGGGCACTTGCGGTTACTGATGTTCCAATTTTCAGAACACATTACGGAGCTTTAATAAAAAATTATATAAAGACAGACTCACCAGATTTAAGATTAAAAAAAAATAATCAGTCATCAGATGAGTTTCTTGATGAAAAATTAAGTAAATTAACAAAAATTTTTGAAAAAAATCACCAAGTCACTGCGAGCATTATCATTGAGCCTATGGTGCAATGTGCATCAGGGATGGGTATTTACGATGCCAGGTTTCTTGAAGGAGTAAGAAAGTTATGCGATCAGTATGAAGTTCATCTTATTGCAGACGAAATTGCTGTTGGGTTTGGACGAACAGGTAAAATGTTTGCTCATCAGCATGCAAAAATTACACCAGATTTTGTATGTTTATCTAAAGGTTTGACGGGTGGATATCTTCCAATGTCCGTCACCTTGACCTCGGATAAAATCTATAATGCATTCTACGATGATGATATTAAAAAAGGATTCCTACATTCGCATAGCTATACAGGAAATCCATTAGCATGTAGTGCAGCATTAGGAACTTTATCTATTTTTGAGTCTGATAAAGTTTTGAAAAAAAACCTGACATTGTCAAAAAAAATAAATCGGTTATTTTCATCTCTAG
This sequence comes from Methylophilales bacterium BACL14 MAG-120910-bin43, assembly GCA_905181685.1. GTDB lineage: Bacteria > Pseudomonadota > Gammaproteobacteria > Burkholderiales > Methylophilaceae > BACL14. The sequence goes on along the minus strand of CAJIYK010000006.1, from coordinate 15,369 downwards.
AAGATCTTCCAATAAGTGATCTCAGAAATATTGGAATGATTTGGGCATTTGAGTTAGATTCGAAAATTTCAATAGATAAGGTTCTGGCATATTCTTTAAATAACGGCGTATTAATTCGACCTATAGATAATACTATTTACTTTATGCCTCCATATTGCATAAAAGAGAGTGAGGCTAGAGAAATGATAAAGATAACTCGTGAGGCAATTTTGTATGCAAGCACATAACAGACTGACCCTGAGAATATTTTTTTTCTTATGGGTTATTGTTTCTGTTTCCGTTTCTGCAGAACTGCCGCAGCCATACAAGCAATTAATAAGTAAATATAATTTTAAAAAAGATAGTTATAGTTTTGTAGTAAAAAATCTAACTGCCCCGAAAAAAAAGCAATTATCTACAATGGCAGTAAAAATTTTAATCCAGCTTCACTTACCAAAATAATTACATCATTTATAGCACTTGATGAATTGGGGCCTAATTATAAGTGGAAATCTGACTTTTATTATACGGGGCAGTTAAAAGAGGACACTCTTCAAGGAGATTTAATTTTTGTTGGCAGGGGGGATGCTAGTTTTTCAATTGATAATTTAGAATCTCTAATAAGAGAGATACAAAAAAAGGGGTTAAAAAAAATAGAGGGGAATTTAATTTTAGATAAAAGTTATTTTGGCCAAATTCCGAACATAATTGATTTTGATGATGATCCAATGCGGGCTTACAATGTTTTACCAAATGCTATTTCAATTCAATCAAATACGCTAAATTTTAAATTCACTCCCCAAGATAACAATGTAAAGATTGATGTTAAACCAGAGCTAAACTATCTAAAGATAAAGAATAACTTACGGTTAAGTAATAAAAATTGCGTCTCATGGAAACAGTCACTAGATTATCAAAAGGCCAATGATTCTTTTGATGACACGATAATTTTTCAAGGTTACTTGAGTAAGAAATGCTCAAACAAAGAAATTGATTTATCTGTCACTGATAATAGTAGATATTTTTATGAAGCTTTTAAGTATCTATGGACACATAATGGGGGAAGTTTTTCGGGGGGTTATTGGGTTAATGATAAACAAAAGCTTGATGGTAAGTTACTTGCAAGTCATTTATCAAGGCCACTTGGTGTTCTTATTCGTGACATGAATAAGTATAGCTTAAACTTGATGTCAAGAAACTTAATGTTAACTGTGATGGAAGAGGATTTAAAAAGGCAAGTCACAGAAGATGATGTGAATCGATTTGTTTTGAATTGGTTGGGTAGTCATGATATTTCTACCAATAATATTTTTGTTGAAAATGGAGCTGGATTATCAAGGAAGACTTTTATTAATGTTGACAGTCTTCTGGAGATAATGGAAAAAATTTATGAACATCCTTATATGCCGGAAATGCTGTCCTCCTTTTCTATTTTAAATGAAGATGGCACACTAGAAACTAAAATGCCATTTTCTAAGGTCAAAAAAAATGGTCATTTCAAGACCGGGTCATTAAAAAATGTAAGTGCAATCGCAGGATATTTGGTTGATAAAAATAAAAATAAAAAAATATTAATTTTTTTAATGAACGATAAAGAGGCAAATAAATCTTATAATTTTCAAAAAGATCTTATTAATTTGGCGTTTGAATCAATTTAAAATGTTACTCGAGGGTTAAAGAAATGATAAAAAATATATTGATATTAGTTACGATGTTATGCTGCACTTCATTATCACATGCAATAGAACTTGTTAACGAGGAGAAAAGCAAAATGCAAGACAAAGGAATTACAGATTTAGTTATCACAGATAACAAAGTTGGTGACGGGCGTGAGGCTGAAAAAGGACTTACAGTGACTGTTCACTATACAGGCTGGCTTTATGAGGATGGAAAAAAAACCACAAAGTTTGATAGCTCAGTGGATAGAAGAGAGCCTTTTAGTTTTGTTCTTGGAGTTGGTCAAGTGATTAAGGGATGGGACAACGGGGTAAGCGGAATGCAAGTTGGTGGAAGTCGCACCATTATAATTCCATCAAGTATGGGTTATGGTTCAAGAGGGGCGGGGGATGTTATACCACCAAACTCAGATCTTATTTTTGAAGTTGAATTGATTGAGATTCAGTAAGTTTGAAAACTAAAATAAAATGGATGCAGGACGTAAGCTTTAAAGGCAGTTCCGAATCTGGACATGAAGTTGTATTGGATGGCCCCAAAGAACTCGGAGGGAAGGGTTTAGGCATGAGACCCATGGAAATGATGCTGATAGGGATGGGTGGATGCACGTCATTTGATGTGGTCACTATTTTAAAAAGATCAAGGCAGCAAATTACCGGATGTATTGCCGAAATTGAGGCGACAAGAGCAGATAAAATACCTAAGGTGTTCACAAGTATCCATATTCATTTTTTAATTAAAGGTATTGATCTTCAAGAAAAGGCTGTTGAGAGAGCAATTGAATTATCAGCTAATAAATATTGTTCAGCTTCAATTATGTTAGGTAAAAGCGTGAAAATAACACATGACTTTGTAATTAGCGAAGAATAGTTTCAACCCTAAGGGTGTCGTTAGTTTTTACTATATTAATCAAGCGATCAATATTTGGATGACTACCGGGATTTTTTTTTGCCTCAGCTGTATGTTCCGAAAATAGTTCTAAGCCTTTTGAGCTGCAGCAAAGTTTATTTCTTTGAAATTTTTATATAAATAAAAATATACCTTCAATGACCCTTGGGTCCCTTGCATATTTTCAATGACATCGACTAAATTATCATTTTGATCATAAAGATTAATTTTTTCTATGTGCTCAATGTCGGGCAGAGCATTTAAAACCTGTTTGAATGATTGAGTCATAATAATTAAATCTTGTAGGTTAACGTAGTCATAATTTTTGATGTAATGCCCATAACTTTTTTTATTGGTTTTGGCAGTTCGGCAGCACCTAATTCCTTCGCAGAAATTTCATGTTGGTGCTCATCAAACTTCATCTGCTCTAAAATTTTTTTTGTCTTGACGTCATATTTAGAGAGTTTAACAAGATGCTTATCGAGATGAGAGGAAACCTGTTTTTCTGTTTCAGCCAAAAAACCTAAGTTATATTTTTTATCAATGATGCTCGCAATACCCCCAATTCCAATTGAACCTATATAGAGAATAGGATTTAGCAAGCTAGTTTTTCCATTCAACTCATCAATCCTTTCTTCACACCAAGCAAGATGATCAATTTCTTCATTAGCTGCTTTTTGTAAACTTTTTTCAATCGATTTATCTTATTAAAGAGTAGTTGCCCCCTGTAAAGAGCTTGTGCACAAATCTCACCTGAATGGTTTACTCTCATTAATTGAGCATGTTTTTTCTTAATCTCAGAGTTGAGGTCTTGTTTATTTAGGATTTTTTTATCGGGTCTAGGTCTTTTGAAGAGCTTGGGCTAAATAAGATTTTTAACCCAAACTCAATTTCATCAATAAATTTGTCGATGACCATTTATTTTTAATTTTTTAACATTGAAGCTTGATCACCCATTCCTTTAAGAATCTTAAGTGCTTCAACGTATTGGATATCTTCATCTGTACCAAACTTAATAGGCTTGAAATTTTTAAGCGCTTCTTTTTGTTCAGGTGTCGGTCCATTTGTTACGGGTTTGTCATCTTTTTTACCTTTATCTTGTGGATTTGAGAGGCTATCAGGTATATCTTCCTCGCGATAAGCTAGTGATTCAGTTCCATCTTTAACAGTTATATCTGGTTCGATTCCTTTACCCTTGGATAGATGTTCCATTTGGTGTGAAGTATCTAGCTGTAGTTAATTTGATCGCTGAACCATTCATCATTGGCAGTATGCTTTGAACCGAACCTTTACCAAAGCTGCGAGTACCTAATATAGTTGCTCTTTTGTGATCTTTAAGAGCGCCAGTTACAATTTCAGCTGCTGAAGCAGACCCATTATTAATGATGACTACCATAGGAACATCCTTAATATCTTTAGGTAGAGACTTTATATAATTATTTTTTTCGAAATCACCACCTGGTCTAATATAATTTTCTGGTGCTGTAGTAAGGCGCATTTTAGAATCAGGTGCACGTCCTTCGGTATAAACAACTAACTCATCATCACCAAGAAAGGCAGCTGAAACAGATACCGCTTGAGTTAGTAAGCCACCGGGATTGTTTCTCATATCCAAAATGATCCCATTAAATGCATGTTTATTTTCTTTCCTTAATTTTTTAATTGCTTTAGCTAAATCTTCACCCGTCCTATCTTGGAACTGTGTAACTCTGAGATAAGCATAATCCGGTTCTATTAGCTTAGCTTTAACACTTTTAGTTTTAATTTGCGCTCGAGTGATTTTGATATCAATTGGATCAACAACATCTTCTCGAAGAACTCTAATATCAATTGAGGTACCTGGCTTGCCACGCATTAGTTTAACGGCATCATTTAAGGTGAGCCCTTTTACTAAGGTATCATCAAGCTTGATAATTAAATCACCGCTCTTGAGACCAGCATTGTATGCTGGTGTGTCCTCGATTGGCGTAATGACTTCAACAAATCCATCTTTCATTCCTACTTCAATTCCTAAGCCACCAAATTCACCGGCAGTACCTTGTGATAGATCCTTATATTTATCTTTATCGAGGTAGACGGAATGTGGGTCCAAGTCCAGATAGCATGCCTTTAAGAGCTTCATCTAGTAATTTTGGATCTCCAATCTGATCAACATAATCCGATTTAATTTTACCAAATACTTCTGCGAAAGTTCTCAGCTTATCAATGGGTAAATTATTTGGATTATTTTTGTCGGCAAATACAGGAAGGTTGAATGTAAATAAAATACCTATTAAGGCACCACCTAATACAAGTGAAAATTTTTCAAATTTTGAACGCATCTATTGAACCTTTTTTGATTTTTAAAAGAATATATAAGAATTAGTAATATTTTAATGCATAAATACTTTATAAAAAAATAATTCTTTATTAACCTGAATTGACATATATTTATGAATTTAAGTTCCATGTGAGTTACCCTTTAAAACTATGACTGCCAATCAAAATTCTACGACTGACGATTTTTTTAGTGTAAATGGCCCTTTAAATGATTGCCTCGAAGATTATCAGCTAAGGACCGAGCAAGTTGAAATGGCAAAATCTATTATTGGCACGATTAAAGACAAATCATCACTAGTTGTAGAGGCTGGAACGGGTGTTGGTAAAACCTTTGCCTATTTATATCCTGCACTTTTAAAGGGCGGTAAGGTTGTTATTTCAACTGCGACAAAAAACTTACAAGACCAACTTTTTTTTAACGATATTCCTAAAATAAGAGAGGCTCTTAAAATCTCCGTGAAGGTAAATATTTTAAAGGGAAGAGGAAACTATATTTGTAAACTCAGGATGGAAAATACAATTCAGGAGGGCATGTTTTTTAACAAAGAAGATGCCCAACATTTACATTTAATTAAGGCTTTTTCAGATAATACCGATTCCGGTGAGGTGTCTGAAATTAGTGAAATACCAGAAACTTCAACTATATGGCCAATGGTCACTTCGACAAAGGAAAATTGTCTGGGGCAGGATTGTGAATTTTATAAGGAATGTTTTCTAGTAAAAGCACGTAAAGAGGCACTAGAATCAGAGGTACTTATAGTAAATCACCATTTATTTTTTGCTGATTTTGTTCTTAAAAGATGAAGAATTATCAGAGATTCTCCCCAAAGCAAATACAATAATTTTTGATGAGGCCCACCAAATCCCTTTGGTTGCATCTTTTTTTCTAGGCCAATTCATTTCTTCTAGTCAAATATCTAATTTAATCCAAGACTGTCAACAAGGATTAAAAAAATATCCAGATACCATAAAGGTTTTGGATGCTTTATCAAAAGACTTACAAGAAATTATTTTTGAGTTAAAAAAAATAGTAAGCCCATTTCCAGCCAGACTAAATATCAACAATCTTAAGAACTACGAAAATTTTGAAAAAACTTATAATTCTTTAATTGAAAAATTAGAATTATTAGGAATTACTTTATCAAAGCATTCTGAGGAAAATGCAGAATTACAAAAGCTGTTCGAAAGATCTACGGAGCTTAATATAAAATTTAGCTCTTGGTTGAAAAAAGATAATCAAAATAATATTTATTGGTTAGAGGTTTTTGCCCGGACAGTTCAATTTAATGAAACTCCTATAAGTATTTCTGAACAATTTAATAAATTTCAAGAGAAAAGTGATAGTGCATGGATATTCACTTCGGCAACCTTATCGATCAATGGGAGCTTTGATCACTTTGTAAAGCTACTCGGACTTGAAAAAGCAATGACCCAATATTTACAAAGTCCATTTAATTATAGTGAAAATGCATTTTTATATGTGCCAAAAGAAATCCCAGATTCAAAAGATGAATTATTCAATTTAGTTCTAGTTAAAAAGGCATTACCCCTCCTCAAAGCATCGAAAGGCAGGGCATTCGTTTTGGCAACAAGCTTAAAATCAATGGAGGAAATTGGTGCTTTACTAAAAGATGAACTCAAAAAAAATGAAATTAATTATCCAGTAATCACACAAGGAGAGGGTCCTAAAAGTGACTTATTGCAGCAATTTAAAAAACATGGAAATGCAATTTTAATTGGTTCATTAAGTTTTTGGGAGGGTATCGATGTAAGGGGTCCGGCATTAAGTTTAGTTATAATTGATAAGCTTCCATTTCAATCACCAGGAGATCCTGTATTTGAATCAAAAATTAAATTATTATCTGAAGAGGGGATAAATGCTTTTATGTCGATGCAACTGCCTGAAGCGATCATAAGGCTTAAGCAGGGGGTGGGAAGGCTTATAAGGGACGATAATGATAAAGGGGTTATGGTTATTTGTGATAAAAGAATTATTGAAAAGTCATACGGTATTAAGATTTGGAAAAGCCTCCCTCCTTTTAAGAGAACAAGGAATGAATCTGCCGTTATTAATTTTTTGGAAGAGTTAGAATGAACATTTTATCAATCGACACCTCGGGTCAACTTTTATCTATTGCCTTACTAAAAAAAGATTCTCTAACAGAGGAATCGTATTCATCTGATAAAAAACATTCTGAAAATATTCTGCCTTTGTTAAAAAAATTAATGGATAAAAGTGACATTAATTTTGGTGATCTTAATGGTGTTGCCTTTGGCGCAGGCCCAGGATCATTTACAGGGGTCAGAATTGCTGCTGGTGTGGCATACGGTATTGCATATGCTCATAATTTACCTATTGTAGGAATCAATAATCTAGAGGCCATTGCCAAAAAAGTAGATAAAGGTGTTGTCATACCTTGCGTAGATGCAAGGATGGGAGAGCTATATATGGGCGCATATAAGAGGATCAATGGTGAGCTCGTTCCAATTATTGATAGCGGTGTTTTTGAACCATGTGATTTACCTAATTTAGATATATTAGATGGTGTTATCGTCGGGTCAGGTGTTTTTGAATATAAAAAAATTCTAATTGAGAAATACCAAGGACCAAAAAGTTATAATTGATGAGAATGAATACCCATTAGCTGGTGCAATTGCTCAATTAAGCATAAAAAGGATGGATAAAAATTTTAATCTTAAAAATGCCGCACCTATATATATAAGGAATAACGTTGCCAAAACTATCAGTGAAAGAAAAATTGATCTTAAGGCCAAAGAAAGAAAAATCTAGCTTCAAAAATGTAGAGTTGAGTGATATAGAAAAAATTGTCTTGATTGAAGAAGATTGTCATATTTCGCCTTGGTCAAAAACAAATTTTCTTGATTCGATAAGTGCTGGCAATCTATTTCAAGTGTTAAAAGATGATGAATTAATTATAGGTTATTACATTGCAAGCTTCGCAGCCGATGAATGTGAACTCTTAAATATCACGGTAAAAAAGCATTTTCATAGGCAAGGCTTTGGGAAAATTATAATAAGTCACCTAGTTAAAAATTGTTTAGGAAGAAAAGTATCAAATCTATTTTTAGAGGTCAGGAGATCAAATAAAAATGCTATTCTGTTATATGAAAAAAAAGGTTTCAATGAGGTAGGAATTCGACCAAATTACTACAAAACATCAAATGGAAATGAAGATGCCATTTTAATGGCGTTTAGCTTTTAAATAATTATGATAGAAAAAAAAGTCGCATACGAAGAACTGAATTTACTTCCAATTTGGCTGAATAAAAAAAGTCCAAAAAAAACTACTCATGCCTTATCTAACGTCGGCTTATATTTTTTTAAAGAATTAAATATTTCAATTATAGTTCCCGAGCTTGATAATTTAACCACTGATGCAAAAGAATTATTTAAAAATATTCATGTTTACATGAATTCTATTTCAGTAAATTCGAAATACTTGAGGAATATAGAAGAAGGGGAGATTAATGTAATATTAAAGAAGAACTCAATAATTCACATATTCTTGATAGGGGAAACGAGCTCAATGGGGTTACATGATTTAGATGTAACTATCAAATCATTGCCGTCTTTATCTGAAATGTTGTCAAACCCGGAAAAGAAGAAAAAGTTATGGCATGATATTCAATCATCATTACAAGGTGAAATGAAAGGAAATAATTAAAAAATGCGAGCATCAAAATTTTACATTGCAACAAGGAAAGAATCTCCAGCGGAGGCTGAACTTTTAAGTCATCAGTTGCTTGTAAGGGCAGGAATGGTTAGATTGCTTGGGTCAGGCTTATACACCATTATGCCATTGGGCCTCAGGGTGTTAAAAAAAATTGAAATGATTATAAGAGATGAGCTAAATCAAGCAGGTTGCATAGAACTTTTAATGCCAGCCATTCAGCCAGCTGACTTATGGAAGGAGTCCGAACGTTGGGAGGAGTTTGGTCCTCAAATGTTAAAAATTAAAGATAGGCATGAGAAAGAGTTTTGTTTTGGGCCTACGCATGAGGAAGTGATAACAGATATCATAAGAAAGGAAATTAACAGCTATAAACAATTACCTATCAATTTCTACCAAATTCAAATGAAATTTAGAGATGAGATAAGACCTAGGTTTGGCGTTATGAGGGCAAGAGAATTTTTAATGAAAGATGCATATTCATTCCATACCAATTTTGATTGCCTCAAAGAAACATACCAAAAAATGTTTAAGGTATATGAGAATATATTTAATCGTATTGGATTAAAGTTTAGAGCTGTATCAGCAGATAATGGGGCTATCGGAGGTGATGCATCTCACGAGTTTCATGTTCTTGCAGAGTCTGGCGAAGACGTTCTAGTCTATGATGAGCATTCTGATTATGCTGCGAATATTGAATTAGCAAAAGATAACCCTAATATTGATAAATTTAAAACATGCCGAGGGATTGAGGTCGGTCACATTTTTCAATTAGGATCAAAATATTCCGAAAAAATGTCTGCTAATTTTATTGCAGAAGATGGTTCATCAAAACCTGTCATCATGGGTTGTTATGGTATTGGTGTTTCAAGAATTGTGGCAGCGACAATTGAACAAAGCCACGATGATAACGGTATTATCTTTCCTCCATCAATTGCACCTTTCGAAGTAATTATCACGCCCATTGGATATGATAAAAATAAGGAAGTGAGAAGCTATGCAGATAAACTTTATGATGACTTAATTAAACAGGGCTTTGATGTCCTTATAGATGATAGAGGTCTCCGCCCAGGCGTGATGTTTAGTGAAGCTGATCTAATCGGCATACCTCATAGAGTGACGGTAGGCGATAAAACTATAAAAGAGAACAAATATGAGTACAAAGGACGAAGTGAGCAAGGCTCAAGTATTATTAATTTTGAGGAGCTGTTAGTTAAACTTAAGAATTAGTTAGTCCAGTACCTTGTATGCATGATAAGTGCCAAACTCACCTTCAGAGTCAATATAAACAAAGTAATATCCGTTTAGCGTGTAACCTAGCCCGTTGAAGTAATTTTTTGATCGTAACTTTAATTTCTTAGGTAACTTACTTTCTCCTTTATATGTACCTTCGGTGTCATAAATCAAAAATCGTTTATTTTCAACATCAAGTAAAATCAATTCGTTATCTTTAACATCTGTGAAAGCGATAAAATGACTTGCAACGTCATAGGGCTTAACATTTGGTGTTTTGAAATCAAGTTCTATTGTTTTTTTAGCAGTAAACTCCTCTGCATCTACAACGATGACCTTGTTAGATTTTTCTTGTTTTGCGAAATATAGATTATTTTTACCATCATAAGATGGCATTGTGCCGGAACTTTCAAAAGCAAAAACTGTATTGATAATATCGTTTGACTTACCTGTTAATAATCCATCGTCATCAAGTTCTAAAGTGATAGATTCCTGTCATAGGAGCAAATCCAGCTGAAGCTGATACATTGTATGTAATTGTTTCCAGTTCAGCTTTTTTGGTGTTGAAATAAATTGATCGGTTATCAAAGCCGGGTCGGGTGGATTCAATATAGTTACCCTTGTCATCGTATGTATGGATTAAAGATTTTGATATTGGAGCCTGACTGTTAGAGCCCATGGGCGCTAATCCACCATCAGCGATATAATATTTTTTTTCTACTGGAATATAGGCGAGTGTTTGAGGCCTTGTTGTTGGTTGTTTTTTTAGAGGAATCTTAAAAACCAGCTCTGCCTGTTCTTTAATTTCGGCGTTGATGTTACTTGCAAAAACTGTAGCGGTTGATAATAAAACAAGTAGCAATTTTTTCATTTCGATTATTCCAATTTTAATTATTTATTTATATAAGTCTTCTTTAAGCATTTTTTGTTCAATAAATGTTGCATCACCATAGCTAAAGAACCGGTATTTTTTACTAATGGCGTGAGTATATATTTTTTTTGTAAATTCATACCCAGCAAAAGCAGACACTAACATAAGAAGTGTACTTTTTGGAAGGTGAAAGTTAGTGAATAAACCATCAACAATATTAAATTTATATCCAGGTGTTATAAATATATTAGTCTTTTGATTACCAGTTTTAATTTCATTATCCATAAATGACGCTTCAAGTGCACGCATGCAAGTTGTTCCAATCGCAATAATACGACCACCTTCCTTTTTAGTATTTAGAATTTGGTCTTTTGAGCTGTTCAGAGATATTAAAATATTCAAAGTGCATTTGGTGATCAGAAATATTTTTGGTTTTGACAGGTTGGAATGTCCCAGAACCTACATGCAGTGTTAAAAAGTTATAGCTAATTTTATGTTGTTTAAATCTTATGAAATCATTTTCTGTAAAGTGGAGCCCAGCTGTTGGAGCTGCGACTGCACCTAAATTTTTAGCAAACGTAGTTTGGTATCTTTCTAAGTCTTCTGCTTCATCCTTCCTATTGATATATGGAGGTAGTGGGACATGACCAAATTCTTCAAGCAACCTTGTAAAAGTAGATCCAAATAATTTAACACGGAATAATTTTTCATCTAGTTTGTTACTTCTAAAAAAATTGATTTAGAAATAAATATTTTGAGACCAATATGTATTTTTTTTGAAGTTTTAATCATTGTAAGTGCATGATTAGGATCTATGATATTTTCTATTAAAAGCTCAACCTTTCCCCCCGTTGCTTTTTCTCCAAATAATCTTGCCTTAATTACTTTGGTATCATTAAAAATTAATAGATCATTGGGAGATAAGTAGTCATAAAAATTTTTACAATGACTATCTATTAGGCTAGTTTTGTTTGGATTTACAATCAATAATTTGCTGTCACCGCGGACCTTTGGAGGTTGCTGAGCAATTAAGTTTGTTGGGAGTTCATAATCAAAATCATCGATTTCCATAAGCGTCATTGGTTGATATACTTACGGCTTATTTAGCCGGGATGGCGGAACTGGTAGACGCACGGGATTCAAAATCCCGCGCTGGCAACAGCGTGAGAGTTCGATTCTCTCTCTCGGCACCAATAAGTATTAAAAAATTTAATCATGATTGAACATAAGTTATAAAACCAGAGACACATGAGATTATTGTTCGGCCTAATCCTGCAATGTCATGGTCATTAATAAAAAAAATATATCTTTGTTTTGTTATTTTAATCCTAATCATCGCAATTGTTTTAAGTTATATAAATCTTTATTTAGCAATTCCATTTTATGGAGTTGAAACAATTTTCTTAGGATATGCATTATATATAACTGCTTTAAAGAGTACGTTCTATGAAGAAGATTATAATAGGCCAACTGAAATAGAAATTTCTTTTGTTCAAGGGAAAAAAATATCTAGTGTGAAATTTGTAAAGAGTGGTCAAAATTTTATTTTAATCCCCCAACTAATTAAAACATTCAGAGATTTATATATCAAGGTCGGGTAAAAAAACCTATATTGGAACAAAAGTAAATGAAGAGAATAGAAAAAAATTGTTTAAATTATTAAAAAGATTTTAATATGGAAAATTAAAATCAAGTAATTTAATCTTTTATTAAAATAAGATTTAATAAATGTTAAAAAAATGTATGTATGTTTAATTGAAATACTTTTTTTTTGCTGATAAAATTGTTACAATTTGTTAACAATATCAGAAAAAATCTGAGTTAATATTCTCAAATGTTTAATTTTGTTGGAATTTAAATGGCTTTTGTTGTGTCCTTAAAATAGCTTTAGTAATGAAATTTGTATAATAATTAATTTAACTTAAAGGTATTTCAAATTGAAATCAATTTATCAAAAGTTTCTTGGCCTTATACTATTAACTCCACTCACGGCATTAGCTGACTGGGGTCTTAACATGACTCAAGGCGTGACTCCAATCAGTAAAGAAATTTATGATATGCACATGCTTACACTTTGGGTGGTAACTGTAATTGGCATATTAGTATTTGGTGTTATGTTTTGGTCAATATTCCATCATAGAAAATCTAAGGGAGTTAAGGCTTCTAAATTTTCTCACAGCACAACAGTAGAAATTATATGGACAATAGTTCCAACTGCAATAATTATTGCACTAGCTATTCCCGCAACGAAATTACTAATTAAAATGGATGATACATCCGAAGCAAAAATAACCATTAAGGCTACCGGCATTCAATGGAAATGGAAATATGATTATCTTGGATGAAGATATTACTTTATATAGCTCACTTGATTCCAAAAGCCAAGAAGTTGCTCAAAGGGATTCTGGACAAAATCCAATGGAGCATGAAAATTATCTTACTAGATGTAGATGAGCCGCTTGTGTTCCAATTAATACAAAATTAAGAATCTTAACAACTGCCGAGGATGTAATTCATGCTTGGTGGGTTCCTGAGCTTGGTTGGAAACGTGATGCTATCCCTGGATTTATAAATGATAACTGGGCAATTATTGAAGAGCCTGGAACTTATCGAGGAAATTGTACTGAAATATGTGGTAAAGGACATGGATATATGCCGATTGTTGTTAAAGCTGTTTCAATGGAGGATTATGAAGCGTGGATTGATGATAGAAAAGCATTAAAACTTGCTGCTTTAGAATCACAAAATAAAACTTTAACAATGGATGAATCAATGGCTGAAGGTGAAAAAGTGTATAAAAAACAATGTTTAATGTGTCATCAAGCAAATGGAGAAGGTGTTCCTGGTGCCTTTCCAGCTCTAGCTGGAAGCGAAATTGCATTAAAAAAAGAAAATACGCTTGAGCACCTGTACAGAATTATTTACGGTAAAAATTAATGCCAAAATTTGGTGACCAACTTATCTGACGTTGAAATTGCGACAGTAACCACATACGAGAGAAATGCTTGGGGAAATAATACGGGTGACCTTATACAACCAAAAGAAGTAGCTGAAGCAAGAAAGAATCAAACAAAATAATCTTTAAAATTTTAATTTAGGAAGCAATTATGAGCACATTAGCAAAAGACACACATCATGATCATGATCACAAGCCAACCGGATTGAAACGTTGGTTTTTCTCTACTAACCACAAAGATATCGGTACGTTATATTTGATATTTGCGCTGACAATGTTTTTTGTTGGTGGTGCTATGGCCATGATTATTCGTGCTGAGTTGTTTCAACCAGGCTTACAATTTGTAGACCCTCAATTTTATAACTCTATGGTGACCATTCATGCGTTAGTAATGATATTTGGTGCAGTTATGCCAGCAGGTGTAGGTCTCGCAAATTGGATGATACCGCTAATGATTGGTGCGCCAGATATGGCTTTACCTAGAATGAATAACATGAGTTTTTGGATACTGCCATTTGCTTTTGCATTACTTCTCAGCACAATCTTCATGCAAGGTGGTGGCCCGGCAGGAGGATGGACGATGTATCCACCCCTAGTTCTTCAAACTGGAGATGCATTCCCATTTCTTATTTTTGCTGTCCATTTTTTAGGTATATCTTCAATAATGGGTGCAATTAATATTATTGCAACAGTGTTCAATATGAGAGCACCAGGTATGTCATTAATGCAAATGCCATTATTTGTTTGGACCTGGGTTATTACTTCATTTTTATTAATTGCCTCATTACCAGTTTTAGCTGGGGCAGTAACAATGCTTCTTACAGATAAATACTTTGGAACAAGCTTCTTTAGTGCGGCTGGTGGTGGAGACCCTGTACTTTTCCAGCATATTTTTTGGTTCTTTGGGCACCCAGAGGTTTATATTTTAGCCTTACCAGCCTTTGGAATAGTTTCCTCAATTATTCCAACATTTTCTAGAAAACCATTATTTGGTTATGCATCGATGGTTTATGCAACAGCGTCAATTGCAATTCTTTCATTCTTTGTTTGGGCTCATCATATGTTTACTGTTGGCCTTCCTATTAAAGGTGAATTATTCTTTATGTATGCAACAATGCTAATTGCTGTCCCTACAGGGGTAAAAGTATTCAACTGGATGGCTACTATGTGGAGGGGATCAATGACCTTTGAAACTCCTATGTTATTTGCAGTAGCATTCGTTATATTATTTACTATCGGTGGTTTCTCAGGCTTGATGCTAGGGATTACACCAGTTGATTTTCAGTATCATGATACTTATTTTGTTGTAGCTCACTTTCCATTATGTTCTTCTTACTGGAGCGGTATTTGCTCTAATGGCAGCGGTATATTACTGGCTTCCAAAATGGACGGGTCATATGTATGACGAAAGATTAGGAAAGATACACTTCTGGCTTTCTACAATAGCAGCTAATGTACTATTCTTCCCACAGCATTTCTTGGGACTAGCAGGGATGCCAAGAAGAATACCGGATTACAATATTCAATTTGCTGACTTTAATATGATATCTAGTATCGGTGGATTTGCTTATGGCTTGACACAATTACTCTTTGTTTACATTGTAATAAAATGTGCGTTAGGTGGGAAAAAGGCGAAAGCAGTATCTTGGGAAGGAGCAAGAGGTCTTGAATGGATAGTTCCATCGCCAGCACCTTTCCATACATTCGAAACACCGCCTAAAATTAGAAAAGAAATGCTTGAAAACGGTTAATGAAGG
>CAJIYK010000005.1 GCA_905181685.1 Methylophilales bacterium BACL14 MAG-120910-bin43 | reverse complement strand
ATATGACGAAGGTGTGAATGGGTTCTCTTAATTAAGCCATTACCGAGAAACTTGAAACGTTTCTTAGCACCACTTTTAGTTTTCATTTTTGGCATTTTTTTCTCCTTATTGTTATTTATAAAAGTGCTTCGGCATGCCTATTAGCCTTATCACAAATATTTACTACTTTTCTTCTACTTCTTTTTCTTCACTTACTACATCAGCTTTAGCTTTAGCTTTAGCTTTTGGATTTTTATGTGGCTGAAGCACCATTACCATTTGCCTGCCTTCCATTTTGGGAAACTGCTCGACAACTGCATAATCCAATAAATCCGCTTCTACCCTTTTTAACAAAGCTAATCCAAGTTGCTGGAAAGTAATTTCTCTACCCCTAAATCTTAAGGTGACCTTTACTTTGTCCCCAACCGTCAAAAAGGCGATGATTTTACGTAGCTTAATGTTGTAATCACCGTCATCTGTTCCAGGTCTAAACTTGATTTCTTTGACCTGAACATTTTTTTGTTTCATTCTAGCTGCATGCATCTGTTTACTTTGTGCATACTTATATTTACCAAAATCCATCAGCCTACATACGGGCGGTGCTGCTTTTGGTGCAATTTCAACTAAATCTGTATCAAGCTCTTCTGCTTGAGCGAATGCTTCAGACAGATTAACAATCCCAAGCGCTTCTCCCTTAACACCTACTAACCTTATTTCTTCAGCAGTAATATCTCGGTTAATGCGAACATTCTTATCAAGCGCTATAACAAACTCCCTAAATTTATTTTAATCAAATAAAACACTTAAGACTTATCAGAAATCTCTTTATTTAAATTCTTTAACAGAGCATCTAAAGACATTGAACCGAGGTCTTCACCCTTTTGATTCCTTACTGAAACTTGGCTAGTTTCTTTTTCCCTGTCCCCAACAACCAATATGTAGGGTACCCTCTGGATGCTATGTTCGCGTATTTTATAGGTAATCTTCTCATTTCTCAAGTCTGAATTACATCTGATGTTATTTTGCCTTAACGACTCTGTAACTTCCTTAGCATAGTCGCTGTGTGCATCTGCAATATTTAATACAATTGCCTGAACGGGTGACAACCATAGAGGCATAAACCCGGCGTAATGTTCAATCAAAATTCCAATAAATCTCTCCATCGAGCCTACGATTGCCCTATGAAGCATCACAGGATTTTTCCGGCTATTATCTTCCGAAATATATTCAGCTCCCAATCTCTCTGGTAAATTAAAATCAAGCTGGATGGTGCCACATTGCCATATTCTTCCTAAGCTATCTTTGAGGGAGTATTCTATCTTTGGCCCATAAAAAGCCCCTTCGCCCTCTTGTAATGTATATTCAATCCCTGTCTCTTTAAGCGCATCTTCTAGCGCCAATTCGGCTTTTTCCCAGATATCATCTGTTCCTACTCTTTTTTCAGGTCTTGTTGATAACATTACCAACACATTATCAAAGCCAAAAGCTGAGTAGACCTCATACAACATCTTACTAAAATCCTTCACCTCACTTTTTATTTGTTCTTCGGTACAAAAGATATGAGCATCGTCTTGAGTAAATCCCCTGACCCTTAACAAACCATGAAGGGCACCAGAGGGCTCATTACGATGACATGAGCCAAATTCTGCTAGCCTTAGAGGTAAGTCTCTATAGCTATGAAGGCTATTATTAAATATTTGTACGTGCCCAGGGCAGTTCATGGGTTTCACTGCATACTCTCTATTCTCTGAGGCGGTCGTAAACATATTTTCATGATAGTTGTCCCAATGCCCTGAGCTTTTCCAAAGCTCTTTATCAAGAACCGTAGGGGTTTTAATTTCATCATAACCATAATCAAGAGATTTTTGACGCAGATAATTCTCAATTTCGAGCCAAATTGACCAACCTTTGGCGTGCCAAAAGACCATCCCAGGTGATGTATCTTGCATATGAAAAAGGTCTAATAATTTACCTAGCTTACGGTGGTCTCTTTTTTCAGCCTCCTCTAATCTTTTTAGGTAATCTTTTAATTCATCCTTATTATTCCAGGCAGTTCCATAAATTCTTTGTAGCATTTCATTCTTCGAATCACCACGCCAGTAAGCACCTGCGAGCTTCATTAATTTGAAAACTTTTAACTTTCCTGTTGAAGGAACGTGAGGGCCTCTGCATAGATCGGTAAAATCACCTTGCTCATATAAAGAAACTTCCTCCCCTTCGGGTATAGAGGAAATTATTTCAGATTTATATTTTTCACCGATAGACTCAAAATAATCAATTGCAGCCTGTCTTTGCATTACCTTTCTATTAATTTCTAAATTTTGCTTAGCGAGCTCGTTCATTTTTTTCTCAATTTGAGCTAAATCCTCTGGGGTAAATGGACGCTTGTAAGAAAAATCATAATAAAAGCCATCCTCTATAACAGGACCAATAGTCACTTGCACGTCGGGGAAAATAGTTTTTACAGCTTGTGCAAGAAGATGGGCAGTTGAGTGTCTAATAACATCTAAGCTTTCAGGGCTCTTTGAAGTAATAATAGATAAGTTTGTATCTTCAGCAATTTCATAACTCAAATCTACTAATTGATCTTGAATTTTTCCTGCTAACGCCGCTCGAGCTAAACCTTCACCAATGTCTTTGGCAACATCAGCAATAGATACCACCTGATTATATTTTTTTACTGATCCATCGGGAAGCGTAATATTAGGCATATATTAATAAGATAAATAACAAATATTTTATAAGGTTTTACACAATCAAGATAGCATTATCTATCTGATGGTAGGCACGATTGGATTCGAACCAACGACCCCCACAATGTCAATGTGGTGCTCTAACCAACTGAGCTACGCGCCTATAATTAATGCGCCATTCTATACTAGGGAGAAGTCTGAATCAAATAAGCATGGCTTCATATAGAATTTTTTTCACCTTGTATAAGCTCTATATAGCCATGCTTGTATGTTGGATATTTATATTTAAATTGAAGTTTAGGAATGAGGGATGATCTTAAACGTTTACCAAAAACCTGTCTTGAATTAGGTTTATTACTTTTATTCAAGTTAAGGTGCTGCCTTATCCAATTTAATAGATCATATAACTTACAGGCTCGTTATCAGTTAGAAGGTATAGTTTCTCAGGACCTTATTATCTAAGGCATTGTTTGATTAAAAATAGGATGAAGCTGGCTGCATCCTCCTCATTTATTCTGTTCGTCCATCTATCAAATTCTGGCCAGTTAGCTGGGTCTTGTGACAAATTAATCATGTAATTTCTTCCTGTTCCATAGATGCCTGAAAGCCTAAGAATCGTATAATTAAAATTGACTGACTTCATTAATTTCTCAGCTTCTAGCAGAATAATACCCCGATAATTTTCTGGGTCAGTTTCTGAAAACTCATCTATAAATTGTTCTGAATTTTCACCATAAACACTCGTACTTGAGATAAAGAAAAGGTGCTGAAAATTTTTAATACCATTTATTGATTTAATAACTTGCTTCAAACCTTCGACATAGTTTTTTTGGTAACTCTTTTCTGATGGGCTGTCTGCTGAGAGGCAGTAGATAATGAAGTGAGGTGAAATTTTTTTTACCTGATCAAAAAAAGATTCTTCAAATATGTCTTGCTCTAAAATATTTATATTAGGCGAAGTTATTTTCTTTCTTTTAAGCCCGATTAAATCTAGGGGCATATCTTTCGCAAACAGCCCTACTTTTTGCCCTAGCTTTCCGCAACCGATAATCAGTATTTTTTTATTTTTTACTTCCAAATGACTTTGTAGATGAACCCAGGGAATGAAAATACTAGAAACAGAAAAAATGTGACAGCATAAAACTCCCAGTCCTGAGAGTGCACATTTCCTATAGATTTTTTTTCAACAAAAAAGAATATCAACCCAAGTAAAAAATACATGCATATAATTTCAATAAAGATAACTGGCAATGATTTGGGCTTCTTTAGTGTTTTAAAAATCAAAAAAGACTTACTAAACCATGGGAGGTTTGCAGCGGCAATAGAAATAAAAAGTAGCAGCCAAATTAACACTACAAGCTCCCCCCTACTGCTAAAGCACTGATGCTCATTAAAGTTTTAGGGAAAATACCCAGAACCAGCAAACCACCTGCATTGATTGTTAAAACAGAAAGCATGGGTAAAAAAGTTTTTTTCTTAATCTTTTTATCTGATTTTTCAAAATACATTAATCTTATAATTCTCAAGTAATAATACATGCCTATTAAAGCCATAATTATTGCAACCAAAGCTGGCCAAACTGCTTCTTCATTAATCACAACCTGAAGGACCGAAAATTTAGCATAAAATCCAATTGTTGGAGGTATGCCGGCTAAGGCTAAACATGACTATCATCATTAAAAAAGCTTCCCATGGGTTTGTTTGACTCAACCCTTTAAGGTCATCAATAAATTCAATTGATTTTTGTGAATTTGATAAAAGGATAATAAGCCCAAAAACAGCAAGCGTCATAATAATATATGTCGTTAGATAAAAAATTGAAGCCTGCACTCCACCAATTGTTCCAACATAGAAACCAAGCAAAATAAATCCAATATGAGAGATGGTTGAATAAGCTAACATTCTTTTAATTTTCTTCTGTGCTATCGCGGTAATATTGCCAACAGCCATTGATAAAATTGCCATGATTAATAACATTTGTTGCCAATCAACTACTAGGTAGTCTAAGCCTTGAAAAAGGAATCGAATCAACATCGCAACGGCAGCAAACTTTGGAACAGTGCTTATCATCATGGTAACAGGTGTAATGGAACCCTCGTAAACATCAGGTACCCACATTTGGAAAGGGACTGCCCCTAACTTAAAAGCTATTCCGACAACAATAAATACTAATCCAAATACAAGTAACTCTGAATTAATCTCTTGGGTTTGAATAACATTACCGATTGTATATAGGTCGAGAGAGCCTGAGAATCCATATAGCATTGACATTCCGTAGAGAAGAAGACCTGAGGCCAATGCACCCAAAACAAAATACTTAATGGCTGCTTCGTTTGATTTTTTATCGTCTCTGTTGAGTGCTATAAGGGCATACAAACTTAAAGAAAGTAACTCTAAACCCATGTACATGAGTAATAGGTTCTTGCTTGAAATCATCAACATAACCCCTAAAAGAGCAAAGAGGGATAGGCTGAAATATTCACCATTTAATAATTTTTTATCAAGTAAATAGTTTCTACTATAGATAAAAACAACAGATAAGGTGATGTAGCTCATCATTTTCAAAAACATCGCGAGGCTATCAAATATAAACATATCTTTAAAAGCAAATTGTGGCTCGCTAAAGCCAAGTGATGCAGTTAATAATCCTGCGACAAGAAGTGTGAGTTGAGATAAACCATAAATAAAATGCTTATTTTTATCTTGGACAAATAAATCTAACAATAAAATTAGCATTGCCATGAGGGCTACAAAAATTTCAGGAGCTAATAAATTTAATTGTGAGATTCAAGTTACTCATAAAATCCCTACTTTAGAAAAACTTACTAGCTCTATAAATTGTAAAACTGATGAATTTGTAATGTCTGATATTATTTTAGGGTAAACACCCACCAAAATTATTAACGCGGCAAGCACTCCGAGAATCAGAAACTCTCTTGAATTAATATCTGATAATTTTGCTACAGCTGCGTTACCTACATCACCATAAAAGACCCTCTTAATTAACCATAGTGAATAAGAAGCTCCTAAAATTAAAGTAGTGGCTGCAATAAAGGCGATCCAAAAGTTTTCTTTCATTGAGCCCAAGATAACCATGAACTCCCCAACAAAGCCCGAAGTTCCTGGGAGCCCTGCGTTTGCCATTGCAAAGAAAACAGCAAATGCTGTAAACAATGGCATTTTATTAATTACACCGCCATATTTTTTTATTTCTCTTGTGTGGGTTTGGTCATAAAGAATACCAACACATATGAACATCGCTGCTGAAATAAAGCCATGCGAAATCATTTGAATATAAGCACCTTCAACGGCTAATGGTGATATTAGAAATAAACCCAAGGTAACAAATCCCATATGCGATATTGATGAGTAGGCTATTAATTTTTTCATATCCTTTTGGATTAAGGCTACAAGTGCGATATAGACGATGGCAATTAGAGATAATGAAATCATGAGAGGCTTAAGTAATAAAGTTGCATCAGGGGAAATGGGCATTGCAAAACGAATAAAACTATACCCGCCCAGTTTTAACATAATCGCTGCTAGTATAACTGAGCCTCCAGTTGGTGCCTGTACATGGGCATCAGGGAGCCATGTATGGAGTGGCCACATTGGAATCTTGACCGCAAAGGCCATAAAAAATGCAAGAAAAATAAGAATTTGCGCTTCCAAGGAGATGGGTAAGTAATAATAATCAATTATTGAAAAAGTGCCGCTTTTAAAATAGAGGTATAAAAAAGCTATCAACATTAATAGTGAGCCTAAGACTGTGTATAAGAAAAATTTAATAGTTGCATAAATTCTATTCGGGCCACCCCATATACCGATGATTAAAAACATCGGAATCAGCATTGCCTCCCAAAAAATATAGTACAAGATGGAATCCAGAGCGCAGAAAACACCAATCATTAATCCCGACATAATTAAGAATGCACTGTAATAGCTTGCCGATTTAAATTTTTGTGATTGATATGAAATCAAAATAACCATAATAGTCATGAAACTAGTCAGCAGGATCAGTGGAACCGAAAATCCATCAACTCCTAGGTGATAGTTAATATTGAATGGCGTAATCCAATGATGAAACTCTTGAAATTGAAAGGTTGATAATGTGGTATTAAAATTTTTATATATTGGGATAGTCACAATAAAAGACACAAGCGCGCCGAATAAGGCAACATAATTAATTTTTCTTATGCTTAATTTTTTATTTAAAATTAGCAATAAGATACCAAAAAATATTGGTGACCAAATTGCGATTGATAAAATATGATTAGCTATCATTCTAAGTTCTCACAAAAAATGAAATTAGTAAAAATAAACCAATAATCATAAAAAATGCGTAGTGGTATATGTACCCACTTTGAATTAACTTTAGTTTATTAGCAAAATAAGTAACTAACCTACCAGAGCCATTAACTAAAAAATCGTCGATAATTTTAATATCCACCTTGCTTGATAAAAAATCACCGAGTTTTAAGATGCCTTTGGCGATATATTTTTCATTAAAATCATCAAACCCATAATTATTTTTTAAGCTGCTCTTAAAGGGATTTAAGAATTTGAAATTAATCTTCATTTTTTTTATGAATAATGCCCATGCTAAAAGAACCCCAGCTATCGCAAACCAAAGAGGGAGGGTAAATAGGCTATGAACCGCCATCGACCATACGCCATGATAATGACTTGCAAGCAGATCTATATTGGTATGAATTTTATTATCAACCGTTATATTGCCATCGAAGAAATTGCCATATACCAGTGGGTCTATCAAAAGCATACCAATAAAGATTGATGGGATCGCCAATATCACCAGAGGGATAGTTATAATTTTTGAGCTCTCAACGGGGTATTCTTTACTTTTTAAGCCATGTTCATTTTTTTTACGACGTATGGTGTGCCACCTTTCCTCCCCGCAAAAAACTAGAAAATAAAGCCTAAAACTATAAAGTGCTGTAAAGAATACTCCAAACACCAATGCGAAGTAAGCAAAGTTAGCGCCCCATGCTGAACTTAAGCTTGCCGCTTCAATAATCGTTTCTTTTGAATAAAATCCAGAAAATAATGGAGTGCCGATTAGAGATAAGGAGCCTATTAAAAAAGTAAGGGCAGTCACAGGCATATATTTTTTTAACCCTCCCATTTGGGTTATATCTTGATCATGATGCATTCCGATAATTACAGAGCCCGCCCCTAGGAAAAGTAAGGCTTTAAAAAAGGCATGGGTGAGCAAATGAAAAATAGCTACTGAATAGGCAGATACCCCTAACGCAACCGTCATGTAACCTAACTGTGATAATGTTGAGTAAGCAATTATTTTTTTAATGTCATTTTGAACAATGCCTAAAATGCCCATTGATATTGCAGTGATTGCTCCGATAACAATTACTAACGAGAGAACAAAATCAGATAGCTCAAATAAAGGAGACATACGTGCCACTAAATAAATACCCGCTGTGACCATTGTTGCTGCATGAATTAATGCAGAGATTGGCGTTGGTCCTTCCATTGAATCTGGCAGCCACACATGTAAAGGGACCTGAGCAGACTTACCCATCGCACCTATAAATAGGCAGGTTCCGATTAAGGTAACCAATGAAATTGAAGTATTAAATAAAACTACCTCTTGTGAAAGCAGAGCGGGGAGTCTATTAAATACCTCTTGATAGTCCAAAGTACCAAACCAAAACATGATCAAGGCAACACCAAGTATTAAGCCAAAATCTCCTACCCTATTGACTAAAAAAGCTTTTAGGTTTGCATAAATCGCTCTTGGTTTTTTATACCAAAAACCTATTAATAGATAAGAAACTAGTCCAACGGCCTCCCAACCAAAGAAGAGCTGTAGAAAATTATTACTCATCACTAGCATTAGCATTGCAAATGTGAAAAGGGAGATATAGCTAAAGAATCGACTAAAGCCAGTATCATCTTTCATGTAACTGATTGTATAGATATGGACCATAAGCGAGATAAAAGTAACAATGACCATCATGACGGCTGAAAGCGTATCGATTAAAAAACCGACTTCAAATATGTAGCCACCTGATGCAAGCCAGGTGTAAACGGTTTCATTTAATTTAAAGCCGTAAAGAGTAAGATAAAGCGAATACATAGACAGAGCAAACGCAATTGATACGCCAAGAATAGGAACCCGAAAGAATAATATTTTGGTAATTTTTTACCAAAAAGACCCACGAAACATGCTGCAAATAACGGGGCTAAAGGTATGACAGTTAAAATATTTAAAATTGTCATTGTCACCCTTTCAATCTATTAATGTCTTCAACATCGATTGATCGATTATTTCTAAAGACGATGATAATAATTGCTAGGCCAATAGCTGCCTCTGCTGCCGCAACAGTCAAAATAAAGAAGACAAATATTTGACCGGCAATGTCACCTAAATAATAACTAAATGCAATAAAGTTCATATTGACCGCCAGCAACATCAACTCAATCGCCATCAAAAGAATAATAATATTCTTTCGATTCAGAAAAATACCTACAACACCTATCATAAAGAGCAAGGCAGCTAAGAATTAAAAAATGAGATAAATTAATCAATTTCTTTTAACTCGCTTTTTTGTTTTCGTTTTAGTTATTCCCATATCGACCATTTTGAGTCGGTCTGATTTTTTAACACTTATCTGGATGGCTGGGTCGATACCCTTGTGCATTTTTTTCCCTCTCAATGTAAGTGCAATAGCTGCGATGATTGCGACTAAAAGTATTATGGCGGCAATTTCAAATGGTAATATATAATCGCTGTATAGCACTTCACCAATTGCATCTGTATTACTCTTTAAGGGAGGTTTAAATAGGGCTGGCGTCTTGAAAAACGGTTTATTTAAAACAAGAATAATCTCAGTCAGCATAATAATTGATACAAAGCCTATGGCAGGAAAGTAGTTCCAAAATCCTTTTTTCATTACCTCAATATTGATGTCAATCATCATGATGACAAACAGAAATAAAACCATTACTGCGCCAACGTATACAAGAACGAGTGCTATCGCTAAGAATTCTGCTTGAAGTAATAACCATAAGCCAGCGGCACTAAAAAAAGAAAGGACAAGGAATAATGCTGAAAAAATTGGGTTTCTTGATGTAATAACTTTGATGGCTGAGAAAAGCAAAATAAAGGAAAAAAAGTAAAAAACAGCAGAAGAATAGTCCATTACCTGTAGCTTTCCTCTTCTTTTCTATCTTTAGCGATTTGATCTTCGTATTTATCACCGACCTTTAGTAGCATTTCTTTTGTATAGACTAAATCTCCTCTTTCCTCTCCGTGGTAATCTAAAATTCGGGTTTCTACAATTGAATCTACTGGGCATGATTCCTCACAAAACCCACAGAATATACATTTGGTCAGATCAATATCATACTGCGTCGTTCTTCTTGTATTATCCTCTCTCATTTCGGATTTGATTGTAATTGCCATTGCAGGACATACAGCCTCACAAAGCTTACATGCAATACAACGTTCCTCGCCATTAGGATATCTTCTCAATGCATGCAAACCTCTAAACCTTGGTGATTGGGGGGTACGCTCTTCAGGATATTGAATCGTTATTTTTTTTGAAAAAAAATATCTCCCCGTCAGCCCAAGACCAATAATCAGCTCGTAGAGCGTCAAACTTTTTATATACTGTTTTATTTTTTTAAACATATTTATTTAATGGAACATCTCCCGGTATGGCGTTTGCATCATAAATCCAACAAAAATTATCCAAAATATAGTGATAGGAATAAATATTTTCCAGCCCAATCTCATAATTTGATCATATCGGTATCTGGGGAATGTTGCCCTGAACCACAAGAAAAAGAAAAGTAAGAAAGCGACTTTTAGTAATAACCAAACAATACTATCAGGCAGAAATTCAAAAGGAGATAACCATCCCCCTAAAAACATTAATGCAGCAAGCATTGAGACAAGAATCATATTTGCGTATTCAGCAAGGAAGAATACTGCAAAAGCCATCCCAGAATATTCAACATGGAAGCCCGCCACAATCTCAGACTCACCCTCAGCCACATCAAAAGGAGCTCGGTTCGTCTCGGCAACAGCGCTTATAAAATAAATAATAAATAGGGGGAAAAGTGGCCAAATATACCATTGTGAAATACCACCAGATTGGCCCATAACAATTTCACCTAAGATTTAAGCTATTAGCACACATTAAAACACCGACCAATGTAAAGCCCATTGCTATCTCATACGATACAATCTGTGCAGCTGAGCGTAGGCTGCCCAAAAAAGCATATTTTGAATTTGAAGCCCATCCAGCAATAATGACACCATAAACAGCAATCGATGTCATCGCTAAAACATAAAGTAAACCCGCGTTGATATCAGATAAAACAAGTTCTGCATTAAATGGTATTACAGCCCAAGCCGCAAAAGCTGGTGCAATAGTTAGGATGGGTGCGAGAAGGAATAAAAAGTTATTTGATTTTGTGGGATTAATTATTTCCTTAAACATTAGCTTTAATGCGTCAGCTATGGGTTGAAGAAGACCGAAATATCCCACTCTGTTTGGTCCTAATCTTCCCTGCATAAAACCGATCACCCTTCTCTCAAAATATGTCAAATAAGCGACTGAAACCATCAATGGAATTACAATTGCCACAATTTTTAGAATTGTCCAGAACGTTGTTATAAAAATTTCAGGTAGCTGAGTAAAAATACTTTCCATAATTTAGGCTTTTTTAATTTTCACTTTATTGTGCATACCTAGGATAAAAGTTTCATCTTGCTTTCCATAAATAACAACCGCATTTAAACAAACATTATCATCAGCTTTAACATTAATTAGGATTTCAGCCTCCGATGAAGAAATCTTAATTTTTTGCCCTTCTATTAACCCCTCCTCGAGCATTGTTGTCGGATTAATTAGGCAGCAGCTTTGGTCTTTATTTTTATTTTGATGCAACGAAGTGGCACGTCTAACAATCATATCTGAATCATTCGCCCTAACGACATTTAGTACTTCAAGACCTCTCTCAATATTACTAGGCTTAAAATCATTAAGGCTAAATTCATTTTTTTTGTCCATTTCAATCATCGCATCAGTTTTCACCTCTTCAGATGAATCATAGGAAAAACCTTCAAGTTGTAAAAAATTTGCTAGAACACGTAATATTTTCCAACCCGGCCTAGACTGCCCGACAGGTGGTGTTACCGCAGAAAATGATTGTATTGTTTTCTCCATATTTATGAATGTCCCTGATGTTTCTGTAAATGGGGTCATTGGCAATACAACATCAAATTCTTTAAAAGAGTCAGATATGTACGGAGAAATTGCCAGATTAAATTTCGCTTTTTTAAGTGCTGAATTTATTTTTTTGGGTGAATGATAATCATACAACGGATCAAAATTCATCATTATGTATGCTTCTTTACTTTGACTCAAAATCTTATCTGCTGAGATATTATCTGTATTTAGATTGAGTTCATTTAATCCGACACTATTTGCGTAACCAGGTATTAAGCCAAATGTGGCTCCTACCGCTTGAGCGATATGCATTGCAACCAACTTTATATTGTCGCCGTCATCTAAATGTAAAATTTGATGGCCTAGAAATATTGCTTTACTCTTATTTGATAAAAGGCTTTTGGCTATTCTTTTTGCCTCATTGGATGGCTTTGCAGCCTTTAATAAATTTTTTATAACTTCAGAATTGATTTTATATTTTGTGCTTAACTGAACCTGTTTCAGGATCATTAATAAATAATTTATATATGCTGAAGGATTAACAATAACTTTCTCTAGACAACGAGTTGAATAAAAATCATCGTATGAAGTAATAATTGAGAAATTATTTCTTTTATTTGCATATCTTCTAAAGCGATGTGCAAGCAGTGGTTGGTCATGTTTTAAATTTGAGCCGACAACCAATATTGCATCATGGGACTCTATTTCATCAATTTTACAACCTAACCAATTATTGTTCTCTGAAAAGCTTTTTTCAAGAAGGCGATAATCAATATGAGAGGTATTAAGTTCTTTGGCAATTTTTTTCAATAAAAACCCTTCTTCCAAGGTACTTTGAGGCGAACAAATAATCCCGATTTTATTAGATTTTTTAATATCAATATCTGTTATGTTTTTCTCAATTAGCTCATATGCCTCTTCCCAGTCGATCTCTTTCCATTGATTTTTTTCTCTCTTTAAAGGAAGATTAATTCTATCTTTATGATTGAGGCCTTCGTATGAAAATCGATCCCTATCTGAGATCCAGCACTCATTAATCGATTCGTTTTCTTTTGGTATTACCCTTTTAACAATGTTATCTTTAACATGAGCTTCAATATTTGAACCTAAACTGTCGTGACATGCGATCGTACTTCTTCTTGAAAGCTCCCAACTTCTGGCAGAATATCTAAAAGGTTTTGATGTAAGCGCACCTACCGGACATAGATCAATAATATTTCCGGATAATTCGGATTCAACGGATTTATCAACATATGCAGAAATTTCAGCATGTTCGCCCCTTCCTATTAATCCTAGTTCAGCCATACCACCCACTTCTTTTAGAAACCTTACGCACCTTGTACATTGGATACATCGGGTTAGGTCAGTTGAAATTAATGGGCCAATATTTTTATCAAACACCACACGCTTTTCTTCGGTATATCGTGTTTTACTGGCTCCATATGCGACGGCTGTGTCCTGCAAGTCACACTCTCCTCCCTGATCGCATATAGGGCAGTCTAAGGGATGGTTGATAAGTAAAAACTCCATGACACTTTTTTGCGTATCCTTGGTAAATTTTGATTTTGTAGAAATCTCCATGCCTTCCATCACCTGCGTGGCACAAGCAGGAAGTGGTTTGGCAAAGTTCTTTACTTCGACAAGGCACATTCTACAGTTTGCAGCAACGCTGAGTTTCTTGTGGTAACAAAAACGAGGTATATCGATGCCTACCTTATCAGCCACCTCAATGATTGATGTTTTTGGTTTAACCTCCAGTGCCTTCCCATCAATTTTAATTTTAATCATGAGTTAGCATCCATCATGCTCTTACCATTCTTTATAAAGTATTTAAATTCATCTTTAAAGTGTTTAATAAAGCTTAATACAGGGACTGCTGCTGCATCACCAAGTGCACAGATCGTCCGCCCTGAAATTTTTTTACTGACGTCTAAAAGCAAATCAATATCTTCTGGTTTACCTTTGCCATCAACAATTCTTTTGATAACCCTATAAACCCAGCCTGTACCTTCTCGACAAGGGGTGCATTGACCACATGATTCTTCATAAAAGAAGTAGGATAATCTCTTAAGGGTTGACACCATACAGGTGGTTTCATCCATCACAATAAGTGAACCCGCACCAACACTCGAGCCTGAGTTTTTTAAGCCATCATAATCAAGAGTGGTTTTCATAATTTCTGCGGCAGGAAGGACTGGTGTTGAAGGTCCGCCAGGAATGACTGCTTTTAATTTTCTTCCCTTCCAAACGCCCCCAGATAGCTCTAGTAAGGTTTTAAACGGCATCCCCATTGGTATTTCATAGTTTCCTGGCCTCTCAACATGGCCTGATACTGAAAATATCTTAGTGCCGCCTGAATTTTCTACGCCAATATTTGCAAAACTTTCTCCCCCATTTTGAATAATCCAAGGAATTGTTGCGTATGTCTCTGTGTTGTTAACATTTGTCGGCCGTCCATAGATACCATATGTTGCTGGAAAAGGAGGTTTAAATCTTGGCTGTCCCTTTTTACCCTCAATAGATTCAATGAGTGCGGTTTCCTCACCACAAATATATGCACCGTAACCATGGAATGCATATAATTCAAAATCAAAACCTAACCCACAAATAGACTTACCTAAAAAATTGGCTTTTTTTGCTTCAGCTAAGGCTTTTTCGAATGACTCATACTCTTCCCATATTTCCCCATGAATATAGTTATATCCAACCTGCGCCCCCATAATATATGCAGCGATTATCATCCCTTCAATTAGCTGATGAGGATTTTTTTTGATTATTTCCCTGTCTTTAAAAGTGCCCGGTTCACCTTCATCACTATTGCAAACAATGTATTTTGTTCCGTCTGAATCATTTGGTATGAATGACCATTTTATACCGGTAGGGAAACCTGCGCCCCCCCTCCCCCTGAGACCAGAAATTTTAATCTCTTCAATTAATTTTTCCGGGGAGATTTTATCTTTTAGAATTCTTTGAATTTGCTCATACCCACCAATGCTGAGGTAAGTTTGAAGGCTTGATGAGTCCTCTAAATTAGATGTCCTCAAGCATATAGGAAACACCTCACTATTAATTGATGCTTTATGTGAATTATTGTTTAGCATTATTTAATCTAACTCCTCAAGGATTTGATCAACTTTTTGGGGTGTTAAATGTTCATACATCTTATGATTGTTTATTGTCATAAGTGGTGCTCCGCCACATGCGCCCATACACTCACTTTCTTTTAAGCTAAATTTACTATCTTTTGTGACCTCATTAAAATTAATATTCAATTTTTTTCGAAGATGGCATACGATATCATCAGCCTCTCTTAAGGCGCATGAGATATTTGTGCAAACCGAAATTTTATATTTTCCAGCAGACTTAAGTTCAAACATATTATAAAAAGTTGCCACTTCCATAGCTGCAATTTTTGGCATGTCTAGGTAGTCTGCTGCCAGTGCAATTAAATCATCCGTTAAAAAACCATTTTCAGTTTGGATTATTTGCAGGGCTGCAATAATGGCAGATTGTTTTTGATCGATAGGGAATTTTTTTAATTCGCCGTCTATTTTTTTTCTTGTAATTTCAGTTAGCATTATCTGTCAATCTCCCCAAACACAATATCTTGGGTACCAATAATTGCTACCAAATCTGAGAGCATGTGTCCCTTTGTCATTTCATTTATCGCCGCCAAATGTGGGAAGCCTGGCGCCCTAATTTTTAGCCGATAAGGTTTGTTTGCGCCATCAGAGATAATGTAAGTCCCGAACTCACCTTTTGGGTGTTCTACAGCTGCATAGGCTTCGCCCTTAGGGATATGAAAGCCCTCAGTAAATAATTTAAAATGATGAATCATCGATTCCATATCCTCTTTCATTTCTGATCTAGACGGTGGGGTCACTTTATTATCATTTGAAATCACCGGGCCTGGATTTTCTCTGAGCCACTCAATACATTGCTTAATAATTTTATTGGATTCTCTCATCTCCTCCATTCTTACCAAATAACGGTCATAACAATCACCCTCTTTACCGACAGGAATTTTAAAATCTAATTCGCTGTATGTTTCGTAAGGTTGTTTTTTTCGTAAATCCCATTCAACTCCTGAGCCCCTTAACATTGGGCCTGTCATTCCTAATGCAACCGCTCGATCTGGATCAACAACACCAATCCCGACTGTTCTTTGCTTCCAAATTCGATTATCAGTCAGAAGCGTTTCATATTCATCCACATAAGTTGGAAATCTTTTAGCAAAATCTTCGATAAAATCTAGAAGTGACCCTGATCTATTTTTATTTAGTTTGTTTATTTCAGATGAGCTTTGTTTTTTTGAGGGTTGGAATTGAGGCATCGTAGATGGTAAATCTCGATATACACCCCCGGTCGGTAGTAGGCTGCATGCATTCTTGCGCCAGAGACTGCTTCGTAGCAGTCAAATAAATCCTCTCGCTCCCTAAAGGCATAAAGGAAAACCGTCATGGCCCCAACATCAAGAGCATGGGCTCCCAACCAAAGCAAGTGATTGAGTATTCTGGTGATTTCATCAAACAAAACTCGGATGTATTGCGCACGAATTGGT
This sequence comes from Methylophilales bacterium BACL14 MAG-120910-bin43, assembly GCA_905181685.1. Taxonomy (GTDB): domain Bacteria; phylum Pseudomonadota; class Gammaproteobacteria; order Burkholderiales; family Methylophilaceae; genus BACL14. The sequence goes on along the minus strand of CAJIYK010000005.1, from coordinate 5,325 downwards.
ACTTTTATCTGCAATAGCTTTTCTATTGTCATCACATAAGCATGCTCATTCATCATCATAGAAACATAATCAAGACGATCCATATAAGGAACTGATTGAAGGTATGTCCTATTCTCAGCTAGCTTTTCAGTTGCTCTGTGTAATAAGCCAATATGTGGATCAACACGCTGGATTACTTCGCCATCCATCTCAAGTACAAGCCTTAAAACACCATGAGCTGCTGGGTGCTGAGGCCCAAAATTCATTGTATAGTTTTTAATCTCAGCCACGATGGACACCCTCATCCCTAATTAACCTTGGGACATTATTTCTTTCATCGATAGAAACAGGCTCATAAATTACCCTTTTGAGGGTTGGGTCATAACGAACTTCAACCTTCCCTATCATTGGAAAGTCTTTCCTAAACGGATGACCAACGAAACCGTAGTCTGTCAGAAGTCTTCTTAAGTCTGGATGATCGATAAACATTAACCCGAACAAATCAAATGCCTCTCTTTCATACCAATCCGCATTAGGCCAAACTTCAGTCATTGTTGGAAATATTGGAAATTCATCGTCTTCTGCAAATACTTTGACCCTTAAGCGATGATTATTTTTGAGGGATAGGAGGTGACATACAACACAAAATCTCTTCTCATCATGTGCAGCTTTTTTATAATCTTGATAATCAACTCCACATAAATCAATCAGCTGTTTAAAATCAAATTCAGGCCTATCTCTTAAGATCCTTAATGACTCAATGATATTTTCTTGATCGAAGGTAATTGTAATCTCACCTTTATCTTCATTAATAGATAGTATTTTTTTCTTAAAAAAAGATTTGAGGGATTGAATCTGTTTTTTTATGCTCTGGTTCATCGGGCAATTGTGTTGGTACGTTTAATTTTTTTTTGTAGTTGCAAAATTCCAAACATCAACGCTTCTGCTGTGGGAGGACATCCAGGTACATAAATATCTACAGGAACAATTCTGTCACTACCCCTTACCACAGAATATGAGTAATGGTAATAACCGCCCCCGTTTGAGCATGAGCCCATCGAAATAACCCATCTAGGCTCTGCCATTTGATCATATACACGCCTCAATGCTGGTGCCATCTTATTGACTAATGTGCCTGCAATGATCATCACATCAGATTGTCTTGGACTTGGTCTAAAAACAATGCCGAATCGGTCTAGGTCATATCTTGATGCGCCTGCGTGCATCATTTCAACGGCACAACACGCCAAGCCAAAAGTCATTGGCCACAATGAACCAGTCCTAGCATAGTTGATTAAGGTATCTACGTTGGTCGTAACATAGCCTTTTTCTAATATTCCCTCGATACTCATCTAATTACTCCCAATCTAATGCCCCTTTTTTCCATTCATAGATAAAACCGACAACCAAGATAAAGAGAAATATGAGCATGGATACAAATCCAAACATTCCAATTTTATTGATCACAACTGCCCATGGAAAAAGGAATGTAATTTCTAGGTCAAAGAGAATAAATAAGATTGCTACCAGGTAATACCTAACATCAAATTTCATTCGGGTATCTTCGAATGCTTCAAATCCGCATTCATATGGAGAGTTTTTTTCTTTGTAAGGCTTACTTGTACTTAATATTTTACCGAGGATAAGAGGACCTAGCCCTACAAAAAGGCCAATAATTATAAACACTAATATAGGAAAATAATTTTCCAGCACAAGCAATCCTTAAATTGTAATTACCATCAAAATGGTGCCGTCGGAGAGACTCGAACTCTCACGACTTTCGTCACTACCCCCTCAAGATAGCGTGTCTACCAATTCCACCACGACGGCAAGCAAATAAGTCATGTTAGTTGGGAATATCTTGAGTATCTCCAATTTCATCTGACCCAAAAGGTTGCTCTTTGGTTTCAACTGATTGAGAGCTATTTTCTTGAATCTGTTCTACGGCAAAACTTGCATTTTTATTACTCGCTATGAAAGCAAGGCCTATGCTTGTACAAAAAAATATGGTTACACATACTGCTGTCAGTCTCGTTACAAAATTACCAGATCCTTGTGCACCAAACACACTGCCTGAAGAATTTCCTCCAAATGCAGCCCCCGCGTCAGCGCCTTTACCATGCTGAACTAAATCAAGCCTATCACTGCCAAGCTAACAACTACATGAATGTATCGTTACTAAATTTTCCATATTTATGTATCTTCTTTTAAATTTTAATTAAATTTTATGAATACTATTACAAATTTCATAGAATTCATCTGCGTCTAAGGATGCTCTCCCCATTAATATTCCATCAACCCCATTAATTTCACATAATTGTACCGCATTTTTTGCATTAACACTGCCGCCATAAACAATATTTACATCGTCATTATCTCTGACATTTGTATAGATTAATTGCTTTATAAATTCACACATTTTCTCTATTTGCTCAGGGCTTGCCGCCGAGTCAGAGCCAATTGCCCAAATTGGTTCATACGCAATTATTGACCCCTTAAAAATATCTTGCCCATATAAATTAAGAATCGTTTTAATCTGCTCAGACACCACCTTTTCCATTATTCCTGCTTCACGCTCAATAAGATTTTCTCCGACACATAGCAGAGGAGTCATATTATATTTTTTAATCATATTAAATTTTTCTGCAATGTTTTCATCTGATTCACAGTAAGCCGTATTCCTCTCAGAATGTCCGACAATTACTAATTCACCTTGAAAATCCTTAATCATTGATGCACTTACTTCCCCAGTAAAGGGCCCTTCTAATTCTTTTGCCACATTTTGGCATCCCCAATGAATATTGGATCCCATTAATATTTTTTGCGCTTGGAATAAATATGGGTAAGGCACACACAAGGTAATTGATAGTTCATTGAATGAGCCTAGCTTTTGCTTGAGGCTTTTGAAGTGGCTTTCATTAAAATCTAATGAGCCATGCATCTTCATATTGCCAATAACTATTTTTCTTGACTTTGTTTTCATTCCACAATACTTTTTATAATTATTTGAAGATTTTTATTCCATTAAATTCATTTGCATCAATAGAGTAAACAGCCTTATTTTATCAGGTAGTGTCTGGTTATTATTAAAAAATATTGCTTGGAATTTTTTATCATTCTTTAGAAAGCACTTTGTATGCTTTTCTGCAATGACTTCTTGATGTAATACATCAAAATTATCAACAAAAAATGGTGCTGGAAACCTCTGCCCCCAAACTTGTTCATTGATCAATTTAGCCATAGGGTAATTTAAATTTTCAGGTTCAATACTTTTGTCATATTCAACTGTTTGATTGAGTAAGTCAGGCGTTATGAATTCTTGGCATATTAATTCAAAAATTTCACTAAATTTTTTAAAATCATTTTTTTTAATACTTAGCCCCGCTGCCATAGCATGGCCTCCAAATGTTTTTATCAAGCTGGGGTGGCGTTTAGATATAAGGTCAAGTGCGTCACGAAGATGAAAAGAGTCTATCGACCTTCCCGATCCCTTAATCATCTCATCATTAAAACTCGCAAAAATAATTGTCGGTCGGAAGTATTTTTCCTTCAATCTCGATGCCAATATACCTACCACCCCTTGATGCCATTTGTCATTAGTTAGGACGATTGAATGCGAAATTTTGAAGCTCTGATCATTTAATTCTTCAATAGCAGATAGCACCATATCCGATTCTATGAGCTTCCTATTTTCATTAAATTTGATAAGTTGTTTTGCAAAACCTGAGGCTTGATCTAAATTTTCTGCCAATAAACATTGAATGCCAATCGTCATATCACTTAACCTTGGAGCAGCATTAATTTTAGGAGCAATAACAAAAGATAAGTCAGACGTTTTAAGGTCAGCTTGTTTTTTTTTCGATTCGTTAATGATTGCTTTGATTCCAAAATTGGTAGTTCCGCTTCTCATAATTTTAATTCCAGCAGAAACTAAAATCCGATTATTAAAATCAAGGGGGACTAAATCGGCTACCGTCCCTAATGCTACTAAATCAAGTAAATCAACCAATACAGGCTCTTGAGATTCCTTGTTCTTTTTTCGAAGAGCAATTCTTAATGCAAGCAGGACATAAAACATGACCCCAACGCCGCATAAATTTTTACTTGGGAATGAACAATTTTTTTGATTTGGATTAACGATGAATTTAGCATTAGGTAATGTTTTTCCAGGTAGGTGATGGTCGGTAATGATTACATCTACCCCTGCCTTATTGGCAGCCTCCACTCCATCATGACTTGCAATTCCATTATCTACCGTAAGGATGATATCAGGCTCTTTTTTTAGCGCTATGCTTACTATTTCGGGAGTTAATCCATATCCGTATTCAAACCGATTAGGCACAATAAAATCAACATTACCACCAAATTTTTTTAACCCAAGAACTCCACATGCGCTGGCTGTCGCTCCATCGGCATCGTAATCACCCACTATGACTATTTTTTTATTATCTGATATTGCTTGGCATAAAAACTCCCCAACCGCTAAATTCGAATGCAGTAAGTGGGGTGGAATGAGCTTGTCGAGTTTATAGTTTATCTGCTCAGTGCTATCAATCTTTCTTGCAGCATAAATTTTGGCAAGGTCTGGTTGAACACCAACTTCATTGAGCTTCTTTTCAAGTTCGGCATCGATATTTTTTTCTTTAAGCTTCATTCAATATCTCTTGAAGCTTCTTTTTTATGACCCCAAAACTTTAGTCTTCTATAAAAATTCGTTTTAAATAAAATTTTAAAGGAACCCAGATAAAGAGAAAGCTTTAGGTTAGTAATCTTTTTTGATTTTAGATCTTCAAGGATAGTTTTAAAAATATCATACTCAGAGTTTGCTTCACAGATATGGTCATACAAATAACAATCTTCTCTTTCATTAACACACTTAGTAAAAGGCTCAATTTTTACACCCTCTAAATTGAGCAGCGCTATTTTTTTTAATAGCATAAGGTCACTAAAAACAATCTTATTTTGCTTATTAGGGTCTGCTATTAATTTTTTTACCCCCTCCACTAAACCAAATAGAATTAATTGGATACCGACTCCTTTTCTTCTCTTTTTTTGTTGGCAGGATGATCAAATAAAAACATTTGTAATTCGTTTATAAATTTACGCCACCAGACTTCGTCTTGACCAAAGGGCAGGAAACTTCTGTTAGGGACTTGGTTGATTTCTTCTGGGAAATAAGTCGATATATTTGTACATTCTTTATCGTTGCAAAGAATAATTTATTTTCAAAAATAAAGAAGTTCTGGGCATTATCTGAAAAGTGTTGATTGAGATCGACGCATAATGTGTTTAACTCATCAGAGACTACACTCATTTTCTAAATTTTTTTCAAACTTATAATAATCT
>CAJIYK010000004.1 GCA_905181685.1 Methylophilales bacterium BACL14 MAG-120910-bin43 | reverse complement strand
TCACTTTTTAAAGTGACCTTAGATCAAGTGATAGGTCAACCAACGACAATGACGGCTCCAGAATCTGAACAAAAAGAAAGAAATGAGTTATTAAATCAAGTAAACTCTCATGGCTTTATAGAGAACTATAAGGGTATTCGTGTAGCCTCTGATGGAGAGTTATTTCAGATTGAAGATGCCACCATTTGGAATATCGTTGATAAAGAATCAATCAAAATCGGACAAGCCGTCATCATATATAAATCAATAAATTATGAAAAAAAATTCTCCTGCTAAAGTTTAGTTCGCAAGTTTGGCAGGCACCACTATTGAATTCTTTGATTTTTATATTTATGCAAACGCAGCTGTTTTAGTATTTCCCTCACTTTTTTTTGCTGCATCAACTCAGTCAACAGAAATGCTCCAATCACTTGCCACCTTTGCTGTTGCCTTCTTTGCGAGGCCATTAGGTTCTGCATTCTTTGGTCACTTTGGTGATCGTATTGGTAGAAAAACAACCCTAGTAGCTGCATTACTCACCATGGGTGTTTCAACCGTTGCGATTGGCTTACTCCCAACATATCAATCCATTGGTATTTTTGCCCCGATTCTTTTAGTTATTTGTCGTTTTGGTCAAGGCTTTGGTCTGGGAGGAGAGTGGGGTGGTGCCGTTTTACTAGCTGTTGAGAATGCCCCTCCTGAGAAAAAAGCTTGGTATGGCATGTTCCCTCAGTTAGGGGCTCCCATCGGACTGATCCTCTCAGGCGGTATTTTTCTATACTTATCGAGCACAATGACGGAAGCTGAATTCTTTGATTATGGCTGGAGAATACCTTTTCTCTTGAGCTCTGTTCTAATTTTAATTGGTCTATATGTGAGGCTAACAATATTAGAAACGCCAGAATTTATAGAGAACCAAAAGAATAAAAAAACCTATAGCTGTTCCATTTGTTGAGGTGTTTAAGAATTATAGGACACCCATGATTCTAGGAACATTTATCGCATTAGCAACGTTCGTACTGTTTTACTTAATGACTGTTTATATTGCGAGTTGGGCGATTACAGACCTAAATATTAATCGTGAAGATTTTTTAGGCAATCAAATTGAATCTGTTCTACTCTTTGCTGTATTTATTCCTATTTCAGCAGTTCTTGCTGACCGCTATGGAAGAAAGTTAATTTTAATTATGGCATCACTGGGCATTATTTTATTCGGAATGGCACTTGGCCCATTACTAGATACCAGCCTTCTTTTAACTCTTTCTATAGGGATGGCTTTAATGGGATTTACCTATGGTCCTTTAGGGACTATCCTATCAGAACTTTATCCGACGAATGTAAGGTACACAGGCTCATCTTTATCATTTAATTTCGCTGGCATTGTGGGAGCTTCATTTGCTCCATTTATCGCACTCTGGCTCTCGAGTAATTTTGGTGTGCATTACGTGGGTTATTACCTAGCACTTGCCGCTATAATATCTCTAATAGCTACATATTTTTCATCAAAAGCTAAATAGGTTATATGCATAAATTTCTAGAGTTATATGAGTACGTCTTAAAGCTAGCAAGCCATGCAAAAGCTAAATATTATTTATTTCTTTTAAGTGTCTCAGAGTCTTCTTTTTTTCCAATTCCACCCGATGTGATGTTGTTACCCATGTGCTTATCGAAACCCAACAAAAGCATGGAGAGTTTGCCCTTATTACAACGGTTGGTTCAGTCCTTGGGGGTATTATCGGTTACCTCATAGGTGTTTATGCGTTTGGATTTATTGAGCCTTATTTATATGATTGGGGATATATGCCAGCCTACGAAAGGGCAGTGATGTGGTTTGAGGAGTGGGGTTTCTGGGCTATATTTATTGCTGGATTTTCACCTATACCTTATAAAGTATTTACGATTGCAGGAGGCGCTCTCTTAATGCCAATCCTGCCGTTTATTCTTGGCTTCAATTATAGGGAGAGGCGCTAGGTTTTACTTAGTTGCATTGTTTGTCATTATGTTTGGAAAGCAGGCAGATGATTTAATCAGAAAGCACATGGGTAAACTTGTTTGGGGTATGGTTTTATTAATTATCTTTTTTCTTCTTATATTCAAGATATAAGATTGTTGATCTGAATCATTAAGCGTAGGATTAAATATTAATTTTGTCTTGGATTAAACATGAAAATCTCTAAAGTTACGATTGCTTTTTTATTGCCTCTTTGTTTATTTTTGGGTGGCTGTGAATCCATCAAAAATATCACTGATCCACTTGGTGATGACAAAGAAGAAAATAAGATGAATATCTAATGAGGCCAATGAATTTAAAGAAGTTAAAGTAGATCAAATAAATTTATATTTTGTTAGGCCAGCTGATCCTTTGACCATTGGTCAAGATGTTGAGTTATATGTTGATGATGATGAAGTAGGGGAGCTCTCCTATAGTACAAAAATTCAAACCACAGTTAAACCAGGGACTTATGAATTAGCAACCAAGGTCGGGTGGAGTTTAAGTTTACCTGTCACAGGATTAGGCGGTGCTTGTAAATATGAAGGTGATTATAAGTTTATTGAAGAAAATTATTATTTTAAGATTGTTTTTGAACCCGGACTGCTTTGTGGAGAGCATGAAATTATTGGAATCTTAGAGTCTGAATATTCAGATCTCGCAGCAGATATAGACTAATTGGTAGGGGATGCGAGGTTCGAACTCGCGACAAATTGATTAAGAGTCAACTGCTCTACCAACTGAGCTAATCCCCCATAATCTTTTACTTAATTAATACTAATAGTTTTTTTTATTAGAACATCTAATATTTCATTAACTGAATTAGAAATATTTCTTCAACATATCCGCCCTCAAGCATATAAAGTTCGTCCTGAGCATATTTTTGAGCAATATCTTTAATCATGAAAGCAACCTCTTTATAGCCACTTGACAGTGTAATTTAACTGCCCTAATAAATCTCCCTAGTGAGCATCAAAGCCAGCAGAGACAAGAATAAATTCTGGTTAAATTATCCATAGCTGGTCTTAAGTTGTTATTAAAGCATCTAATAATTCATTATTCCCTGAACCTTAGGAAGCTCTACATTTAATGTAAATCCTTTACCTTCACCATTACCTGTTTCACTTGGGCGACCAGCTTTAGGGTAAAAAGGATGTTGATGAACACTAAAGTAAAAAACGATTATCTTCATAAAATATATCTTGTGTTCCATTCCCATGATGAACATCAAAATCGACAATAAGAATTCTCTCTAATCCATATTTCTTTTGTAAGTATCTTGCGACAACAGCAATGCTGTTATAAACACAAAAACCCATCCCCATTGAGGATGATGCATGATGCCCAGGAGGCCTGACTAGCGCGAATGCAGAGGATAAATTACCAGCCATTATTTGATCAACGGCTTCTAGACCTGCCCCTACAGCTAATTTTGCGACAAGATTGGAATCTTTGGAAATAGGGGTATCGCCAGTACTTAAATAAGGCTCATATTGTTGTTTAATTGAGAAACTTGCCTATCTACTAGCTCAATATATTCCTTTGAATGAGCTAAACTTAATTCCTCCAGTAGTTGCTGCTTCAAAATTAGGCCAAATGGTATTTAATGTTATTTGATCATTATTTTTAAGATCACGAATGACAGGAATTAAACGTTCAGGATTTTCTGGATGATTTGGACCTGTGTCGTGCAACAGAAATCTTTCATCATAAAAAATGCCAACTTTTTTATCATTCGCAGAAGAAATATTACTTAATATTCCCATAATCATTGCAAGACAAAAGGTAAAAAAATTTATTTTTTTCATATACAATTAATTATACTTAAAATGTTGTATGTAAAATCAAAAACAAATTCCCTTTACGTTTCATCCCCTGTAAACGCACTTGTTAAAGGTATCTTACGTGAATATAAGATACTTAAAGAAATATAAACACAGGATGGTGATATGAAGAAACTACTTTTACTATTATTAATGATTCCAACAATAAGCATTGCAGAAGATAAGGCGATTGACTGGCGTATAGATGCGCAGAGCCAAGCAGCTGGGACACCGAATCAAGCGGGAATAGGGGCGTTTATCCCTCTTGGCAGTGAGGGGTTTTATTTTGATGGGATTGCCAAAGCCAGTTTTTCGGATATCGGTAACGAATCTAGCCTAAAGGACACCAAGGTTTCAGGTATCGGTGCCTCATCATCACTTCGGGTTGGTCAAAGCTGGAGTTCAAACAACTATGTTTTTGATTTTAATGCCGGGTATGACACGCGTTATATGAAAACAGGGAATGCGGATAATGGCGTTAATGTCATTGATAAAAAGAATGTTGTTTATCATCAACTAGCCTACAGTGCCGTTATTATTGTTGATGACATATTGTATGGATCCTGATACTCAACTAGGTCCTTTAACAACAGAAAAAAGATTGAATAATACCTATGAGGGAATCGCATTACATACTTATGGTTTAGATATGAGTTATGTCATTAACGATTCTCTTAACACAGTGTTAGGTTACTATTACCAGGATAGCGATACATCAGGGGGAACGGTTGGGTCTGGAGTTAAGGCTGGGTTGGATTATAAAATAAATGATCAATTGGCATTAGCCCCTAATATTTCCTACGATAATGGATTTAATACGCGGTTTTCACTTAACCTCACTTATCAGCTTGGCACAACTTCAGATACATTTAGTTCATTAAGAAGTAATAACCGTGATATCAGGGTTTATGACCCACATTACAGCCCCTTTAATCGATAACACCCAAGTGCTTTAATATATTACTTCGTATAATGTATATTATGTTAAATGAAATAAATTATTAAACTAATAATACAATTATTGTGTTTAAATACAAAAAACAACTTTTGGTAAGTGGTTAAGTAGAATAAAGGCAAATATGCAGAGCACCCTAAGAAACTACCAGTATCTTGTCCTAATCATCATTATATGGGGATCATCCTTTGCAATGATGCATCAGTGTTTAGTTGGTGGACATTTTACACCTGAACAAACAGTGGGATATCGATTAGCTATAGGATCAGTTGTATTATTAATTGCCTGTTTTTTTTATAGGAAAAGCTTTCCTAAAACGTTAACCCCATGGGTACATTTCTTCATATATGCTGTGATCGGTAACATTGTCCCCTTCTTACTTATTTCTCGCGGGCAAATGCATATAACATCTGGCATGACAGGTCTTCTGATGGCTTTCGTACCTTTGGTAACCATGGTATTAGCACATATTTTTCTGCCAAACAATGCATTAAATCGTTATAAGATCCTTGGTTTTGTTCTAGGGATATCTGGTGTGTTGTTTATACTTTTCCCATCTATAGATGATGGCAATAACACGTTATTTGGTATTCTTTTAATCTTAGGAGCTTGCAGAAGATATGCTAGCCATGGTGTTGTAGTTGAGAAATTTCCAAAATATGACCCCGTAGTTGCAGCAACATGCTCTTCAGTACTTGCATGTCTTTTAGCATTTTTAATTTGGCCAGATATGATTTATTTGGATTTAGAGGGTATTCCACTCAGCACATCCTTAAATATGCTAGCTCTTGGCCTGTTACCAACCGGTTTAGGCGCATTAATTTTCTTTAATTTGATTAAAAACGCTGGAGCAACTTTTCTTTCAAATATGAATTACGTCATTCCCGTTTATGCCTTTACTTTAGGCGCCATTGTGTTGGGCGAGCCTGTCTTATGGCAAAATATCTTAGCCTTAATTTTAATTGTCTTTGGTGTATTTGTATCTAGAAGAAAAGCCTAGTTTTGTATTAATCAAAGTCCTCAATCCCTAACCATTGCACCTCCATTTCTGCATTTTTCTTACTTACTGCTGCAGCTTCATCGTCACCAATCTTAGTGTAAAGCTCAACTTGTGCGATTAATGTTTTAGCTAAATAATATTCACCACCATTGTCAATACAAAATTTCTCAAGCTTTTTCAATGTATCAATGGCTTTTACTTCATTTTCATTTAAACTTTATTTGAATTTATCGCTCTACTTGACATTAAGAATTATTTAAGCAAATTAGTATATGCAGAGTTCATTAAGAAATTATCAATACCTTGGATTACTTATAGTAATTTGGGGATCATCATTTGCAATGATATTCGAATGTTTAAATGGTGGGTACTTCTCCCCGACCCAGTATATTACTTCATTATCTTGGGGTTAATATCGACCTTATTAATTATGATGATTATTCTTAAAAATTTCCAAATACTTTAAATTAATTAACAGGCTGCATTTCTTCTTTACAGTGTTTTGGTGGATCATTAGCAACTACTGATAACCCAAGGCCAGTTATTTATTACATCAGGCATGGCCGGGCTACTAATGGCATTTGTGCCGCTAATGACAATTGTTCTTGCGCATATTTTTCTTCCTAATAATGAACTAAATAGATTTAAAATTATAGGTTTTATCCTAGGTATATCTGGTGTTTTATTTATTTTAGGACCTTCAATAAGCGATGGTAATAATGAATTGTATGGAATTTTGCTAATACTAGGCGCAACCTTTTTTTATTCCATTAATAGCGTTATTGTTGAGAAGCTTCCTAAATATGACCCACTTGTGGCGGCCACCTGCTCTTCAACGCTGGCAAGTCTTTTGGCATTTTTGTTATGGCCAGACATTATTAACTTATCACTTGATGGCGTGCCAATTAGAACATTATTAAATATGTTAGCACTTGGTTTGCTTTCTACAGGGTTAGGTGCCTTAATTTACTTTAATTTGATAAATAATGCTGGCGCAGCCTTTCTATCAAATATGAACTATGTGATACCAGTTTATGCCTTTACTTTAGGTGCTTTTGTATTAGGCGAGCCAGTTTTGTGGCAAAATATGGTAGCCTTGGTATTAATTGTTTTTGGTATATTTGTTTCTAGAAAATTAAAAAGTAAAAGCTGAGTTTTTTATGCAAGATAACATAGATGTAATTATTATTGGTGCGGGTATTGCTGGAATTACTACAGCATATTACTTGCAGAAAAATTTTCCAGGCGTCAGCTACAAGATACTCGATTCGAGGAGCTCTGCGGGTGGAACTTGGGATCAGATGAAATTTCCTGGTGTTCGCGCAGATAACGATATGTATACCTATGGATTTAGTTTCAATCCATGGAAAGGCTCAATAATAGGAAATGGCGCGGATATCAGAGGGTACATAAATCAAACAGCAAACAAATTTAAAATCAAAAAAAATATAGTATTTAATACGCAGGTATCGGCACTATCTTGGAAGGATAATTTATGGACAACAAAAACCGATAAAAAAAATTATACGAGTCAGTACGTTATTTGCTGTACTGGGTCACGTGATCGTAATAACCCTCACCTACCTAAGTTTAAAGGGGAAAGTAAGTACAAAGGCAAAATTGTACACACGCAAAACTGGGGGGATACAGACTTTAAAGGTAAAAGTGTAACTATTATCGGAAGTGGCTGTACCGCTATTACCATGGCACCTTCAATTATAAAAGAGGCTAAGAAAGTAACATTAGTTCAGCGTAGCCCTGCATGGATTATTAATATTGATAGCCAAGAAAAATCATCACGTGGTTACAAAACATTTCAAGTCTTAAAAGACTATATATCTAGTAGGTTTTTTAAAAAATCACTTAGAAAAAAAATTATCGCAGCAGATCCATATTATAACGATAAAACCACTCCATCATATGATTTTTGGGACCAGCGCCCTGCTTCTAGTTTAGATCAGGATTATTTTAGGGCTGTTGAGTCAAGCAAGGTAAAAATTGAGCGCCAAGGAGTAAGTAATTGGGAGGCAACAGGAGTCAAGCTGCAGGATGGGAAAGTTATCCATAGTGATTTAACTGTAATGGCTACAGGCGGTAATGCACAATTATTGGGTGGCATTGATATTTTTGTTAATGATAAGAAAATAAATATCCACGATACGAGTTGGTACAGAGGAATGATGTTTAGTGGGTTGCCAAACCTTTTTGCGCACGCAGGATACATAAATTTTAGTTGGACTGCGAGATGTGAAATAGTCAGTCAACGCATTTGTAAAACAATTAAGTATATGAAGAAAAAAGAATTAAGTACTTGTACCGCTAAGTATTTGGGAGAAAAGACTACGCCATCAATACAGGCTAATTACGTATTAAGGGCTATGGATAAGTTTCCAAACAGGACGTATAAGTTTTATCAGAATTATTTTGTGGAATATATTATATTCAAATTGAGTAAAGTTGATGATGGCGCATTAGAGTTTGAGAGATAGCGCTCTACAAAGCAACAATATCAACGTATGTCAAAAAAATAATTTAGTCAAAGTCTTCGATACCCAATCTTTGCATCACTATCTCCGCATTTTTTTTGCTTTCTGCAGCGGCCTTCTCATCTCCAATTTTTGTATATAGCTCAACTTGAGCAATCAGTGTTTTAGCTAGATAATATTCTCCACCATTATCAATACAAAACTTTTCAAGCTTCTTCAGTGTTTCGATTGCTTTTGTTTGGTTCTTATCTAGGTAATAGTATCTTGAAAGTTCAATGCTGCTATCAGCGTATTCACCCAGCATTCCAGTCTTTTGAAACATTAATGTTGCTCTTAAGCCATATTCAACTGCTTTTGAGGCTTTATTTCTATAGAAGTATGTTTGAGCTAAGCCTTCATAACAAACAGCTCGCTCATTATCATTTGAGGCCAATACCAAAGCTCTTGTATAGTAATCTTGAGCATCTAAAAATTCTTTAGTCCTAAGCATGTTAATACCTAATTGATACAAAAAACGGTGTTCATATTGAAGGTATTTACTGTTGCCCAATTCTGCTGTCTGAAATCCATAAGTGAATGTCTTATTAGACCCTTTAAAGTCTCCAGAATCCCTCTGTGTAATGCCCTTGAAAAGAATTGCTTGCATTTGATCAGCTTGGATAGAAGCTTCCTTTTCGGCTATTTCAAAGTCTTTAATTGCCTGATCATTATTTCTAAGACGAAAATTAGCTTTACCCTTACAAAAGTTAGAGTCATATTTGTCTTTAACTGAATTCGCTGCTTTTAAAGCCTCCTCAAACTTACCTTTATTTAATTGTTTCTCACATTCATTATTCACATTATAAGCAAAAATATTGTTTGAATACAATAATATAAAAGATAAAATTAATGTTAATTGTTTAATCATTATTACTCCTCAGTCCATTTAATAAGGTCATTTTCCGATAAAATTACTATTCCAAGTGCTTGCGCTTTTTCAAGCTTACTTCCCGCATCGTTTCCAGCTAATAAATAATCTGTCTTTTTTGAAACAGTTGACGTTATTTTGCCACCATATTGCTCGATTATTTGTTTCGCATCTTCCCTCTTAAGTGTTGGCAATGTACCTGTTAGGACAAAAACCTTATCACTAATTTCAGAGACAAATTTAACTTCTTTTCTAAGCTCTTCTTTAAATGACACGCCATTATTGATGAGCCTGTCAATTAAATCAAGATTTTTTAAATCATTAAAGTAACAATGAATAAAGCCTGAAACAGTAGGACCTATGTCATCAACCCCCTCTAAACCCTCCCGAGTTTGTGCTTTTATATTTGATATAGTTCCGAATTCTTTGGCTAGATCTTTTGCTGTTGCCTCACCCACTCCTCGAATCCCTAGTGCGTATATCAAACGTCCTAATGTTGTTTCTTTTGATTTATGAATTGATTCAATAAGGTTTTTAGAAGACTTTTCACCAAACCGCTCTAAACCCTCAAGAGAACCTAAATCGAGAGTGTATAGGTCTGTAAAATCGTTAATCATTTTATTTTCTAGTAGTTGATCAATAATCTTTTCACCCAGCCCATCAATATCCATCGCTTTTCTTGAAGCGAAATGCATGATGGACTGTTTTCTTTGAGCGGGGCATTGAATACCTTCACAACATCTAAGGATGGCCTCTCCTTCCTCTTTTTTTAGTTTTGAGCCACATTCAGGACATTGGATTGGCATTAAAAACGCCTCAATATTTTTTGGTCGTTTAGCCTTAATAACACTCACAACTTCAGGCACTACATCCCCTGCTCTTCTTATTAAAACAAAATCATTGATATGAACATCTTTCCTAAGAAGTTCTGCTTCGTTATGAAGGGAAGCGTTTGTCACCGTTACACCAGATACGAAGGTTGGTTTGAGTCTTGCTACAGGGGTAATTGCACCAGTCCTACCCACCTGAACATCAATACCTAAAACCTGTGATTCAGCCTCTTCAGCAGGAAACTTATGCGCAACAGCCCATCTAGGTGCCCTTGATACAAAACCAAGCTCATCTTGATAATTTAGAGAATCTACTTTATAAACAACACCATCAATGTCAAAGGGTAAACTTTGTCTTTTGTCGATAATTTCATGGTAATAATCTAATAATCCAACAACACCAGTCACATTTTCTACAAGATCTGTAGTAGGTATTTTGAGTTCATTCAGCAATTTTATTGAGTCAGAATGTGATGTAAGAGTGTTTTCTATACCCTCAAAATCTATACTGTATGCATAAAACCTAAGTGGTCGAGTTGCTGTAATACTTGAATCTAATTGTCTCAAACTACCTGCCGCCGCATTTCTTGGGTTAGCGAATACTTTTTGACCTAACTCTTCTTGTTTTTTGTTAAGGGTGAGAAAATCTTCTTTAAACATAACAACCTCGCCTCTTATTTCGATTCTTGATGGCAGACTCTTAGTGTCAATTTTAAGGGGAATAGACTTGATAGTTTTAAGGTTGTGAGTTACATCTTCGCCCGTGAAGCCATCGCCTCGTGTCGCGCCGAGAGAGAAAAAACCTCCCTCATAAATTAATGCAATCGCAAGTCCATCAAATTTTGGCTCTACTGCATAATTAATACTTTCCACCCCTAAATCAGTTTTAATTCTTTTATCAAAAGCTGCTAATTCGTCCTCGTGGAACACGTTGCTGAGAGAAAGCATTGGCTTTTTATGGCTCACTTGATTAAATGCGCTATTGGAAAGCATACCGACTCTCTGTGTTGGTGAGTCCTCTGTGATTAATTCAGGATATTGCTTCTCTAGCTCCTCTAATTTCCTCATAAGATCGTCATAGGCGCTATCAGTGACGGTTGGGTCATCTTTTACATAATAATTAAAATTATGTTCTTGAATCTCCTTTTTTAAAGTTAAAACAGTTTCTTCAATTGCACTATTTTTTTTCATGACTTAATTGAACATTTTTTGAGCAATTTTCGAGCCCGATGGAATTTTCTTTTCTTGCATTATTTTCTCTAGTTTTTTTAAATGCACATAAATTTGGCTTATTTGATCATCGTTTAAAGGCTTTCTGCTAACATCAACAAGCACTCCATTAAGCTTAGTGTTGAATTGTTTAATTATAAGAATAAGTTCGTTGAATGCTGTTGTAATTTTCATAGTATTTGGGATGTCCATTTTGAAAATAATTCCTTGAAGGAATGTTTCATGACTTATATTTAGTGGCTTCCCAGTTAGTGAAGTCAGCACGCAGATCTTTTGGCCTGAATCTTGGTGTATTAATTCGTGAAACGATTTATTATTGACTTTAAAGATAGGTTGTTTAAAAAAGTCTATCAAAGGCCCTGCGTGAAATGTTGGGTCAGACTTCGGATAAACCTGAAGAATCAATGAGTGATCAACATCTTTTTTAAATTTACTTAAATGAAAAGATTCTTTTTCAATATCCTGATTAGATAACCAAAATATTGGTCCATCAACATTTGATGAAATATCATTCGCAAGCTGCTTAAAATCCTGGATGGCTTTGGTATCTAAAGTATATTTCCTACTTGCGAGCAGCAAAACTAAGAGAACCTGGTTGTAATTAATAGAGTCATAAATTGCTGATTCTGTTGCCCACAAATCATTATCTTTTCTAATATAAACTCTGACACCTGGCATCGATTTAATTTTATCTAAAAGTAATCCACTGCTCGACTCTTGAATCTTTTTACATGTAATTGAAATTACGGTTTCAATGTCTCTGTCAATGCCATCAGGCAAATTTGAATTAATTATCTTTTCTGAACCAGTTAAATTCTCATTAACCTCTTTTTCTATGGGTTCAAAAGGCTCAACAACTTCAGGAGTCACTTCTAGATCATTAAAGTTATGAAAAAGTGGATCGTTGTCCTCGCTAATAGAGTTGTTAGGTTTTGTGAGGCTGGCTTGTTTCTTTGTTAATCTTTTTAATTCACTCCAATTGTAGATGATTAGCACAAAAATAATGGCTACGCCCGTAATTAATAGTGCAAGTTGAACATCATTCATATTTAGTAAGCTAGCTCCATATCGTCAATATCCCTCATATCTACTTCGACAATCCTTGAAACTCCAAGTTCTTGCTGAGTAACGCCGACTAATTGTTCTGCAATCTCCATGGTAATTCGGTTGTGTGTAACGATTAAAAACTGTGTCTTTTCTGCCATTTCCTTTACTAAAGAACAAAAATTACCTGTATTGGTATCGTCCAATGGTGCATCTACTTCATCCATAACGCAAAACGGAGAGGGGTTTAATTTAAATAATGCAAATATAAGTGATATTGCTGTTAATGCTTTTTCCCCACCTGACAAAAGATTAATCGTTGTATTTTTTTTACCAGGGGGTTGCGCTGATACTTGGAGACCTGTATCTAAAATTTCATCTCCCATCAATTGAAGCTCTGCCCTTCCTCCCATAAACAATCTTTTAAAAAACTCACTGAAATTTTTGTTAACTTCTTTGTATGTTGTATCTAATTTTTCCTTTGTTTCACTATCGATTTTTTTAATTGCATTCTCAAGTGTCGTCATCGCTTCAGTTAAATCATCAGATTGTTTTTGTAGATAATTTTTTCTTTCTTGGATGGAATTTAATTCATCGATAGCAGCTTGGTTAACTGGACCAAGACGTTCCATTTTAAGGCGGAGTGCATCACACTTCTCTATTATCGATTCGACATTTGTGTCATCATCGATTGCATCAAGCAAAGCACTTTCATCGAAAGAGGTTTTTTCAATTTCTTGGCAGCATTGCTGGAATAGGATCTGTGATTCTCTTTCTAAAATTTTAGATTCTTGGACTTTTTCAGTAAGTGGATTCAGTGAGTGTTGCTTTTCCAGTCTTTTGCTTTCTAAATTTTTCAGATTAGTTTCTTTCGTCAAAAGATCCTCTCTTGCTTTAATAAGATTTTTTTCTGCCTGTTCTTTTTCTTGAAGGCTTTCTTTAAGAATTGATTCTTGATTTTCAGAGTTTTTTTCATTTAATTGGGTATGGGAGTCATTTATTAATTTTTCTAAGCGAAGCTTTTCGTTGGTATTGTGAGTTAATTTTTCAACGAAATCTTCATGTTTGTTCTGATGAATTTTTAGATTGAATAAAAGCTCTTGCTCTGTTTTATCTCTTGCAAATACCTTTTCTCTTTCTGATTCAAATTTTACCTCAGAGGTTTTTTTGTCATTCAATAATTCCTCTAATTTGTTTTGTAAATTTAATTTGTCTTTACTATGTTCGTCGAGACTCTTTTGTTTTTGACTAAGCTCCTCCATAAAACTACTTATTTTTTTATCAGCCTCTTCAAGCTCGATGCCTATATTGACAATTCTTTCTTGCCTATGAATTTCAATTTGTTGCTGTTTATTTACCTCTAAATTAATTGAATTTTTCTCTTCAATAAGATTAAATTTTTTCTCAGATAAAAGCTCAACTTCTTTTTTTGTTGTCGCTAAATTTTCTACATGTTCATCTGTTTTGTTAATAGTTTTATCTAGCTCACTCCTGTATCCGGGTAAATCTTTCTTTAGGTCTTCAAGCAGCTTAAGATTAGTAAGTTTGTTAGATTTTGTTTTATTTTCAGATCGAAATACTTGAAAGTTTTTACCATGAATATTTCCAGACTGATCAACCAATATTTCACCAAAGTTAAGATCTTTAAGATTACCCTCTAGATCTTGTTCATTTGTAATATAGGCATGACAAAGCCATTCTGTTAATACATTATTTATATTAGGTATTTTAGAAGATACTTTTGAAAGCAGTGGCGTGAGTTTTGCGTTATGCGTAATTGTCTTGTTTGAACTTCCCTCATATACAACAGCTATGCTTGTTGGTATCTCTTTAAGTGATTTAGGGGATATTCTTTTGCTTTCATAGGCGCTGGCATACTCTGAAAGAAGAAAGCTAACAGCTTTTTGCCAATCTTTTTCGATATCAACTCTTTTAAATATATTCCTTTCTTTATCAATACCTGCTTCATTAAGAAATTCACTGGTATGCTCATCATTCATTTCGCTCTCCACAAAGCTCGACAGGGTCGAGATTTGTATTTCAGTCTGCTGAAAATTTTTAAGATGCTCATCTTTTCTCAAGTTGAGGCTGTCTGTTTCTTTTTCTAACTTATCTAAGCAATTCTTTTTTCTCTGATAACTCATTATCCGCGAGCGTTATTTGATTATCTATATCTCCTATGTGGTCTGGAGAGGTGCTGTCATGACTTCCTCCCTTCTCTTTAATTGCCAAGGATTCGTCATGAAGTTGTTTTTTTCTTACCTCTAAATCCTCAATGCCTTTATTAATATAATCAATTCGAGTTGATTCTAAATTAATTAACTCGTATATTTTTTGATTTTCGCTTTGCTGAACTTCTAACTTCTCAACAGCTGCCCTATATTCAGCTTCTACCTTCACGAGACTGGCTTTATCAGCTACTGCATTTTGTTGGTGCTGAGAAAGTTTTTCATTTTCGATTTGTATTAAATTTTGATTTTCTTCTATCGCTTTTTCAATTTCATCGATTGAAGTGGTATGAGATTTCAATTTTTCCTCACTCTCAACCAATGTAACCTTCAATCTCTCTAAATTATTTTTAATATTATTTAGAGCATTTTCTGCATCAGATACAAGGGCATTTACCTCATAAAATTTAGCCTGCGCAGAATTAATTTCGTTAGATGTATCAGCGTGCTCTTGCCTGGCATTCTCAACGTTTACTTCGATATCTCTTAATGCTGTTGTAAATTGATCTAATTCAGTCTGTTGGTTAGTAATAAGTGTTTTTATTTGGTCCCAAGACTCATTCGCATCCCTCTTCTTTAATGCCCAAACCTGCGCTTCTTGGAATTTTAAATTTTCTTGGTGCTTATTATATTTGCTAGCAGTTTCTGCTTGTGATTCAAGCTTGGTGATTTGTTGATTGATTTCCCTTAACAGGTCCTCAACTCGTGATAGGTTCTCTTTTGTATCACGCAGTCGATATTCTGTTTCTTTTCTTCTCTCTTTATATTGACTGACACCAGCAGCTTCCTCAAGAAAGTTTTTTAGCTCTTCTGGCTTTGCTTCAATAATTTGTGAGACTGTATTTTGCCCAATGATTGCATAACCTTTAGCGCCTAAGCCAGTACCAAGAAATAAGTCAGCTACATCTTTTCTTCTCACTTGAGTGTTGTTAATGTAATAACTTGATCCCTTTTCTTTTTCAATGACCCTCTTGACAGATATTTCAGCGTAACTAGCCCATGCTTGTGGTGCCATCCCTTCTGAATTATCAAAGAAAAGTTCAGCGCTTGCTCTAGAAACGGGCTGGCGAGTATCACTTCCGTAAAAGATGACATCTTCCATCGTTCCTCCTCGCAACTCTTTAGCTGAGGAAGATCCTAAAACCCATTTAATAGATTCGGTTACGTTTGATTTACCACAACCATTTGGTCCCACAATGCCTGCTAATTGTGCGTCAACTTTTATTGTTGTTGGGTCAACAAATGTTTTAAAGCCAGCTAATTTAATCTCTTTAAGTTTCAATTGTTATCAATCTTTGGATTTTGTTGAAAAAGAATTTGTTCAAGGCAGTATAATGTCATCTTTCAAATAAATTTAAGCTTAAGTTATGAATCAAAATTCACTCGGTGGAAAGCCAACAGCCCAACCCACCAAAACACTAGAGACATTCGAAAATCCCAACGCTAAAAGAGATATTCATATCCATATGCAAATTCCAGAGTTTACCTGTTTGTGTCCTAAAACAGGCCAACCTGACTTCGCCTACTTTGTACCTTGATTATATCCCCGATAAGACTTGTGTGGAACTAAAAAGTCTAAAACTCTATATCTGGTCATTCAGAGATGAGGGATGCTTTCATGAAGCAGTTACTAACAGTATTTTAGATGACCTTGTTCAGGCAACAGACCCTAGATTTATGAGATTAACTGCCAAATTCTTTGTTAGAGGTGGTATTTTTACTAATGTGGTTGCTGAACATTCTAAGCCAGGTTGGAATCCAAAGCCTAAAATCGATTTAGGTCAATTTGATTCTGAAAAAAATTATCGAGGATAATTTCACGGGGGTATAGCTCAGCTGGGAGAGCACTTGCATGGCATGCAAGGGGTCAGCGGTTCGATCCCGCTTACCTCCACCAATTCTTTGATCAAATAGGCCTTAGATTGACCGTTTATTATTCCTTAATAAATCGTAAAGTCATTCGATCCGACTCACCAATTGATATAATATCTGCCTTATCATCATCTTCAACCCCCCTTAAGCTGGGTAGCAAATTCCATACACCCTTTGGGTGATCAGCAGTATCTTTAGGATTTGCATTGATTTCGGATTTAGCATCAAGCTTGAATCCGGCATCTGTTGCCATCTGAATAACATATTCTTCTGTCATATAACCACTTTCAATCTGTTTATCTAAGGGCGTTCCTGCCTTTGCTCTGTGCTCTACTACTCCAAGAACTCCTCCAGACTTAAGGGCTTTTGCAAAACCAGCAAACATCGCTTCAGCTGATCCTGCTTTCGCCCAATTATGAACGTTTCTAAATGTAAGAACCATATCAACAGGGCTATTCGGAGAAAATTCAGGTTGTTTTGGATCAAAATGAACCCAACGGAGTTGGTCGTAAATATCAGGATTTTTTTCCATCTTTTCTTTAAATGCTCGTTCTAATTTAACAAAGTAAGGATTTATTTTTTCATGCAGTTCTAGGGAGGCATAAGAGTACTGCCCTTTATTACGCATCAGGGGAGCTAAAATCTCTGTATACCAACCATATCCCGGAGTAATTTCAACAACAGACTGTTCCGGATTCAGGCCAAAAAAGAGTAATGTTTCTTTTGGATGGCGATATTTATCACGCTCAACATAAGAAGGCGTTCTATGTTCAGCCTCTAGGGCTTTATCAATAACCTGGCTAGTATCTGAATTACCACAACCAAGTAATATTGTTAAAAAGAATAAAATAGAAAAAAGTTTATATAATTTATTATTTGTCATGTTTATGTAAATATTGATTTAAGGGTTAAAGTAAAATAATTAAATATGTTTCAAAAAATATAATAATGAATTACAAATCAAAAACAAGACTTTTTATAAATGAAGATATTCATAATTTCTAATCATTGGCTTTATCTATTATTTATATTATTTTATTCTGGAAGTATTTTCCCCAATGAACTAACTCAACCCAAGGGTGCGGTAGTAACTTCGAATGCTCTGGCAACTAAAGCAGGAGAAAAAATTTTAGCTGAAGGTGGTAACGCTTATGATGCTGCTACAACAATCAGTGCAATGCTTTCTGTAGTAGAGCCATTTGCATCAGGTCTTGGAGGAGGCGCATTCTGGTTAATATATGATGCTAAAAGTAAGAAATATACAATGTTAGATGCCAGAGAAACTGCTCCGCTTCAATCTCATAAAAATATGTATCTAGATGAAAATGCGAACGTTATAAAAAATATGTCTACGCTTGGACCATTGTCTGCAGGAATACCAGGTATCCCTGCGGTATTAAGCTACGTCAATGATAAATACGGTTCAAAAAAATTAAGTACCCTTTTAGATCCTGCCTATGAGGCAGCGATCAATGGATTTCCTGTAAATGAAAGATATTTAAAAGGAGCAAAATATAAAAAGAAATGGCTGAAAAAATATAAAGAAACGGAAGCAATTTTTTTACATAAAGGCGAAGTGCCAAAAAAAGGATGGATCCTAAAACAAACTGATCTAGCAAGGACGATTAAAAAAATTAATGAAGGATGGCCACAGAAGTTTTTACACAGGAAGCTTTGCTAAAAAA
Organism: Methylophilales bacterium BACL14 MAG-120910-bin43; assembly: GCA_905181685.1. Classification (GTDB taxonomy): domain Bacteria; phylum Pseudomonadota; class Gammaproteobacteria; order Burkholderiales; family Methylophilaceae; genus BACL14. The sequence continues at coordinate 146,694 of CAJIYK010000004.1, read as the reverse complement.
ATGGTTGAATCTGTTCAAAATAATGGCGGTATTTGGAGCGAAGAAGATTTAAATAGATATAAAGTTCTTGAGCGAGAACCAGTTCGATCAACCTACAAAGGAATTTCAATTATCGCCCCAGGACTTCCATCCTCAGGAGGTTTGGTTCTATCTAATGCCCTAAATATATTAGCAGGATATGAATTGGATAAACTTAGTCCTACCACCCAAAAACATTTAATTATTGAGTCTCTAAGGCGAGCGTATTATGAAAGAGCCTTAAAAATGGGAGACCCAGATTTTATGGATAATACCCTTGAATTTCTTTTAACTCCTAGTTATGCAGCAAAACAAAGAGAAAGTCTTAACATTAATTATGCAACAGATAATCAAACTCTCGAGTTCGCTGACCCACCATACCAAGGGCAAGGTAACGATACAACGCATTTTGCAGTAATCGATAAATTTGGTAATCGTGTTGCAGTCACGCAATCTATCAACTTTTGGTTTGGGTCTGCCTTTGTTCCCAAAGGGACGGGTGTTTTGCTGAATAATGAAATGGATGATTTTTCTATCAAGCCTGGAACTGAGAATGGTTATGGATTAATTGGATATGACGCTAATGCAGTGGAGCCTAGAAAAAGGATGTTATCCAGTATGACACCAACTTTTCTTGAATCAGATAGAGGCTTTGTAATTTTAGGAACCCCAGGAGGCTCAAGGATTATAAGTATGATTCTACTTGCAACATTGGAATGGATAAATGGAGGAGATGCTAAATCTATGGTCTCTTTGCCAAGATTTCATCATCAATATCATCCAGATTATGTGCTCTATGAGGAAGAAGCATTTATGTCGAGCGAGATCGATGAATTGGAAAGTATGGGACATATATTTAAAAAATCAAATAGGCAGTTTGGTAATATGCAGATAATTACTTGGGATCAAGAAAATAATAAAATTGAAGTTGCCTCTGACCCAAGGGGAAAAGAAAAAAGCCGTGAAGAAGTATATTGATTTAAATATACTTATAGCTTTTTATAAGGATTTACATAGAGGTTTATAGAGCAACTAGCTTATCTCCAACTACCTAAAAAGAATAGTTTTTATTGGGAGTAACGCAGCACGTCAAAGGGACATCATGTTCGTTTGTATCTTCTATGAGCTCGCAAGGCATAAAAAGGCTGATGCCAATTTTTTTTACATCCTTATGTAAAGAAGCAAAAAAACGATCGTAAAAACCTTTTCCATAGCCCACTCGATAGCCTTTCAGATCAAAGGCTAAAAGTGGTGTGATTACTAGATCGATTTTATCGTTCTCTATCCAAATAGGATTAATTGGTTCGGTAATATTATATTTAGCTTGTTTGGTTTTGGTATCTGGACTAAATGCTGCATTTCTCATTGTCCCCTCTTCAAAGTTACTCACAGGGACAACAACCTTTATATTATTTTTCCAACAATACTGAACGATTGGTGAAGTATTAATTTCATCCTTTGTATGGATTGGTAAAAAGCAATGGATAAATTTAAGCTCATATTTTTTTATAAGCTCGATTGTGTTTTGAATGAGAAGTGATGAATTTTCTTCAAATTCTGATGAAGACAGATCTTGACGCTTTTTTAAATATATCTTTCTTACTGTATCTTTTTTCAAAATAATGACGATAAGAGAGGGTAACAAGTTAGATTATATAAATTTATTATCATCCCTTATCACCCTCTATATCAACTTCCTCAAATTAAATATTTCTTATTTTAGTTGATCCTTACCCGGTGCGTAAGTTTCTGCTGCCCCTGGGAATGCTTTTGCATGCACATCGGCTGCGAACTGATTTACAGCATCTTTTATCAGCTCTGCCCCATTCATGTATGTCCTGACAAACTTAGGCTTGAAGTCTGTAGAAAAACCTAGCATATCTGGAAGAACCAATGCTTGGCCATCCACATCAAGCCCTGCTCCAACACCTACAACTGGGATAGAAACTGCTTTACTAACTGCCGCACCTACATGTTGCGGAACAGCTTCCAAAACGATTGCAATACACCCAAGTTGATCAAGTTTTTTAGCTTCTTCAACGATACTAAGTGCACTTTCTTTGGTTTTACCTTGAGCTTTAAATCCACCAATTGCATTATGGTGAGACGGTGTAAGGCCAATATGTCCAATTGTTGGAATACCGGATTGGGAAAGATGAGCATAAAGCTCTTCGTTTCCATCAACACCTTCTATTTTAAGAGCATTTGCCCCAGCCTTGATTAAGATTTCAACGTTATCCAATGAATCCTTTAAACCCTTTCTATTTGCCATGAATGGCATACCAGCGATTAGGAACTTATCTTTTGCTCCTTTTTTTACTGCTCTGGTGTGCATTGCAATTGTTTCCACATCACAGCTCAAAGTATCTTCATGTCCATGTACAACCATATTTAAATCATCACCAATTAAAATTCCATTTATATCTGTGTCGTTAAGAATCTTGGCACTCCAGTACTCATGAGAAGTAACAACTACAATTTTTGTTCCTTCTGCTTTTAACTGTTTAAAACTTTCTAATACGCTCATTATCTTTTCCTTAAATTGTTTAAATAAAAAGTGATAATTAAAGTAAATAACGTCAAATCTTTTATTTGATTGAACGTGATTTAATTATCAGGTTTTAAAACAAGAAGACTTTTGGTCGTGATTTGTTTTTTGAAGACTTTTGGTCATGAATTACATTGACCGTAGTTAACAATGGATAATGTTATGTGAACAGTCTTAAATTAAGTATATAGCAATATTTAAGATTCATCAATAGTCTAACTTATTGTTTATAAAGAATATTTTTTATAAGTCTTATATAATGCTACTTTTGATGCGTATTTATCAGGGCGCTAACCAAAAATCTTCTCGCTCATTTTTATTCAAAATACTTTTAGCTCTTCGATGTCCGTCTGGAGATAATTCAAGAACATCTAAGAGTTTTAAAGTGAATAGATATTACTTCAAACCTATCTCAGCACTGTCATAACTATAGCATCAGCAGAGGAAATTTCTGTCCCTGGAAATGGATTAATCACATAGTCTTTTTTCTGATTTTCATTCAACTTATCCCAGTAATCAATTTTGTTGTCTAAAAAAGATGCTTCTCCAGCTACCTGGACTTGAAGCCTTTTTTTTGGATCCCAAAAAAGTAAGGAACAGGAAGGGTTAGTTTTTAATTGATGATATTTTTGGCTTTCATGGTCGGTATAGATTATTAAAGACTGATCATGCTCGATGAATCTTCTAGCAACCACAATTCTTTGAAAAACCTTATTATCAGTTGAAGTAGACAAAGCGGGTAGCTTGAAAGGCGACTTTCGGTCCACAGTTCCACGTTGAATAGTTTTAAGGGCGTCATCAATAAAAATAGATACATTCATAAAGTGCCTATAATAACTCCATAGCTCACATCATCTTTTATAAATTAACTAGGAATCTGATTTCTTCATTAGATAAATACTCAAGACTAAAAATAAAGAAACAATGACCTCAATAGCTATTGCCTTAATTAGTAAGTCTGCGCCATGAACTAATCCGGCATAAATTCTAAAAAATGCAGCAGAACCCAACAGGCTTAATGTTGTATATAACCAGACATGTTGATTTTTATATGCGCCTATGCAAGCCATCAGGCCTGCGGTAAAAAAGAAAGCAGTAAAATCTCCTATTTGTGTGTTCATACCCATAGTTGTATCTCCTGGTCCTTCAACTAATGCCATGGCTAAACCCGCTGCAGCAGATTCAGGATCTAAGGTCCATCGAAATGCCGAGCTAAGTAGAACTAAACCAATCGACGCAGATATCAATCTTGCAATCATCATATTCTCCTCTTATTTAAATTTTTTTAAGCCATCTAAGCTTAACATTTTATGTTTTTTTATGGCTCTATTACTTTTCCTGAAAAATCAAAACACTTCCCTGAATCCTTGTGGGTAATTTCATTAATTACTTTACTCATAAATTCAACACTTTCTTTTGGGCTAAATACATCATGTTTGACATGTCTCAAGAAAGGTTCTGATAGATGACTTTTGACTGTGCCAGGGTGAATCCCAATCACACAATGTTCTTTGTTTAGCCTTTTTAATTCTATAGAAAGATTTTTAATCATCATGTTGAGTGCAGATTTTTGAACTACGATAACTATGCCACCCACCCAGCTCATTATCAGAGATACTCCCAACTCTTGCAGTTAAGAAGACAATTTTCACCCCTTTTGCTTTTTTAATCAGAGGTAGAAGTTTTTTGACCAACAAGATCGGTCCAAATACATTTACTTGGAATATCGCCTTCATATTCCCTTCATCAATTCCATCGATTGATTTCTCTGGCTTTATATGGTCTGTATGAAGAATCCCTGTCGCGATGATGATTTTACTAATTGAGTCTAGTTGTGATATCGCATCAAGATTTTTTAATGTTGCTTCATCGTTATAGTCAATTTCAACTGATTGAATTTTATCGTGATCGTTATTAATTGACCTCCTAGATAGCGCGATAATTTTTTCTACATTCGGGTCATCAGTATACTGCTTGACAAATTCTCCACCAATGGCTCCTGATGATCCTGCTATAAGTTAATATTTCATAATTTTGATCCCTTAATGTAGTTAAACAACAAACTGCGCGATGCCATCTTTGAATGAAAAATCAACATCGTGATTTTCAGTGATGGTAATAAAAATATTCTCAGGCTTAACACCTACCCTCTCATGTAAGTACTCGACAACTTTTTTGTAAAAAGCTTGTTTGGCTTTATTTGGACGTCCTGATCGCATGACAAGGTGCATCATAATTCTTTCCTCTTGCCTACCTTGGTATTGCATACAATCCTCTGATAGTTGATTAACGACCTGATATCGATCATCATCTGGAAAAGCCATTGTTTCTATTACCGCCTCATTAATACTGTCAGAAACTTTTTTTATGTAATCCTTGCCCTTCCCCTCTAGAACATTAATTGTTACAAATGGCATACCCTCTCCTTTTATAATGTCTTTAGCAATATATTATACAATGTCATTTATACGATTGGGTTTAAAGAAACTTTTTAAAGCTTAGTAAGTCTTAATATATGAAAAATTTAGTATTTATTGTCCTCCTTTTTGTAAGCCTTTCTTCATATAGTAATGATTCAAATTATGTTTTCGGTTGGACTCAATTAAAAGACGCTGAATTAAAAAAACCCAGGGGTGGAACATCCGTCGGTGAGAAGGTCACGACTTGATAAAGAGCCAAATGACTTATGGAAAACTACAAAACCCAGAGTTAACAAAATTTGAAAAAGATAGGCTAGCCATTCTTTCAATGGAAGGAAGGTACAGAGTTTATTTTGACTTCATGGAAACCATGGGATTCGTCGAAGGTTATATCCCAACCCAGCCCTATCAATCCTGGGCTACTGAATACGTCAAAGTCATCGAGGATGAAAAAGACTTCATTAGCTTGCAACACATCACGGTCATGTATTTCAAACAGGCCGATGGCCAAACCTCTGAGCCAATGGTGATGAAGCACTGGAGGCAGGATTGGAAGTATGAGGATAGTAAAATCAACATATACGTCGGCAATAACACGTGGGTATACAATAAAATTCCTTCGAATAAGAAAATAGGCAGTTGGTCTCAATCCGTCTATCAGGTTGATGACACACCGAGATATCAAGGCTATGGTAATTGGATTCATCAACCTAATTTTTCCTCATGGGAAGGCTATGAAACATGGCGACCATTGCCGAGAAGAGAATATTCAACAAGGGACGATTATGATGTGATGATCGGAACTAACACTCAAACTATTACACCGACAGGCTGGGTTCATGAACAAAATAATAAAAAAGTGATTACATCGAATCAAGCTGTACTTGCCAAGGAAATTGGTATCGCTAGGTATGAAAGAATTAAGGACTTTGATTGGCAGGTAGGCTTTGATTATTGGGCGGAAACGAGCGATTTTTGGAAACGAGTAAGGAGTATTATAAATAACAAGCTAGATAATTCTTTAACCTTTAAACTAAAGCCGCCGCAGAATGCCGAACCACTTTGGAGTAAGCTCTTTATGATGGCAGATGAACATATTAATGGCGAAATAATTCAAGATAAGGATATTGAAGAAGTCATTAATAACTATTCTTTGAATAACTAACGAGTGTTCACGTAAATATTTAGTTTTTTAACTTCAATTTTAACTTTAAATTAACTTTATAATATATTGTTTTTATTATATTTTTAAACATATTTTTCCAAAATGTTGGTTAGTTTCTTGGTACTGAAAAGCAGAAACAATATCCTCTAATTCAAACACGCGATCAATGATTGGGAAGAGTTTAGTCTGGTTAATATAGGTAATCATTCTCTCCTGTTGGGCCCTGCTGCCAACCAAAATGCCCTGCAATGTTACTTGCTTTAGTAATGCGTTAACAAAATCTAAATTTCCTTGTAAGCCCGATAAAATTCCGATGACTGAGATATGACCCCCAACCTTAACTGAATTAATCGATTCATCCAGTGTCTCTGGACCTCCAACCTCAATCACATGGTCTACGCCCTGCCCCTTTGTAAAACTTAAAATCTCCTCAGACCACTTCGAATTTTTTTTATAGTTAATGCAATAATCAGCCCCTAATGCCTTGAGCTTTTTAATTTTTTCATCTGATGAAGACGTCGCTATTACCTTGGCCCCTATCGACTTTGCAAACTGTAGCGCAAATATAGATACCCCACCCGTCCCTTGTATCAGAACGGTATGCTTTTCTTTTAGATCATAATCCTCAAATAAAGCTCGCCATGCAGTAAGGCCGGCTGTGGTTAAGGTTGCTGATTGCTCATGAGTCCATTGATCAGGTGCTAATGTTAATGAGCCAGCCTGAAGGTTTACAAGTTCTCGTGCATATCCATCGATACCGTCACCCGGCACTGTCTCAAAACCTTGTACATTCGGTGAACCATCGAGCCAGCCTGGGAAAAATGTGGTGCAAACATGATCGCCCACTTTAAGTTCTTTTACAGCTCCACCGACTTTAATAACTTCGCCTGCGCCGTCTGCCATCGGGATACGCTGCTCAGAAGGTCCCCAAACCCCTGATACAACTGCGTAATCATGATAATTTAATGAGCTTGCGTGCAGGCGAATTTGGGCCTCATCATTCATGGGATTAGATATATCCTGATTACCTAAGAATACGTTATCGTACCCCCCACCTGCTTTTAAATAAATTACTCTTGTCATTGTTTTTTACCTCAAATAATGATTATATATAATTATATTTAAATTACAGGTGGATTTATTATGGCTGCATACGATCAAAAAGAGCTAGAGCAATGGAAAAATGGATTACTCGGAAAATCAGGGGGTGGTTCAAAGAAAATTCTTATACTTGCAGTGGTAGCGATTGTAGTCGTGGTTGCTTATCTATATTTACCGAAGTAACAAACTTAAATAGGCTTAAATCTATTTAACCTTTTTCATGAAGTGTAGCCGTGAGAACTAGATCAAAGTTATGCTTTAGTTGCAATTCTGAGCATAGAATCCTTTATCGTTGTAAATATGAGCAAAATGATTGGGTTTTCTTATGCCAGCAATGCTTGCTTGATATTAAATCAAAACATGAGAGTACCTATCAGTACGGCGGTACGTGGAAAAAATTTAAATAATTTGTTGGGGTTCAAAAATTAGATTAAATTTAAAAGAAAAGATACTTTGAAAATGCACAGATACCTAAGATCAAAAATACGGCGGCTACATATGACATCAGCATAAAGGGCTTACATTTGTGTGCAGGACATTCTTCTTTTTCATTTTTACCAACCATGTCAATTCATCCTTATTATCTATAAAATTAAAAGACTATATTCAAGCTAAAAGATTCATTTATACTAGGATTTTATCTATTTTAAGTTTGATTTATGGCCAACGATTTTATTATTAAATGTATTAATAGCGTCGTTAAAACAATCCTTAATGCTGAGGAGGAGATAGAGTCCTTAGACAGGGCTATCGGTGATGGTGACCACTATATCAATATAAAAAGAGGTAGCATAGCTGTTCAGTCAATCGAATCAGAACTCGCTACCTTAACACCCGATCAAGCTTTCAAAAAGATAGGCATGACAATAATGACCTCTGTTGGGGGTGCATCGGGCCCTTTATTTGCCAGCTTCTTTCTGGCCTTGGCCAAGGAGGTTTCAGGTGAAAGCAATCTTCAGCAATTTAGTAAAGGTTTTACTTCTGGCGTAGAATCAATTATGAATAGGGGTAAGTCAAAATTAGGTGATAAAACAATGCTTGATGTATTGATTCCTGTTTCAAAAAAGCTTGAATCACTAGCTAACGAGGGATGTGAGATACAAAAATTAATTAAAGAAATTGATTTGGTTGCGATGGCGGGGGTGATGGCAACAAAAGATATGATGCCATCAAAAGGAAGGTCAGCTGGCTTAGCAGAAAGAGCCGTAGGTCATATTGATCCAGGCGCTAAAACTTGCCAAATAATTATCAGTACGGTGTGTAAGGAACTTAAAAAAATCAAATAAAGTTAAAGTCATATGAAAAAATTTATAAATAAAACAGACGACTTCATCATTGATAGCTTAAAGGGTTTTGCTAAAGCTCACGATGATATAGTCGCGCTCAACCTTGATCCAATTTTTGTGACACGAAAAGAGATCAATCCGAACAAAGTTCTATTGGTTTCAGGCGGTGGATCTGGACACGAACCGCTTCACACAGGTTATATTGGTAAGGGAATGCTGGATGTAGCTTGCCCTGGCCATGTCTTTACCTCTCCTACCCCAGATCAAATGATTGCTGCAGTTGAAAAATGTCAGCCCAAGTCAGGCATCTTATTTATCGTAAAAAATTATTCTGGTGACGTTATGAATTTTGAAATGGCATCTGAAATGATCGAATTTGAAAATCAAACGGTTTTAACGAATGATGATGCCGCTGTTATCAATTCAAGTTATACAACAGGCCGAAGAGGTGTTGCTGGGACATTGATTGTTGAGAAAGTTGTCGGCAGCCTGGCTGAGGAAGGTGGAGATTTATCATCATGCAAACAGCTTGGAGATAGGGTTAACCATCATTGTTCAAGCATTGGCGTGGCACTATCCAGCTGCACTATTCCTGCTGCAGGTAAGCCAACCTTTGATATCGGTGTTGATGAAATTGAATTTGGTGTCGGCATTCATGGGGAACCTGGCAGAAAGCGAGAAAAAATTAAAATGGCGAATCATATTGTGGAGGATATGGTTTCAGCTATCTTAAAGGACTTCGATGAGAAATCATTAGATCTTAAGGATCCTAATGGAATAATATTGTTAGTGAATGGATTTTCAGGTACCCCTTTATCAGAGCTATATTTAATTTATCAAGCCGTTACCGAGAAACTTAAAGAGAAACAAATTCAGATCTCTCGCTCACTTGTCGGGAATTACACAACAGCTTTAGATATGGCTGGTGCTTCAATTACTATGTGCTTGCTGGATGATGAAATTAAAAAACATTGGGACTCATCTGTTCTAACATCAAATCTTAGATGGGGGTATTAAGGGCGTGTTTAAGAAACATTTAAATGAAGCAGGAAAAACTTACTGGACGCACTTTAAGTTTGCTTTTATTGCAGGCTTTATTCTTTTATATGCAGGCATCACCTCTATCATCCATGCAATATTTCCCTGCTTCTTCAAATTCACCAGCCTGAAGCTTGTTAAATACTTACTAAAAAAAGCCGAGTAAGGAATTATTTTGCATAATCAGTCTTATAGAAAATTAGGTTTTTGGATTGGTTTGCTTTTGTTCTTTTCTGTTATTTTAAATCCCACACCAGAATCATTGTCTATTGAAGGCTGGCACGTTGCTGCTGTTGCACTCCTGATGGCCGCTTGGTGGGGAACAGAAGCAGTGCCCTTGCCTGTTACAGCTCTAGTTCCGCTTGCTGCCTTTCCTCTGCTTCAAATTTCATCACTTAAAGAGACGGCTATATCTTATGCAAACCCCCACATTTTTTTATTTTTAGGTGGTTTTATATTGGCATTAGCTATTCAAAGATCAGGCTTGCATAAGAGACTTGCCTTATCGGTGGTATCAAAAGTAAATACATCGGCTAGTTATATTGTGGGTGCTTTTATGTGCATCTCATTTTTTATCAGCATGTGGGTGATGAATACCTCAACAACTCTAATGCTTCTCCCTATCTGTTTGGCTATCTGCGTCAATATAAAAGAAGCTTTGCCAGGATTGGCAAACAAACAGATCAAAAACTTTGAAATTGCACTATTCTTAGGCATTGCATATGCCTCTTCCATTGGTGGGATGTCAAGCTTGATTGGCACAGCACCCTAATATTGTCTTCGCAGGCTTTATGCAAGAAAATTACAATATCGATATTTCATTTCTGGACTGGATGAAAATTGCACTCCCCATTGGGTTAATGATGCTAGTAGCGTCCTTCATCATTCTGACAAAAATTATTTATCCATCCACGTTTGAAATTAATACTGCGACCAAAAGTAAAATAAATCAGGCCTTGAAAAAATTAGGGACATTAGTCGAGATGAAAAAAAAGTTTTTATTATCTTTTTGATTGCAGCGAGCTTATGGATAGGCAGGCCCTATTTGAAATATCATGAAATGCTATTAGGACTGACTGACGCAGGTATTGCCATTTTAGCGGCCATTATTTTATTTATCTTACCGTCTGATAACAAGAAAAGTAATCTTTTAGAATGGGATGAAACAAAAAAATTACCCTGGGGACTTTTGCTGTTATTTGGTGGCGGTCTCTCTTTAGCAAGCTCTATTAGCAGCTCAGGGTTAGGTCAGTGGTTAGGGACGTCATTTAGTTTGTTAGTGGAACTCAAGCCTTGGTTGATTATTCTATTAATCACAACCTTCATTGTCTTCCTTACCGAGCTAACTTCAAATACAGCTACCACGTCCACTTTTCTGCCAATTGCCACATCAATTGCTGTTGCAATTTCAGTTGCCCCTATATCGATTGCCATCCCACTCGTTTTGGCGTCAAGCTTGGCATTTATGCTACCTGTGGCGACACCACCCAACGCCATTGTTTATGGCTCAGGGAAGATTACGATTGGCAATATGATTAAGGCCGGATTTATTCTAAATTTGATTGGCATTCTGATTATTGCACTGGTAAGTCACTATCTCTTACCAGCATCTTTAGAAAAACTCTTTTAAAAAGTAGTCTCTTAAACTATTTATCAATTTTATTTATTTTACTTCCCTCTAGTGTGAGGTTGTACATTAAGCCTTTTGGAGAAAATACAAATGCGACAACAGGCTCTTTAATTGATTCTACGTTAGCAACGCCACCTGCACCCCATACCGCCACAGCGACACTCGCATCTCCACCACCACTCCATCCACTCGCATTCCTGAATTCTTTAAGTGCATCTGCTTTAAGGAACATATAAACTTCAGAGCGTTTTTCAACACCTATTTGAAAACCAATTGATCCAGCGATATTGTTGTAGTACTGAACCTTCTTACCTCCGATAATTAATGCGCCCTCACCAAATGAACCACCTATACCAAGACCCGCTTTTACAATACTTGGAAAAACGAGTATTCCTTTAGCTTTAGAGGCAAGCTCTTTTGCAGCTGGCGTTGTTTTATATAACTGATCAAGAGCCGCTTTTATTTCTGCATCTATTTCTGCTTTGGATGCAGTGAAACCAGTTTGAGAAAATACCAATAAAATTGCTGCAATGAAGTGTGTTAGTTTGTGCATGACTTAAGCCTTAATATGTAATTTGAATAACTTAATTTTACATCATAAATTTTAAAAAATTTTATTTAAGAAAACATTTGGTATAGTCAATTTGATATGACAATTGATCAGATAATTAATTGGATGATGGGTTTAAATATCCTTGTCCTCAGTGTGACTGGATTTTTTCTTGTTATCGGTTTTCTATTCCTTGTGACCGCAATTTATTCCCTGATTTACGATAAAGCCTTTCGAAAAAATACTTATTAAAGCTAGCACCATATTTTTAATACTGCTAGGTATTATTATTGGTCTATTTTACCTCTCAATAAAGCAGGGAGTCTTAATTCTATAGCGCTTTTCATTTAAAGCCTTTTAATAATTTTTCCATCTTCGTAAATTACCTCAGATTTGATCGTTCCGTCTTTTTTCCAGTTAACTTCTTTGCCACTTTTTTTCCATCAACAAATTTAACATTTTTTTTCATTGTCCGTCTGTCATACCATTGTCTCCATAGGCCGTTATACTTACCCTTGATGTAATTAACTTCAATCTTCTTTTGCCCATTTGGATACCACTGCTGCCAAAGACCCTCCTCATGGTTATCTACGAAAAAACTTTCCATCATTTTATTGCCGTTTTCATACCAAAAAATTTCTTTCCCATTTTTTTTCCCATTCTTGTATGTCACTTCGAACTTAGGTTTCCATTATCAAAGTATTCTTTTTGCGTATTGGTTTTATGATCATCAGCATAGACAAGAAAGAGACAAACAAAGCCCTATCAGAGATGATTAAGTATTTCATAATATGCCTGCATTTATTGAATTAATTTGTATGGCAACTTGAATCATCAAAAGTTTCTAAAAATAGGATTAATTTGAGCTAGTTTTTTTGATAAGATGCCAAGAGATAAAAAAGCATTACTAATACATCATAAATTACCCAAACAAAGCTTCTTAAGTCTATAATATATATAGGATTATCTATCAATAAAAATATAAAAATGAGAACAATATATTTACTGTAAGAACACCCCATCTTACGAAAAGCAGCGCTATCGTTAACAAATACATGATGAATCTAAAGTATGCATAAAATTCTCAGAATGAGGAGTGCAGCATTTAGATACAAAAGAGCTAAAACAATCTCTAAATAATTCTCTTTAAAATAACTTATCCTAATCAATGCTTAGCTGCTCTGGTAATGGCTCTACCTTACAAACACCACTGTATTCATAGGGCTTTTGCCACCCACTGATAATCTTAATTTGACCCGTTTTTCGATCAATAAAGAAAGAAAAGCCTATTGACCCATCTGTATCTAACTCTTCTAGAGCTGACTGAGCTCTCATCAACATTCAAGAAATGATTGCCGTGGAGCTTATGTATAAGCGTGCTGCCTGATATTTTTATTTTTTCAATGGCAGGCTCCTTTACGCATGGTGTTCCATCCTCACAAAATAACGTTAACTCTCCCTCACAAATAAGGTCTACACTTAGAGGTTCTGCACATAAAAGGCTTGGTAGAAGTATAAATAAGAATAATTTTTTCATGTTTGGGTGTTCTTAATGAAGGTGATAAGATTGTAGCTTAGCATCGATCATATAAAAATAAAGGGAAAAAGTAGATGAAACTCAAAATTGCACTATTTACACTGCTAACCTCAATCTCATCGATTTCATTCGCAGCTGAATATAAGACACTGCAAACATGTGTTGATAACATTGAAAAAGATTACCCAGGGCAAATTATGTCTATGGAGGTAGAGTCAGAGAATGGTGTTATTAGCTACGAATTTGATATCGATACGAACGTTAATGGCACTGATTTTTTTATCGAGATTGAATGTGATGCCACAACGAGTCAATTAAGTGGCTTTCAACTTGAAACACATTCAGAAGATCCACACTTTCAAGCTAAGGCTAAGATATCTGTCACAGAGGCTGAGAAAGCAGCAATTGATAAGTATAGTGGCGTGATAGTTGCAAGGGAATATGGCTTTGTAAGTGGAAAACCTTTTTATTCTTTCGACATTTATAATCAAGGCAAGAATATGCAGACTGAGATTACCGTTGATGCTGAAAATGGAGCAATCATTGGTGTAGAAGAAGAGCTATATCAAATTGGCCCTAATCGAACTTTTTAAAAAAGGATAAATGAAATAATGAATAAAATTAATTTTCTGTTAATCGCGATAATGAGTCTATTTTTATTTGGGTGCGCCTCACAGACGATGACGGGTGATTCCTATTCTGGAAATCAAGCAAGAAAGGCACAGACTTTGAAAATGGGTCAAATTGAAAGTGTTAAGGGTGTAGAGATAAAAGCTGGAGAAGGTGGAATCGGTGCACTTGCAGGGGGAGCAATTGGTGGTATAGCCGCTTCTAATGTCGGTGGCGGTAAAATGTCTTTAGTATCTGCTATTGTTGGTGCGGTGGCTGGGGGTATCGTTGGTGATAAAATTGAAAAGAATGTAAATACACTTAATGGCCAAGAAATAACCATCAGGCTTTCGAACGATACTTTAATAGTCGTCACTCAAGAGATTGATAAGAATGTTGGTCCGCTAAGGGCGGGTGATAAGGTAAGGGTACTCACCTCATCCAACGGAACGACGCGAGTACAACTAGATCAATAAAAAAGTTTATTCAGGAAGCGTCTGGCTTCCTTTTTTGAATCTCATCAAGAACAAGCTTACATTCTCCTGAGGTTAAATGGCAGCCATTAACACCATCCTCAAAGTTATAGCCATCAATCATTAATTCAACGAATTTTTTTACTTCCTCTAACTCCACATCAAGGAGCGTTGCAATTTCAATAAGCATTGCGGTATGTTCTTCTGTATGCATAATTACCTCACAAATTAATATTAAATCTTTTCTAAATAATACACGGGATTACCCTATTTAGTGAAGCCAAATATTTTAATTTTGATAAAAAAAGCCAACAAAAAGTTGGCTTTTTAAACATGTAAAAGACTTTATAAAGAACTAATATCCATACTGTTTAAAGTCACTTTTTTCAAATGCCTTATCAATCGAATTAACTACTAAAGATTCAAAGGTATTAGGTGCCATATCACCTTCAAAGCCCTCCCCTCTAAATACAAAAATTCTTGCTCTAATTAGCTCACCAGAGACGCTATCGCTAATTCTAGATTCAAACACCATGAAAGGTACTTTAGTATTATTATCGGTAATTTTTTTACCTAGGTTCCAAGCGGCTTTTATAGGTAAGAAGTCAAGTACACCCATCTCTTCTCCTGTTAGGTCAGCGTCTCTGAAGTTCACTTGCATTCTCATCACATTGGGCTCAGCTGAACTTGCTAATGAGTATGATGCTCTGACTTCATCTCTAATCTTAGTTCTCGCCGTATTTTTAATTCTAGTAAGTAGCTCAGCAGTCACTGTGCTATCTGCTTTTTCTTCAATCGTTATTTCATCTAACAATACTGAGTTATATGAGCTCAGGCTGAGATCTGGATTGTTATATCCATAAGATCTAAAGTTATCTTCATCGACAAGTAAGGTCCAACAATCAACATTTTTAAATATCGTTGTCTCTGCTAGATCATTGATCACTTTATTCTCGCATGCGAGAGATTGAGAAATCATGGTAAATGGAAGTGCTAAAGCTAATACTAATTTAGTAAATTTCATTTAAACTCCTGTGATTAAAAAAATTATATTTTGCGAATTTTAAATAAGAATTATTCATTCAAGATTATAGATTTGATTAACAGTGTTTTGAGAATAAATTCTTTTTTCTGTGCATTCCCTTATAAGGCCCATTGGCCTTATTTTTAAACTCAATTGAATCAAGCATTTCTAAAGTCTTACCAAAAGAATCTATAAGATTGTCGACCATGACAGAGTTTATATTATTTTTAACCACAACTCTAAACATTGTTTTTGAGCCGTCTTGATCCGTAAAAATAGGTTTGTCTTGCTTTGTAATTGGATCCTCAAAATTCATCTTGTAACCACTGACATACCAATTATGTTCTGAAATAGCATGCTGTAAGTCAATATCATCATATTCAAAATTACATTCTGGATTAAGCATGGCTGTCACGACTGGTAAGCAATTCTTATCTCCATCATCGAGAATAATAAATCTAGGCTTACCCTCAAATTTCATTTTTTCTAAGCCTCTCTCGGATTTTTTGGGCGTGGATCATCATATGCTCACAAATTTTTTGATAGCCCGAAATTCCATACCTTAAAAACTTGTAGTATTGGACATAAATCCCACTTGCAGGTCTGGAAAAATTCAAGTTATAAGATTCTCCCATTCCGCCCAAGTAACTGACCGATATAGCCACGTGATCGCTTAAATTTTCACGCTGACGCCATACTACCCAACCTGTCCCAATACAGGATTCTCCAAATTTATGCCCACTTGCTGAGATGGATAATACATTTTTCAGCCTAAAGTCCCAGTCAGGGAGATCTTCTTGAAACGGAGCGATAAAACCACCAGAGGCTGCATCAATATGAATTCCTACTTGAAACCCTCGATCTTTATTTACCTTTTCAACGATATCATTTATCTCCCATACAGGATCATATTGACCCCCATAATGATTCCCCATAATCGCTACGACACCAATGGTGTGATCATCAATAGCACTGCTAATCTCATCAGTATTTATTTTAAAGTCTTTATAGGAGGGCTGAATAAATTTTGCATCAATATCCATGTACTTAATTAACTTTTCCCAGGCAGCCTGAAAGCAGGTCGAAATAACTATATTAGGCCTCTCCCCAAAGACTCTTTGTTCGCTTAGATTATTTGACTTTGCATACCACTTTCGCCATCTAAATTTTAGTGCCAATCCTGCTAGAAGGCATGCCTCTGTTGAACCCTACAGTGCAAGCACCAGGGTAGCAACCATAATCATCAAAATCATCAGGCTCCGGGCAATTCCATAACTTGGCAATCATGTTGACGCATGTGTCATGTATTTTAAAAGATTGTGGATAAACCGTTTGATCTGCAATATTAACTTCCAGGCCCTTTAAGTGCGAGTTCTTGTTCTTGTGCCTCCAAGCGAACATTTACATAAGATGATGTATTGAGTGCAGGAGCCACATCTAAAAGTATCTCATCCTCAATGAAAGTTTTCACTCTGCTCTGCACTACAGCCGTCAGATGGTATTTTATTTCTATCATAGATACTTTATCTTCTAATGAAGTTTTTTGAGATTCTAGTAAAGCTTTTAATTTACTGACCTCATCTTTAAGTTTATTAATTTCTGATGTCATTTAAAAGCTCCCTAATTTTATTTTGTAACTATTTAAAAAAAACTTTGTAGAATATAGTAATTAAAAATTCAAAGGTAAACAAGATTTATTTTTTTGTAAGAATTTATATATGAAATTTTCTTTATTTATTAATAAAATATAGTAGAATTACGCCTTCTGGATGTCCCCATCGTCTAGAGGCCTAGGACACTGCCCTTTCACGGCGGCAACAGGGGTTCGAATCCCCTTGGGGACGCCACTTATCTGCTCTACATACCTTATAAACACTGCAATATAGTCAATTCAAACCTTCAAAATATAGCATATATCACTACATATATCACTACTTTGGCATTTGCTAGGACTACCCCCCACTGACTATTTTTTATATATATTACTACAAACAATTGTATATAAATTAAGCATTTTGATTACAGCTATTCAATCATTAAGAAGTTAATATCTGCCCTCACCTTTATCCTCAGATTTTGTGAATAAGTGTCCTCTCTCAGCCATCTTTGTCCTCCAAGCTAGGGTAGCCTACCCAAAAACAAACTAGAGAAATGCCAAAAATAGCACCTTCAAATCCCTTGCTATTAAAGGGTGGTAGAGGGGCACTTTTACATAGTTACAAACTAGCTAAAAACCCCTATTTTGCCCTTCTGAGAGCCACTGATATCAAGGGTTTCAAAGGCATAAATTTAAGGAAAAATTAGTCTAATAAGATTTAATTTCTCTTGAGTCAATATTTGTCGAATTATCTAACTTTAAAGTGTTTGATTAAGCGCAGTGATAAAACAGCAACGGTGAAGACGAGAAATGGTGCATAAAAACTGGGATCGATTTTGGTATGTTTGACATAGGTCATAAAGAAAACAAACCAAAGGTAGTAAACACCAATGAGGTGAAGTTTTTTCCAATTTTTCATGCCTAACCAGTGCTGGGCTTTGTCTGATGAGGTCAGTGCCATCAGAGCAACAAAGACATAGCCTATGCCACCAAAT
This sequence comes from Methylophilales bacterium BACL14 MAG-120910-bin43, assembly GCA_905181685.1. Classification (GTDB taxonomy): domain Bacteria; phylum Pseudomonadota; class Gammaproteobacteria; order Burkholderiales; family Methylophilaceae; genus BACL14. Next base: position 128,703 of record CAJIYK010000004.1, on the reverse strand, counting down.
ATCCACTGGCTTCGTGCTTGATCTTCGAGGAACGGTTCAGGAAAAACTATTGATACTAAAGCAATAAGGCCGAGATGGAATGAAGTGGGAGGCAGCGAAGCTTACGCCGATATAGCGCCTATTTTGTAGAACCCATTTTGAAAAAGGCGCCTTCCAGAAATAGTATACACTGGACGCAGTAACGGCAATTGAGAATAAGAATAACGAACTTCTTCCTGTGGATCGTATGGCTATTTTTATGCTGTCTGCATTCCATGGAGAAGATGCAAGAAATAGCATCACGGCAAGCAGTATTAGGCCGATAGTCCAGTAAGTGATATGCCAGCCATGAAGTCTCATTGTGTTCATTCCAAAATTAACGCCGAAAGTCTAAAAGTGAATTACTCTTTTACATAGTATGCCACTTTATTCGCCTTGCCAGTATTCGTCATTCAGGCCGTCGAACCTGTCCAATTAGCGGATTCAGAACGGGGGACGCAATCCCGTAAATAACCGTAATTCCCGTACCACCGCCACGAGTAGCCATCCTACGGTCAGGGTCAGCATCTACGAGTGCCGGCAAGTAGTCCCAATTATTTGCTATCCAAACATTGCCAGCATCATCGATCATAGTGTCTGTGACTTTTTGAATGATACCAGATTGATAAAGGTGAATCAGATCTCCGGTTGCATGGTACGCTGGGCAATTGTCTTCGCTTGTGCCACATATTTTAGCAAACCCTGATCCAAGGAAGTCGCTCGCAAATACATTATCTTGACCATCGATGCTGACGCCCCAGGCACCGTTTACAATGCCTTCAAGTATGCCCTTTCGAAGCACCTTACCTTTAGATGATATCAGGGTCAGGTTACCCGATTTTGTGACTACACCTTTCTTTTGGTCCGCTAAAACCTTTTGAAGATTGAGTTTAAACTCTTCGATAATGGATGCCCCAGGCGGGATCTTCGCTATGGGGTAACCCATTGAAAAGTTATTACCCACCCACACGTTACCTACTGAATCTATAGCGATGCCTCTGGGAGCAATGCCACCAAGGGTTATCTGCTGTGCCTTATCTGGCGAATCAGCAGGGAATCTGGTGACAGTGTCAAACCCATTATTCGTAACCCAAACATGATTAGTATTATCGATTGCAACTGCAAATGGGCGATTTAAGCCTGCAACCTTAACAACTTTCACCTTTAGTGTGATCGCCCTTGGGAAACCGAATGAGTTGGTTTAGCTGATTGTCGCAGACCCAGACATCACCATCAGGCCCCGTCGCCAGACCCTGCAATGCGCCATTTTTTCCATCAACCGTGGCTGGGCCTAGTGCATTACCATCGAGATCAAGTACCCCTATTTTAGAATTAAAGCTGCTTGCCCAAACTTTATTAACAGTAACAGTGGTGCCCCACCCAATGCCATCAAGCCCCTGTCGATTGTATCCCGTCAAAGGAGGTGAAGTCGCTGTACCACTTGCATCTACTCGTGAAACTCCGCCGCCTATAGATGAGCTTAGATTAGCCTGGGTACCGGGGATCCAGTTTTGCCCTGACCATAGCTGCCCTTGATTATCAAACATCATTCGACCTGCCGAATACAGCCCTCCACCCGTGATACGAACCATCAATGAAAAGTCTTTAGGTGCCCACTCTAGATATGGGACAAATTCTGTTGGCCGAACGCCTTCTCCTTTGGGATAAGGAAACGCAGTAGTGAATAAATTGAATAACTCTGAGGAGTTTTTATACGGCTCAATTGCAATATTACGTAAAGCTTCCAATGTATCTTTTGCATCAGCGATATCTAAAAATTTCTTGCAGGTATTAGCTTGATAATACCCACCACATGACGCGACTAATGTGGCTAAAGTATTCATTCGCCCAACGGTTTCTGAAAATGTGAGGTTATTTCCATCGAGCACAAGTTTCCCAAAATTTCCCGTTGAGGTATCGACCAGATTTTGGATGTGGCTAGAGCCTATCAGCAGACCGGTGTTTGAGCCTACAATGACGCCAGAGCCCGACGTTTGAGCAGCAAGCGGCCACACTGAACCAATCGTACTCAGCTCGTTTACGACTACACTTCCATTCTGCTCGTTATTAAGCGCTGCCATTAATCGAAAAGAGCGGACTTCGAAACCACTGATTTCTCCGCCGTCTGCTACGAGGTAATAAAAACCGCTTTCCAACTTTGGCAGACCGGTAAAGCTGATGTTGCCTTCTGATGAACTGCGGCCCTTTGCTATAACCTTCGATTGTTGGTTTGGGATTGCCTGCATGAGTTTAACATCGGCATTTGCAACAGGTTTATTAGCTGACTCAACAAGAACATTGAAGTCAACTGGAACAGCATATGAGTTGAAGGCCAGTAGCAGTGAAGTTAACAGGAAAAGCTTTAAAATCGTCATAGAAAACCCTTTTTTTAAAATCGTCATAGAAAACCCTTTTAAGTATTACGTTATTTTTAAATTAAATCCTAGAAGAATAAGATCCCACCTACAGACATAATGTCTTGTTCTGAATCACTCTGAGTCGATAAGTGAGACTCTGACTCAACATGTGAGAATTCAGCAACTATCATTAGGTGTTTAGTTAACGGCTGGTAAGCACCAACAGTTATTCTATTGTTTTCTTTAACTAAATTTTTACCTGCATCTGCAGTGTTATCATCTAGTTTTGAAACACCGTATGACACACCCAACTTAGTAAACATTGGGGTCGTGTATGTCGCCTGAAGATAGCCACCATTAGAATCACGTGCTGAACCAGTAGCGTCAAATCCGCGCACTAACATACCTGTTGTACCCACACCTTCACCACTGTATGCGTAAGCTGTTAGGCCAATATTCATAACAGTTGTTGCTATACCCGCTTCAAAAGCTTGTGCATCTTCATCAAGGTTAGCAGCTGTAAGACCTGTTACATCTTGATAGAATGCACCAACCCATGCTTTACCAGCGAAATCACCAGTCCATGAATAAGATGCTTGCCCTTCGTAAGCAAAGTTATCAGAACCACCTGTAGAACGTGCAGATGTTACTCCATCACCTTCCGCATTCCATGGCTGTGTAATACCCACAGTTGCTAAGAAGCCGTTCATGTTTGGTGTTGTATATGCAATTTGACCTTTCCAGTCAGCATATAGATAACCTGTACCGATACCACCCATAGTAGTATCGGCCCCTTCACTAGATCTATTAACACCGTTACCCACAGTACCGCCTGTTGCACCCACACCTAATAGTGTCATGTCATTCATACCTGCTGTTGAAGCAAAGATACCCATATCTTTACCCACTTTAACAGAACCCCATGATTTATCACCAAATGTTAAGAATGCTTGCCAGTTTCCAGCGTTACCACCACCCTGTAGTGCCGCGTTACCACCAGCGTCCGGTTGGAATGAGATTGTTACCGAAGTATCGATGTCATTTTGACGAGTCGTTGCTGTGAAGCCTAACCAGTCTGGTAGAACACCTGTAGAGATCGAAACACTTTCGCTATCTGCATCAATACTACGTTGAGTAGCAGCTAGGCCACCTTTTGGTCCAGTTGTATCTTTTGCGTCAGAAAAAATTGCGAATGCAGACACGTAACCGGTCATGTCCACAGTCCATTCACCTGCGTCCCAGGTGATACCGGCATTAGACACTGAAGCTGATGCTAGTAACGCACCTGCTACTGCTGTTTTTATTTTGTTATTCATTTATTTCGCCCTGATTTAAAAATTTTTAAAGCTTTAAAATTTTCTCAACTAAATACTATATTAAGAAATAATTTTTAGGAATCAAATCTATACATATTGCTTCTCACATATTAAAAATGTATTGTTATTACTATATGATATGATGTTTAAATATTTTAAGTTAAAAAAAGGAAAGTAGATGAAAAAGTTATTAGCTATGTTGGTATTAGCTGTTCTTGTTACAGGTTGTGTTTTTGTTGCAAAAGAAGCAGATAAAGAGTGTGACAAAGCTGGAGAAAAATGCGAGTCAGTGAGTGAAAGCGATGTAAATTCTGATTAAAGAATAACTCTAATCTAAAAGTACTTAGTGAAAAAACTACTTATATATACTTTGTTAATAACGACTTTAAGCCACGCTGAAGAGTTTAAGTTGTTATGTGAAGGCGAACAACTATTGACTAAAAGTGATTCAGATGTCTTTAGAATCAAGAAATCCATAGTTGTAAAGGTTAGAAAGGCGTCTATAAGAGCTGAAGATGAAACATATTACAATGGCAAATCTGCTCGTTTTGAAGGCAGCTATATAAAAGATAAAGACTCAATATCAGCAATGACGGTTTATACAGAAGCTCCAAGCAAAAGCAGTTGCAGTGTAGTCGGTCATGATTTATCTATTAATCTTATTGATGAGACAATATATACAACCAAAAGAGAAACAAATGAATGTAAGAAAAAAGGATATTTTACAAATATTGACTTCACCGGTAAGTGCAAAAAACAAATATTACTGGCTTTTGAAGCATTTGATGCTTTTGTAGCTAATGGAACTAATTTAGCTCCAACAAATGAAATGTGTAATGTGGACGAAGGAGATATTAGAAATAAAGGTAATAGGTTAAGAAAAAAATGTTTTTAGATTTTTTATTAGAATAGCTCTGATACAAACAACAAAAGACAATAAAATACGACGTCAGTTATCTAATTGCGACACAACTAATCCTTCATTAAAAACCTTTAAATTTAAAAAAGAAGTAAAACATAACTCCCAATAAAATAATTGGGATGGAAAGAATAATAGATTCTTTGGGTGTCTTAAATATTTCAAATATGGATCGTCGATAAAAAAAAATGATCATCCCAATGAGAATAAATGCACCTATTAATTGAAGCCCAGAATAATCCATATTTATTAAATTATACCCAACGTTAATCTATCGTAAAAATGATTACTTATCGGTACCTGATTTGGTATGCTCATTAGTATCAGAAATAATTTGAAAGGCAGCTAACTCAAACATTGGTAAAGCAGCCAGTAAATGATCAAAGATGTCACTCTGAATGTTTTCATAATTAATCCAGTTAGTATCATTTGTAAATACATAAATTTCAATTGGGATACCACTTTGACCAGGTTGGAGTTGTCGAATCAAAAACGTTAAGTCGTTTCTAATATGCTCACTTTCAGTTAAATAGTTATAAATATATTTTCGAAATAACCCAATATTTGTTAATGCTCTCCCATTAAGATCTTCACTTTTTGAATTAATTTTTGCATTTTGAGAATTAATTTCTTCTATTTTATCCTTGATGTATTTTGTCAAAGTCGTCACTTTTGATAGTTTATCTAATAAAGTCTCGTCACAAAATTTAATAGTTTTGATGTCAATATTAATAGCCCGCTTAATTCTTCTGCCCTTTGTTTCTTCCATACCGCGCCAATTTTGGACCCCATTTGTGATAAGGGATGATGTTGGGATAGTTGTTACTGTTTTATCAAAATTTCTAATTTTCACCGTATTCAGTGAAACATCTTCAACATCTCCATCAACCTTTAAATTATTTAATTGTGATCCAATCACCTATCCTTACCATGTCATAAGAGGCTACCTGCACACTGGCAACAAATCCTAAAATGGTATCTTTAAAAACCAAAATAATAATTGCAGAAGCTGCACCTAAACCTGTTAAGAAAGCCAAGGGTGATTTATCAAGCATCATTGAGACAATCAATACTGCCGCTGTAACTACAATGATAATTTTTACTAATTGAATATAGCCCTTAATCGATGGCTGATGTGGCTTCTTATATTCTTGATAAGTATGTACTTAATACATTTAGAAGTCCTAACAGGAACCAGATAATAGCTAATGTTGCGTAGATTACGCCCCCGTCCTCTAACCATTCAATAGACTCGTTAAGCCATGTAATCATTGAGTCATCTGTAGTCATCAAGTCAGCTAACGAATAAATTATAATTGCCGCAACTAAATGCGCCATTTCTCAAAAGGTTTATATTTTTTAAAAGCTTGAGGAATATATTTTTCTTTTGAGAGAATAGTGTGTCTTAGATACTTTACGATATAATTTTTGGTCACAAAATGAGCAAAAAAAGCTAAGCTAAAAATAATTAAAATAACTGTAAGAACAGATAAAAATGCTGTCAACTCAAAATTCAAGTCTAGGAAACTGTAAAACTCTATAACTTCATCTAACATTTAAATAACCCTTTTTTATCAATATTTAATCACAAATTTTCTTATAAATTATACCTAAATTTATAAATAAAAATTTAAATAGTAAATCTTAGAAGTTCCAATTGCCTTATAATTAAATAAGATTTCTAAAAACCCTAAAATTAATAACTTATTACTTATAGCTTTAATGAACTAGAGTTCATTATCATGAACTAAGAACAATATGATTAAATTACTTATCAAAATGTCTGAAAATCAGCTACTTCCTGATTGCCTAATCAGATTTGGAATTAGGCACCTTCTAAAAAAAAGGGTAGCTTCGCTCGTCAGTCAAGATACGGAAATTAACCATCGGCACAAAATGAATTTTATAGAAGGCAATGAATAAAGAGACCATTGCACTTGTTCCAGAACTGGCGAACGAACAGCATTATGAGGTGCCTTCAAAATTTTATGATTATTGTTTAGGAAAACATAAGAAATATAGCTCTTGTTATTGGACCGATAAAACAAAGAATTTAAATCAATCAGAGAGTGAGGCGCTTGCATTGACTGCCAACCATGCCCACCTCAAAGATGGACAGTCAATCCTTGAGTTAGGTTGTGGCTGGGGGTCTTTAACACTTTGGATGGCTTCAAAATATCCAAAAAGTAAAATTACGGCTGTTTCTAACTCTAAATCTCAAAAGGTATATATATTATCTGAGGCAAAAAAAAGGAAGTTGAGAAACGTCAAGGTAATTACCGCAGACATGAATGAATTTTCTATAAAAGATAAGTTTGATCGTGTAGTTTCAGTTGAGATGATTGAGCATATGAGGAACCATAAAAAGCTTTTTAAGAGCATCGCAAGCTGGTTAAAGCCCAAGGGGATGTTCTTTATGCATATATTTGTTCATCAATCACAACCCTATTTATTTGAAGTTGAGGGAGATGATGACTGGATGAGTCAATACTTTTTTTCAGGAGGAATGATGCCATCAAAAGACCTCCCCCTCTACTTCCAAGATCAAATGAAACTTTTATCACAATGGGACTGGTCTGGGACTCATTATGAAAAAACAGCCAATGCGTGGCTTGAAAACCTAGATAAAAATAAAACGCGTGTATTGCCCATCCTAAAGGAAACTTATGGCGAAAAGGATGGAGAAATGTGGCTTCAAAGATGGCGTATCTTTTTTATGGCTTGCGCAGAATTATGGGGATACAAGAAAGGAGTTGAATGGCGGGTTGGTCACTACCTGTTTCAAAAATGATATTTAAAATAATAAATTTTGTATTATTTCAGGCTGGCTGGTTTATCGGTGTTTTAGGTGCCTCCTATAACCAAACTTATCTTGCCTTAACGCTATCAATAGTTATTTTATTGGTACATTTTGCTCTTATAAAAAACCGGATTTTAGAGCTTAAACTAATCATCATTGCTGGCCTTATAGGGCTTTTATTTGATGGTGCGCTATTAAATTTTGACCTCATTATTTATAACGACCCGGGTTTACCTTACCCCCTTACCCCTATATGGATTGTGATGCTCTGGATGTTTTTTGCGATGACCCTAAACCACAGCCTAGCTTGGCTAAGACAAAAAATTTATATATCTATTCTTTTTGGTGCCTTAGGTGGCCCATTAGCTTACATTGCAGGAGAAAAATTAGGTGCGATTACTTTACTAAGTACAAACTCAATTATCATATTAAGTATTGGATGGGCATTCATTACTCCTGTCTTGTTAATTATTGCAAATAGACTGAATAGAAATGCTTGATCTCTATACAACAACGCTCATTTACTTCCTTGTATTCGGTTTTATAGGCTGGGTTTTAAGCTTATTTTTAAAAAATGTAACTCATGTCGATAGTATGTGGGCCCTATTTCCTCTATTAGGAACATTTGTATGCATTCAAACACTGCCATTAAACCTGATGCAGACTCTTTTTTTCTGTTTAATATTTTTGTGGTCTCTAAGGTTATTCGCCTACCTTACTAAAAGAAACTGGGGAAAAGCAGAGGATAGCAGATACCAAGTCATAAGAAAAAATAATGAGCCACTATTTAAGTACAAAAGTTTATACATCATTTTTTGGCTTCAAGCCTTCATGGCATCCATCCTTATGCTATCGATCATCCCTATTTTCATAAACGATATAACGATAAACACATTGAGCGTAATTGGATTTCTACTCGCCTTCTTTGGGCTTGCTTATGAGTCTATTGCTGATTGGCAGCTCTCGAATTTCCTCAAAAGTAAGAAAGGGAGTGTTATGAATCAGGGTCTCTGGCGTTACTCAAGACATCCTAATTATTTTGGTGAATTTTTAGTTTGGTGGGGTATTTACCTAATTTCATTTAATAGTATATTTTCTTTCACTTTGCTATCCCCTATCCTAATGAGTCTGCTATTATTAAAAGTATCAGGTGCGGAACTATTAGAGAGCACAATCGTCGATAGAAGACAGGGTTATGCGGAATATATAAAACAAACACCTATGTTTTTTCCTTGGTTTAGAAAACGATAGATTTAAAAAATAATTAACTTTAAGTATTAAACTTTAATGACTGTTATAAAACACTTTTTTTTAATTTTACTTCTGACTGGCTGTGCTATGAAATCTACACAAATTAAAACAGTTGATGAGGTCGATATCAATCGATTTATGGGTGATTGGTATGTCCTTGCCCACATACCCTCCTACGTTGAAAAAAATGCTTTTAACGCAGTAGAGTCTTATAAATTAAATGAAGATGGATCTATAGCAACAACATTTACATTTAACGAGGGATCGCTAGATGGTCCTGTAAAGACATACCACCCCAAAGGCTTTGTTATCCCAGGAACAAATAATGCTATCTGGGGGATGCAATTTATATGGCCGATCAAAGCTCAATACAAAATCGCTTACCTAGACAAAGATTACAAAATAACAATCGTCGCTAGAGATAAATTAGATTACGTGTGGTTAATGGCAAGAACCAAGACCCTCCCCCACGACCAGATGATTAAATTTAGAGATATGATTGAGGGCATGGGTTATAGCCTCGATAACTATAGAGAAATTGAACAAGAATGAAGCTTCTGAATTATTTTCTAGGTATTTTTGACAACAGCATTGTTGAGAATAAGTATCAAAAATCAATTTTAAAAGAATATGAAGTCGATTGGTTAAGAGTAATTCCTTTTATATTGATTCATTTAGCCATCTTTACAGTTTTCCTAGTGGGCTTTAGCTACACAGCCCTTTTAGTATTTTTATTGATGTACAGCATTAGGATGTTCGCTATCACAGGATTTTATCACCGTTATTTCTCTCACAAAGCCTTTAAAACAAGTCGAATAATGCAATTTGTTTTTGCGGTCATTGGAGCATCGGCTGTTCAGCGAGGCCCTATCTGGTGGGCTGCCCATCATCGTGGACATCATGTGCATTCAGATACCGAACAAGACAAACATTCACCAAAGTCTCATGGTTTTTTTTGGAGTCACATGGGGTGGTTTTTATCTAAAGCAAACTTTTTAACCCATCAAAAGTTTGTCAAAGAATTGATGAGATTTCCTGAGTTAAGGGTTATAGATCGGTTCGATATACTAGTTCCAATTTTGACTTGTATCGGTCTCTTCTATTTAGGCCAGCACTTAGGAACAAAACACCCACAACTGTTGACAAATGGATGGCAGCTTGTCATTTGGGGCTTCGTATTATCAACCGTATTGCTTTATCACACAACCTTCTTAGTCAACTCAGTTGCCCATATTTGGGGAAAAAGACGATATAAAACAAAGGACTCAAGTAAGAATAATATGTTTATTGCATTTTTAACCTTTGGTGAAGGTTGGCATAACAACCATCATCATTTTCCAGGCTCAGCCAACCAGGGTTTTTATTGGTGGGAAATAGATATTACTTATTACATTTTAAAAATTATGTCTTTTTTTGGTTTGATATGGGATATCAGAAAAGTCTCCCCTGCCATTCGCGAATCTAATAAGATAAATCCAAAGTAGACTCGCTAATCGATGAAAGTTGCAGTGATTGGCTCAGGTATATCAGGTAACACCCTTGCCTACCTACTGAATAAAAATCACGATGTAACTCTTTACGAGAAAGATAAACGAATCGGCGGTCACTCCCACACGCATGAAATTGTCATAAACAATAAAAAAGTAAATGTTGATACCGGATTCATTGTATTTAACAAAAAAACTTATCCCTTGTTTACGTCATTACTTAATAACCTCGGCGTGAAATACGAAAATAGTAATATGAGTTTTAGTGTTTTTTCAAAAGAAAATAATTTTGAATACAATGGCACTTCGCTCAATAGCTTATTCTCTCAAAGAAGAAATTTACTAAATCCGAAATTTCTAAAAATGATATTCGAGATTCTTAGATTTAACAAAGAGTCTATTAAGCTAAAATCAAAAACCATTCTACTCAAGCAATACTTAAAAAATAACAATTACTCTACTTATTTCTGCAAAAACTATATTCTTCCCATGGGGGCAGCAATATGGTCATCAGATATAAAGACCATCCTGAATTTTCCTGCACATTTTTTTATTGATTTCTTTAAAAATCATGGAATGCTTTCAGTCACTAATCGGCCTCAATGGTTAACAATTAAGGGTGGCTCCCAGGAGTATGTCAAAAAATTAACCAGTGGCTTTAAAAATAAAATTAGATTGAATAGTAAGATTAAGAATATAGTCCGATATAAAAGTTATGTTGTAATCGAGGATAATAAAAGCAAAGAAAAGTTTGATTATGTCTTTTTTGCGTGTCATAGCGATGAGGCGCTTGAGATTTTAAAAAAACCTACTGCCGATGAGGTTAAAATATTAAGTGCGTTGCCATACCAAAAAAATGACATCATACTTCACACCGATAGCAGCATCATGCCTCAAAAAAAGCTATCTTGGGCCGCTTGGAACTATAATATAGATAGCCCAGATGATTCACCCATTACACTTACCTATAATATGAATATTTTACAAAATATTAAAACTAAAGAGCCGCTCTTGGTCACCTTAAATCCAAAGCTACCTATCTCAAAAGGTAAAGTAATCAAAAAATTACAATACACTCACCCGAAGTTTTCGAAATACAGCGTCAGCGCTCAGCTGAAGAATAAAATCATTTCAGGTAAGAATCGAACTTTTTACTCAGGTGCATACTGGGGAAAGGGTTTTCATGAAGATGGGGTTAAAAGTGCTTACGAAGCAGTAAAATTATTTGAAGCTGTCATCAAGTAATCTAATGCATTCAATCTACAAAGGTACGATTTCACACTCAAGAAAAAAAGATGCGCTGCATTCTTTTACCTATTCTACTTCCATGTTATTTCTTGATCTTGATAATATAAAAAGCGCATTTAATCAAAATTTTTTTTGGGGTTACGAGCATTTTAATTTAGCGTCTTTTTATAGAAAAGATTTTTTTGGAGATTCTAAAAAATCACTTAAAAGTGAGATAAGAAAATTAGTCACTAAAGAATTAAACGTCAAAGTAGAAGGTAAAATTTTTCTACTTACCACACTAAGGTATTTTGGGTATTGCTTTAACCCAGTCAGCTTCTACTATTGCTATGACAAAAAAAAACAATTGGTCGCTATTGTGTCTCACATCACAAATACACCTTGGGAAGAGAGACATGCCTATATCCATGATTGTCGGAAATTAAGGGGTGGGACAAAAATATTTGAATTTAAAAAAGACTTTCATGTTTCACCATTCCTTCCTATGAATTTAAAATACAAGTGGAAGTTTACTGAACCGAGAGATTTTTTATTTATATCTATGGAGTGCTCGAAAAATAAAGAAAAATATTTTAACGCGACATTAAAAATGACTAACAAGGCATGGAGCGCTTATGCCCTTAATAAGCTATTATTTTTATCATTCCCAATGAGCATCAAAGCAATTGTAAGTATCTATTGGAATGCGTTAATATTATACCTAAAGAAAGTAAGATTTTATCCGCACCCTTAACATGAATCATTTATATAAAAAATTAATCCATCAAAGACTGAGTCAGATTAAAGATGCGCACATCAAGATCAAAGATGGAAAAGTAACAAAGCAATATGGCAAATCTGACAAATTGTCAGCAAAAATTGAGGTTTTAGACAGCGCCTTTTATAAAAACATCATTTTTGGTGGAACGATTGGGGCAAGTGAATCCTTTATTAGGGGTGAATGGAGAAGTCCAAACCTGACAAATGTCATTAGGGTGCTTGCAAAAAATATTGAAGCCCAAGATAAACTTGAAAATTTTTTTACTCTGCTATCTCAACCCTTCTTAAAAATCATCCATAAACTCAATGAAAATTCAGTCAAGGGAAGTAAGAAGAATATTGCTCGTCATTACGATTTAAGTAATGATTTTTTTAGTTTGTTCCTTGATAAAAATATGATGTATTCATCGGCGATTTATAAGACAAGGAAAACGAGCCTTGAGCACGCAGCAATTCATAAGCTAGATGTGATTTGTAAAAAATTAAACCTTAAAAAAACAGATCATGTTCTTGAAATTGGTACTGGCTGGGGAGGCTTCGCAATATATGCAGCTAAAAATTATGGGTGCAAGGTTACGACAACCACGATATCAATCGAGCAATACAAACTTGCAAAACATAGAGTTAAAGAGGCTGGCCTGGGTGGGGAAATAAAGGTTTTATTGAAAGATTACCGTTTACTAAAAGGACGATATGACAAGCTTGTCTCCATTGAAATGATTGAGGCTGTTGGCTATCAATTCTACGATGAGTACTTTAAAAGTATCAGCCAACTTCTGAAGGATGATGGTGATGCGCTCATTCAAGCAATTACAATTAAAGATCAAAGATACTTTAAAGCTACCAAATCAGTTGATTTTATTCAAAAATATATTTTTCCAGGTAGCTGCATACCTTCAATTACAGCAATTCAAAATAGCTTAACAAATGTAACCGATCTTGTGATTAATGATATCGAAGATATTGGCCATCACTATGCCAGAACCTTGGCTGATTGGAGGAAGAAGTTCTTAAAAAACAAACTGGAGATCAGAAGGCTCGGGTTTGATGAACAATTCATAAGGATGTGGTTATTTTATTTTGCATATTGCGAAGGAGGCTTTGAGGAAAAAGTAATAAGTGATATTCATTTACATATTACCAAGCCAGGCTTTAGAAATACTATATGATCAATCCAGATAAAACTGCTCTTATTATAGGTGCAGGTATTGCAGGTTCGAGCTTAGCTTATCAACTTGCAAAGCGAAACTATCAAGTCACTCTTCTAGATGAAAATAATCAACATGAGATCGAAATTTTTCAAAATAAAGCTGCGATGATCTCTCCTCACTTTATGCTGAATAATCCAAAATACAATTCACTTATGAGTAAGGCTGCAAAATACGCCTATGACCTTACAAAGGAGTTTAATTATCCTAGAGAGGATGCCTTAATGGAGGGTGTAATTAAGCTTTACGAGAATGATATGGCAGATAGGCTTATAGAAAAGAATTGTAAGCCTTGGTCTTAAGAAGGCTGATTTTAAGTACCTATCAAAAGATTTAATTAAAAAAAAATATGGTATTAAAAACAAAGCAGGCATCCTCTTCAAGCTATGCTGGTTGGGTATCACCAAATAAAATCTGTTCGAGCCTAATTAACCATAAAAATATTAAATTTATTCCGAAAAAAAAAGCAAAAGAAATTTCTTACAAAAACAATCTGTGGGTAACAAGTTGTGATGATTCAAATAAGTATGCCGCATCAAATTTAATCCTTTGTAACTCTTTTGCGCTTAATGAGATAAGTCTATTTAAAGACATTGATTTAAAAAAAAATAGAGGTCAAATTAACTGGCTTCCAAGCAAAAAAAAATATGGCAGTAAGGAAATTATTTCGGATAGCGGCTATCTCATACCTGATGTTAGTGGATTTGATGTTTTTGGCTCGACATATGATAGAGACAATGAAAATAAAAATTTATCAATGACTGATTTTGATAAAAATTTAAAAACCTATCAAAACTTTCAGGAGATAGGATAGAAAAAAATGACATAGCTATTGCAGGATGGGTTGGGTGGAGAGCAGTTACCCCAGATCGTACACCTTATGTAGGTCAACTTCTTGATGAATCAAAGATGATTTGTAACAAGCCACGTTCAATTCAAGACTTAAAATGGCATCCAAATCTTTTTATAAACGCTGGCTATGGATCCAGAGGTTATACATTAGCGCCATTTATATCAAAATGCTTAGCCTCACTGATAGGCGGATCACAGACATCTATTGAAGAAGATCTTTTAAACTATCTCAACCCTTGCAGAAACAGAATAAAGAAAATGGGTCTTAGAAAAAAAATGTTAACAAACTCAATATGACAAACAAACTAATTTCAGCAGCAAAAGCAAAAGAAAAAGATGGTGATATCTTAGGTGCGATTGGTCTTTATAAAATTGCTTGGCGAGAAGATTCAAGAAATATTTTCTTACAAATCGAAATTGGAAACTTATATGCAATCATTGAGGAATATGAGGAGGCGGCTGGTTTTTTTAGAAGAAGTCACCATGTATTAAAAGACAACCTTCATGTGATTGATGCATTAAGCTTTTGTCTCAACAAGATTGGAAATAGCTACTTTGTTAATAGAGAATTTAAACTGGCTGCGAGTGCATTTGAAGAGGCGCTTAGTTACGATACAAATAATTCAACTACACTATTCAACTTCGGAAACGCCCTATTTCATCAAAATAAATATGATGAGGCAATTAAGGCATACAACTTATCACTTAAAATTAAAGCTGACCCAAATACCTATAACAATTTAGGTAATCGCACTCCAAAGAATATTAAAGACAGAAGAAGCAATTAGCGCTTATGAAAAAGCTCTTTTAATCAATCCTGACTTGATACACACATTCATCCAATTGGTTCATCTCAAACAAAGCATATGTTCTTGGGATGGTATTGAAGAAATGTTCTCGCAAATAAAAAAATTAACAGAAAAACAAATAAGGGAAAAATTTCACCCTTCGCCTTATTTTCGATGCCAAATCTTTCAAATAGCAATCACTTAAATGTAGCAAACTCATGGGTAAAGCAATCTGGAATAAATATTTTACAAAAGCCTAAACAAAAAAAGTCGGGCAAAATTACTATCGGATATCTTTCATCAGATTTTAGGTTGCACCCTCTATATTATCTAATTAAAGAAGTTTTGATCAATCATGATCGAAATAAATTTAACGTTAAGCTTTTTTACTCAGGGCCTGACGATGGTTCAGATGAGCTCGATGAATTTAAAAACATTGGTGATGCATATTTCAATATTACAGAGATGAGTGATGAAAAAGTGTCAGGATTAATGGTCAAGGAAAACGTTGATATTATGGTTGATCTGACAGGTTTTACACAAAATAGTCGATCATTTATTGCGGCATTAAGGCCAGCAACACACCATATAAATTGGCTCGGTTACCCAGGTACCATGGGTGGTTTAGATAAAAAACCACTTTACGATCTCATTCTTGCGGATGAATATGTTATTCCAAAATCTAAAAAAAGCGAATACGCTGAGAAAGTTATCTATTTAGAAGGTTGTTATCAACCTAATATATCTTCTAGACCTATCCTAAGATCTGTTAAGAAATTAGATTATGGCTTTAAGGAAAATGATTTTATCTTTGCCTCATTTGGGCAGTCACTTAAGATTACAAAAGAAATGTTTTCATTATGGATGCGGTTAATGCAAAAGGTCCCCAATTCCGTCTTATGGTTGTTAACATCAAATAAAACTTGCGAAAGCAATCTAAAAAGCTTTGCTAAAAATGAATTTGGAATACAACCAGAAAGAATAAATTTTGCCAAGAAAGTTAGCTTCGACGCTCACATACAAAGGCATCAAATCATAGATCTCTTTCTTGACACATTCCCCTACAATGCTCACACATCTGCTAGTGACGCCTTATGGGCTGGATGTCCCATCATTTCAGTCTCAGGTGAAACTTTTGCTAGCAGGGTTGCCGGGAGCATTCTCACCGAAATCGGCTGCTCAGAATTAGTCGTTTCCTCATTTGAAGAATATGAAAAAAAGGCAATTGAATTAGCTTCTCAGCCAGATAAAATTATTTCTCTAAAAAGAAAGATATTAGACTTAAATAAAACGAGCAACCTATTCAAACCGAAAAAATTTACACTTGATTTAGAAAGCAAAATGATCGACCTTATGAATTAACTTTTTAAGAAGCTTTCTATTGTTTCTTTAATAACATCTTCCTTGTTGAGGTCAAATGGATCAAAAATTTTCAATCCATCCATTCCCCTCATCCAGGTTAACTGTCTCTTTGCCAACTGCCTTGTCGCAATAATAATTAACTCAATAAGTTCTCTTTTATCAACTTTTTTGCCAATAGCGTTGAATACTTGTCGATATCCTACACAGCGCATGGAATTATGATCTGCATTGAGATCTGGGTATTTCTCTATAAGCCCCTTAACTTCATCCCAAAAACCTTTATCTATCATTTCCTTTGCCCTAATTTCAATTTTTTCGTGAAGCCTACTTCTGTCTTGTGGCATAAGGCCTATTTTCAAAAAATTAAATTTTGATTGAGGAGTTTTATTTCTAGTTTGAAATGAAGAGATAGGCTTTCCGCTTAAGTAATAGACCTCAAGGGCACGCATAACTCTCTGTTTATCATTTGGTTTTATTATTTTTGTACATTCTGGGTCTATCTTGAGAAGCTTTTCGTAAAGATGATTTAATCCAAATTTTTCTAACTCCTCAGATACTTTTTTCCTTACAGCTTCACTTGATGCAGGCATATCATCAATTGGATACTCCAAAGCATTAAAATAAAGCATTGTCCCACCTACCAAGAGAGGTATATTTTTATTTTTAAATATTTCGCTAGAGACAATTGATTCATCTTTTTTAAACTGGCTAACTGAGTAATTTTCTGTTGGTTTAATTAAATTTATCAAATGATGTGGATAGCTATTCAGCTCTGATGAACTTGGTTTTGCTGAACCAATGTTCATATCTTGATAAATTTGTGCAGAATCAACACTAATTATTTCAGTCTTAAAGTTATCAAATATAAACTTTGCTAGTTCTGTTTTTCCTGAGGCAGTTGGTCCAATGATAAATATTTTTTTCATTTACTCAATTATCTGGGTCATTTGTCGAGGAAATAGTTACTCCCGATTTTATATATTTTTTAGTACCCAAATAAATCGCCTTTGCTAATTTCTTCTGAAACTTGGCAGTTTTAAGTTGCTTCTCCTCTTTAGGGTTACTCAGAAATGCAACTTCAACAAGGATTGATGGTATATCCGGTGCCTTTAGAACAGCAAACCCAGCTTGTTCCGGCCATTTTTTATGAAGATTATTTACTTTTTTAATTTCCTTTAGGACAAAGTTAGCAAGCTTGAGGCTGTCGTTAATTGTGGCTGATTGAGATAGGTCTAATAATGTTTTCGCAAGTAAGGGGTCTTTATCATCAATACTTACGCCGCCGATTAGATCCGATTCATTTTCTTTATTTGCAATAAATTTTGCAAAAGCACTGGTTGCACCCCCTTCTGATAATGCAAAGACTGATGAACCACTTACATTTCTTTTTCTAAATGCATCCGCATGAATAGAAATAAAGATATCAGCTTTTACCTTCCTTGCCTTGGAGACTCTCTTATTTAAAGGGATATAGTAATCACTATCTCTAATCAAATATGCTTTCATCGATGGATCAGAGTTAATTAATTTCTTAAGTCTTTTGGTGATTTGTAATACAATTTTTTTCTCTTTTGTTCCGTACTTACCTATTGCTCCAGGATCCTCTCCACCATGTCCTGCATCAATTGCGACAATTACCTTCTTTTTCTCCTTAGGCTTTACTTTTATTACTGGATCTTTCTTTTTCTCGATTTCTTCTTTTTTCTTTACTTCTTTATTTTCAAGTTTATTTAAGAGATTGGCTAAATCATCTTTCTCTACTGGATAGACATCAATAACTAATCTATTTTGATAAGGCGCAACTGGTGGTAAGGAGAATATCTTTACCCGAGCAGAATTTTTTAGATCAATTACTATTCTTGATACTTTTGGGGTGAACTGGCCCACCCTTATATCTAGAATATTTGGGTCACTAGGCTTTACCTTTGTAGATAAATTTTTTAATACTTGATTTACGGCAATTCCTTTCAAATCAATAACGATTCTCTCAGGGTTTTGAAGCATCATCTGATCATTGTTAATTTTTGAAGAAGATTCAATGGTAATTCTAGTGTAATCAGGGGCAGGCCATAAACGTGTAGCCTTTACTTCGTTTGCTGAAAAACTATTAAATGAAATAAGTGATAGAAAAGCGAATAAAATATAATATCTCAAACTAAATCTTTGCAAACCATCTCCCCTTTTTTTGATTTTGCTTTTACTAGAGCTCTTCTGCTTATTTCTTTATCGTATAAAATCTCAATTTCAATATCTGGTTCACATAGAATATTTTGTGCCTTTTCAGGCCACTCTATTATCGTAATGTCACGCGTATTAATATGATCATTAAACCCTGCAGCAAGCCATTCTTCAGGACTTTTAAAACGATATAAATCAAAGTGGTTGATGGTTTTACCATCAATAATGTATTGTTCAAACAAACTATATGATGGGCTTTTAACTTTTCCCTCGAAGCCTAAACTCATTAATATTGACCTCACAAGACATGTTTTTCCTGCTCCCAAGTCTCCTTTGAGAAATAACAATAAACCCGCAGTTAGCTTTTCTGATAATTTTAAACCAAGTTCCGAGGTGCTTTTTTCGTTTTCTAAGAAAACTGATATCTCTTTCTTCATGTTTTTAGTTTATTATTTTTAACTATGAATGAACAGTTAATCATGAAGAGAATAGCAAAAAAAATTAAAACTCTTGGTCTTGAATTAGGTTTTAATCATATTGGTATATCTGACTTGAACTTAGAACATGCCAAAAAACCCTATCAGAATTGGATAGATTCAAATTTTCAGGGAGATATGAGTTATTTAAAGAGGCATAGTGACCTTAAATTTAACCCTCAAAAGTTAGTTCCGAAAACAATAAGAATAATTAGTGCAAGAATTGATTACTTTCCAAACGATGAGAATACAAAGCTTGCCCTAAAAAATAAAGATCAAGCATACATATCTAGATATGCACTAGGTCGGGACTATCATAAAGTTATCAGAGCAAAACTTAAAAAACTAAGCATTAAAATTAAAGATGAAATAACAAATTACCCAATAGAATTTAGAGTTTTTACTGATAGCGCACCCGTATTAGAGGTGGAGCTTGCAGAAAAATCAGGTCTAGGTTGGCGAGGTAAGCACACATTGCTAATTAATAAGGAGCATGGGTCATGGTTCTTTTTAGGTGAAATTTTTATCAACCTACCCCTGCCTGTCGATAAAAAACTGACTAATCATTGCGGAACATGCTCAGCATGCATTGATATATGTCCTACAAAGGCAATTGTTGCTCCATATAAGCTTCGATGCAAGAAAATGTATCTCCTACCTAACAATCGAACACAAAGGCGTTATTCCAATTGAATATAGAAACGCTATCGGTAACCGTATCTATGGTTGTGATGATTGCCAATTAATGTGCCCATGGAATAAATACAGCAAAGTAACAAATGAACATGACTTTATGATTCGAAATAATTTGCATAAGATTTCTCTTTTGGAGAGCTTTAAAATGTCTAAGGACAAGTTTGAGGAAATATTTAATGGGAGCGCCATACTGAGATTGGGTTATGAGCGATGGTCAAGAAATATTGCCATCGGTTTAGGAAATGCAAAGAAATCAAAAGCCATCATAGCTGCTTTAAAAAACCGCCTAAATGATGCATCTCCAATGCTTCAAGAACATATAAATTGGGCAATAAAAGAGCAGGCTCATAAAAACTAGCAATAAATATTCCATAAAGTTTGATACAATACTGCCCAACGATTAAAAAATACTCCTATGGCAGAAATAACAAAAACCCCTGAATGGCAATCGCTAGAAAAACATTATAAGAAGATAAAAGATCTTCATATGAAAGATCTTTTTGAGAATGACACTGATAGGTTTGAGAGTAATCATATTTTATTTGATGATTTTTTATTTGATTATTCGAAAAATCGAATTACAAAAGAGACAAAGGAATTACTAATATCTCTTGCGAGAACTGCCGATATTGAAAATTGGCGTAGACGATTATTTTCTGGAGAAAAAATAAATTTCACAGAGAATCGTTCAGCCCTTCATATAGCGTTAAGAAATCGTTCAAATAACCCAATAATGGTTGATGGCAAGGATGTAATGCCGCTCGTAAACGACGAACTTTCAAAGATAAGAAAATTATCTGATGAAATACGAAATGGCTCTTGGAAGGGTTACAGTGGCAAAAAAATTACATCGATTGTTAATATTGGTATTGGGGGTTCAGACTTAGGCCCATCAATGGTTTGCAGTGCTCTTAAGCCATTTGGCTCAAAAGAAATAACTCCTCATTTTGTATCAAATGTTGATGCGGCAGATTTATCTCAGGTTCTTGATGTCTGCGACCCCGAAACAACACTATTTATTATTGCATCTAAAACCTTCACAACACAAGAAACGATGACCAACGCCTTCTCTGCTCGTGATTGGTTTATAGATAAAGCAAAAAAAAATGAATTTATAAAAAACCATTTTGTAGCTATTTCAAGTAATTCAGAAGCGGTAATAGAATTTGGAATCCATCCAGAAAATATATTTGTTTTATGGGACTGGGTTGGTGGGAGATATTCTCTTTGGTCATCAATTGGTTTATCGATAGCAATCTTCATCGGTATGAAAAATTTTGAAGCGCTTCTAGAAGGTGGGCATGAAGCTGATAATCACTTTATTGCAGAACCAATAGAGAAAAATATTCCTATCATGATGGCGCTTATAGGCGTCTGGTATATCAATTTCTTTGATTTTTCTACGTATGCAATACTTCCCTACGACCAGTGCTTGACTAAGCTACCCGCTTACCTGCAACAAGCGGATATGGAGAGTAATGGCAAATTCATTGGACGTAACAACCAAAAGGTATGTCAAAAAACTGGGCCTATTCTTTGGGGGGAAGCAGGCACTAATGGTCAACACGCATTCTATCAACTTCTGCACCAAGGTACAGAAATAGTCCCAAGTGACTTTATTATGCCAATCAATTCAAATTATAAGCTTGGTAATGATAAACATAATCATCACAATATTTTACAATCTAACTTTATTGCGCAAACACAATCATTAATGATGGGAAAAAGTAAGCATGATGTTGAAAGTGAGATGAAAAATGAAATAGATGATAACCCTGACCTCAAACGACTAATTTCTCATCGAACTTTTGAGGGAAACCGACCTTCAAATTCAATATTGTTTAAATCATTAACGCCAAAAGCCTTAGGAAAATTAATTGCACTATATGAGCATAAAATTTTCACTCAAGGCATCATTTGGAACATCAATTCTTTTGATCAGTGGGGTGTGGAGTACGGTAAACAAATTGCTAAACTTGTTTTACCCGAGCTCGAATCAAAAAAAGATACAAAAGCTTTTGATTCATCAACAAATAACTTAATTAAATACATTAATAATAATAGTTAAACTATTATTTTATAAAGTATTATTTTTAAATTTATTTAAAACTGTATTGCTAAATGAAATCCCAACACCCGCACCAAATCTTTCAGCTATTCGCTCTCCAAAGGATGCTTTTGTTGTAAAGTCGACGATATTTTCATTGCCTACAATGTCCCTGGCAACAGAACCGACTGAACCAAGATTATCCACTAATCCTAATTTAATTGCCGAATTTCCATCCCAAAATAAACCTGAAAATATCGATTCATCTGTTGAAAGACGATCGCCTCTCCCTTTCTTTACAACAGCGATAAATTGATCATGGATTTCGTTAAGAAGGTTTTGAACAAACTCCTCTTGCTCTGGGACTATTGGCAGGAATGGATCTAACATACCTTTATTTTTACCCGCGGTCATTAAACGACGTTCGACACCAATATTTTTAATCAATTCTTCCAAACCAAAACCATCCATACGAACACCGATGGAACCTACGATACTTGCCTTATTTACAAATATTTGGTCTGCGGCGGCGGCGATATAATAACCACCAGAGGCACAGACATCCTCTACGACTGCATAGATTGGGATATTAGGGTGAAGCAATTTATACCTATTAATCTCGTCGTTGATGATGCCAGCTTGAACAGGGCTTCCTCCAGGACTATTTATGGATAAGATAATAGCTTCTGTACCTTGATGGGCATAAGCCTCTCTCAAACCATTGATAACATCATCAGCATTAACCTCAAGATTTGAGCCAATGACACCATCAAGCTTTACAAGGGCTGTTATCTTTTCATTTGATGGGATTGTTGTATGAGACATTGAATTAAATCCGTAAATAATAATTCCAATGTATAAAAGAGTGATTAGTTTAAAAAAAATGCCCCATCGCCTTGAACGCCTTTGCTCAATAAGAGAGCTTGATGCAATTTTTTCAATTGTTTTTTGTTCCCAGTTATCTTTTTTATTCTCAGCCATCTTCTAAACACCCTTCCTCATCAATAAAAATTACGATATCTTCATTTCTCTCTGAAATACTTAGCTTGATTAAATTTTGTCCTTTACATGGGCCAGCAACACACAAACCAGACTTAGGTGAATATAACGCTCCATGCGTTGAGCAAATAATAAATTTTTTGTCTTCATCAAAAAAATCATTAGGCTGCCAATCGAGACCAACCTCCATGTGTCGGCATTGATTTAAATATGCCTTAAATACCCCTTCAAACCAAACTAAGAAACCTTGTTTTTTCTCTCCCTGCAAAAGTATATCGAATGTCACAGTATCTGCAGATTCTTTAAATTGGTTTTTTCTTATAGTAACAGAGTTACCCATTTTTTCTTATCCAATCAAAAATCATATCTGCGCTTTCCGCATAGCCTATGGGGTTATAATCTGATAAGGTCTTTTGATTGTGAGCGCCATAAGTGGCAGCAAGGGAAGAAACATTCGCATTTTTTGCCATTTGTAAATCATGAATAGAATCACCAATAACTAAGGATTTTTCAGGCTCAATAAAAAGCTCATCCATAATCTCTTTACACATTTGTGGGTGTGGTTTTGAAAAGCAATCGTCAGAGGTTTTGGTTACACTTATATTATTTCTAATGGAAGTTTGAGAAAGGCAACTTTCTAAATAATTTCTACCTCCGCCCGTTGCAATTGCAATCTTATATCCACATCTATGTAACTCTTTAATACCATATTCCACGCCATCAAATAATTTAACTTTATTTTGGCTGCGATTATACAAATCAATATATGAATTTAAAATTAATTCACTATTATTTTGGTTTTTTTCTTTTAAAAGAATTTTAAAAGCTTCACTTAACTTTATGCCAAGTATATCTGCTACCTCGCCTCTTGATGGCGGCTCGACATTATGAAGCACAAAAGATTGAATCATTAGGTCAGTAATAAGGCCAACAGAATCGGACAAAGTCCCATCCCAATCAAAAATAATCAACTCAAATCGTGTCTTCATAAAAATATTTTTATCAACCCTTATCTCAGGTCAATAAAGCTAGATAACTCCTTCTGGCAATGGGGCTGAGATAAATAACTTCTCCCTACTTTTAGGGTGAATGACTCCATACTCACTAGCATGCAAAAACATTCTTTTAAATCCATTCCTTTCAAGTTCTTTATTCACCTTGAAGTCACCATACCTTTGATCCCCTAATACCGGAAACCCTAAATGAGCTAAATGGACTCTTATTTGGTGTGTACGACCAGTAATTAATTTTACATCTAACAAACTAAAATTTCGAAAATGCTTTTTTAAGAAAAAAACAGACTTTGATTCCTTTGAATTGTGTGCCCTACTTTACTATCAACAACGTTACTTTTTGCCCCTCTGAGTTGGACGTTTTTACCAGGTTTAAATTAACAGTCTTTTGTTTGTCTTTCCATAAACCAGAAACAGCAACCATATATTTTTTGTGGATCTTTTTCTCTCTTATTTGTTTTTGAAGTTCTACCAAAGCCGTTCTTTTTTTTGCAATCATAAGAACTCCCGAGGTCTCTTTATCAAGGCGATGAACTAAGTTCTAGAAATTTTTCATTCGGGATAAATTTGTCTAACTAACTCAATAACTCCAAAACTAAGACCACTGCCGCCATGAACAGCTAAACCATGAGGTTTATTGATTATATCAAATATCATCTTCAAATAATATATTTTGAGTTATTGATTTTTTAGTATGGTTATCAATTTTTAAGCTTTTAGGGTGCAATCTTTTCTTTAAAGTCAACGGGAGGAATTCTCAACTCATCTCCCATGACAAAGCTTGTACTCAGTTTTAACTCTTTTTTTATTTACCCTTACCTGGCCAGTTCTTAATAATTTATATACGTGCCCTTTAGGGACTCCTTTCAGTATTTTAATTAAATAATTATCAATTTTTTGACCAATACTGCCCTCGTCAACACGCTTGTAAGTAACCTTTTTTTCGATAAAGTTGGTCATTGTTTGTTTTCATTTAAATTATAACTTATACTAAACATTCAGATTTCTTATGCAATAGTGCAAAAGATAATGAATATGATCTGAATTATACATAAACAAAGAATTCGAGGTTTGGTCTGCGCACCTATTTAAAAAATAATATAAAAGAGGCAGATACACAAAAAGATTTTAATAAAAATATAGTAGAAATTAAATTTAAATATAAAAATATTGTAAATAAAAAAAGAAATGGACACCAAATAAGTTAGCTTTATTAGTTTCATGACTCTAGTTATGAGTCAGGTATTTATTTATATTTCACCTATATTCTTTTATGTAAAATCTTCAAACTTAAATTGGAGATTAAGATGAAAAGAATGCTATTTAACGCTACTCAATCTGAGGAGCTAAGAGTTGCAACAATCAATGAAAATAAACTTGAAGACCTGGACTTTGAAAGAGGAAATCAAGAGCAACGAAAAAGTAATATATACAAAGCAGTAGTCACCCGAAT
The DNA here is from genome assembly GCA_905181685.1 of Methylophilales bacterium BACL14 MAG-120910-bin43. Classification (GTDB taxonomy): domain Bacteria; phylum Pseudomonadota; class Gammaproteobacteria; order Burkholderiales; family Methylophilaceae; genus BACL14. Next base: position 103,476 of record CAJIYK010000004.1, on the reverse strand, counting down.
TGAACCATCCCTAGAAGCGGCTTTTGTCAACTATGGTGTTGACCGTCATGGCTTCCTTCCATTCAAAGAAATATCACCAGATTTATATTCAAAAAAATCTAGAAAAAAAAGTATTTCAATTAAGGATGTGATGTCCGAGGGTCAGGAAATTGTAGTTCAGGTAAGTAAAGATGAAAGGGGTAATAAAGGCGCCGCCCTTACAACCTACCTATCACTCGCTGGAAGATATATTGTATTAATGCCTAATAATAATGATGGTGGTGGTATCTCAAGGAGAGTTGAGGGTGAAGAGCGCGCGCAATTTAAAGAAATATTATCGCAAGTCAAAGTAAAAAAAGGTATGAGTGTTATCGGAAGAACAGCTGGTATCGGAGCATCCGTTGAAGAAATTCAATGGGACTTAGACTATTTAAACAGCTATGGGCTGCTATTGCAGGGGCAGCTGATGCGCAGTCTGGGGCATTCTTAATTTATCAAGAAAGTAACTTGGTAGTTAGAGCAATTCGAGATTACTTTAATACAGATATTGAAGAAATTATTATTGATAAACAATCAATCTTTGATCAAGCACACCAATTTATGTCGCATGTAATGCCTAATTACGCAGAGAGAATTAAATTCTATGATGAAGAAATATCACTATTTACAAAATATGGTATCGAAAATCAAATAGAATCTGCCTTCTTAAGAGAGGTTCAGCTTCCTTCAGGAGGAGCAATAGTAATTGATCATACAGAAGCACTTGTTTCAATTGATGTTAACTCCAGTAGATCAACCAAAGGAAGAGATATTGAAAGCACAGCATTCAATACTAATATCGAAGCTGCTATAGAAATTTCTAAGCAATTAAGGTTGAGGGATATTGGAGGCCTTATTGTGATTGATTTTATTGATATGGAGAATCAAAAAAATCAAAGAAGTGTTGAAAATAAAATGCGTGACGAACTAAAGCATGATAAGGCGAGAATTCAGACTAATAAAATTTCACGATTTGGTCTACTTGAAATCTCAAGACAAAGACTAAGACCAAGTCTTGGTGAGTCGATTAGTGGCGTATGCCCTAGATGTGAAGGAACCGGTCGCGTTAGAGATATTCAATCAACTGCATTATCAATGCTAAGAATGATTGAACAAGAATGTAACAAAGAGAAGTTACAGAGTGTCGCAATCCAATTACCGATAGAAGTTGCTACGCTCTTACTAAACGAAAAAAGGAATGATATTAGGGATATTGAAACGAAGTCGGAATGTACAATTGTTGTTATCCCAAATAGATACTTTGAAATACCTAAATTTCATATAGAACGATCAGCCCAGAATTCTGGTAAAGCTAGTTATAAGGTGGTAGAGCAACCGCTTGAAGAAGATCTTGAAAAAAATAATAAAGCAGAGACAAAACAAGAAAAACTCGAGCCAGCAGTTAAGCAGGTTGTACCAAATCAGGTAGGCAAAAAGAATAAGTCAATCTTTGGGTTTATCAAAGATTTAATTACCCCGAGTAATGATGAGGTATCGAATGAAAGTTTAGAGAAGGACACTTCCTCTGATAAAGCCATTGATGAAGAAAGAAAAAGCTCAAGGTCCGACAACCGCCAAAGAAATAATCGAAATAGAAGAAATAATCGAAATAGGAAATCTAATTATAAGGATAAATTTCCTAAAGATAATACAACAAACAATTCTGCTATATCCTCCGATAAAAATGTATCTGAAAAGCCGCTAAAAGAAACCGCTCCAATCGAGGTTAAGGCTGAAGAAAAACCGGTATTAGCTGAAAAACCAATTCCAACTAAACCAAAAAGGAAGAAAACTGAGAAATTACCTAAGGTTGATCTAAATAGTGTTGGCTTAAAGCTTGTTGAAACTTCAAGTAAGCCTATTTCAGAGCCTAAAAAAGAGAGTACAAAAAAAGCATCCCCAAAAAAAGTTGCTGACTGGCAAAAACAAAAAACAGATAAAAAAGATACCAAAGAATTAGTAATGGTGGAGACTAAAACAACTAAAGCAACAAAGCCAAAGAAAGCAGCAAAACCCAAGGCTGCACCAAAAACCAAGAAGGCGAAAGTTACTTCAAAAAAAGATTAAATAAGTACCAACCAATAAAACAAAAAAGTAATGCGCCCATTACATTTAGGGCGCCAAAGAAAATTCCTAAAGCTATCTCACCTTTTAAAAAAAGGTTGAGAAGCTCCATGGAATATGTTGAGAATGTTGTGAAAGCACCTAAAAAACCTACATTTAAGATCAATTTAATTTCTTCAGATACATCAATAGATGTGCTTTGTATTGCAGCAAATGATATCCCAATGAATAGCCCACCTATTAGATTAACCACAAGTGTTCCATGAGGCAGTGATGGGTCAACAGTAGATAAAAAATATGTTATCAGCCACCTTAACCAAGCACCAAAGGCTGCCGCTACCCCTACCAACATAAAATTTGAAAAGGTGAACATAGTGTTAAATTTTAATGAAATGCTCTCTGTAATACTTTAATTCTTCAATAGATTCTCTTATATCAGCCAAAGCTTCATGCTTGCCGCCTTTCTTAAAACCATCTATCAACTCTGGCTTCCAGCGTTTAGCCAATTCTTTAAATACACTGACGTCTAAATTTCGGTAGTGGAAGTAAGATTCAAGATCAGGCATGTAGTTTGCTAAAAACCTTCTATCCTGACAAATTGAATTGCCACACATTGGAGATCTATTTTTCCCAACAAACTTTGCAATAAACTCAATTAACTGATGAGTAGCAACCTCTTCAGTAGTTGATGAATTCTTTACTTTTTCAATTAGTCCAGATTTTCCATGAGTTGATTGATTCCACGCATCCATTTTTGCTAAGACCTCATCAGATTGCTTCAAAACAAGAACTGGACCTTCCTCTAAAATAGTTAAAAAAGGATCAGTGATAATAATTGCAATCTCAAGGATTCTATCGGTCTGTGAGTTAAGGCCACTCATTTCCATATCAATCCAAATTAAATTATTATGATTCTTGCTCATCATGATTTCCATTAAAATTATTATCTGATACTTAGATTTAAAGCTTCACACTTACTTTTAGCTTGTTTTTACTGCACAATACTATTTTCGATATTATAGAGTATAAGCTATGGCTGAGAGCTATCAATTTATTTTTATTTTTTTATTAATATTAACAACGGCTGTTGAATTTTATTTAGGCCATAGACAAAAAAACTTTGTTTTAAAGAATAAAAAAAAGGTTCCTTCAGCATTCACAAAAATAATTAAATTAGCTGATCACAAAAAAGCTGCTGATTACACTGTTTCAAAGATAAATTTTAATTCTATTGAGCTTATATTCGGAGCAATAATCTTGTATCTCTTTACATTGGGTGGCGGGATTAACTTAATAAATAATTTGATGGGCCAATATTTTGAAAATCCATTGTTAAATGGAGCCGTAATCATTACCAGTATATTTGTAGCTCTTCATTTGATAGGTCTACCATCCTCTATTTACCAGACATTTGTAATTGAGACAAAGTATGGCTTCAATAAAATAACACCAAAATTATTTATTACGGATCAAATTAAATCAGTAATTGTTATGATTATTTTATCAGGAGTCGTTTCCTTTGCTGCGCTTTGGATCTTATCTGAGCTTGGTAATGAATGGTGGTTATGGCTGTGGATTTTTTTAAGCGTCCTTTCACTTATAGGTGTTGCATTAGCGCCCGTCTTAAAACAGTTATTTAATAAATACACACCAATAAAAGACAAAAGTCTTAAGAAGAATATAGAAAAACTATTAAAACGCTGTGGTTTTGAGTCTAGTGGTTTATTTGAGATGAATGGTTCCTTAAGGAGTACTCATGGTAACGCGTTCTTTGGTGGATTTGGTAAGACGAAAAGGATTATATTTTTTGATACCTTACTCGAAAAACTAAATACTAAAGAAATCGAAGCAGTTATTGCGCATGAGCTAGGTCACTTCAAAAGAAATCATGTTAAAAAACTCTTACTAATACAGATTTCTTTAATTTTCTTTAGTTTATATTTTTTAGGTGGGCTAAAAGAAAATGAAGCATTTTATAATGGATTAGGTGTTGAGAATTTAAGTAATGCAAATTTTCTCATATTATTTATTCTAGTTTTATTACCTTTTGTGATGTTTTTTGTCGGGCCTTTTATTAGCTGGCTTCAAAGAAAATATGAATTTGAAGCAGACGAGTATGCATGTGAGTTTACTAAATCATCAGACTTAAAGCAGTCGCTAATAAAGCTCTACCGAGACAATGCTTCTACATTAACTCCTGATCCTTTATATTCGGCGTTCTATCATTCTCACCCCCCAGCATCTATTAGAATTCAAGCTATCGATAAGAACTGATAATGGAAATCACCACTAGGATGGAATTTGATTCTGGGCATAGAATCCCAAATCATAAAAGCGTATGTAAAAATCTTCATGGGCATCGCTATGCAATTGAGGTTACTGTTAAAGGTGAAATTGGAGAACAAATCCATGAATCAGATTTTGGAATGGTGATGGATTTTAAAGATGCAAAAAATCTTATAAAGAAGGTTATTGTGGATGAATGGGATCATGCCTTCATTGCATACGAGAAGGACTTAGAAGTCATTTCCTTCCTCAACACTTTAGATAATCATAAAACAGTAATACTTAAGAGGGTCCCCACTGCAGAAAATATGGCACTTACTGCCCTTGAATTGCTCTCTAGCGCATTTAAAAATGAATTTGGAGACCTAATTAGGCCAATAAAAGTGAGGCTTTATGAGACACCCAATAACTGGGCGGATGCATTAACCGCTTAGGCTAACTTATTGAAACTACCATGAAGATTTAGTCTGGATTTTTTCTAAGTAAGCTTCGTGCGACAATATCTCATTATCCTTGGCATGTATAACCTTTAATTTATTATGATCAACAACACCTAAGTTAACCTCTTTTTCATCTTGAGAAAAATTGATTGCTATATCTTCTTGGCCTCGGGTCATCCCTAAATAAACTTCACCAAGCAACTGGGCATCTAAAAGCGCGCCATGCTGACTTCTTTTTGAATTATCCACCTTATAGGCTCTGCATAGAGCATCTAAGTTGTTTCTTTGGCCAGGTCTCAGGTCCCTTGCCATCACTAAAGAGTCTGTAATTTTTTCAATATGATCTTCGACTTTCGGAAGAGCCTATCCTCCCTAATTCCATATTAAGGAAGCCAATATCAAAGGTGCGTTATGGATAATTAATTCACTTCCTTGAACAAAATTCAAAAATTCCTCGGCTATATCCTTAAATAAACTTTTATCCTTTAAAAACTCTAGTGTAATCCCATGCACCTCTTGGGCAGCCGCATCTATTTCACGTTCTGGGTTCGTGTAAACATGAAATTGATTCTCTGATAGTTGTCGATTATTAATTTCGACAGCAGCAATTTCAATTATTCTGTGACCTTGATTTGGGTCAAGACCAGTTGTTTCTGTATCTAAAAAGACTTGCCTCATAACCCCCTCATCAGCTGATGTAACGCCTTGATTGGCCAATTCATCTGCTTTTTCATTGCCTTCATTTCCTGCATGGCCCTTCACCCATTCCCAATAAATCTTTCTTGAGCCTACCGCTTCGTCTAACTCTACCCATAAGTCCTTATTCTTTACTGGTTTTTTATTACTTGAACGCCAATTGTTAACTTTCCAGTTTTTAATCCATTCACTAATACCCTTCTGTACATATGTAGAATCAGTGTAAATAGTAAGCTCAAGGTTTGTTGGTATTTCTTTTAGCGCCATAATAACCGCCTTCAATTCCATTCTATTGTTTGTTGTGTCATTTTCACCGCCAAATAACTCAATATTTTTCTCATTGTGCATGATGATTGCACCCCAACCACCAACGCCAGGATTGCCCTTACACGCTCCGTCTGTATAAATTTTAATCATAAGATTTTGTTGCTACCGCCTTCCTTTGCTTTAATTTATTCCATTTTTGTTTTTTTGGAATTTTTGAGACAGTCACCTTCTCTGCCACTAAGAAATAAATATTACCAAAAAGTGGTAGCCATCTATTACCTACCTTCTCTAACTTATCATTAATGCTTGATTTGCTGTCAAAAAACATTGGCTGATAATGCTCTAATTTGGATTCTCTAATCGTAAATCCTGACTCTTTCATGATGTTTTGTACTTTTGAGATGCTTAAAAAATTCGCTATTCCAAGGAAAAAAGTTATCAAATTTAACTGTTTTTCGTAAGCCAGCAAAACTAATTGGATTAAATCCACACAAAATTATGTAGCCGCCAGAAACGGTGACTCTAAATAATTCATCCATTAGTTTTTTGGGGTCCCCTGCTTTTTCAAATAGATGTAAACATAAAGTAAGATCGATAGAATCGAAACCAAAAGGTAACCACTCTGCATCTAAATCAACATTTTTATCCTTGCCACTTACTATAATTTGATGCTTTATTTTTGTATTTTTAATAAGGTTGCTTTTGTGCTCACCTAACTGCAATGCATAATAGCCAAATTTTTGATCTAGGTACTTCTCTATCGTCTTTTGTTCAAAGCTTACAAGGCTTTTTCCTAGACTGACTATCAAACCAATTCATTTTATAAAAAATTCCGTAAATCTATAGTAAAATTTTGTTTATACATGCAATTTAGTCTACCAAAAAATACTGATATATCCATACAACCAATAAAATCTTTTACAGATAATTATATATGGATGATAAAAAAAAATAAGGATGCCGTTATTGTTGATCCTGGAGACGCATCCCCTGTATTGGAAATACTTCAAAAAGAAAATATCCACCTTCAAGCCATCTTGATTACTCACAAGCATGCTGATCATATTGGCGGTGTAAAGAATTTAATAAAGACCTATCCCGATGTTAAGATATATGGTCCAAAGAATAACTTTAATTTTACCTTTAATGAAGTTGCTAATAATGAGCTTGTAGTTATTGACGAGCTAAATATTTCATTAAGAGTTATAGAGACTCCAGGACATACGCTTGATCATATTGTGTTCGCCGACGAGGATCATTTATTTTGTGGGGATACAATTTTTGGATGTGGTTGTGGAAGATTATTTGAGGGCACGTTCTCTCAAATGCATGAATCATTAAAGATCCTTTCAAGGCTACCTAGGTCGATAAAAATATTTTGTGCTCATGAATATACAAAAAAAAATATCGAATTTGCACTTATGTTAGAAAAAGATAATGAGGACCTTATTGCAAGAAAGAGGAGTTTAAAGAATGTGGATATTACACTCCCATCAACACTGAGTGAGGAACTAAAAACGAACCCGTTCCTACGATCAAAGACCTTAGCACAATTTAAAGAACGAAGAATTAGAAAGGATAATTTTTAAGATGTTTAGATTTAGCAAAAAATATTTTCTGTGTGTATATTAGTTTATTCATATTTATATTGCCCATGAATCTAAAATCAGAACCTATTGATGATCATTGTCATTGCGTAAACGCGCAGCAGCAATCTTTTGAATATCTCGATGATATTGAACACAGTGAAATTTCAAAAAGCACTGAGGCGCTATCGGCATCCCCCAAAGAAATTTTAATACAAGAAAAGCCAGAAGATATCTGGAATATCGTGAATAAAGGTTATCGAATTCCTGATCCAAAAAAGAAGTGGGCTAAGAAAGTAGTTAAAAAATATGAGCGTTGGTACAGTGAACACCCTGTATACACCTACAGAATGTTCGAAAGAACTAAAAGATACATCTACCATGTTGTTCAAGAGGTTGAAAAGAGAAATATGCCAATGGAAATAGCATTACTGCCTATCATTGAAAGCGCTTATAACCCAATTGCAAGATCAAATATGAAGGCCGTTGGACTCTGGCAATTTATACCTTCAACTGGAAAAAATTATGGTCTTAAACAAGACTGGTGGAAGGATGAGAGAAGCAATGTGATTCTTTCAACTAATGCTTCTCTCAATTACCTTGAGAAGCTCTATAACCAATTCGGAACATGGGAATTGGCACTTGCTGCATATAACGCTGGTGAAGGTAAAGTAAGCAGAGAAATCAAAAAAAATAAGAGAAGAAAAAGAGCAACTGACTACTACACTATTAGCCTTCCAAGAGAGACCGACGAATATGTTTCAAAGTTAATTGCTATGAAGCATATTATCCAGAATCCCGAAAAGTATAATGTTGAAGTACCTTATATCCCAAATGTGCCCTACTTTGGTGAGGTAATATTAACGGAACAGATGGACATAGATCTTATTTTAAAATTGGCCGATATATCCTCAGAAGAATTTGAGTTACTAAATGCGCATCATAAAAGACCTCTTATTCCGAATGAATCTCAACCAACTGGGGTTTTATTACCTCATCACAAAATAAATACCTATAACAAAAATCTGGCAGCGCATGATGGTGCCCTATCGAATTGGATTTTATACAAACCTAAAAGAAAAGAGTCAATCATGAAAGTGGCTAAAAAATTTGATATTAACTTAAGTACCTTCAAAAGAATCAATAGCCTTAATGGAAGAGTCACTTTTAGAAGGAACAGTACAGTTTTAATTCCAAAGAGCAGTGAACTTAAGAGCAAATATACCTTAAAAGGAACAGGAGATTTTAACTATACTTCAGTTGGAACACATCATGTTTCAAGAGGGGATACATTAGGTGGGATAGCAAGAAAATATAAAGTTTCCATAGAGGATCTTAAAGAGTTTAATGAACTTGATTCACATATAATAATCATAGGTACGACTATAGACATTCCACAATAAAATTAATTAAGAGATCAATCTTGAAACAAAATTTTTTACTAATATGTTCGCTTATTTTTATAATAAGTTGCTCTAATAATAATTCAGAAGTTATTGATTATAATGATAATAATTTATCAACTGGTGGGGTGTTGATTAATGCAATGTCTGCTGAACCAAGTAACCTCATTTCGATGATAGCAGGTGACAGTGCATCAAGCGCAATCGCAAGTAAAATTTTTAATTCGCTGATCAGGTACGATGAAAATCTCAACTTTACTTCTGATATTGCCGAAAGTTGGAAGATCTCAAATGATCAAAAAACCATTACCTTCAAAATAAAAAAGGGACTTGAGTGGTCGGATGGTGAGCCACTCACAAGTGCTGATGTTTACTTTACTTGGAAGTTAATTACCAACCCAAACACAAGAACGCCTTATGGTTCTGATTACGCCCTTGTGAGTGAAGCTAGTACCCCTGATGCAAATACTTTCATTGTCACATATGATGATAACTATGCGCCCGCCTTAGACACATGGGCGTCATTAGAAATACTGCCAAAGCATATACTAGAAAATGAAGACATCAATAGCACCTTCTTTTCACGAAAACCAACTGGCTCTAATTACTACAAACTTGGCGATTGGGTAAGCGGGCAACAAGTTAATTTAATCAAAAGTGAAAATGGTGTATTAGGAGCGGCTTACATAGAAAAGTTAACCTCTAGAATCATACCTGACACCTCTTCGCAATTCCTAGAGCTATCTGCTGGTAATATTGATCTTATGAATATCAACCCGATACAGTTTAAGAGAGTTTTTCCAGCTAAACCAAAACTAAAAAATAGGACGGCATTATATAAAGAGATGGGTAATGGCTACACATACCTAGGTTTCAACCTTAAAAGAGAGCCGTTTAATGATAAAAAAGTAAGGCAGGCTATCAATTACGCTATTAACAAAGATGAAGTTATCAAAGGCGTTCTTTTGGGCCTTGGTGAACCAATCTCTAGCCCTTATAAACCAGGAACAAGATGGAGTGACCCATCTTTGAAGCCTTATGAATATAGCCCGAAAAAAGCGCTTAATTTGCTAAAAGAAGCCGGATACAAAATGTCAGATGATAATTTCTTGGTAAAAGATGGAAAGACGTTAGAGTTTGAGATTATCACAAATCAAAACAAACAAAGAGAGATGACAGCGGTATTAATCCAACGTAGGCTTAAAGAGATTGGTATCAAGGTTTCCATTAGGGTAATTGAATGGGCAAGCTTCGTTAATCGATTTATAAAACCAGGTGATTTTGATGTAGTGGTTCTTGGTTGGAGCTTATCTTTGGATCCAGATCAATTCAATATTTGGCATTCCTCACAACAAGGGCCTGGACAATTCAATTTTGTTGGTTACGATAATAAGAAAGTTGACCAACTACTCGAGAAAGGTAGGAGAGAACTAAACCTAGATAAAAGAGAGCAAATCTATCATGAATTTTCGCGACAACTATTAGATGACTCCCCTATCGTTTACCTTTATGCTGGTTATGGTCTAACAGCAGTTAATAAAAGAATTAAGGGAATTAAATCCCCAGCGCCACCAGCAGGTATTTACCATAATAGCCAAGACTGGTTTATCCCTAAAAGCTTAAGAAGAAACGAACTGACAAATAAATGATTAAATACCTTATTAAAAGAATACTCTGGATGATACCTATGCTCATAGGTATCAGCCTCATTTCTTTCTTTATTATGCACTTAGCGCCCGGTGATATAACATCATCAGAGGCAGCTTTTAATCCAAAGGCTTCAGAAGAATCTAGGCAAAAATTAAGAGAGCTTTATAACTTAGATAAGCCTGTCATCATCCAATATGGCTTATGGCTTAAGAGAATGGTCGAATTAGATTTTGGCAATTCATTTGCCTCCCATCAGAGGCCTGTCTTGTGGGAGAAAAAAGACGCCAATGGTAATGTGATTAAAGGTTTAATTCAAGAATCACTGCCCATTACACTTTTAATTAACCTGATTGGGATTTTTTTAATTTTTTCAGTCTCGATAGTGCTTGGAACTATTTCAGCAGTTAAACAAAATTCTGTCGTTGATAAATCGATCACCTTCTTTATTTTTGTTGCTTTCGCTATCCCTGGATTTTGGCTTGCTCTTCTGCTTATGTACTGGACCGGTGTAGTAAATCAGTGGCTCCCAATATCAGGATTACATTCACTTGACTACAAAAGCTTCTCTGAAATAGGTCAATTTTTTGATCTTTTAAAACACCTGATCCTTCCGGTCTCTATATCAATGTTAAGTGGCTTGGCTGGCATTTCTTTGTATGTCAGAAATGGGATGCTAGATGTCCTTCACCAGGACTTTATAACCACAGCAAGATCTAAGGGACTCAAAGAAAAAAATGTCATTTTTACTCATGCACTGAAAAATGCCATCCTTCCCTTAATTACAATCATAGGACTTTCTATACCAGGACTGATTGGCGGCTCTGTGATCGCCGAGTCTATATTTGCCATACCAGGAATGGGCAAGCTATTTTATGACTCAGTTTTAATGCGAGATTTTCCTGTCATCATGGGCATACTTACTATTGGCTCTGTTCTTACCTTAATTGGCACCTTAATAGCTGATATTGGCTATGCATGGGCTGACCCAAGAATAAGAAAGGGCTTAGTTAAATGAATCTATTTAAGGGAAACTTATTAGCAACTGTTGGGTTTATTATTATCTCAATTATTTTGTTTGTTGCTATCTTTGCTCCACTGCTAAGCCCGTATGATCCAAATTATATTGATATCAACTCAATATTGTTACCTCCCTCTTTTGATCATCTAATGGGCACTGATGGCCTTGGTAGGGATGTTCTCTCAAGGATGTTGTATGGCGCTAGAATTTCACTTTTTGTTGGGTTTGTTGCTGTTGGTATAGCAACTCTAATTGGTATCTTTCTAGGTTCAATAGCAGGCTTTTATGGTGGTTGGTTAGACTCAATTATCATGCGGCTAGTTGATATAATGTTATCGATACCTAGTTTCTTTTTAATTCTGGCTGTAATCGCATTTCTCACACCTTCAATCTGGAATATCATGATTGTTATTGGACTGACTTCTTGGATGGGTGTGACAAGGCTTGTCAGGGCAGAATTTTTGAGTCTAAGACAAAGAGACTATGTCTTAGCTTCCATTGTGATGGGGACTAGCAACACAAAAGTTATCACAAAACACCTTCTCCCGAACAGCTTGACACCAATTATTGTTAGTTCTGTTTTGGGGATAGCCAGTGCTGTATTAATTGAATCTGGATTAAGCTTTCTAGGCCTAGGTGTTCAGGCGCCAACAGCATCGTGGGGCAACATTCTCACCGATGGAAAAGAATACATTCAATTTGCTTGGTGGCTTTCCTTGTTCCCAGGCTTGGCAATTCTTGTGACGGTATTAGGTTATAATCTCCTTGGTGAAGGTTTAAGAGATGTTCTCGACCCAAAAAATAAATAAATTTGATTAAAGAAAGGTATTTATGAGTTTTCTAAAAAATAAAAAAGTCCTTATTTTAGGTTTATTAAGTGATAGGTCTATTGCTTATGGCATTGCAAAAAGTATGAGAGAGCAAGGTGCTGAATTAGCATTTACTTATCAAATGGAAAAACATAAAGGCCGAGTTGAAAAATTGGCAAGTGCTTTTGATTCAACTATTGTTTTGCCATGTGATGTCTCCTCAGATGACGATATAAATCAACTATTTCCCCTGCTCTCTGAGCATTGGAAAACCTTTGACATCATCGTACATTCTATCGCATTCGTTCCAAGAGATGCGCTGACAGGCGACTTTGTTGAGTCCACTTCAAGAGAAAACTTTAAGATTGCACACGATGTCAGTTCATACAGCTTTACTGCACTTGCAAAAGCGGCCCTGCCTTTTTTAAATCAAAATGCCAGTCTTCTGACCGTTAGTTATCTTGGCGCTGAGAGAACTATGCCTAATTATAATGTGATGGGACTAGCGAAAGCGAGCCTAGAGGCGAACGTTAGATATATGGCACATAGTTTAGGTGAAAAGAACATTAGGGTGAATGCGGTTTCTGCTGGCCCAATTAAAACGCTTGCAGCTTCAGGTATCGCTAATTTCGATAAAATGTATGACTTTAATCAGAGGCATGCAGCGTTAAAAAGAAATGTGACCACGGATGAAGTAGGAAACGTTGCCGCATTCTTATGTAGTGATTTAGCGTCTGGCGTAACTGGGGAAATAACCTATGTCGATGGTGGGATGAATATTACGGCTGCAGGCACAGTCGAGGACTAGTTACGGTATTGAATAACCTGTGGGTTATATTCGATATCCGCCATCGCCCTTAAGTCATCAACATAAGCGTTATCAATTGCATCTTTTAGAGCAGCCACATATTCATCACGATAAATATCGACCGATAAATTATCAGTCACTTCATCACTAATAACATCGTTTAATCTTACAACGATATATTCATCATTTGCCGGGTCATATATACCCTCGTATGAAGGTAAGTTTTCTTGGTTCATGCTAAATATTGCTCTAACAATGGGTTTAGAGATACCTTGTGGATCAACTTTATCTATAACAAGCTCATCAATCCATTCCGCTTTTTTAGTATTTGATTCTAATTTTTCAATCATTTCTTCTCCATCGGAGATCAATAATTTTTGAGCATTACTCTTGGTTAAAAACTCTTTTATTTCTTCTTTTGCATCATCAAGTGTCCTTGGTGCGCTAGGCTTAAAGTCTATCACTTGAGCAGATATTAAATTATTTGGAGAAACTTCAATTGCATTAATGTTAGTCTTTTGCTCAATAGCCTCTGGATCAAATACTGCTTGTGCAAAGGCTTCATTATTAAAAAACTTTGTCGCTGTATCGAGGGATAACCATTGACTCTCTTGGATAGTTAGGTCAAATCTATCGGCTGCAGGTTGAAGTGAATCTGATTTTTCATAAATTAGAGTTAGCAAATTCCTCAGCGCCTTCTGCATAAATTTGTTGGGCTTTTGAATATAAAATCTCACCTTTAATTTGCGCTTTTACGGAGTCGAAGGTTACCTCATCTCCTTTTATTTCAGTTAATGCAATGATATGAAAACCAAACTGGGTTTTAACTAATGGAGACACATCCCCTACTTTCATATCAAACACTGTTTCATCGAACTCTTTGACCATCATACCTCTTGAAAAAAATCCAAGGTCTCCACCTTTTTTTGCGGATTCTGTATCTTTTGAATATTCTTTTGCTAGTTCATCAAATTTCTTAGGAGATTTTATAACTTCCTCCCTAACTGATTCAGCTAATCTTTTTACATCAACAACTTCCTCCTCTGTCATACCTGAATCTGTTAAAAATAAGATATGTTTAGCGCGCCTTTGCTGGGAACCTTCAAATTGAGCTTTATTTTCTTCAAAATATTGTTGGACTTCATCATCAGTAATCTTAACCTTGGGCAGTATCTCTGCAACAGAATAGAGTAAGAAATTCACCTTTACCTGATCAGGCATGATGAAATTGTTAGGGTTGGCTTCGTAATATTCTTTAATCTCTTCATCGGTGACATTGACTTTTTTAAGGTAATCATCAAGTCTGAGTTCAAGCATGCTTACATCTCTTTTTTGGTAGGCTAAGTTGACAAGTTTTTGAATTTTTTCTTTAGTCACAAAGGCATATTTATTCATACTATCTTTGACTTGTTGTTTTGCCAGATCCTTTCGAATAAGTTCATCAAGCTTCTTAGGTGTTAAGTTTTGTCTCATTGCTAAATTATCATAAGCCTCTTGATCAAACTTTCCATTTCTTTGAAAGCCAGGCATTCCGAGAATATATTGGCTGAGTTGGATATCACTAATAACGAAGTTAGCTCTAACTGCTTCTTGCGCCACTAATTTGGAAGCTATCATTCCATCAAGAACACTTTTTCTAAATTCAGCAGTTTCAAAGATAGCAGGGTCAGGGGGAGTGCTTTGATTAAGAAACTGATCTTTTACACGATTTAGAGCATTCTGATAGCTCTGAATTGTGATTGATTCACCATTGACCTTAGCGGCATAAACATCGTCTCCTATAGAGCTAAGATATGAATCAATACCAAAGAGTGCAAAAGGAATAATTATTATTACAAGGACGATTTTAGCAAATTTCGACTGTGTATTGTTTCGTATTTTATCTAACATAGTTTATTTCTTTTTAAAGTAAATTAATCGACCTTTTTTACCCATTAAAGTTCTTAAATCAAATCGTAAGCTACTTTATGCAGCTTACGAAATCGATGGCGGAGTGGACGGGACTCGAACCCGCGACCCCCGGCGTGACAGGCCGGTATTCTAACCAACTGAACTACCACTCCTAAACTGGTGGGTGCTACAGGGTTCGAACCTGTGACATTCGCCTTGTAAGGGCGACGCTCTACCAACTGAGCTAAGCACCCAAATTGTCAAATTTGAGCTCGGCAATTTTACAATAAAGTTAACAACAATGCTAGCAAAATGCGGACTAACTAATGAGCGATCGGCTTATCAATTTCAACAAACTTCTTTTCGGCCCCATGGCTTGTTTTAGATTTACCTTTTTTCTTACTTGGCTGTCTTGTCAAAGCTAATTCAATAACCTGATCAATCCATCTGACCGGAATTATTTTTAATGAATCTTTTACATCAGAAGGGACATCCACTAAATCCTTCAGGTTTTGCTCTGGTATTAAAATCTTTTTAAGATTACCTCTATGGGCTGCTAATAGCTTTTCCTTCAAACCACCGATAGCAAGGACCTCGCCCCTTAATGTTATCTCACCCGTCATAGCAACATCATTAAACACAGGAATATTTGTTAGACTTGATATTATCGCTGTTGTAATACCAATACCAGCACTTGGTCCGTCTTTTGGGGTAGCCCCTTCTGGGAAATGAATATGTATATCTTTTGTTTCATAAAAATCACTATCAATACCAAGAACATCCGCCCTACTTCTAACAACGCTCATCGCTGCATGAATGGATTCTTGCATTACATCTCCAAGCTTACCCGTAATGATTGTTTTTCCTTTTCCTGGAACAACTACCGTTTCAATGGTTAATAATTCTCCACCCACCTGGGTCCATGCAAGCCCTGTTACTTGACCAATTTGATTCTTTTTACTAGCCAAACCAATATCAAAAATCTTAACACCTAGGTAATCTTGTAAGTTTTTGTTACTAACATTGATTGATTTAGTTTTTTTATCTGTAAGCAATTTTTTTACAGCTTTTCTACATATTTTAGATAATTCTTGCTCAAGCTTTCTTACTCCAGCCTCCCTCGAGTAATACTGGATGATATCTTTGATAGCCTTACCAGTAACTTTCATTTCTGATTTTTTTAAGCCATGCGCCTTTAATTGCTTAGGAAGAAGATGTTTATTGGCAATACTTGCCTTTTCTGCTTCGGTGTAGCCGGGCAGCCTGATTATTTCCATTCGATCAAGAAGTGGCTCAGGTATATTCATTGAATTTGCTGTTGCTACAAACATCACATTTGATAAATCATATTCAATTTCAGCATAGTGATCATTGAATGTGTGGTTTTGTTCTGGGTCAAGTACCTCAAGTAATGCTGATGAAGGGTCACCTCTAAAATCTTGGCCCATTTTATCAACTTCATCAAGTAAAAATAGAGGGTTAGTTACTCCTGACTTTGTCATGTTCTGTAAAATCTTACCTGGCATCGAGCCAATGTAAGTTCTTCTATGACCCCTTATTTCGGCCTCATCTCTGACACCACCGAGTGCCATTCGTATAAATTTTCGGTTTACTGCCTGTGCAATACTCTGACCTAATGATGTTTTTCCAACTCCAGGAGGACCAACAAGACACAAAATAGGTGCTTTTAGTTTATCCACTCTTTGCTGGACAGCGAGGTACTCAATAATGCGCTCCTTAACCTTATCAAGCCCATAGTGGTCGTTATCTAAAGTAATTTCAGCATTACCCAGATCATGGTTAATTTTTGTGCTTTTATTCCATGGGAGGTTAACAATTGTTTCAATATATGTTCTCACAACAGAAGCTTCAGCAGACATTGGTGACATCATTTTTAACTTTTTAAGTTCTGATAAACATTTATCCTTAGCGTCGCTCGACATGTCAGTATTATTAATTTTGTCTTGCAGCTCATCGAATTCTGCACCTTCTTCTGAATCACCTAGCTCTTTCTGAATAGCTTTAACCTGTTCGTTTAAATAATATTCCCGTTGTGACTTTCTCCATTTGTTTCTTAACTCGACCTCTAATTTTTTTCTCAACTTGAAGAATATCAATTTCAGCTCCATGAGTTCTAAAAGAAGATTTAGGCGATTTTTTACTTCAAATGTTTCTAAGTATTTTTGTTTCTCAGATAGCTTCAATGAAAGGTTAGCAGCTATTGAATCAGCTAACCTTCCTGGCTCTGTAATCGATGTCAGTGATGATAAAATTTCTGGTGGAATCTTTTTATTAAGCTTAACGTACTGGTCAAATTGAGAAAAAACTGACCTCATAAAAGCTTTTGTATTTTTATCCTTTGGTTCTCTTGATTTTTACGATAGATGCTTCTGCTGTTAAATAATCACTCGTTTGTGTTAATTTTTTTATGTTCGCTCTTTCAAGCCCTTCAACTAAAACTTTGACAGTTCCATCAGGTAATTTAAGGGTTTGAATAATTGTCGCAAGCGTCCCAATTTTATATAAATCTTTAGCTTTCGGTTCATCCTGATTTGCAGATTTCTGTGCGACTAGAAGTATTTTTTTATCGCCATTATTTGCCTTTTCAATAGCAGAAATAGATTTGTCTCTTCCAACAAAAAGTGGTATCACCAAATGTGGGTAAACAACAACATCTCGTAAAGGAAGCATTGGGAATGATTTATTCATATTTTTCTACTATTCTCTTAGTGTTGAACATATAAATTATGGTGATGATTTTTATAATATCAAGTGTATTGAATATTTAAACTGCGCTGTTACTTTTCTTCTCTTCTGAGTATACGAAATAAGGTTTTGTTTTATCCTTAATTGATGCTCTATCTATAACAACGTTTTTAGGTTTCTTACGCCAGGTAACTCAAACATCACTTCTTTAAGTGACTCTTCCATAATAGACCTCAACCCTCTAGCCCCTGTTCTTCTGTTGATTGCCTGTGAAGCAATTTCATCAATTGCATCAGGTCGAAATTCAAGATCAACACCCTCCATATGGAATAATTTTTTAAATTGTTTTGTTAATGCATTTTTAGGCTTCTGTGAGAATCTTAACAAGCGCCTCTTTATCAAGGACTGAAGTGTAGCAATCACTGGAAGACGACCAATAAATTCAGGAATTAAACCAAACTTTAATAAGATCTTCAGGTTCAACATTGGCATTATTTATTACCAATTTCTTTACTCTCATCCTCACCTTGAACCTCAGCACCAAAACCTATGCTATTTTTTTCAGTTCTTTGTTGTATTATTTTTTCCAGCCATCAAAAGCCCCTCCACAAATAAACAGTATATTTGTTGTATCTAGTTGAACAAATTCTTGGTTAGGATGTTTTCTTCCTCCTTGGGGTGGAATTGATGCAACCGTTCCCTCAATCAGCTTAAGTAAAGCTTGCTGAACCCCTTCTCCAGACACATCTCTTGTAATTGATGGATTTTCGATTTTCTTGATATTTTATCACCTCATCTACATAAACGATTCCTTTTTGTGCTTTTTCAACATCGTAATCACATTTTTGAAGTAATTTTTGCATAATATTTTCCACATCTTCACCAACGTAACCAGCCTCAGTTAAGAGTTGTGGCATCAGCCATACAAAAGGGACCTCAAGAAGCTCTGCAAGAGTTTGGGCAAGAAGGTTTTACCTGAGCCAGTCGGACCAATAAAAAGAATATTACTTTTTGAAATTACATCGAAAGGATCATCTTTATCTTGTATGTTTATTAATCTTTTGTAGTGATTATAAACGGCAACAGCAAGACTTTTTTTTGCTTCTTCTTGGCCTATAACATGCTCACTAAGTTTGAAAAAGTTCTTTAGGGGTGTAATACAGTCTGTTTTTTCTTTCTTACTGTTAATGATCTTTAGATTCTTCTTCAAATAATATCATTACAAAGATCAACACATTCGTCGCAGATAAAACCGATGGGCCAGCAATTAATTTTTTAACTTCATGTTGATTTTTTCCACAAAATGAACATAAAAGAGATTTTTCTTTGATCTTCAGCCATTTTAATCTTATTTTAACTTTAGACCTGCTATTAATAACCTTGATCAACAATCCATAGTCAACAGCATCCTCTGAGACTCATAAAATTATCTCGATCAGTATCTTCTGCATATTTTTTTAATGGTTGCTTTGTATGATGATAATATGTATTAAGCTTAGTTTTAAATATAAGAATTTCTTTGCATGAATTTCAATATCAGATGCTTGACCTTGAAACCCCCCTAATGGCTGATGAATCATAACTCTGGAGTTGGCTAAACAAAATCTTTTCCTTTCTAGCCCTGCAGTAAGAAGAAGGCTCCCATACTAGCTGCTTGGCCAATACATAAAGTGCTAACATCAGGCTTTATAAACTGCATTGTGTCATAAATAGCCATTCCTGCAGTCACTGAGCCACCTGGTGAATTTATATATAAAGAAATATCTTTATCTGGGTTTTCTGCTTCTAAAAATAATAATTGAGCAACTACAACATTAGCCAGTCATATCATCTACAGGGCCAACTAAAAAAATAACTCTTTCTTTGAGAAGTCTGGAGTAGATATCATAAGCTCTTTCACCTCGACCACTTTGCTCAACAACCATAGGTATATACCCAAGATTATTTGCTGAAAATTACTTATTGATTCGTAGTTTTATACCATTAGGTTGAATCTGCCATTAAGTCATCAATGAAAGTCTTCTTTGATTTTCTTACATTGTTTTAAAAACCAATCAACAACATTATCTTCAGTAGCAAGTGCAGCTGGCTCACTTAAGTCTTTGTTTATCCTCATAAAACCATTTAACTGCTTTTTCTAGTGTCATCATAAATTAGCGAAAATTCTTCAACTTTTGTCTTTATTTGCTCTTCACTTGCTTCGAAGTTTATTTTATTCAACTAACGTTCGCTAATACTAAATCTCAATGTAGCAAGTTTCTTTTGCTCGACCTTCAAACATTTCAGGTTGGAAGTTAATATCCTTAGCATTCGCCTCCTTGCCTTTCTAATATTTTGCTGCATGGTCTGCATCATACGATTGATTTCCATAGTAACTAAGGACTTAGGAATGTCCATTTTTGAATGCATAACTAACTCAGCAAAGACTTGCCTCTTTAGTCTGCAGCTTTTTTTCTGACACTAACTTCATCAAGTAAAGAATTCTTAATTTCTGAATTCATTTGTTTGATATCGCCCGACTCAACACCAAGGCTCTTAGCAAACTCAGCATCAATTTTTGGCAATATAGGCTCATCGACAGCTAACCATTTTTATATGGTACTTGACTACCTTATTAGCAAGTTGAGCAGGTTATGATCTTTCGGGTAATTTACATCAAAGTCTTTCTCTTCATTTTCCTTCAAACCAACAATCTGTTGATCTATTTCTTTGACCCTTTTTGCGTCACCTAAAATAAATTCAATGATTCTCTTTCCCGGTATCCTCAATTTTTTCACCATCAAGAAATGATTCCATCTTAATGTTAACCTTGTCGCCCATCTTTGAAGCCCTTTTTACGGATTTGAAGGTACTTCTTTGTTTCGCAATTGTGTCTATTGTTTTCTTAACATCATTTTCTTTTACATCAGTATCATAATCAGTAACGCTAATCTTTTTCACATCGATGTCTTTCACTTCCGGAAATATCTCAAATGTAGCAGTGAACTCGAAATCATCATCAATGTTTGAAAGAGGTTCATGTTGGATATCAGGCATACCTGCAACCTGTATTTTGTTTTCTTCTATGACGATTCCAAATCTTTCTTCAATGGCTTTTGAATAAACTTCTGTTTTGATGTCAGGGCCGTATTGTCTCTTAATGATGCTCAAGGGGACTTTTCCAGGCCTAAATCCTTGGACACGCGCTGTTTTAGTAAGCTGCTGAAAACGTTGGTTTATTTGATCTTGTAAAGGAGCAACAGGCACCGTAACCTTTACTCTTCTTTCAATATTGCTTATTTTTTCTAATGCTTCTGCCATTAAATAATTCCTAAAAATTGGTGCGAAAGGAGAGACTCGAACTCTCACGCCTTGCGGCGCTGGTACCTAAAACCAGTGCGTCTACCAATTCCGCCACTCTCGCTTGTTCTAGTAAACGTACAACTATAATAAGCGCGTATTATAGCAGTTTAGTCAAATTTGGTACCGAAAAATTCAATCTAAATTATTACTTGGTAGTTGATGATTAATTACATTAAAATTGATAGATATTATTTTATAATCAAAATTTAAAAAAAAATGAATATCGGGTTTTCACCAATTTTTAAGAAAAATGCATTAGTCCCATTTTTATTTTTTTTAACCTCATGTAGCTTTATCGACTATCAAGAAAAACCGCTTGATATCAACGAAGTCCACCAAAAGAACAAACAAGTAAACTTAAATGACTCAGACTTCATAGCCTACTTAGAAGAAAATAACTTTGATAAAGCGAATATTCCATTTAAGAGCTGGGGAATTGATGAGCTTTTGATTGCACAAAAGTACTTTAACCCGCAGTTAAAGACAGCTGACTTAGAACTTAAATACATCGAAAGCAATGAAAAAATTGCCTCGCTTCGACCCTTGTCCTCACTAGGGGCTAAGTATGAAAGAGGTGATGTTGGTGATCCAAGTGATAACTTTTTCAAATTTGACTATACATTTACTTACGAAACTGCCAACAAAAGACTAATAAGATATGAGCTCGCATTCAATGAAACTCAGTTGGCGCTTCTTGATAAAGAGTTAATACATTGGAAGTTACGAGGTAATCTGATTGAAAGCCTTACTCAATACATAAATAACCAAAATTTAATTCAAATACTTAAAAATAAAATACGGCTTCAGCAGTCCATCGTTTTCATGGTACAAAAAAGGCTTAATTTTGGCCTAGTTTCCAAAATTGATTTATCAAGAGAAAAAATAAAATTTAACTCTATAAAAAAAGAATTAATGAAACATCAAAATTTACAACTAAACATTACAAAAAATATGGCCACGCTTGTTGGTTTTAGCCTTGAACAATTTAACCTGCTGGCTATAGATATTAAAAAAACAAAGGAGAAATTAACCTCAAGCCTAACAGAGTATTTTGCAAATATTGACCAAACTAAAATGCATTCAACAGCCTTACTAAATAGGATAGATTTAAGACAAAAGCTGGCGCACTACGCGATAGCTGAGGCTAATCTTAAGTTAGAAATTGCGAAGCAATATCCTGATATGACATTTACGCCTGCCTATATTTACGACTTTGGTTATAATGTATGGGGGTTAGGTATCCAAACACTATTAAAGACTCCCGAGAGAAATAAAGCTTATATTAATCGTGCAACAATATTTCGAGAGTTAGAAGCAAGTAAGGTAGAAAATTTTGAGCTCGAAGTTAACAATCAGGTAGAGGAGCTATCTTTGTCTATACAAAAAAACAAAGAGCATGAATTAGCAGTCAAACAGTCTTTAGTCTCAAAAAACATGCTAATCAAACAGCTACAAGAAAGATTCAATCAAGGACAAATTAATAGAATGGAACTTGAGAAAGAAATGTTTGCTTTACTTGATATTGATTTAGAACTTAATAGAGCTAATAACGCCTCAATTCAGCTGGGCCTCTTAGCCGAAGGGGTTCTCCAGGATCAGATATTTCCAACTTCTATTTACTATGGCCCATGAAAAATAAAACAACAATTGTCATAGTTGCTCAAGTAATAATCATAATAATTTTAATCTGGATAATAGTCTTATTGGGGAACAAAAATATTACCGGCATTCAATCCGATGAAGATGAAGCTGATGAAGAAATTATTATCGACTATACAACAGTTGTTGATGGTATCAAGCAGATTCAATTACCCACTTCCGTTGAAACAAACAGCAACATTCAATACGAAAAAATTAAAAAAACCCAAATAAATCAAAAAAAACTTAACTATGGCATGGTTCAAAATTTGGGCCCATTGATTAGCAAAAGAACAAACCTTGCGAGGGTAAACCATCAAATTAAAAAGGTAAGAAATAAAATTCGCATTGAAAAGAAACAATTAGTGGCCTTAAGTGCCCTTAATGAAGACAACAAAAATATTTCAGACCTTACAATCAGCAAAAAAGAAATCGAGATAAGTGATTTAGAAAATCAGTTAAATATATATATGAACGAAGAGACAGGTATTTTGAGCTCAATTAGGCAGGAGTGGGGTGATTTTTTTGTCAGAGCCACTAAAAATAAAAATGATCCATTAAACAAAATTTTAAAAAATAAGAACCAATTAATTAGTTTATCCATTACCCAGAGCCTTCGTGAAGAATTACCACCTCGAAACATTGTGATAATCCCCTCTATCTCAAGTTCACCAGAGATTAAAGGAGAATTTCTTTCATCTGCCCCGATGGTAAATCCATCAATCGTAGGCAAAAATTTTTTCTACGTTACAGACAACAATAAATTGAAAATTGGTGAAAGGATATCTGCTTATGTAGCACAACCTAATGATCAACAAAATTATCTTCTTGTACCAAACTCATCGGTGGTTTGGAGTAATGGGCAACCATGGGCGTATATCCGAATTAAATCAAATGGTAATTTTGAAAGACGCTCACTACAAGGTATGCGCGAGGCAGAGAATGGCTCCGAGAATGGATGGATTGTCCCGAAAGGAAAAATTAACGTTGATGATGAAATAGTGACGAATGGTGCACAATTACTTCTCTCAGAAGAGTTTAAGTATCAGATTAAAAACGAAAACGAGGATTAGGCTGTAAGATGGGATCAATTATTCGTTTTTCTATACGTCATCCTGGCGTCATAATTGGTCTAGCTTTCATTATCATAGCCTATGGAATTCATCAGATAAAACAAAGCCCACTGAATGTTTTTCCAGAATTCTCTCCTACTCAAGTAATTATTCAAACAGAGGCCCCTGGATTCTCATCTAATTTAGTTGAGACGCTGGTATCTAAGCCAATAGAGCAAGCTATATCAGGAACGATTGGTATTAAACAGACCCGATCACAATCTATTCCTGGACTCTCTGTTGTGACGGTCATCTTTGATGAAAGTACCGATATTCATAAAAATAGACAAGCTGTCTCGGAAAGTCTTTCAAAACTGATCAGATCAATGCCCAACGGCGTTATTCCAACTATTGCCCCCCTCACCTCATCAGCCTCAAGCGTTCTTGGTATAGGTATTTATTCAAACGATAAAACATTGACAGAGCTGCGGACGGTTGCTGAAACACTGATAATACCTCAGCTTATGTCAGTTTCTGGGGTTGCTGATGTTAATCGGTTCGGTGGAAAAGTGAAACAAATTCATATAGAAATAATCCCTGAAAAACTCTATCAATATAATATTTCAATAGGTGAAATTCTCAAAGCTGTCGAAAATTCTACACTTGTTGTAGGTGGAGGATTTATCGAAAATGCTAATCAAAGATTAATTATAAACACTGAGGGACAGTCAAAGACGCTGGGTGAGATTGAAATCGCTCCAATTAAAACTATTGATAATAGTGTCATTAAGATAAGGGATATTGCAGTTGTAAAGGAAAGCTTTGAGCCATCCATAAGTGCGGCGTCAATCAATGGGAATCCCGGCGTTTATTTATCAGTTCAAGGTCAATTAAATGCTGACACTTATAAATTAACTCAAGAACTAGAAAGCGCTCTAACACTAATTGAGCCTTTACTTAGTGACCAAAATATCGAAATTATTCCTGATTTATTTAAACCTTCCAACTTTATTGATGCCTCGATAAAAGGGCTGAGGATTGATATTATTATTGGCGCTTTTTTTGTAATTTCTATCCTATACCTTTTTCTGTTTAACCTAAAAACAGCATTTATCTCGGCTGTTGCCATACCACTATCACTTTTATCGGCAATCTCGGTCATGAGTTATTTTGATTTTGGCCTCAACGTTATGGTCATCAGCGGCCTGGCAATAGCATTGGGTGAAGTCGTGGATGATGCAATTATTGATGTGGAGAATATTTTTAGGAGAATGCGACAAAATAAAGAAAAGAAACAACCTCTCCCCCTCTATCAGGTTGTTTTTAACTCTTCAATGGAGGTAAGAAAATCAGTTGTTTTTGCAACCGTTATTATTGTTCTTGTTTTTGTTCCATTATTATCGCTATCAGGCGTAGCAGGAAAGCTCTTTGGTCCACTTGCAATTGCATATATTTCATCAATTACAGCCTCTCTTTTTGTTGCCCTAACCATCACGCCTGCATTATGTTACTTGATGATTGGTTATTCGGACATAAAGACTGAAGATTCACCCGTTGTTAAGTTTTTAAAGGGTAAATATGAAACCATTCTATTGCTTATCGAAAAGCAGTCTAAATTAATTATTATTTCATCTCTATTAGTTATTGCCATTGGCTTATCATTTTTACCGTTTCTTAAGACACAATTTATTCCTCCCTTGCACGAAGGCCATTTCATAATGCATATGACCTCATTCCCTGGCACTTCTGAAAAAGAATCAATACGCGTTGGTAATCTAGTAACAAAAAAATTGGAATCTATTCAGGGCATAAAATCGATTGCACAATGGGTTGGTCGCTCTCCTTTGGGTGCCGATACATTTGGAACGCATTACAGTGAATTTGAAATTGAATTAGATGAAGGCTTAGGAGGTCCAGAGCAAGATTATATTTTAGAGCAAATAAAATCGTTGCTTCATGGAGGCGAGGATCAAGAGCTTGATGCAGGTTTTGTGGGAGTAAATTTTGCCATTAATACCTTTCTTACAGAAAGAATTGAAGGAGACTATTTCTGGATATAATGCATCCGTAGTAATAAACCTATTTGGAGATAATTTAGATTTAATTGATAGGGACGCCGCATTAATAAGTTCAACATTGAATTCTATTGAAGGAATCAGAGACATAACGCTCCAATCACCACCAGGATCACCAGAGGTCTTTATAAAACTAAGATCACAGAAGATGAGCTCACTTGGAATAAATAAGGCAGATGTCTTAAAATTTATCAGAGCGGCTTATGATAACTATCCCGTCACAAAAATTTATAATGGCATTATCCCTACAACAATTGCTGTCACGCTTAATAAGGAATCGAGAGATGACATTCTTGATATTGGGGAATTACCAATCATGAATGCTCAAAATCAAATAATAAAACTATCTGAAATTGCTGATATATCTCAAAAAAATGGCCGCTCAAAAATTCTGCACCAAAATGGTAAAAGAGTACAAACGGTTACTGCAAATATAGGTGATGTTGATATTGATATATTTACTGAAAGCCTTCATAAAAAATTAAAAGAATTAACACTCAATGCAGGCAATTACTATGAAATTACAGGATCTGCACAAGAAAATATGCAGGCAAGAAACGAACTTATTACTCAATCTCTTCTGGCTGGGGGTGTAGTTCTGCTTTTACTTTATATTGCTTTTGGTTCTTTCACTAACTTATGCCTAACAGTTTTAAATCTTCCTTTTGCATTAATAGGTGGTGTCTTAGCTGCCTCTTTTACAGGAGGATGGATTTCAATTGGGTCACTTGTTGGGTTTGTAACATTATTTGGAATTACTTTAAGAAATACAATTATGTTGATATCTCATTATCAATTCTTGATTGATGAGGAGAATTGTACCTGGAACCTGGAGACATCTATAAGAGGAGCAAAAGAAAGACTGCCATCTATATTAATGACAGCACTTGTTGCGGGTTTAGCGTTAACTCCAATCGCATTTGGTTCTGATCAACCAGGAAAAGAAATTGAGGGGCCAATGGCCATGATAATTATAGGGGGCTTATTTACCTCCACTATCCTTAATCTTCTAATACTCCCAACCATACTCTTAAACTATGGCTCATTTAAGAAATTAATTCAGAGATAGAATTAAGTTTTCAATCTTATTGGCCAGATCAATATCTTTATCTGTAATTGCATTTTTATCATGTGTTATGAGCTTAACTGAAATGCCTTTGTACCCAATCTCCATATCTGGATGATGGTTGGCATCTTCCGCAAGACTCCATATATCGTTAACCACTCTCCCTAAGTCGGTCGAAACATCCCTTGATATCCAGCGATGAATTCCATCATCTGACAATGTCCAATTTAAGAGCTCCTCTTTGAATTTTTTTTCTATCTCACCTGAAATTTCAATCATCTTGTTCCCCTCTAAAAAAATTAATGGTTTTTTTTATATTCTTGACCTTATCTTCAATTTCTTGATATTCATCATGATCATTTGATGCAATTGTGAGTGCGCCACCAGAATAAAAATATAATTCATCTTCTTTGCGAAATAAGCTCCTAATTGCTATATTACTGTCCATAGATCGATTAAAGCTAAAATAAACCACAGAGCCACAATAAAGCTCTCTGTTGTGCTCTTCGAGTTCATCTATAATTTCCATCGCTCTTATTTTTGGTGCCCCTGTAATTGAGCCGCCTGGAAAAGAACTTGAAAAAAGTTTAATCATACTCGACTCAGCTTTAAGCTTACCCGAAATAGTACTTACCAAATGATGGACATTTGGATAGGATTCTAATTCAAACAATTCCTTCACCTTAATTGAACCAATATCGCAATCTTTACTTAGATCATTCCTTAAAAGATCAACTATCATTAAATTTTCTGATTGATCTTTAATTGATTTCTTCAGTGCTTCAGCATTTTTTTTATCTTGGTGAGGATCTTTATCTCTTCCTTTTGTGCCCTTTATTGGTCTAGTGACAACATCATCATCTCTGACCTGAATAAATCTCTCTGGTGAGCCCGATAAGATCTCAAAGTCCTTAAAATCTAAAAAAGCCATATATCTTGATTTATTTAAATTTCTGAAAACCTTATAAAATTGCCAACTATCCCCATCAACTTTTGCTTTATATTGTTTAGATAAGTTGATTTGATAGCAATCGCCCTCTTTTAAAAACTCCATCACAGAGTCAAATTTTTTACGATAAGCTTCAAAAGATAAATTGTCATCAACAATACTTGTTACTTTAAAGTCATTTTTATTATTCGTTTTTAACGAACTAAATAATTCAATATAATTAGGCCAATTTTTACTTGTATCTTTATCAGCGTTTGTTGTCACTAAATATGCCTCTTGAAGAAAGTGATCAATAACTAACCCCCAATCATAAATTCCCATTGCGAATTTAGGTAACATAGAATTATTTTTCGCCTCTGTCTTCAACTCATAGGAGCAATAACCTATTGCGCCACCAATAAATGGTATTTCTGAATGTGGTGTTGCGAATTGATTGATATATTCTTCAACTATCTTTAAGCCATCTTTCTCTGAGGTATAACTCTTATTTTTTTCTTGAATATTAATATGACTAGAATCTGAACTAATTTTTACGAAGGGGTCCGCTGAAATTATGTCATAACGAGCGTATGGGCTTTTTTCCCTGTCTGCTTGGAAGCAACTATCAAAAAAAACTGGCCAGTCTAGATGTCTAATTTGTTCGTAATAAGCAGTTGTATCTAGATTGTAAGGAATTTTTTTGATGTTCATAAAAATTATTATCCAACAAAAATCATTTTATGTATAAGAAAAAAAAGACACCGTAGTGTCTTTTTTTAATAAAGTCTGAAATAAACAACTATTCAAGGTTAGCATGAATGGCTCTCATTCCCTCTTCAGTAAGATCTTTATCAAAAACAATCTCACCAATAATAGCTTCAAGGTATACCAGCGTTGAAAGTTCAAATGAGGTGCCCATTGGTAGGCCTTTTGTTAGGGCAAATACTTCATCATTGCCCATTCTTAAAGTTAAATCAGCTAAATCTGCCATCGCAGAGGAAGCTTTCATAGACACAACAGCAATTTTCGCCCCCTTAGATTTTGCAGTTTCGAGGGTAGGAAGTAAGTGTTTTAGTTCCACCAGACCCAGAAATTACGATATATAAATCTCCTTCCTTCAGAGCTGGTGTTACAATTTCTCCAACCATACTTACGTTATATCCACAATGAACTAGCCTCATAGCCAAAAAACTCGATACCAGTTTTGATCGTCCGGCACCTGCAACAAAAATATGCCTGCATTGGTCAATTAGCTTTTTTAGTTCAGCAGATTGATTTTTATCTGTAGAATCTAAAACTTCTGTAATTTTATCTACAATTAATTTTTGTGTATCCATATCAACATTTACTCCTCATCATTATTTATATTTATATAATACCAAAAAAAAACCCGGCACTTAAGCCGGGTTTTTAGATTTACATTCTATTGTTACTAATTAGTGAGCAATAGCTGTAATTTCTGAAGCAGCTGCAGCAGGATCAGCAGCGCCATAGATAGCAGCACCAGCAACAATAATTGCAGCACCTGCATCTTTAACTTCTTGTGCTGTAGCAGCTTTAACACCACCAGCAACTGAAATTTTAGCACCAGTGTTTAGTGCAGCAATTGCAGCAAGATCAGCAAAAGGTGTATGGCCAGCAGCTTGAGCATCAAGACCAGTGTGAACACCGATAATATCTGCACCAGCAGCAACAGCTTCTTTTGCTAATGATTCTTTATCATCAACGTTAATCATATCAACCTGACATTCTTTACCGTATTTCTTAGCTGCAGCGATAACGCCTTTAATTGTAGCAATACCTGAAGCACCTAGAACTGTACAAATATCAGCGCCTGCTTTGTAGAAAGGCTCTGATTCATATTCACCAGCGTCCATTGTTTTTAAGTCAACAAGGATAAGGTTGTTTGGAAATTTTGCTTTTAGTGTTTCAAGCAATTTAATACCGTTATGTTTGATACAAGGTGTACCAATTTCTAAAATATCAACGTGAGGAGCAACTGTTTCTGCTAGTGCTACTGTTGCGTCAAAATCTAATGAATCTAGTGCCATTTGTGTTAATGCCATGGTTTAATCTCCCATATTTAAAATTAATTTAATTAATAAACATCTACGCTAAAAACTCGTAAAACTTTTTTCTCATTTAGATCGAGTAGACCGAGGATAATATAACTTCAGTGAAATATTGTCAATCAATGAAGTTCTATCACTTAAAGTTTTTGACTCAAAGCATCCTCTAGTTTATTTTGATCAATCACAAAGTTTCTAATGCCTTCAGAAAGTTTCTCTGTTGCCATTGCATCTTCATTATGATCGAATCTAAATTGGTCTTCTTCCAGCTTAGAAGGCTTCTCTTTAGAAGAGCCATTGTCTTTTAGGTGTTGAGGGAGATCCCCTTCTGTCGCTGCTAACTCTTCAATAAGCGCAGGACCTATCGTTAGTCGATCACAGCCAGACAAAGCTGTAATTTCACCGATATTTCTAAATGATGCGCCCATAACGACTGTTTTAAATCCGTGTTCTTTGTACCAACTATAAATTTTTCGAACTGAAACAACACCTGGATCAGTTTCAGAAGTATATTCCTCACCTGTGCTTGCTTTGTACCAATCTAAAATTCTTCCAACAAACGGAGATATTAAAAATACGCCGGCCTCAGCACAAGCTCTCGCTTGAGCAAAACTAAATAATAAAGTTAGGTTACAGTTAATTCCTTCTTTTTCTAAAATCTCACCTGCTTTAATTCCTTCCCACGTAGAAGCTAACTTAACTAAAACTCTATCCTTTGTTAATCCAGCTTCTTCATACAATGAAATAATTTTTCTACCTTTAGCTACCATCTTGTCAACATTAAAAGATAGGCTTGCATCAACCTCTGTAGAGATTCTTCCCGGAATATGTTTTGAAATTTCTAAGCCAACAAGAACGGCAAGCTTGTCTGCAGCATCTTCAATTTGTTCTGCTTTATCAGAGCCTTTACCCTTTGCATAGGCGATAGCTTCCTCAATCATAGGCTCACATTGCGGCAATTTGCTCGCCTTCAATAGTAAAGACGGGTTGGTTGTAGCATCGACAGGTTTTAAAGACTTAATTGCGTCCACCTCTCCTGTATCCGCAACAATTGTTGTCATTGTTTTAAGTTGTTCAAGTAATGAAGCCATTGATTTCTCCGTTTTTTTTTAAATTAGTATATTTAATAAAGTCATAGTTTAGTTTTAAACTGAATGACTTGGGCTGGACATTTTAACAAAAATTAACAAATAACAACAATTTTTTCTTCGATGCCATTTAGATAAGTCATTATCAATTTATTTTTATATTTAACCTAACAATACGTTTAAGTCGACAAGCAATCATATAATATGGCAGAATTACGTTCTTTATATATTTACTATTAATTAACATAACAAGTAATTCAATAATAACTATCCAAAAGGTATCCCATGACACAGAGTGTAATTTCCTTCGAAGAGCTGAGAAATAAAGATGTTGCCATTGTAGGTGGCAAAAATGCCTCGCTCGGTGAAATGATTTCTCAACTAAAGGCAAAAGGTGTAAGGGTTCCAACTGGGTTTGCCACTTCCGCAGATGCTTTCAATGAATTCTTGACTCAAGACCAGTTGGGAAAGAGAATTGAACAAGAGCTTGAAGATCTAGACATTAATGACGTCGTGAAGCTTTCGCAAAGTGGTAAAAAAATTAGGAAATGGATTCTTGATACGCCCTTTTCAAGTGATTTTGAGGATAGTATTAAAAATCATTATGAAAGCTTAATTAAAAGATCACCGAAAGGCACAACATTTGCGGTACGCTCTTCAGCGACTGCCGAGGATTTACCAGATGCGTCTTTTGCTGGCCAGCAAGAAAGCTTTCTAAATATCCATGGATTAGAAAATATTAGGCAAGCAATTAAAGAGGTATTTGCCTCCCTTTATAATGATCGTGCAATTTCGTATAGGGTACATAAGAACTTTATTCATTCAGATGTGGCAATCTCTGCTGGTGTTCAACAGATGGTCAGAAGTGATATGGGCTCATCTGGCGTCATGTTTACCATTGACACAGAATCTGGTTTTAAAGATGTTATTTTCATCACTTCATCTTATGGCTTAGGGGAAACAGTTGTTCAAGGATCAGTTAATCCAGATGAATTTTATGTGCATAAGGCACTTTTAAAATTAGGTAAGAACGCTATTGTAAGAAAGTCTATTGGGTCAAAGAAGATTAAAATGGTATTTAGTGAGGACACCAAAGCCGGACTTAGCACAAGTACTGTTGATGTTGAAGAAACTCTAGCAGATCAATTTAGTGTCAATGATGATGATGTATCTGAATTAGCTAATTACGCAATGATAATTGAATCTCATTATGGCTGTCCAATGGATATAGAATGGGGCAAGAATGGACTAGATGGTAAGTTATATATACTCCAAGCGAGGCCTGAGACTGTAAAATCTCAGCATCAAAATACCACTGAAACATACAAACTGAAAGAATCAAGCAAAGCGCTTGTTGCAGGTAGAGCGGTGACACAAAAAATTGGAATAGGCCCTGTCAGAATAGTAAAAGACCCATCAGAAATGCATACCGTTCAGCCAGGTGATGTTCTGGTAGCCGATATGACTGACCCTAATTGGGAGCCAGTGATGAAAAGAGCCTCAGCTTTGGTCACAAACCGTGGTGGCCGAACGTGCCATGCCGCTATTATTGCCAGAGAGCTTGGAATTCCTGCAATTGTTGGTAGCGTAAATGCAACAGAGCTTCTTACGGAACAAGATACAGTGACAGTTTCATGTTCTGAAGGAGAAACAGGGATTGTCTATCAAGGGAAGTTAGATTATGAAATTAAGGTTCAAGAGGATGGCGATTTACCAAAATTACCTATAAAGCTCATGATGAATGTTGGTAATCCAGATATGGCTTTTACATTTGCACAAATCCCTAATGACGGAGTTGGACTCGCAAGGCTGGAATTTGTTATTAACAACATGATTGGAATTCACCCCAAAGCGATATTAAATTATGAGGCTATGCCAGAGGATATTCAAAAGACTATTAACTATAAGTCTAAGGGGTATTCATCACCAAAAGAATTTTATGTGAATAAAGTGACTGAGGGTGTGGCTACAATTGCATCTGCCTTTTATCCTAAGCCCGTGATCGTAAGGATGTCAGATTTCAAGTCAAATGAATATAAAAAATTAGTTGCTGGAGATATTTACGAGCCTGATGAAGAAAATCCAATGATTGGCTTCAGAGGGGCAGCAAGATACATATCTGATCAATTTAAAGATTGTTTTAAACTCGAATGCCAGGCTATGCTAAAAGCAAGGAATGAGATGGGCCTAACTAATATCGAACTCATGATCCCCTTTGTAAGGACCCTCAAAGAGGCCGAAGCAGTTATCGGTGTTCTTGAACAGAATGGCCTTAAGCGAGGAGAGAACGGGTTAAGGTTAATCATGATGTGTGAAGTCCCCTCAAATGCCATTTTAGCCAAAGAATTTCTAAAATATTTTGATGGATTCTCTATTGGTTCTAATGATTTAACTCAACTTACCTTAGGTACTGATAGAGACTCAGGCATTTTAGCCGATGGTTTTGATGAGAGAGATCCTGCTGTTATGAAACTCATTGAATTGGCGATAGAGGGAGCAAAAGCAAGTAAAAGTTACGTAGGTATTTGTGGACAAGGCCCATCTGATCACCCTGATTTTGCTAAGTGGCTACTGGAACAAAAAATGGATTCAATGTCATTAAATCCTGATACAGTAATAAGCACATGGAAAAGTTTAAGCAAAAAATAAATGGCAAAAAATAAAAGGACAGCCTTTTTTATATCAGATGGAACTGGTATTACGGCTGGATCTTTAGGGGGGTTGTTGGCACACTTCCCAGAAACTGAGTTTGATCAAATTAGGATTCCTTTTACAGACTCAATTGAAAAAGTTGAAGATGCTCAAAAAAGAGTTGCTAATATAAAAATGATGACTGGATCAAGACCTATCGTCATTATGTCTATCGGAAATGAAATCCTAAGAAACGAACTAAAAGCTGTAGATGCATATTATATTGATCTGTTTGATTCATTCATTCACCCTTTAGGGGTCGAGCTTAATGAGCCAGCGTTAACAAGGCCCGGTGTTTCTCATAGCATAAAAACAAATCAATACGGCTCAAGGATGGAGGCAATAAATTTTGCATTGGGCCATGATGATGGCATGACACATACGGGATTAAATCAAGCACAAGTCATACTTGTAGGTGTCTCTCGAAGCGGTAAAACACCAACTAGTATTTATCTTGCAATGCAGTTTGGTATCAAGGCTGCAAACTACCCTCTAATACCTGAGGATTTTGAAAGAGGAAAATTACCCCCTATCTTGGAAGGGTATCTTGATAAAATTTTTGGACTTACTATTAAATCTGAAAGGCTACATTCACTCAGAAGTGAAAGGAGGCCAGACAGCACTTACGCATCATTATCTAATTGCAGACATGAAATAGGTCAGGCTGAGGATCTCATGAAAAAAGTGGGTATACCCACAGCCGACTCAACATCAAAATCAGTTGAGGAGCTCTCCGCAATCATCATACAATTTATGAAACACTAATTTTCGAAGTAAGGCTCAAGTATCCCCATAATATCTGCAGATTCAGGGTCCTACAGTGCTAGGAAAAACAAAAGCTGATTCAGCATTTGGCATCACAATATATTTATAAAAATTCCACATAGGCGCTTCGCCAGTCATTTGTTTTAAATTTTTATACACAGGATTCACATTGGGACCAACAACACTTGATTTGCTCATCATTGGAAAATCAACGGCGTATGTTAATTTGCAAAAATCCTGAATCTCTTTATCAGTTTTAAATTCTTGATTGAAGTCATTCGAAGGAAAACCAACCACTAGCATTTCATTGCTATGTTCTTTATATAACTTCTCTAAGCCTTCGAACTGGGAAGTAAAACCACATTTACTAGCTGTATTCACAAATAAAATAGGTTTGTCTTGATACTCGCATAAATTAAACTTCTTACCTTGTAAAGTCTTTAAATCTTGATTGTAAAAATCCATACAAGCAGAATACACTGGACCAGTAAAAAAAATAAATAAAAAAAGAGTTATAAAATTAGTTGATAAATTATTTTTCAAAACGAACCTCATTTCCTAAAAAGTTAATAAAAATTATTTTTTTATTTTACGCCATTTCCAAGGAGCTATTGGATTTTTTTCACCCCAAAGACCTAATTCATTTTTCTTTGCATTAAGCTCTGCTTCATTGTAAGACTCTCTATCTGATGAACTTTGTTGTTTTTGATATCTTTTAAAATGCCAGGCATACCCACTTGATACTTGAGATAAGTTTACATCCTCCATCCAATATAATCTTAGCTAAAACTCTATTATATCTGATCAACGGAATAAGGATTTCCATTACTTTGGTTTTGATTTAAGCAAAACCCACTTATTTAATAATAGCTCTCTTAAATGATATGTTGATGCTAATCCATACGGTTGATTTTGCTCAGGAGCATCAATTCCAGTCAATCTTACCTTAAACTTTTTACCAGCTTTATTTACAACATGAATTGTATCCCATCAACAACTCGCAGAACTTTTGCGGTAAAATCAGCTCTTACAGAATAAATATTTAGGATAAAATAATGACAAATGCATTGGTAAAAAAAATTATACTTTTCATATCAACTCTCTTTTTATCAAACTTGTTATATGCTGCGAACCTTCAGTACTTCGTTAACCAACCAACCAATCAAACACTTAACGCGCCCTATGCTTATTATACCATTACCAACCATCACCAATGATGGATAAGGCAATTGAAAACTTACCCGCATACTCAAATGTAAAAAAATGTGCCTACAAACAATATTACAGATGCCATTATTATTCTCAAACCAATTTTATCTTACCAAGCACAAAGTACTATTTTGTATGGTGATTTACACGTAAAAGTCTATCAATCAAAATCTAATAATGAGACAAATCCAGACAACTTTATAAAAAAAATGAAAATATCTCTTTGGAAAGTTGTTCAATTTGACAAAGTTACGATGGGTTATTATGTAAACGAAATTTATACAGAACTTCTCAAAAAGTTAACATCAGAAATTGATAGTCTTAAAATAGATAAAAATTATCCTACGAATGGATCTTACTGCAATTTATTGGGCACTATTAATAAATCAAGAGTTAATCTTAATTACTAATTTTTTTTCATTTATTTGGACTCAAGTGCTCGGTAAATTTTGGTGAGCAGATACTCCCCTAAAAGAAAAGATAAGATAACTACAATAAAAGCTAATAACCCATCAAACATGCCGTAAAAGTTAATCTTATCCCCAAAAATTAAATTAGCCCCATGAAGCATTAGGAATTTAGAGAAAAATAATAACGCCCAGAGGCTCAAGAAATACTTTATTTTTGTGAGATAGCTTTTTCTTATCTCCAAAAAAATTTGATAACTTATGCTCCGCATGTCTTGTTAAAACAATAAATAACTGTAAAAAAATAGCGATAAAAATAGTTATAGAAAAAGACTCTACGTAAACAGAGTGACTGAATTCTGCGTATATATTTAGAATCGTCATATCTACAAGAATACAAATAATATAAACTAAAAATAACCTTTGAGAATTATTCACAATTCTTTGACCATTTACTGAGGATTTTTTTCTTTACTTAACCATTAACTTTGCTTTTTAAGTGTTTTCTTGTCTTTAAACATTAGGGAATATAAAACAGGGACAACTGCTAATGTCAGGAATGTGCCTACAGCCAAGCCATATGCAATAATATTGGCAAGACCATAAAAGAGTGGGTCATGAGGGATTATTAAAGTCAGCAAGCCCAAGGTTGTGGTTAATGTGGTAATTATGATGGGTCTTAATCTTTGCTGGCAGGCACTAACGATTGCATCATAAATTTTCTTACCCATCTCTCTTTCTAAATCAATTCGATCAATCAAGATAATCGCATTATTAATAATAATGCCTGCTAAGCTATAAAGACCGAGCGTACCCATGAATCCAAAGTTTGATCCAGAAATTAATAAGCCTAATACAGCGCCGATGAAAGATAAGGGGATGGTAATTAAAATAATTAATGGTCGCCTAAATGAATTGAATTGCGCAACAAGAAGAATGATAATAAGGCCAATTACCAAAGGGACACTCGCGGAAAGTGAATCTTGTGCTTCCTTAGACTCAGTGATAACACCATCGTATCTGATTATATGGTTAGGTGGTAAGTCCGCATTTAACTCTTCAACAATTGGATCTAATACCTCCCTAAAGTCCTGAGCCGTTACATTCATATTTTTTGCTTCAACAGAGACTGTTCTGAATAAATCCTGCCTAGCGATACGTGAAAACTGATTTTCACCTTCAAAATCTGCTATTTGGAACAATGGCACATTGGTATTATTGCTTGATGAGTAAACATTTAATGTCCTCATCCTATCCATATTGAATCTTTCATCATCCTCTGCTCTGAAGAGAATTGGAATGATATTATCTTCTTCACGAAATTGGGTAACCTCTGAACCCTCAAAATATGCATTGAGGGATTGTGCAATATCATTTGAAGAAACACCTGCTCTTCTCGCCCTCACCTGGTCAACTTTGATTAGAATTTTTAAGGTTCTGTTTTGCCAATCTGTCCTTATATCTATGGTGCCAGGAACCTCATGTAACCTATCAACTAATTGCTGCGCTTTAGCATAAATAACATTAGAATCTGGGCCGACTACCTGAAGCTTAATTTCACTTGAATCACTTGACCCTAAAAACATCTTATTCACTCTAAAAAACATACCTGGGAATTGATCATTTAAATTATTTTTTAAATTTTCAATGGAAGTATCTTGAGCTTCAATATCTTCAATATTGATGATAATAAAGCCCATGTTATCTGCAGCATCTTCAGGAGCAAGTGACAGCACAAAACGAGGCCCACCAAACCCAACATAGCCTGAGTATGATTCAATGTTTGGAAACAACTCTTTGTCATTTAAAAGCCCAAAAACTTTTTTCATTTGAAACGTCATTTCTCTTTGGGAGGTGCCCGCAGGTAGTTGTGTATAAACAAGGATTTGAGGTCTATCAGAGTCTGGGAAAAAACGTTTTGGGACTTCTTTGCTTGCCATAATTGCAAATACAAAAGAAGCAAACATCACGGCTAAAAATAAAAATCTGATCTTTAGAATACCTCGTAATAAAAAACCGTAGCCTATCGATAGTTTATAAAAAATCCCCGATGTTTCTTTTTCTTTACTTTTTTTCTTATCAATTTTTAGAAAGTAGTAACAAAGCAAGGGTGTTAGACAAAGCCCAGCTATCCATGAGGTCAACAAGGCCATTGCTATGACCAATGAAAGCGACCTTGTGTATTCTCCTGCTGTAGATTCTGCCATCATGAGTGGCATAAAAAATAAAATAGTTGTTAAGGATGAAGTCAGTAACGGGATAGTCAGTTCTTTTCCTACACCTTTGAGGGCCTCAATTCTGGAGATACCCCGCTCTAGCCTTTTCATAAAATCCTCAGCCACAACAATGCCATTATCTACAAGCAAGCCTAAAGCAATAATAAGGGTTGCCAAGCTCATTCTTTCTAGCTGTAGATCATAAAAATTCATTAATGCGAGTGTTATCAACATCACCGTTGGAACGATTGAACCAACAATAAAACCAGTTCTAAAGCCAAGAAAGATAATGACTGAAAAAAGGACAATGACTAATGTTTGCAAAACATTAATTGATACCCCGTTGATGGTTTCCTCAACGACATCAGCCTGATAGGTAGCAATGTCAAAATGATATCCAAAGGGCATTGTTTCTTGAATTTCAGAGATTACATTTAAAACTCTTGGTGAAAATTCCAAGAGGTTATATCCATCAAGCATAGAGATACCAAAAACAATAGCCGGTTTACCATTAAAATATGCCGTTTTGCTGGGTGGATCTACATATCCTCGTTCAATGGTTGCTATATCTCTCAGAGAAATGACGTCCTCAGTATCTGTTTTAAAGCTTGAATGAGGCACTGAAATTAATGTATCGCCTAACTCTTCGATATCTTTATAGTCACCAGTTGGCTCTAGAACAAATGATCTTGCACCTGTATCGACCTGACCTCCAGGAAGTATAATGTTTTGTGTTCTCAGTGCAGCAGAAATCTGGCTGGGATTGATTCCTAATTCTGCAAGCTTTGTTGATTCTATTTTTAAATAAATTCTTTCCTCTTGCACCCCAAATAGATCAATTTTTTTTATCCCTTTTACGCCATAAATAATATCTCTAATATGTTTTGCCATATCATGCATATCATTCATATCAAAACCATCTGAGGTTAGTGCCATTGTGATGACAGCAACATCTCCAAATTCATCATTAATATTTGGGGTAGATGCTCCCTCAGGTAAGTCTTTTTCTGCGTCCTTAACTTTATTTCGTAAATTTTGCCAAATAGCGTCTAAGGTTGAAGTATTTATCTTCTATCTTGACATGAATGATTGAGGATCCTGTTTCGGAAATGGACGTAAGCTTCTTAATCTCTGGAATCTTACGAATATTTTCTTCTAATTTTTTGGTTATTAGAAGCTCGATTCTTTGTGGAGACATGCCTGGAAATTTAGTTGTAACTATAGCTTCACGATTGACAATATTAGGGTCCTCTTGAGAAGGCAAAGTAAAATAACTGATGCCTCCATAGACCATTAGACTTACAACAATAAATAAAAATATTTTCTGATATTTAAAAGCTAACTCTGAAATATTCATTAAAATATTAGCCTTAGTTAAAGTTAAATATTTCTATATCTTGTTCTTGAAGAACAACCTCTTGATTGTTTCTGAGGTATGGAATACCTGCCACTGCGATAATGTCGCCAGACTTTATGTTGCCTTGAACATAAACATCATTATTTGTAATGTTAAGCGGCTTTACATTAACTTTTTTAAGTCTGCTTGTATTTTTATCATAAACATAAACAAAGCTAGATTGTTCGTTACCAACACCCAAAGCAGAATTTGGTATCAAAATACTTTCTTCAACATCTTGAAAATAAACGAATGAAACCTCCGCTGTCATTCCTGCTCTTAATTCCGGTGACTGTTGAGTGAGATATAAAACAACGGGGAATGAATTTGCTCTTGTGGCTTGGGTTCCAATTTCCTTTAAAGCTGCTTCCATTATAAGATTTCTGGCAGCAGGAAAGGTGACTGTATATATCTTATCTTGAACTAATTTCTTTATTAATGTTTCTGGGACATAAACAGAAACCTCAAGGCCTTGTCCGCCATCAATTTTAAAGAGTGTTTCTCCAGTAAAAACTTGTTGCGCTGGGTCGACATCTCTAAATGTAATTGTGCCATCATAAGGTGCTCTAAGGACAGTATCTTCAAGACCCTTCTTACTTAATTGCTAAATTAGAGGCAGCAATCTCTAATTCTGTTTTAGCGTCTGCCACATCCTGTTGTGAAACTGCCTTGCTTTCTCGTGCAACTTTCATACGGTTGTAATATGATTCTTTATTAACAAAATCAGCTTGAGAGGAAAGGTAGGTACTCTTGGGATCCCTTTGACTCAACCTTGCTAAAACTTGACCCTTTTTTACTTTACTACCTAAGTCAACTTTTACATCTGTAACATAGCCACCGTTATTAAAACTTAGTGATGCCCCTTCTCTAGGGTTAAGTTGTCCAGATAACCTCCTTGATTGTTCTACACCGGTTACACTTACCTCCATCCAAGCAATCTTCGGAATTGGAGCATCCTTGGCTGGCTCATCTTCATCACAAGATGAAAGAAAAAAGCTTAAAAATATCAAAAAGAATTATGTTTTTCATGCGTTATTCCTAAATCTGTTCATTAACAATTTCATCCGTTAAGATTTCTGTGTCTTCCCAACCGCCACCCATTGCCTTATATAATTGAATGATAAATTGTACTAAATTACCATCACTTATCGCTAGCTCATCTTCTTGAAAAAAGATTACCCTTTCAGCATCTTGAACCTCTTGAAAATCAATTAAACCAGAGGTATACCTAGCAAGTGTGATCTTGTTTACCTTCTTTGCTGCAGTTACCGACACGTTCAGAGAGGCGTTTCTTTGTTTCTCCTCCTTGTAAGACTTAATTGCATTTTCTACTTCCTCAAATGCCCTTAAGACTTTCTTTTCATAGTTTACACGAGCTTCTTCAACTTGCGCATCCTGAACCTCAATTGCCGCTTGTGTTGCACCTCCATCAAAAATATTCCATCTAAAATTTGGACCAAATGACCAATACCTAGAGTCAGAGCTAAATTGATTATCAAATTCTTTTGAATCATAGCCAAAGGTACCGTTTAGATTGAATCTAGGATATTCTTCAGCAGTTGCAATGCCGACCTCAGCTGTTTCTTGAGCCAATAATCTCTCCGCTTCCCTGATGTCTGGTCGTTGTCTTAGAATTTCTCTAGGGACCTGAACAACTGTTTTTTCAGGCACATGAGGAATGCCATAACTCTGGTTCAACTCTGAGTTTAAAGTGCCTGGATTTTTACCCAATAAAATTGCAAGGCTATTAGATAATTCATTGATTCTTGCAAAAAAAAGAGGAATATTAGATTCCGCTGCAGCTAAGTTTTGTTCTGATTGAAGGAGGTCAACTTCTGAAACAAGCTCAGCTTTATATCGAGCGTTTACTATTCTTAAGGTATCTTTTTGCGATTTAACATTCTCAAGGGCGTACTGAAGACGCTCTTGTGCGGTTCTTAAGGCAACATAGTTCTTAGCAATTTCCGCATATAAAATCACCATGACATCTCGATATGCCTCAACCGAGCGCTCTAATTGAGCATCTGCAGCTTCAATTGATCTTCTCACATAACCAAAAATATCAATCTCCCAACTGATATCTAGGCCTATCGATGAGTAATATCAGTATCTTTATCTCCCGAAACCGACTTACTTTTACTTTTTTCTGATACATCCCCTACCCCATCAAGTTCCGGTGATCGTGCGGCATCAGCAATCCCAAAATTTGCCCTAGCGACTTCGACTCTTGCTAGTGCAATTTTTGCATCTAAATTATCAACAGCTGCCCTGCTAATTAAATCATTTAAAACTGGATCATTAAAGAGAGTCCACCACTGTGTTTGGCTAGCACCTGTCTCATTGAATTCGCTATTTAATTGATTTTCCCAGTTTTCAGGTAACTCTAACTCAGGAGCACCTTCATAGTCAGGTCCAACCGCCTTACAGGAAACTAAAAATAAAATAAATATAATAAGCTGAGTGCTTTTAGATAGGGTTTTGTATTTATTTTGATGGAAACATTAGTTAAAAATTATACCTAAATAATTTTTATTTCGATTTAAATTTAAAATTTTTTAAAGTGAATTAATGTTATCTAAATAAAAATTAGCTTTTTTATTAATTTCTATTTTTTGGTGCTGATCCATTTTTTTAAGTTGGCTATTAACTATGCCAAGCCTTGGATTATTTGAGAGTTTGTCTTGATGCCTATCAAAGAAATTCCAATAAAGTGAATTAAATGGACAGGCATCTTCCCCGAGTTTTTCCTTAAGCTTATATTTACAATTAGAGCAGTAATTTCCCATCTTATTGATATAGGCGGCTGATGAAACATAAGGCTTTGTAGCGAGTAAGCCCCCGTCTGCAAACTGACTCATCCCTAAGGTATTTGGCATCTCTACCCACTCATAGGCATCAATATAAATGCCAAGATACCATTTGTGAACTTCTTTAGGGTCTAACCCTGCCAGCAAACTAAAATTACCGATAATCATTAACCGCTGAATATGGTGGGCATAAGCATTCGTTAATGATTGGGAAATGCTCAATGATAAACAACGCATGTCGGTTTTTCCTGTCCAATACCAATCTGGAAGCTTAGCGTTGTGTTTAAAAAAATTGTGCTGATCGTACCCAGGCATATTTGCCCAGTAAACTCCCCTTATATATTCACGCCATCCTAGGATCTGTCTAATAAATCCTTCAACAGATGCAAGTGGTAAATCCTTTTCATAATAAGCTTCTTCAGCTTTTTTTATCACTTCAAGCGGGCTAAGCATCTTAGAATTAAGTGAAAAAGATAGAAACGAATGGAACAATCTCCAATTTTCATCATGAAGCGCGTCCTGAAAATCACCGAAGTTGACTAGATCTTTAGCTATAAAGTTATCAAGCAGTTTAATAGACTCTTCCCTACTTATTGGCCAACGAAAACTTGTTTCTTGGCCTTCGCCAAAGTGCTCGATATTTTCATTATTTATTTCTAAAAATAGCTTCTCATGATTGTGAGATGGCCTGAAGTCCTCTGTTGTGTTTGGGCTTCCGTTCCACCGTTTTCGATTGTCTGAATCAAAATTCCATTTACCTCCAATAGGCTTATCTTCCTCCATAAGAATAGAAAATTTCTTTCTCATGTTTCTATAGAATTCTTCCATCCGCCAATGTTTCTTTTCAGAAAAGAAATCTTTTGCATAAAGCTTCGGGACTAAGAAGTGTTCTGTATCAACTGATTCAACTTTTATATTTTCGATAGACTCAAGTTTTTTTAACTCAGTTGACAGCCTATATTCATCGGGCTCTTGATACTGCAACTCGCTTATATTTCTTTCTTTGAAAATTTTGTTAATGTTTTGGATGAACTCTTGCTTATTTTCTTTATCATTAATTTTAAAATAAATAACTTCAAACCCTTTTTGTTGAAGTTGCTTCAGCAAAAAACCGCATCGCTGCGAATGTCGCTATTATTTTTTGTGCATGATGAAGCACATAACTCGTTTCTTCTTTAACCTCCATCATCACGTAAGTGGTATTAGAATTATTTTCCTTAAACCATGAATGGTTTATATTTAATTGATCACCTAAAATTAATCTTAATTTGTTCATAATTGCTTTGATTATAGATTAGATTATTGGTTTCAAAACACTGGTTAATAAAACTTTACTTTTTTGATGGAACTCCGTATTAAATAATATGTCTATTATGACTTAAATTTTTAATATTTTT
Organism: Methylophilales bacterium BACL14 MAG-120910-bin43; assembly: GCA_905181685.1. Lineage (GTDB taxonomy): Bacteria > Pseudomonadota > Gammaproteobacteria > Burkholderiales > Methylophilaceae > BACL14. Next base: position 59,689 of record CAJIYK010000004.1, on the reverse strand, counting down.
TTAAAAATTGTGGTAAATTTAATATTGTTTTATCAGGTGTGCTAATAAAAATTACTTTTTTTATTTATTAGCTCTCTTTTTAAGGCATTTTTTTTAATCAAAGCGTAAACAGTCTTTAAGGGTGATGATGCTAAGACATTTTTGTTTAACGTTTTTATAGGAGGGTTTTAAATATGTTAAATCCATCAGATTACGTTGGAGTATCCTTTTGGCTGCTTTCAGCGGCTATGGTTGCTGCAACATTTTTTTTCTGGGTTGAGAGAGATAGAGCTGTAGGTAAATGGAAAACTTCACTTACAGTAGCCGCAATGGTTACAGGTATTGCTGCTATTCACTATTTTTACATGCGTGGTGTTTGGATTGATACAGGTAGTTCACCTACAGTATTTAGATACGTAGATTGGCTACTTACAGTTCCACTGCAAATTGTAGAGTTTTATTTAATCCTTGCTGCTATTGCAGTTGTTTCTATTTCAGTTTTCTGGCGTTTACTTATTGCTTCTGTAGTTATGTTAGTTGCAGGCTACATTGGTGAAGTGAGTGCAATGGGAGACGGTGGTAGCTTATGGTCTGGTTTCTGGATCGGTATGGTTGCATGGTTATATATCATCTGGGAAGTATTTAAAGGTGAAGCTAGCCAGATCAGTGCAAGCAAAGGTACTGTAGCAAGTAAGAAAGCTTTTAATGCGTTAAGATTAATTGTGACTGTTGGTTGGGCTATTTATCCAATCGGTTACTATCTTGGGTATACAGGCAGCGCTGATGCCAGTACTCTAAATATCGTATACAACTTAGCTGACTTTGTTAACAAGATTGCCTTCGGTGTTGTAATTTGGGCAGCAGCTACATCAGGTACAAAAGCTAAGTAATTTTTGAATCTGTAGTGTAATATTAAAAACGCGTCATTTATGGCGCGTTTTTTTTAATTCTTTTTTTGATTTAGGGTGTAATGCAATTAACTGACTACAATTTACTCTACAACACTTTATCTTTTGCAATCGCCACATTTGGTGCAAGTACCGTGTTCTTTTTTTGTCAGAGGTCACAAGTTGCTCCTGCTTATAAAACAGCACTCACTCTAGCTGGTTTGGTTTGCCTTATCGCGCTCTATCATTATTTAAGAATTTTTGAGAGCTTTAATGAAGCCTATATAGTAATTAATGGTGTAATTACAGAAACTGGCGGACAATTGAATGTAAGTTATCGCTATGTTGGATGGCTTCTAACCGTACCCTTGCTATTGCTTGAGCTCGTCTTGGTTATAAGGCTAACAAGAGAAGAGACTTTTTCTTTGGGAGCTAAGTTGACTATTGCAGCAATTATTATGGTCCTCTTAGGTTACTCTGGTGAAGGATTAGTCGATGCTGATCAACTACAAGAGAGATGGATATATTGGTCACTGGCAATGTTCCCTTTCTTATTCATTCTTTACAACTTAATCATAAAATTAAAAAACCCTATATCAAAACAACCAAAAAATGTTCAAAGCTTAGTTAGTAATGCAAGATGGTTACTTATTGTATCTTGGACGATTTACCCCGTTGTTTATTTACTTCCAATATTTGATCCAAGTGCATCCTATGTCAGTCTGCAGGTTGGATATACGGTTGCAGATATCTTATCAATCGCATCATTTGGTATTATGATTTATTTAATCGCTCAAAGAAAATCGGATATTGGAGCCTAAAAGTTAATTAAAAAAAATAATCAATTATGAAAAAACATTGGGATGATTTTTTTGTGCCGCCTGAGACGGATGAATTTTTAGAAAAAGTTAAAATTGATTTTGCGAAAAGCTTTGAAGTTGATGATCAATTTTTATCTGAATGGCTCTCACATCACGGTGAATCTCAAGGGAAAGTGGTTAAGGGCCAGGCTAGCACTCGCGACAGGTGGTTTATTGGGTATTTCATCACAAACCTACATCAACTGGGCAGTCGTTTGTGAGTTAATTCATAGCGCATCCCTACTTCATGACGATGTATGTGATCAAGATAATCTTAGACGTGGTCAAACGAGTTTATGGAAAGAATTTGGTATACCTGCTGCTATCTGCACAGGAGATTATTTAATTGCTGAGGCTTTCAGAAAGATTACAGAAATTGATCAGGGTTGGCACCAAACTATATTATTGAAGTTGCTCTCTTGTACAGTCAAAGAAATAATTTTTGGGCAATCAAAAGATATAAGTATTAGCCCCTATGAAATGACATGGGATCAATATACAAAAATGGCGACGAATAAAACTGCGCCCTTTATCGCCCTTCCTATGATGGGTATGTTTAACTGTAATGAATGCTCAAAGGCGGAATGTGAAGGTCTTCAAGAGTCTTCTGATATCCTTGGGCTTTCCTACCAGTGGCTAAATGATTTAGAAAATTTAATTGGCGTCGATCAAGATAAATTTACAGATATATACAATAACCATCCTAATGGGATGTTAATAAATATCTTACAAGACATAGATGAATCCAAAAAAATTGAAATTATCAAAGATCCAAGCACTCTTACAAAACAATTAAATGAAATTGCTTTTGAAAACCAAAAAATTATGATCAAAAATCTACTTAATGAAGCGAAAAGTCAGTTCCATAGGGTGCCCAAAGTGATTGAGCCTGTATTGATATCAATTTATAGTGAAATTAGCTTAAGAATGAAAAACTTAGATAAGGTTAAAAATTGAATAAAGCTGGAGTTATTGGGGGTGGTTTTGGAGGAATCGCTGCCGCTCTCAGGCTCCGCTCAAGAGGTGTTGATGTAACTCTATATGAGAGGCTTGATGCGTTGGGTGGACGCGCTCAAGTATTCAAAAAAAATGGTTATGTTCATGATGCAGGACCTACTGTTATCACGGCACCTTATTTATTTTATGAATTGTTTGAATTGTTCGGAGAAAAGCTCGATGACTATTTAGATTTTCGGCCCCTAGATCCATGGTACCGATTCAACTTCCATGACCAAACACAATTTGACTATGGGCCTAACCGTGAAGAAATGCTCTCTCAAATTGAAAAAATTTCACCTAATGATGTTGACGGTTATTTAAAGATGCTTAAGGAAGCAAATGCAATTTTTGAATTAGGGTACCAAAAATTAGCTGGGCATCCATTTCACAAACTTATGACAATGATTAAATACGCTCCTGCCATTATTAAAATGAGGGGGTACGAATCCGTATATACCTTTGTGTCGAGATACCTAGAACATCCTAATTTAAGGCAAGCATTTTCGATTCAACCATTGTTGGTTGGAGGTAATCCATTCCAAACATCTTCTATCTATGCCCTCATTCATTCCCTGGAGCAAAAATGGGGGATATATTTCTGTATGGGAGGCACAGGTAAACTTGTTAAGGAGCTTGAAAAGCTTATGTTAAGACAGGGTATTAAAATAAAATACCGGCATGATGTTGAGCATTTATCAACTAGGAGTAATGAAATTTCAGAGCTTCATTTCACAAATGGTCATAGTGAGAAGCTTGATATTGTTGTCAGCAATGCTGACCCTATTCAAGTTTCAACCGAGCTCATCGGTAGAGAAAAAATATCGCTTCATAATGCATTCGTTAATAAATTTGCGAAGCACTCTATGGGTCTTTTTGTTTTATTTTTTGGATCAAAAAAACAATATAAAAATGTTGCCCATCACACAATCTGGATGGGACCAAGATATAAGGGACTTCTAGAAGATATTTTTGATCATCATAAGCTGGCTGACGATTTCTCTATTTATCTCCATCGACCGACCTGCACTGATACATCATTTGCACCTAAGGGACATGACAGCTATTACGCGCTCGTCCCGGTCCCGAACCTAAAAGGGAATCAGAATTGGGATAAAATAAAAGAGAAGTTTTCAAATAATATCCTTGATGCTTTGGGAAAGACTATCATGCCGGGAATTAGAGAAAATGCGAGAGACATTTTTTCAATGACGCCAAAAGACTTCAAGTCTAACTATAGAACACCGTTTGGAAGTGGCTTTTCAATAGCCCCTATTTTAAGACAATCAGCATGGTTTCGAACTCATAATCAAGATGGAAAGTATAAAAATTTATTTTATGTAGGTGCGGGCACTCATCCAGGTGCTGGTGTGCCTGGCGTGATTAATTCAGCAAAGGCAGTTGAAAAAATATTATACCCATGAACAATTATTCAAAAGTCATGCAGGAGCATGGTAAGTCCTTTTTTTGGGCTTCATGGTTTTTGGATAAAAATACAGCAAATAAATTGTTCGCCGTTTATGCATTGTGTCGAAGGCTTGATGATCTTGTTGATACATCAAACGAAAACTCTGAAGCTAAAGAAGAAATAGCTAGAGTAATCTCACTTACAAATAACAATCAATATAAAGAAACATTTGAAGAATTTAAGAGTATCGATAGCAAGCTTCACCCAAGGCAAGATATCATAATTGAATTCTTAAAAGGGCAATTAAGTGATCTAGACTTTAGGCAACCAAATGATCTCGGCCAGCTCTTAAAGTATTGTTATCGCGTTGCAGGTGTTGTTGGGCTGATGATTTGTGATGTTCTAGATATACGTGATTCGAAGCTACGATATTTTGCCATTGATTTTGGTATTGCGATGCAATTAACCAACATATGTCGTGATATAAAAGAGGATGCTCAAATTGGTAGAATATATTTGCCTAAGAATGAAACTGCCTCACTAGCAATAGGTAATTTTAGATCGCCATCAAATACTGACCTAATAATAATTAACAGCTCAAGAGACAAGCTAATTAAATTAGCTGATGAATATTATCAAAGTGGTATGTATGGAATCAATCAGCTACCCATAAAAATTAAAAGGTCATTTAGAGTGGCATCAAATATTTATCAGGGTATTGGTCACAAGATATTACAAAAAAGATGTTCATTCAATGAACAAAGAGTATATCTCAGTAAATTTGAAAAGCTAAACCTAACAATTAAAACCTTTCTTAAGCGCTCAAAATCTATTGATAGACCATTGCATCAAAAAAAATTACATGCCTCACTACAAAATCTCCCGGATACAGATCTTTAATGAAAGCTGAATATGACATCATCGTCATTGGAGCTGGTTTGTCTAGCCTCATGTTCTTATCAAAGATGGTTAGTAATAAATCAAAATTATCAATTCTTGTCTTAGAGCAAAAAAATTCAATTAACCGTAATCAATCATTTTGTGTATGGGAGGGGCCTGGACTAATTAATATTGAAAAAGAATTCAAGCTTAAGGCAAAACATCGGTGGGATAAGGTATTAATTGAGAACAATAGAAAAAAAATTAAAAAAAATATTCACCCCTATCAGTATGTTTGTCATGATGGTCAATCAACCCTAAAGAAACTTTCAAGACAATTAAATGCAAAGGTAAAAATTTTATATGCATCAAAGGTGACAAGAATAAACGAGATAGATGAAAAAATCCAGGTTACTAGTTCTGAGGGAAATTTCTGCTCTAAATACCTTATCGATAGTAGACCCAAGATAGAGAAAAATGAAATTAAGTCTGATTACATGCAACAAGCATTTATTGGTAACGAAATTGAAGTTAAATCCAATTATTTTAATAAAGATGAGGCAACCATAATGTCTTTTTCAAAAAATAAAACTGAAACAGAATTTATTTATCAACTGCCCTTCACAAAAAAAAGAGCTCTTGTTGAAACGACTTTGTTTTCTAAAAATCCAGATCTAAGAAAACTCCAACAAAAACATAAAATAAATTTAAAAAAATATGGAAACTATAAAGTACTAAATAGTGAAAGAGGCATTATTCCTATGGCACTAATCGAAGCCTCAGCAAACAAAAGAATAATGAAGATTGGTACCAGTGCTGGCATGGTAAGAGCTTCGTCTGGATACTCGATGAGAAAAATTGCAAATTGGATATCAGACCATAAGGGTAAAACTATAAAGAAAAATAATTTATTATCTTTTAAGTATGCTCCAAATCCGTTGCTTGATTTTTTTGATAAAATTTTCCTTAGAGTTATTAAAGATTATCCAAATAAAAGCCCCGATTTATTTTTTAATCTTTTTAATCAATCAAACCATAAATCACTTATTAAATTTTTATCAGATAAGCCATCATGGTTAGATATTATAAATATCATCATGAGCATGCCAAAAAGATTAATGCTCAAGGGTCTCTTGAAGAAGAAATGAGTAAGATTCTAAAACATCAAATATTCGTCATTGTGAGTGCTCTGGTCATATTGACTTTATATTTTTTTCTTTTACCATCGACTCATTTAAATTTAGACTTTAACCTTCTTTCAAAGGCAAACCCTATTCTGTTAATTTCATTTCTATTGATAAGCACATTTGGAATTAGTCACGGTGCATTTGATGGCAAAATAATTTGGATGAGTGGAAGTAAGAGAAATGCCTTCATACTTTACTTAATCTACATATCAATTTCTCTATTAGGGCTTATGTTATGGCTTATCTCTCCTACCCTAGGGTTATTTATTTTGCTCTTGATATCAACTATCCATTTTGGTCATTCAGACCTTGCTTACATTGGTAACAGACAAAAATATTTAAAATATAGCTGGGGTCTTGCCATGACTTTTATGCCAGTGTTATTTCATCCGTCAAGCGTTTCTGAAATATTTTATTTGCTAACAGACAGTAATGCTATCTCATCTACACTTATTTTTTTAAAGTACCTAATCTCATTGAACCTAATACTTTTAACTAGCTATGTAATGTTTAATCTTTTTAAAATAAAAGATAAAATTTATTTCCTATTAATGGGAGAGCTGACCATAATGATAATATTAGGGTACTACCTACATCCATTAGTCTGGTTTGCGTTTTATTTTTGTATATTGCATGGAATCAGAGCGCTTATTAACTACAATTTTAATTTCTTCTCCGATACGCTTTGGTTAATACTATTTACTGCCCCCATTACCCTGATAATTATTTATATGAATCTGGACCTAAGTCTTGAAGGGTTTTTATTTGTATTCCCAATCCTCGCATGTCTGACAATAGCGCACATGCTTTTACCGAAAATAATCAGTTTTTCAAAAACTAAATTAATCTAACACCACAAGTTTTCATATGAGCCATTTGGATCATAGGTTGATTTCTGTTTTTTGATATTAAAATGCCTACCTCCTCGAGGATCTGTTCCGTGACCTGCAATATAGGCCCAATTACAATGATTACTAGAAACATCATAATCAATAAGCTGAGATTCAAACCAAGCGGCCCCTGCTCTCCAGTCGCATGATAATTCGTTAACTAAATAGCTTGCAACAATCTGGCGCATTCTATTCGAAAGAAAACCTGTCTCCTTTAACTCTATCATTCCTGCATTAATGAAATTACTATCGGTTCTTCCTTCCCTCCATAACTCAAAATTTTTAACGGAATGACTAACTTTTTCATCTGAGAAACCAAGACCAAACTTGTGAAATATTTTTTTTCCATACTTTTTGAAGATAAGCCTAAAGTATTCCCTCCAGAGTAATTCAAAGAATATCCAATAGGTGCTCTCATTTTTTATTACATTTGATTCGTAACTCAATAAAAAATCATAAACTTGTCTAGCTGAAATATAACCACTTGCTAACCACGGTGAAAATTTTGTTGAAAAGTCTATTCCCATTAATTCATTTCTTGTCTTTTTGTAAGTGGAGGGTTTATTTGAGCTAAAATAAGACTCTAGGAATGCAAAGCCTTTGTCCTCCCCGCCAAAAAATCTATTTTCAGAAATTGGAAAGGAACTCTTTGGGTAACTCATTTGCTTCATTTCAAATTCGTTTGACTCCTCATCAACAATTGATTTAATTGTCTTTATTTTTTGGTTGATTGGTGAGGGCTTAATAGGCTTAACCCCTCGTGATTCAATTTCTTTTCTGAAGTTTGTAAATACATCAGGTAGCTCATTTAAATTAAAGGGAATTTGGTCATCTAAAAACAAACCTGATTGATAATAAGAATATAAATCAACTTTATGCTCTCTCAACCTTATTTCTTCATCAAGCTCTTCATGAGAATCAATAGACTCACAGTAAATACGATCTATCTGAAATTTTTCTACAAGCTTAAGTAATCCATCCACTGTGTCGTCTAAATAATAATTCATGGAATGTCCGTAATTGCCAAGCTTCTCTTGTAAAGCATTGAGGCCTTGGGATAAATATAACTTTCTGTGAGAACCCATGCGAGAGAAACGCCACTCAGTATCCTTGAAGCTCTTCACATCTTGCACGTACACAAACAAAATCTCATCAGAAGATTCAATTGCTTTATTTAGCGGGAGATTGTCGATTACTCTCAGATCATTTCTAAACCAATATATTGATTTCATATCAACTTAAGACTCTAAAATTTACTTTTTTGGAATTAATAATTATACGATGGTTTGTAAGTAGAAAAAATATTAGCGGAGGAGGCCAACACCACATGAATGTGAAACATTATTCATGCCACTTGGAATGTTGACCTCATATGAACCTATATAAATCTCTTTAATACAATTTAGGTTATTTTATTTGAGAAAAGTATTCTGAAAATCTACCCTTACCTGCTGCAAATTTACCCTCAATTTTTTTTCCTTCGGAAGTAGCCTCACCAAGGTTTGAACTTGGATCCCCAACCACAACCAACCCAACCATGCCGAACATTTCGTGAGGTGTGCATTTGTAGCCATAGACACCTTCAGTTTCGAACTTTACTGATATTGAAACCTCACCTGCCTCTTTCGTTAATTTCCCCTCCCATGGAGACCGCACCCTTGGGAAGCATATTGTTGATAGAAGCAGAGTTATGCATTGCATCCCCTGACCATGTGACGGTATCTCCTTTTTGGATTTTAATCACAGCGGGCTCAAAAACAAACATATCTGGTGCCTTACCGTTTAGCATTTTTACTTGATGATCTTTTGCCATAACCGTTCCTATAGAAAAAGTTAAAATTAAGGCAAGTAAATTTTTAAAAAACATTTTGTATTCTCCAAATTATTGTATATAAATATTCAAACTCGTATTACTAATTGTGATGACTACCAATAATTAAAAAGGTTCTTTTATTTAAAAGATTAACGGCTATAAAATTCAACAACTGAACCCGGGCTCATCATGGTCGGGTATGGTATTTCATCAGAAGATGGGTATCTAATGTAGGTCGCTTTAAATTCTTTAACATCAAGGTTTATGTATTCTGGAAGATCCCTCTCTAGCTTTTGAACTGAATCAATCACAAAAGGAAATGATCTGCTCTTTTCATTAACTTGAATCTCATCCCCCGGCTTACATTTATATGAAGATATATTGACAACACTACCGTTGACCTTTACATGCTTGTGATTGATAAATTGCCTGGCTGCAAAGACGGTGGGTACAAAATTAGAGCGATAGACAATGGCATCTAATCTTGATTCTAGAAGGACAAGGAGGTTTTCACTTGTGTCGCCCTTACTCGCGGCAGCCTCTTTAAAAATATTCCTAAATTGTTTTTCTCCAATGTTTCCATAGTAACCCTTAAGTTTCTGTTTTTCTCTTAGCTGAACGCCATAATCACTTCTCCGTCTGACTCCTTTAGGCCCATGTTGCCCGGGTCCATATGTTCTTGTGTTCGTTGGACAATTTTCCCTACCCCAAATGTTTTCACCCATCTGTCTTGATAATTTATTTTTTGGTTGATTCCTTCTATTTCTACTTGGCATATTTTTTCTCTTTTAGTGTGTTACAAGATTATTTCTATATTGTGGTCGCGGTGGGATTATTAGGTTTGATTGGTCTAGGAATGCCGATAAGGCATTTAAACACTTTAATACCTTCCTTCCCTGATATTTTTTGAGCCAACCAAACAATGAATTCATAGCATCCTCGTACATATCGTTTTGCAACATACATATCGCTTCGAGTATTTTAAATTCTCCGTAATGAATATGGTCACAAAGCTCGCCCCCGATTGGTCCCTTTTCATCTGTTCCCTCAGCAATTCCATACACCACCTCTTCAATTAGTACTGAGACGTCTGGGAGTTGGTGTTGCTCTCTGCATATTGTAAATAAATCTTTAGGATCTTCGCCGGTAATAGAGCATGCAGCCCAATGGCGTAAGGACCAGATAACCATGATCTCTGATGTATCTAAATCTAATATGTTTAGTGCACTTTTCTTTAAAAAATCTTTTGCTTTTGAATTTGTATCAGTATTAGTTTTTGATTCCAATTTAATCTCACATTTTCAATAATAAATCTTATTGTAAATGAGAATCATTCGCATTACAAGAATAAAAGATTAAAAAAAACATTTGATACAATAAAAATTAAGTATTAACGAATTTTAGAAGTTTGTTGAGGCTTTGATCCCCTAATACAGGAAGAGTTTTTGGTGTTAAGAAGTCGTACCTGAACGAGAACACTGGCTTGATCCCAGTGAATATGTACACGCGTCAATTACGAGATACCCGGGCGTGTGACCCGCGATGACCAGACCAGCACAGACGCTTTCTGGCGCAGGCCGCCTATTACGGCTTCGGATGGCAATGCTCAAAATTTGGAAAACTTAGGCCAATCAGACCTTTTGGGTAAAGTGTGAAGCAAATTCCAAGCTCCGTGCAGCAATCTGGGCGTTTCCGTAATGAGGTCACGAGATTCGAGTACATTCGACATCTGGTGCGAAGAAAGGCAAGCTGTACACATCAGCGGCAAATGATGCTTATCAGAGAATTTTGACGCCGATACCCCGGATCAGCACCGCTCGCAGGATGTCCTGTGATGAGACATTCAAACGGTCGGCAGGGTTATCTGCCTCATTGGAGAGCCTGGGCAAATTCACTATAGGCAGCGAGAACATCCTTGCATATCTGCCGGGCTCTGCGAGCATAGCTGCATCTCAACGATCGATTCCATCATTATCTCGCTCAAAATTAGATGATCAAATGCATCTATCATCGGCTCGAGCAACAATCATCTGATGTAACCACCGGTACGGCACTCGTGACCATTATATACTAGGAGCAACTCATTGATTGAGGGGGAAATAGTGATAAAAATATGGCGGAAGAGGTGAGATTCGAACTCACGGTGGGCGCGAACCCACGTCGGTTTTCAAGACCGGTGCATTAAACCGCTCTGCCACTCTTCCGGAAACGGAATTTTATCATAACGTGAATACATTAAACAAAATTTATTCGACAAATATCTCATCATGAAAACCAAAGAGTTTCATATTCTCAATACGTGTTGGATACAAAATTCCGAATAGATGGTCACACTCATGCTGAACTACCCTCGCGTGAAAACCCTCCACATCTCTGTCTATTTCATTGCCGTATTGATCAAAACCCTTATAGTTAATTTCTTTATATCTGGGAACTACCCCCCTCATTCCAGGCACTGATAAGCAACCTTCCCAATCATCCTCTTTATCTTGAGTTAAGAGGTGTGATAACAGGATTTATAAGAACCGTAAATGGCACTTCCTCTGCCTCCGGGTATCGCTCATTTTTATCAACACCAAATATAACTAATTGAATACTCTCCCTACTTGCGGTGCTGCCAGCCTGCCCTTGAGCATCTTTCATAGTTTCAATCATATCCTTAATCAATTCATGAATTTCAGGAGTATCAAATTTTTCAACTTTTTCAGCTTCTTTTAACAAGATCGGATTACCCATCCTTAATATTTCTCTAATTGCCATAAGCTTGAATCACCACTTTTAAGTATTTACTAACATTTAATGACATTATCTCAGATTGCTTATTAATTTCTTCATGCGTAATACCCTCTTTACTGCTTGTCTGCCGGCTGCAAAATTTGCCACAGGGCAAATTGCAGCATAGGGTAGATTGACCTCCCTTGCTAAAGATGCCTCTGGCATTCCTGTCATGCCAACTATTGTCGCCCCATCTCGCTCATATTTATCTATTTCTGCTGCTGTCTCTAATCTTGGGCCTTGAACTGCCGCATAGACGCCCTCTGTAATAAAATTAATATTTTCTAACGAAGTATTTTTACATAGTAATTTTCTCAAATCTTGATTGTAAGGGTGGGTAAAATCAATATGTGATACTGGATTTTTTATGCCATCAAAATATGTATGTTCGCGTCCATAGGTGTAATCAATAACCTGATGAGGCAACACAATAGATCCAGGTTGAATTTCTCGAAGGGATTGAGCCTACAGTCGCAACACCGATAGATAGCCTCTACACCTAAATTCTCTAACGCATAAATATTTGCCCGATAATTAATTAAATGCGGAGGTATGGTATGTCCTTCTCCATGCCTGGCTAGGAAAGCAACGTCACGATCTTCCAATTTGCCAACCAATATTTTATCGGATGGTTTTCCATAGGGGGTATCAACTAATAGCTCACGAGTTATATTGAGACCATCAATTTTTCTTAAACCTGTCCCTCCAATTACACCGATCATCACAAAGTCCTTTTCAAATTAATCTTGATGCCAGTCTATGGCATACTTAATTTATGAGTCAATATCTTACCCTCAGAAAAGCGAAAGTTACAAAAAAACACTATGAAAATTTTCCAGTGGCTACTTTATTATTTCCAAAAGCACACCGCGATGCCGCGACAATTCTTTATTCATTTGCAAGAAATGCAGATGACATTGCAGATGAAGGTAATTTAACTAAAATTGAAAGAAAAGAAGCTACTAAAAGAAATAGAGATCAATATAAACTCGATAAAGCATCAAAAAAAAATTCAGGCTCCATTTTTTATAGACTTAGAGAGAGTTATTAATCAGTACTCACTCGATATTAAATTATTTGAACGATTTATGTCAGCCTTCAAACAAGATGTTGAAAAAAAATCATATAGAAATTTTAATGATTTAATAAATTATTGTAATAAGGCAGCATGCCCTGCCGGAGAAATGATTTTGAGCCTATTTGATGCGCATAATAAGAAAAACGTAAGTTATTCTAATAGCCTTTGTCAGGCACTCGCTTTAATTGGGATGACTCAAGATATCTATGAGGACTTTTTAAAAGGCAGGATCTACATACCATCAACGGAAATGAATAAATTTACATTGAAAGAATCTGATATCAAAACAAAAAGCTTTAATCATAATTGGAAAATGTTCAAAATTTCATGGTTAAAAAAGATAGAATTACTTCTTAATAAAGGGAGACCTTTGGGTGAGAATGTGACAGGACGATTAAAACTGCAAATCAAGATATTAATTGCGGGTGCTGAATTGTTAGTCACGAGATTAAAAAAAGAAGATTGTGACTGGTTCGTGAATCCTTCCAAAATTTCAAATTTTGATTGGATAATCCTACTAGTCAAAACTATTATCAATAAAAAATGACGCCTCAAGAATACTGCAAGCAAAAAACAAAGGAGAGCCACTCAAGCTTCCTGACTGCTTTTATTTTTCTTTCAAAAGAAAAACGTGAAGCACTCACTGCTTTATATGCTTTTTGCAGGGAGGTTGATGATATTGCTGATGAATGTCTTGATCACGAGATTGCCAGTAGGAAATTAAATTGGTGGCGAGATGAGATAGATAGACTATTTAAAGATGACCCTCAACATCCTGTAAGTAAAGCGTTGCATCCTTTCATAGAACGCTTTAATCTCTCAAAGAATTATTTTATTGAGATAATTGATGGTATGGAGATGGATGTAAAGTTTAATCGATACGAGAGCTTTGAACAGCTTCAACTTTATTGCTACAGGGTGGCCTCATGTGTCGGTATTCTCTCTGCTCATATATTCGGATATAAGAATAAAAATACCCTCACCTTTGCTAAAAATCTCGGCATTGCATTGCAATTAACTAATATTATAAGAGACCTAGGAGAGGACGCTAGACGAGGAAGGATTTATATACCACTTGATGAGTTAAAAAAATTAAGTGTGTCTGAGGAGGAGATTATTTCACTTAAGAATAGTGATAAAATAAAAAAATTGGTTCAAAATCAAGTAGATAGGGCTATAACAATTTTATAGCTTAGCTATTAAAACCCTGCCTGCAGAAGATAAAAAATCTCAAAAAATAGGTCTTATCATGGGTAATATTTACTATGTGCTTTTAAACGAGATTTTAAAAGATAGTCCTGAAAAAATACTCAATCAAAAAACTATCCTGCCTGGGTTTAGGAAATTGAGAATTTCAATTCTAACTATGCTGGGATTTAGTTGGATTAAGGATACTTAAATAACAGATAAATTTTTAAATGTCTTTTAACAGCTTGATGGCTTGTGAAAGATTATCGACTGGAAATATCTCAATACCGTTAATTTTTTGTTTAGCTTGATTTGCCTTAGGGATAATTGCTTTGGTAAAACCTAATTTTGCAGCCTCTTTTAACCTCTCTTGACCTCTTTGAACTGGCCTAACCTCTCCTGCTAAACCTATTTCACCAAAAATAACTGTTTTTTGATCTAGTGGTTGAGTTGTAAATGATGAAACAATGGCACATAAAATAGCTAAGTCTACCCCCGGCTCAGTAATTTTTACCCCGCCAACTGCATTCACGAATACATCTTGATCAAAGCAGGCAATGCCAGCATGCCTGTTAAGTGAGGCAAGTAACATGGCTAACCTATTTTGATCTAAACCCACTGAGAGCCTTTTAGGTGAATGTCCATGGGCATTATCAACCAGGGCCTGAATTTCTATGAGCATAGGTCTTGACCCCTCTTGAATGCAAGTAATACATGAGCCATTAACTTCCTTATGGTGGTGAGATAAAAAAAGTGCTGATGGATTTGTGACCTCTTTTAAACCCTTTTCTGTCATCGCAAATACACCTAACTCATTGACAGCACCAAAACGGTTTTTAAATGCCCTAATCATTCTAAAACTCGAGCTTGGATCACCTTCGAAATATAAGACTGTATCCACAATATGCTCTAGTACTCTAGGGCCAGCTAGTGTCCCCTCCTTTGTGACATGGCCAACAAGCAACATCGTTATATCAAATTGTTTGGCAATTCGAGTGAGCTGGGCAGAACATTCTCTAACTTGGGTGACTGACCCTGGTGCCGAAGTCATCTCTTCAGAATAAATTGTTTGAATGGAGTCAATTACGACCACGTTTGGCTTGGTTTTTTGGACAACGCTTACTATTTTCTCAAGGTTGATTTCAGATAGTATTGAAATATCAGAAACCTCTAGCTCAAGTCTTTTTGCTCGCATAGCAATTTGTTCCTTGGACTCCTCACCACTAACGTAGATCACATTGCAATTATCTTTTGGATCTTGAGTAATTTTAGACAATGCTTGAATTAAAATAGTGGACTTACCTATCCCTGGATCCCCACCAATTAAAATAACACCCCCTGGCACAAAACCTCCACCTAGAACTCGATCAAATTCTGAGATATTTGTTTTTCTCTTTGGAATAGAGAGTGCTTTAACATCATCTAACTTTGTAAGCTCATTAGTCTTTGATAATGCAGCAAACCTTGAAGGTGTCTTTGATTCAATAGTTGTCTCATCAAGTGAATTCCAAACAAAACAATGTGGGCACTGTCCTTGCCATTTAGATGAAGTTCCGCCACATTCTCTGCACTGATATGCTGTTTTACTTTTGGCCATCTATATATAATCCAATGGAACACGACTTGAGGCGGAGATATTACATAATAATTCGTACCCGACCGTACCTGAATTCTTTGCTACCTCATCAACAGAAATATGATTACCCCACATTTCAACTTTTGAGCCTATTACTGCTTTTTCAATTTTTGACAAATCGACATATAGCATGTCCATAGAAACTCTTCCGACTGTCTTTGTTGTTTTGTCATGAACAAAAATAGGAGTTCCGGTTTTAGCGTGTCTTGGATAACCGTCACCATATCCACATGCCACTATCCCGATACGCATGTCATTCTTAGCAATAAAATTACTTCCATAACCAACGGCTTGTCCTTTTTTGATATCTTGAATAGCAATTATTTTACTTACTAGTGACATTACTGGCTTGACCTCAATTTCTTTAGCTGAAATATCTTCGAAGGGTGATGCTCCATATAGCATAATACCAGGCCTAACCCAGTCCAACCTTGCCTCAGGAAACTTATAGAGGGCAGCAGAATTAGCTACTGAGCTACTAAAATTATAATTATTAGTCACCCGATTAAAGCAATCTAACTGTTTTGTAATCCCCTCCTTTTCATCAGCAGTTGCAAAGTGTGTCATCAAAGTAACGTCGGAAACATTTGGGTTAGCATTTAAATTTTCAATTAAATAGTCGACCTGATCAGGCGGAAAGCCAAGCCTATTCATTCCTGTATTAATTTTTAAGTGCACATTTATTGGGTTTTTAAGCTTCACATCACTTAGGTAATCCATTTGCTGATCATTATGTACAACTATATTTAAATTAAGTTTTTCAGCCTGATGAATATCTTCAGCAGCAAATAAACCTTCGAGAAGTAATATGGTATTTTTAAAGCCAGCTTTCCTAATTTTTGCCGCTTCTTCGATAGTTAAGATTGCGATTCCCTCAGCACTTTTGATCGCCTTCACTGACTCTATGAGGCCGTGCCCATAGGCGTTAGCTTTGAGAACTGCCATTACCTTACTATTTTTTGCAATTTTTTTAACTAACTTTAGGTTAAAAGTAAGGGCGCTTAGGTCGATATAAGCTTTAAGCGGACGCATAATTTATGTGTTTGAGTCATATCCTGGGTTCGCGTAATTTTCAAAGCGAGTATATTGCCCAAGAAAAGTCAATTTAACTGTACCAGTTGGTCCATTTCTTTGTTTTGATAAAAGTATTTCAGCAACACCTTTTTCAGCTGTTTCTGGATTATAAACTTCGTCTCGATAAATAAACATTATCACATCAGCATCCTGCTCAATAGCACCAGATTCTCTTAAATCAGACATCATAGGTCTTTTATCAGGTCTTGATTCAACACTTCTGTTGAGTTGAGATAATGCGACAACTGGCACATTGAGCTCTTTTGCTAGAGCTTTGAGCGATCTTGAAATTTCAGAAACTTCGGTAGCTCTATTTTCATTCGATTGCTCGTTTGCCGATGACATCAGCTGAATATAGTCAATCACTATAAGTCCTAATTTTCCTTGTTGCCGATGGAGTCTTCTAGCTCTTGCACGAACTTCATATGAATTTAAGGCAGATCCCTCATCGATAAAAATTGGGGCTTCATTTAGCACGCCCAAAGCATTTGTTAATTTAGGCCAGTCTTCATCTTCTAATTGTCCAATTCTCATCTTATGTTGATCTAATTTACCTACAGAACCCAGTAAACGCATTGTTAGTTGTGCTGCACCCATTTCCATTGAAAAAATAGCTACAGGTAACCCTGCCTCCATCCCAACATGTTCTGCAATATTTAAAGCAAGGGAAGTTTTTCCCATTGACGGTCTGCCTGCAATAATAATCAAATCTCCAGGTTGGAGACCTGCTGTTTTTTGATCTAAATCTGAGTATCCTGAAGGGACTCCAGTGACACCATTAGGATCATCTAACTGATAAAGGTCATCAATTCTCTGAGCAGCCTTGGGTAGAAGTTCTTTTATATCAATAAAACCTAATTTTTCAGAAGTTCCCGCATCAGCTATTTGGAATATTTTTGATTCAGATTCATCAAGTAATTGTTGTGCATCTTTTCCTTGAGGTGAAAAAGCACTCTCTACAATATCTGAGCCAACCTCAACAAGATTTCTCATAATTGATCTTTCACGAACAATTTTTGCATAGCCTGAAATATTAGATGCTGTTGGCGTGTTTTCAGCAACAAGCCCTAAATAGGCAACACCACCAACTTTAGTCAATTCAGCATTCTGTTCTAATGATTCTGCAACCGTGACAATATCGGCAGGGTCATTGTTATCAATCAATTTACTTATATGGGTGAAAATTATTCGGTGATCATTTCGATAGAAATCAGATGCTGAAACTTGACCAGCAATTCTGTCAATGGCTTTATTATCAATCAAAAGCCCACCCAATATTGATTGTTCAGCCTCAATGGAATGAGGGGGTACTTTTAGAGCAGATATTTGATCTTCATCCATAATTTCATTATAACGAATAAAAAAAAGGCTGCCTCATTGACAGCCTAAAAAATTAAATTTATTTTAAAAACTACTCTTCGCCTTCAATAGTAACTTTAATTAAAGCTGTTGATTCATGCTGAAGATCAATCGTAATATCAAACTCACCAGTTGATTTAAGTGGTCCTTCAGGAAGTCTTATTTCAGACTTCACTACCTCATGCCCCTCTTTAGCAAGTGCTTCAGATATATCGATGTTACTTACAGATCCAAAAAGCTTTCCGTCAACACCCGCTTTCTGGGATATTTTAATACTTACTCCCTCAAGCTTTTTAGCGCGCTGTTGAGATAGTTTTTCGAGAGCTGCTTGTTGCTTTTCAAGCTCAGCTTTCTTAACCTTAAATTCTTCCATATTTTGAGCAGTAGCCCTTTTAGCCTTACCTTGTGGAATTAAGAAGTTTCTCCCAAATCCATCTTTTACATTTACAACATCCCCTAACTCACCAAGGTTTACAATTTTTTCAAGTAGTATGATTTCCATGCCCTCTCCTAATGCTTATCAGTAAATGGAAGTAAAGCTAAAAATCGTGCACGCTTTACAGCAGTTGAAAGTTGTCTTTGGTATCTTGCTTTTGTACCAGTAATTCGAGCAGGAATTAATTTTCCGTTTTCGGTAATAAAATCCTTGAGTATTGATACATCCTTATAATCTACCTCACTAATTCCTTCAGCAGAAAATCTACAATACCGCCTTCTTTTATACATATCTCTTGCCATAATATAAAACTCCTAAAATTTAAATTCAGTAACGTGGAAAATTAATTGCGTTGATTTAAATGATTTTTTATCCATAAAACCAGTAAATAAACCTTTTTTTCCAATCTGAATTTCTTTCCTTAATTGTTTATTAATAAAAATTGCATCCACTTCGATGCCAACTTGTTTATCTAAATTCGCTTCTGTTTGAAGAGATTGATGTTCAATTTTAAATCTCTGCACAACTAAACCCGAAGGTGTATGACGAATTTTATCTTCAAAAATGATTTCTCCATCAATTTGAAGTTTATTCACTTATGAGGCATCTCCCTCTTTCTTAGCTGCCGCTTTCTTAGCTGCTGGCGCTTTCTTAGCTGCTGGCGCTTTTTCTTCAGCTAGCTTGGCGCTTTCTTAGCTGCTGGCGCTTTCTTCAGCTACTTCCTTTTTAGCTGCTGGCGCTTTCTTAGCTGCTGGCGCTTTTTCTTCAGCTACTTCCTTTTTAGCTGCTGGCGCTTTCTTAGCTGCTGGCGCTTTTTCTTCAGCTACTTCCTTTTTAGCTGCTGGCGCTTTCTTAGCTGCTGGCGCTTTTTCTTCAGCTTCGGTTTAGTATTATTTTTATTTTCTCCTAGAAGTGATTTAGATTTTTCTTCGCCCATCATTGGAGATTCAGAAGTAACAGCAGTTTTTTTAGAAACAACAAGGTGTCTAATTACTGCATCATTAAATTTAAAGTTATGTTCAAGTTCAGCTAAAGACTCTAAGGAACATTCAATGTTCATAAGACATAATGCGCTTTATGAATTTTTTGATTGGATAAGCAAGCTGCCTTCTTCCCCAATCTTCTAATCGATGAATATTACCTTTATTAGCGGTGACAGATTTTTGAATTCTTTCGATCATTGATGGAACTTGTTCACTTTGATCAGGATGAACAATAAAAACGATTTCGTAATGTCGCATATACTCTCCTTATGGTTTAAAGCTTCCAACTTTTGTTGTGAAGCAAGGATTAAAGGATGATAATTATATTGTCAAATTGTTTTAAATCAATGTATTTAGCTATTTAATTTTATCTTGGATGTTGGCCCCATAAATTTTTTCTTTCAAAAACTTAATTTGATCACGTAGTATTGCAGCTTTTTCAAACTCAAGATTTCTTGCAGCTGATTGCATAACTTTTTCAAGTTTTCCAATTTCTTTTATTATTTGTGGTTCAGTTAAATCTTCGTACTTTCGGTATTGTCTTTGATTAATGCTCTTTGCTTTTTAAACTCTTCTTCATCCTGAATGCTTTCAATAATATCTTTAACTTTTTTCAAAATTCCAACAGGTGTAATATTATTGTCTATATTAAATTTAAGTTGTTTTTTTCTTCGTCTACCTGTTTCATCAATTGCTGCCTGCATACTCCTTGTAATACTATTGGCATAAAAAATTACCTTTCCATTTAAATTTCTTGCTGCTCTGCCGGCAGTTTGAATAAGTGATCTTTCAGACCTCAAAAATCCTTCCTTATCAGCATCTAATACAGCAACAAGAGATACCTCAGGTATATCAAGCCCTTCTCTCAATAAATTAATACCGACAACCACATCAAATTTACCTAATCTTAAGTCTCTTATAATTTCTACTCTTTCGACGGTGTCAATTTCAGAATGAAGGTATCTCACCTTAATAGAGTGTTCGGTTAAATAGTCTGTAAGATCTTCTGCCATCCTTTTTGTTAGAGTTGTTATCAATACTCTTTCATTTGCTCAACCCTAATTTTAATTTCACTTAGTACATCATCCACTTGTGAATCAGCTGGTTTAATTTCTATTTCAGGGTCTATTAAGCCAGTTGGCCTTAGCGACCTGCTCAACAATGATTGGTGAATGCTTTTCCTCATAATCTGCAGGTGTTGCAGAAACAAATATGCATTGCGGCATTATCGATTCAAATTCATTAAACTTTAGAGGACGATTATCATGAGCTGATGGCAATCTAAAGCCATAATCAACCAGATTATTTTTTCTTGCACGATCTCCCTTTGACATTCCTCCAATTTGAGGAACCGTAACATGACTCTCATCAATAATCATTAATGCATTATTTGGGAGGTAATTCTAGTAAAGTTGGAGCTGGATCTCCAGCTTTCCTTCCTGATAAGTGCCGAGAATAATTTTCAATACCCTTACAAAACCCAATTTCATTTAACATTTCTAAATCAAACTTTGTTCTTTGCTCTATTCTTTGTGCTTCAAGAAGCTTTCCTTCGGTTGTATATTCTTTTACCCTCTCAACTAATTCTTTTTTAATCCTCTCGATAGCTTTTACATGTTGTTTCTCTTGGGGTTACATAATGACTTGAGGGATAGATGGTAAATCTTTTTAATTTATCAAAAAGTTGTCCAGTCAATGGGTCAAAAGCTGTAATAGATTCTATAACATCATCAAATAAGTGATCCTAATCGCTGTTTCTGAATTTTCTGCGGGAAAATATCTATTACATCTCCTCTAACCCTAAAACAACCTCTTGAGAAATCAAAATCATTTCTATCGTATTGCATAGAAACAAGCGTAAAATAATATTTCTTTGAAGAATTTTCTCTCAACTTGAATGTGAAGAACCATTCCATGATAATCAACAGGATCTCCAATACCATAAATAGCAGAGACTGTTGCAACATAATTGAATCATCTCTTTCCAATAAGGATTTGGTTGCTGACAATCTCATTTGCTCTATGTGATCATTAATACTTGAATCTTTTTCAATAAAAACATCTCTACCAGGAACGTAGGCCTCAGGCTGGTAATAATCGTAATAGGAAACAAAATATTCAACAGCATTTTGTGGGAAAAAATCTCTAAATTCTGAATAAAGCTGTGCAGCTAAAGTTTTATTCGGAGCCATCACGATTGAGGGCTTTCCTGTTTGTGCGATAACATTTGCAATCGTAAAAGTTTTACCTGAGCCTGTAACGCCTAATAATGTTTGAAATTTTTCATTTTTATTAACACCATCAACCAAACTTTTTATAGCTTTGGTTGGTCACCAGCCGGTTTAAAAGGCTGATTTAAAATAAATGGGCTATTAGGAAATGTTAAATTCAAAATATCACTTTTTTTAAAAAATTATTTTATCAGTATGAGAACTTTAATAAATACTACCAGTCTCTACAAGTAATATTTAATTAACAGGAAAATTTAAATGTTCAGACTTCTTATAGCAATACTAACACTCAGCACTTCTTTTCAACTCATGCATTTGATCGAGAGAACCTCATGAAAGCATGGTCATCAAGTGTTGTTATTAGAGGCTATACAGATGATGGGTTGGCTTACGGATCGGGCGTGGTTGTCGCTAAAGACAAAGTAGTAACAAATTGCCACGTGCTTAGAAAAACAAAATCTCCATGGGTTTCTTTTGGTGATACAAGCTTTCCTGTTACTGGTGTGCAAGCAGATAGATGGCATGACTTATGTCTGCTATCAGTCTTCAATCTCCCGGTTGAGCCAGTTCCTTTAGGAAATAGCAAAAATTTAAAAAAGGGTCAGGAAATAGTTGGTATTGGTCATTCTGGTGGAGCCCCAGTAGCATTGACAACTGGTGGAAATGTCATCGCAACATATGATTTTGAAGGAGAAAATATAATACTTAGCTCTGCAAAATTTAGAATGGGAGCAAGTGGAAGTGGTTTGTTTGACCTGAAGGGAATCTTATTGGAATTAATACTTTCAAAACTACTGGCTACGGAAATTATTATTCGCTTCCTGCAGACTGGATTAAGCCACTTATGAATATGGAAATGGAAACAGTTTTTCCAATTAATGGTAAAGCTCTTTGGGAAGAAGATGAAGATAAAAAACCATATTTTTTAAAAATTGCTATCCCAAAAACAAAAAAAAATTGGGCTGAACTAGAGCTTGTAACTAAAGAATGGGTTGAAAATGAACCAAATAATACTGAGGCCTGGTATGAACTTGGATATGCTTACGAAAAATTGAATAAGGTTGCTGAGGCCTTAGTTGCTTATGATAAAGCTTTGGAGATCGACCAAAATAATTCTGATGCACTTTTAAGGGAAGCTGTAATCTATAAAAACAAAGGTGATGAAAATAAGGTTGCTCAAATACAGTCAACATTAGATGATGTTGATCCAAATAAGGCTTGGATACTTAAAAATAATAAATACTAAATTACAAACAAATATTTAATCTAAAAGATTTTTAAAGTAAAATTAAATCTTTATAAATAACTGGATTTTTTGTGAGTAAGTCAGCCCTTTCGAAATGTATGGGTCGTATTCAAGAATCACCCACACTTGCCATCACTGCCAAAGCACTTAAATTAAAATCAGAAGGAAAAGACATTATTGGTTTAGCCGCTGGTGAGCCTGATTTTGATACGCCTGATTTTATCAAGAATGCAGCTATTGAAGCTATTCAAGCAGGTTTCACTAAATATACTGCAGCAACGGGAACTCCAAGCTTAAAAAAAGCGATTGTAACGAAGTTTGAAAGAGAAAATAATTTAACATACGATACAAGCGAGGTTATCGTTGGGACTGGAGGTAAGCAATGCATTTTTAATTTATGTCTTGCTATTCTTGATCAGGGGGATGAGGTTATTATTCCAGCACCTTATTGGGTTTCTTACACTGATATTGCTCAACTCACAGGGGCCAAACCTGTCGTAGTTTCTTGTGGAATTGAACAAGAATTTAAGATGCTACCATCACAACTAGAAGAAGCTATTTCTGAAAATACAAAATTAGTTTTGATTAATTCTCCATCAAACCCAACCGGGTCTGTCTATTCCAGAGAAGAATTAAAAGAATTAGCAAAGGTTTTATTAAGCCATCCAAATGTCTTTATAGGTACTGATGATATTTATGAAAAAATTAACCTAAATGATGAGCCTTTTTATAATATCGTTATGGTTGAACCAAGACTTAAGGATAGAACAATTATTTTAAGTGGTGTTTCGAAAGCATACTCTATGACTGGTTGGAGAATTGGATACGCAGCAGGACCTTCATCTATTATTAAAGCAATGGGAATACTGCAATCGCAATCTACATCTAATCCAACGTCGATATCACAAGTTGCTGCAGAAGCTGCCCTCAATAGTGATCAATCATGCATTACACCAATGGTCAAAGCTTTTAAAGAAAGGCATCATTTTGTTGTAAATGCCTTTAACAATATTAAGGGCATAAAGTGTATAGATGCAAAGGGAGCTTTTTATTCCTTCCCTTATGCGCAGGAAGCAATAAATAAATTATTTAATGACGGCAAACTAAAAGAAAATAATGACATTGCTTTTTCTGAGTATCTTCTTGAGACAAAAGGTGTTGCTGTTGTCCCAGGAACGGCATTTGGTGCTCCTAATTACTTCAGAATATCTTTTGCAACATCACTGGATAATTTAAAAAAAGCACTTAAGCGCATTAAAGAAGCAATAGAAGACTAGATTCAATTTAAAAGCTTTGTTAAAATGCACGCTGTTAAAGTTTATTCCTCAATAGCTCAGTTGGTAGAGCACATGACTGTTAATCATGTTGTCCCTGGTTCGAGCCCAGGTTGAGGAGCCAAAAAATAAAAGGCTTCTTTGAAGAAGCCTTTTATAAATCAAAAGAGTATGATTAATTTAACTCTGGGAGACTATCAATCAATTTTTTAAAAAAAATAAGTTTATTTACAGAAAAAATGCTTTTGTTTATATATGCTTCCCCATAACAGGTTACTTTACATTCGTCATTGTCTTGGTTAATTTTTGGCTTAGTAGATGTTCTAAGACATCAAAATGTTAATAAATTTTTATTAAAAAAATATTTTTTAAGTAAGGGTATCCTTACCTTTATTCTATCCCCCATAAACCTATTCTCAGATTTAATAAGTAAGGCAAACAGTCATCACTTTAAACTTTCATCGATGCCGAAATCACATCAAGATGAAATTAATGAAATTATTAGGCTATTTTGATAAAAACAAAATACAAATTGAAAAACAATTTCATAAAGAGAAAAATAGCAAAAGGACAATGATATTTTATCGTTGGTATGGGAATCAGCTAAATAGGTCTATACCTGACCTTAATAGAGACTTTAAGTATATTAAAACAATAGGGGTATCCCTATTCAGGGAGAAAACAAGAACATCAAAACATTTCGGTCCCCTAAGGTTAAGTTATCGAGTTTTGTACAATTTTAATAAAGTAAAAAATCCCGGCTCATTCATTGAAGTTGATGATGTAAAAAACCGCTGGAAGGATAATCCATTATTCATCTTTGATGACACCTTGATTCATCAAAGTATAAATGAGGAGGAGGGTTTGAGGTACTGTGCATTCATAGATATTTTGCGTCCGACCTATTCGTATTCTCACGCTAAATTTCTTAATGCATTGCGTAAACTTTTTTATGAAATACAGTAAGGGAATTTTTTATAAGAACTGGAAGGTATTATGAATCTAAATACAGCGCCTATAGTTTTCTTTGTCTGTTAATTTCATATAAGCAAATTCCTGAAGCAACACTTACATTTAAACTTTCAACTTGCCCCATCATTGAAATTGAGAAAATATCATCACATAACTCCTTTGTTAACCGCCTCATTCCTTTTCCTTCAGACCCCATCACTAAAGCAATAGAACCTTTAAAGTTAGTTTTTTGAAGGGGTTTATTTACATCATCATCGGTTCCATAAACAAAAACGTTTGAATTTTTTAGGTATCTGATTGTTCTAGCTAAATTTGTTACAACGACAAAAGGGACAGACTCCGCTCCACCACATGCAACCTTCCTTACAGTCGCGTTTAATCCTACCGCATTATCTTTTGGGCAGATTAGTGCATCAACACCCATAGCATCAGCAACCCTAAAACAAGCACCAAGGTTATGAGGATCAACAACACCATCAAGGATTAAAAATAAAAGAGGCTTGTCATGATTTTCCTCAATAATATCTTCAACTGTTACATATTTATTTTGAGCCTCTCTCACTAAAGCCACTACACCTTGATGTTTATTGCTAGAAACCATGCCATCAAGTCTATCTTTAGTTGATAAATGAAATTTAACTTCATTCGTTTTAATTATCTTCATTAAATCATTTACTCTGCCATCGGACCGTGCCTCATCAATAAATACCTCCTTTACAACCACAGGGTCCAACCTTATTTGTGAAGTAATTGAATGAAATCCATATATTTTTTTTTCGGTACTCATTTTTTCTTTCTTCGTTTAATTTTTTTCTTGCTTTTTTCAGCTCTGATAAATGATTTTTTAAATTTTTTGGAAGGTTTTTTTTGTGAGCCGATTAATCCTAAATCAATTTTTATTGAATCTAAATCAACTCTGATAACCTTTATCTCCAAGCGATCACCAAGCCGATAGGTTAAATTCGTTTTTTCACCTACCATGGCATGTCTTGCTTTATCGTAAGTAAAGTAATCATTCCCTAATTCAGTTACATGTAAAAGCCCTTCGATATATATATCATCAAGCTCCATAAATAAACCAAAGCCGGTTACACCTGCAACTGTGCCCCAAAAGCTTTGTCCTACCTTATCTTGCATAAAGTAACACTTCAGCCAGGATTCAACATCCCTTGTGGCATCATCAGCTGTCCTTTCAGTAGTTGAACAATGCAATGCTATTGCTTCAATGTTTTTAATCTTAGGGTTCTTACCATCAAGTTGTGACTTAATTGCCCGATGAACCATTAAATCAGGATATCTCCTAATAGGTGAAGTAAAGTGAGTATATGCTGAATAGGCGAGACCAAAATGGCCTAGATTTTTACTGCTGTAAGCAGCTTGCTGCATTGACCTCAGTAAAACGGTTTGTAATAAATGTGCATCAGGTCGATTAGCAATTTTTTTTAATATTTCCCCATAATCCTTAACTGTAGGTTCCGATCCACCCCCCAAAGTAAGACCAAAATCAAGTAAAAAATCTCTTAGGTTTGTTAATTTTTCTTCTGATGGGGTCTCATGATTTCGGTATATGCCATCTCCGGGGTTATCTAATAGATAGTTTGCTGCACAAACATTTGCAGACAACATACATTCTTCTATGATTCGATGAGCCTCATTTCTATAAATAGGCTTTATAAAGTCTATTTTTCCCTTGTCATTGAACACAATTGAAGTCTCAGTTGAATCAAAATCAATAGCACCTCTTTTCTCTCTTTTTTTCGACAGAAGCTTAAATAAATTTTGTAAATTCACTAAATCGTTATACGATTTTTCATACTCTTTTTTTAATACCTGGTCGTTCTTATTTAATATTTTATCTACAATCGTGTAGGTTAGTCTTGCCTTTGAGTTCATTACAGAAGGATAAAATTTATACTTTGTTATATCTCCATTTAAATCAAAAGTCATATCACAGACCATGCACAATCGATCAACGTTTGGGTTTAATGAACAAAGGCCATTTGAAAGTGCCTCAGGCAGCATAGGTATAACACGCCTTGGGAAGTAAACCGAGTTACCTCTCTCAATTGCAGACTCATTTAACTTTGAGGTCTCTTTAACATAATTACTAACATCAGCAATTGCAACTACCAACCGCCAACTATCTTTTTTTTGCTCTGCATAAACTGCGTCGTCAAAATCTCTTGCAGTCTCACCATCAATAGTTACCAGAGGTAAATCTCGTATATCAATCCGACCCTTGAAATCTTTTTCCTTTACCTCTTGATCAAAAGACTCAGCCTCCTCAATAACCTCCTTTCGTGAATTCATAGGGTAAATTATGTTTTCTTAAAGCAATTTCTATTTCAATACCACTATCAGAATAATTTCCGAGAATATTTATCACTTTACCCATAGGCTTGCTTCTAAAGCTAGGTTGGGTTGTTATCTCCACCTCAACGACATCACCTGTTTTTGCATTGAGATCCAAATCATATGGAATTAATATATCTTGGCTAATTCTTTTATCTTCAGCTGAAACCACTGTCACGCCTTGTCCCTGAATAACTCTTCCCACCAAAACCTTATTTACCCGCTCTAAAACTTCAACAATCTTCCCTTCCAACCTACCTCTTCTATCCTGACCTGTTACCTGAACCATGACACGATCTTTATTAAATACTTGAGACATTTCTCTTGGAGATAGAAAAACATCATCCATTGCTTCGTCGTCTGGTATTAAAAAACCATAACCATCTGGGTGACCCATCACCCGACCTGAGCTTAAATTTATTTTTTTTGATATACAAAGAACATCTTTACGATTAATTAAGATTTGTCCTTGTCGTTCCATTGCTCGTATTCTTTTTTCAAAAAAGATAATTTCATCATCTTGAATCTCTAAAATTTTTATCAAGTCTAACTTTTTTACAGGAACTCCATGCTCCTCCATCACTTGCAGGATTAGCTCTCTACTTGGTATTGGGTTTTCATAAAGCTCAGATTCTCGAGCTAATTGAGGATCAAGTCTTCTGTTTTGTTTCTTATTTTTCATTAAATGAATAAAGATTAGGCAGGTTTCGCCCTCTATCTTTAAAGTCTAAACCAAAACCATAAACATACTTATTAGGTACTGCTAGGCCTACAAAGTCTGCACGCGTTGATTTTTTTATATTAATTTTTTTATCGAATAAAACGGCTGTCACTATTGATCTTGCTCCCATTAATTTTAACTCATCTTTTATATTTAGAAGTGTAATTCCCTCGTCAAGAATATCATCCATAACCAGTATAACCTTATCTTTAACAGCACTTTTATTTGGCTTGTAAATCCAATTGCAATCTTTTGTTCCTATGTTTTGGTGATATCGAGTCACGTGGATATACTCAATAATTGTATTAAATGAAAGCTGCGGAATAAGGTAACCTGCAAATGGAATCGCTCCTTTCATTACGGGTAAAACAGTTACACAATCTTTTATATCTCTAAAATATTCGTTAATCGTATCTGCAATATTTGAAATACCTACTTTAATTTCATCAGATGTGTATAAGACTTCGGAATCATTTACTATACCCTCAATCTTCATAATAAATTTTTAATAAACCCCTTCAATTCATTTTTAGTCTGATCATCCTTGAGGGCAAATGAAATATTGGCTTTTATAAAACCTAATTTAGATCCGCAATCATATCTTGTTCCAGTAAATTCATAGCTAAAAATAGGGTTTGTTTTTAATAATAATTTGATAGCATCCGTAAGTTGAATTTCGTTACCTACACCCACTGATATTTTTTCAAGATAAGAAAATATCTTATTGCAAAATATATACCTTCCTACAACACCAAAACTTGAGGGTGCATTTTCTGGTAAAGGTTTTTCAATAATATTTGTAGTTTTAATAAGTGCATTTGCATCGCTCTTAAACTCTATAATTCCATAATTTACTGACTCTGATTTTTTAATTTTTTGTACCGAAACAATTGATGAATTTTCATCCTCATAGCGATCTAACATTTGCTGAAGAACACCTTGTTTTGCATCAATAAGATCGTCTGCAAGTACTACTGCAAAGGTTCTTTACCAACTGCTTCTTTTGCCTGAAGTATCGCATGACCAAGCCCTAGAGGCTCATCTTGTATGATATATTTACAGGAAACATGGTCAGGGATAATTTTATGCATTTCTGATAAATAGTTTTTTTTATCTTTTGTTAATTTGAAATACTTAGGTCAGGATTAAAATTCAAAATGCTCTGTGATGGCTCTTTTAGTTTCTCCCGTAATAAAAATTAATTCGGTGAATCCAGCATCAATTGCCTCTTCAACAGCATATTGAATTAAAGGCTTATCATTAATTGGTAACATTTCTTTTGGAATAGCTTTAGTCGCAGGTAAGAATCTTGAGCCTAAGCCAGCGACTGGGAATACCACTTTTTTTAAGTTCATATTTATAAATCTTATGTTAGTTACAGGTGCAATTATGCTTGAAAAAGGTAAATTTAATCTAATTTATTCCAGCTTGTTTTCTTAACAACATCCTCCTGCCTTTCAGCAACCCATATTTCTCCTTCTTCAGAAATTTCTTTCTTCCAAAATGGTGCATCTGTTTTTAGAAAATCAATAATAAATTCACAAGCCTTGAAGGCATTTGATCTGTGCTTACTTGAAACAATTACACCTACAATTATATCCTTAGGTAAAAGCTTGCCTACTCTATGAACAATAGTTGCTTCCTGAATATCCCAATGACTTTTAGCACTTTGCACAATATCTGCAAGCGCTTTTTCAGTCATACCTGGGTAATGCTCAAGTTCCATTGACTTTAATTGCCTCTCTTTTGAGAACTCGCGAACATAGCCACTGAAACTTACTACAGCCCCAACATTATCTTTTTTTGATAAATCTGAAATAATTTTTGAGATAGAAAAGCTATTTTCTTGAATTATAATATTCATTTACCCGCCTGTTATCGGTGGAAAAATTGCAAGCTCATCTCCTTCATGAATAGGATCTTTCCATGAAGAAAGCTCTTGATTGATAGCTAACTTATACATGTTTTTATTCTCAAACAAGTTAACCCACTCACCTCCACTTTGTTTACTCATGTCCAACAAAAACTCCTCTGCTGTTCGTACTTCTTTTGATAATGTAATTTCTTTTTGGCTAAACTCAAACCGCTCTCTTAAGGATGCAAAAAATAAAAGCTTAAGATTCATTTTCTTTGGCAATCGTAGGCTTTTCTTCGAAATCCAATACATTATTTGAGTCTTCTTCAAGCTCAACTTTCTCGATTTGGGTAAACCTTTGTGTTATTTTTTGACTTGTTATATGTACATCCTGAGCATTTTCATGCGCTTGACGAATGTTATCAGCTAGCTTTTTCATTCTTGTATCAAAGCGATCAAACTCTTTACCTAAGCTTACCAAGTTCAGATTTTATAATATGCACTTGTTTTCTGGTTTCAACATCCTTTAAGAACCGCTCTGGCAGTATTGAGAACGGCCATTAATGTTGTGGGTGAGACTAACCAAACTTTTTTTGCCATTGCCTCTTGAATAAGCTCAGGGTGGTAAGCATGAATCTCTGCAAAAACAGCTTCAGCCGGAAGAAACATAACTGCGCCATCGGAAGTTTCATCAGTAATAATGTATTTTGATGCGATATCGTTAATATGTTTTTTGACATCTAATTTAAATTGTTTTTGGGCTTTGGCTTTATCTATGTCTGTCAACTTTACATCAAACATTTTTTGGTAGTTTTCCATTGGAAATTTTGAATCAACAGCTACTGTGCCTGTAGGGTCTGGAAGAAATAGCACACAATCCGCCCTGACACCTTTTGAAAAGGTATGCTGAAAACTATACGAATCTGGTGGCAATATGTTTTTAATCAAACCTTCTAGTTGAAGTTCTCCAAATGCTCCTCTAGATCTTTTATCACCCAATAATTCCTGCAGACTGACCATATTAGTTGTAAGGCCATCAATCTTTTTTTGTGCCTCATCAATCGTTGCTAATCGCTCCATGACACTTATAAAAGTTTGATTTGTTTTCTTAAAACCCTCATCGAGTCTTTCTTGCACTTTTCCTGTGATGGCCTCCAAGTCTTTTATCAACTGACTTGGTCAATGTTTCAACAGAGGCAATTAACTGCAGAGCTGTATTTTTTAGAGAGTTTTGAAGGGTTTCTTGTTGTGCTTTTCCTTGCTCAGAAAGTGTTTTATGTATTTTTTCGGTAATTTCTTCACGAATTTTAGACAAAGCCTCTTGTTGAGATAGCTGTAGGTCATTTAATGACTTTCTTGTAGACTTTAATTCCTCTGTAACTGTTTTGTTAAGACGGTCTGATGATTTATTTAAGCTATCATTGATATCAACAATCATCGCTCGGTGCTTTTCCTCAAGCAGCTTGTCTAGATTATTCCCCTCAGAAGAACCTTGATTGACCTTCCATAAGATTATGACGCTTACTAATAGTATTAATCCTAAAATAATCTCAATGAGCATTATTTTTTTGAAGCCTCAATTGCTTGCTCAACATCTTGAATAATGTCATCAATATGCTCAATACCTACAGAAATTCTAACCATATCCTCACTAACACCTGCTAGGGCTAACTCTTCTGGATTAAGTTGCCTATGAGTGGTAGAAGCTGGATGGCATGCAAGTGACTTGGCATCTCCTATATTAACTAACCTCAAAATCATTTGGAGTGCATCGATAAATTTAGTCCCTGCCTCAATACCACCTTTAATGCCAAAACTAATAATGCCCGATGCTTGTCCTTTCGTAATTTTTTTACAAAGAGCATTATATTTATCATTAGGAAGTGCGGCATAATTTACCCATTCCACACATTCATGACCTTCTAAATATTTTGCCAGTGCAAGTGCATTTTCACAATGCTGCTTCATCCTTAACCCCAATGTCTCAAGTCCCTGCATTATTAAAAAAGCACTATGAGGAGAGAGTGCTGCCCCCGTATTCCTTAAAGGAACAACTCTACATCGACCAATGAAAGCTGCCGGCCCTAAGGCTTCTGTATAAATAACGCCATGATAAGAGGGATCTGGTTCATTAAGCATAGGATATTTTTTAGGTTCCTTAGCCCAATCAAATTTACCAGAGTCAACTATAACTCCACCAATTGTCGTTCCGTGACCACCCATATATTTTGTAAGAGAATGAATCACAACATCTGCTCCAAAATCAATGGGTCTACATAAATACGGTGTTGGTACCGTATTATCGACTATCAAAGGAATACCATGCTTATGAGCAATGTCTGCAAGCTCTTTTAAGTCAATAATATTTCCTAAAGGGTTACCGATTGACTCACAATATAAAGCCTTTGTTTTTTCATCGATTGCCGCATCAATTGCCTTAAAGTCGGCACCATCAACCATTTTTACATTTATGCCTTGCTGGGGAAAGCTATGTGCGAATAAGTTGTAAGTCCCTCCATAAAGCTGATTAGTGCTCACAATATTATCACCCGTTCTTGTAATGCACTGAATAGCATAAGTAATTGCAGCCATTCCAGAAGCAAGAGATAGTCCAGCAATCCCGCCTTCCATTTCTGCAACTCTTTGCTCAAGCACCCCGTTGGTAGGGTTCATTATTCTTGTATAAATATTCCCCTCAACCTTAAGATCAAATAAATCTGCCCCATGTTTTGTATCGTCAAAAGTAAATGAGGTTGTTTGGTAAATTGGTGTTGTGGCTGCTTTTGTAGTTTTTTCTGACTCATAACCATGATGAAGTGCTATCGATTCAAGTTTCATATCTTATATTCCTTTGATTATTTTCTAATTAAATTAAAATAATGCATTATTTTTTTGAAGCCTCAATTGCCTGCTCAACATCTTGAATAATGTCATCAATATGTTCAATACCTACAGAGATTCTTACCAAGTCCTCACTTACACCTGCTAAAACCTTCTGTTCTGGAGTTAATTGCCTATGTAATGTTGATGCTGGATGACAGGCAAGTGATTTTGCATCTCCCATACTAAGTACTCTCAAAATCATTTGAAGTGCGTCAATAAATTTAGCGCCTGCATCTATTCCACCTTTGAGACCAAAACTAACAATGCCCGATGCCTGGCCATTAGTAATTTTTTTACAAACATCATTGTATTTATCCTCAGGAAGAGCAGCATAATTTACCCATTCCACACGATCATGACTTTCTAAGTATTTCGCTAACGCGAGTGCATTCTCACAATGTCGTTCCATTCTTACGCCTAGCGACTCAAGACCTAGCATAATAATGTAAGCATTATTGGGAGCTAAACATGCGCCTGTTTCTCTCAAAGGAACGACCCGACAACAACCAATAAATGCAGCGGCTCCAAATGTTTCGGTATATATCACACCATGATAAGAAGGGTCTGGTTCATTAAGCATAGGGAATTTTTTTGCGTCTTTAGCCCAGTCAAATTTTCCAGAATCTACAATAATTCCTCCAATCGTGGCTCCGTGACCATCTATATATTTTGTTAGGGAATGAACCACAATATCTGCGCCAAAATCAATAGGTCTACATAAATAAGGCGTTGCAACAGTATTATCAACAATCAAGGGAATGCCATGCCTATGGGCAATATCTGCAAACTTTTTTAAATCAATAATATTTCCTAGAGGATTACCAATTGATTCACAATATAAAGCTTTAGTTTTTTCATCTATAGCTGCCTCAATCCCTTCATAATCAGCTCCATCAACCATTTTCACAGTAATGCCTTGCTTAGGGAAGCTATGAGTAAAACAGTTATATGTTCCACCATATAGTTGGTTCGTGCTTATAATATTATCGCCCGATCTTGTAATGGTCTGAATAGCATAAGTAATTGCAGCCATTCCAGAAGCAAGAGATAAACCAGCAATCCCACCTTCCATTTCTGCAACCCTTTTCTCAAGGACATCGTTGGTAGGATTCCCTATTCTTGTATAAATATTTCCCTCAACCTTAAGGTCAAATAAATCTGCACCATGTTGCGTATCATCAATGGTGAATCCTGAAGTTTGGTAAATTGGTACTGTTGCAGCTTTCTGGTCATTTTTTTTTGATTCATAACCATGATGAAGTGCTATTGATTCAAGTTTCATTGGTATATTCCTAAGGTTGTTTTTATAATAAATAATAACAGAATTACAACAT
Source organism: Methylophilales bacterium BACL14 MAG-120910-bin43 (assembly GCA_905181685.1). Taxonomy (GTDB): domain Bacteria; phylum Pseudomonadota; class Gammaproteobacteria; order Burkholderiales; family Methylophilaceae; genus BACL14. The sequence continues at coordinate 25,393 of CAJIYK010000004.1, read as the reverse complement.
AGATTTAACTATGGCGCTTAATGAGAGAGGGTTTAAATATTCAAATAAAAATAAAGAAAAACTTCTAGACTAGTGATTGGATTTTGGTCGTTGGAAATTTTTTTTCTATCAGCGCCTTAGTTGAAGTACTTACCCTTATTTTAAGTATAATATTTTGATCAAAGTTACGATCTAGTATGACACCTTTATTATCAAGTATTACTTTAGAAATAATATCCAAGCTATTGTATTTAATAGTTAATATATAATCATATAACTCAATAAAATTATCTAGCCTTGAGGCCAAAATTGCTTTGAACCTGCCTGGCTGTAGGCTCTTGCAAGACCCCCCATCCCTAAATTAATGCCGCCATAATAACGAACAACCACCAGACCACCATTAATAATTTTTTTAGACTCTAAAATGCTGATTAATGGTCGTCCGCCTGTTCCCGATGGTTCGCCATCATCACTAAAATGTGGTTCGATAGTATTTTTCTTAATCAGCATGCCATAAACAGCATGGCCTGCTGATGGATTATTTATTTTTATCTCTCTCACTCTAGCTAAAAAGCCCTCTCTTGAATTTGCAATAACGCTATATCCAATGAACTTTGATTTATTTACAATTAACTCAGATTTTCCCTCTGAGATTAATATATGCATATTTAGCTTAAACCTTCTATCTCTCCACTTGAGTTGACTGTAATACCTTCACTCGCTGGCTTTAGCGGAAGCCCTGGCATCGTCATGACACTGCCACAAATAGCAACAATAAATCCCGCCCCTCTAGCCAACCTAATCTCTCTGATGGTTAGTGTATGACCTGAAACAGCGCCAATTTCTTTTGCATCCCCTGAAAATGAATATGGCGTTTTTGCAATACATACAGGGAAGGTGAGCGTATTCATCCTCAATAACATTAAGCTGACTTAAAGCCTCATCTTCAAAAATGACATCTTTAGCTCGATAAATGTTTTGAGCAATTGTATTAAGTTTGGATTTGATAGAATCCTTTGTGTCATAAAGATACTTAAATTGATTTGGTTTTTCTGCAAGACTGATTGCTTCCTTAGCAAGTAATTCAGCACCCTTTGATCCCTCCCCCCAGTGCGAACATAAGATAGCCTTAAAGCCTAGTTTCTCAACTTTTTCTTGGACAAGTTTAATCTCTGCATCGGTATCCGTTTTAAAGTGATTGATACCAACTACTAAATTTAACCCATAGTGTTGACTGCAATTTTCAATGTGGCGCTCTAAATTAGAGAAGCCCTTTTCAAGAGCCACTAAGTCTTCATTGTTGAGCTCTTCGACTTTTTTACCACCGTGGTATTTCATTGCTCTAATGGTAGCAACAATAACAATTACGTTTGGCTCAAGGCCTGTTTGTCTACACTTTATATCAATAAATTTTTCTGCCCCTAGGTCAGCACCAAAACCAGCTTCTGTCACAACATAATTAGCCATATTAGTCCCTAGTTGGGTAGCAATGAATGAATTACAGCCATGCGCGATATTAGCAAAAGGGCCTCCATGAATTAATACTGGGTTATGCTCTAAGGTTTGGACTAAGTTTGGCATAAAAGCATCTTTTAACAATGCAGCCATTGCCCCTTGCGCCTTTAAATCTTTTGCATATATCGGTGATTTATTCTTATCAATGTTTTGAGCTACTTGGATTTCCCCCAATCTATAAGTCAAATCATCTAATGAAGAGGCTAGACAAAAAATTGCCATCACCTCACTTGCTACAGATATATCAAAACCTCCTTGATATTGATAACGTGCATTATCTATATTTACTTTCCTTAAGGATCTATCATTCATATCCAATCCTCTTTTGAATGTAATTCTATCAAGATCGATCCCTAACTCATTTCCATGATAAATATGGTTATCTATTAGAGCGGCAAGGAGATTGTTTGCTGAGGTAATCGCGTGAAAATCACCGGTGAAATGTAAGTTAATATTCTCCATTGGTACTGCTTGAGAATATCCCCCACCTGTGGCACCACCTTTCATACCAAATACAGGTCCTAATGAAGGCTCTCGCAAGCATGCCACGACACTTTTACCTTGACTTGCGAGCGCATCTGTTAAACCAATAGTTGTTGTTGTCTTACCTTCACCCGCCGGTGTTGGACTCATTGCAGTCACTAGAATTAACTTTGCCTTCTTTTTTTCTTTGTGGCCTAACTCTTTTGAATTAATTTTTGCCATATAGGGGCCAAAATTAATTAATGCATCTTGAGTAATATTTATTTTTTTTGCGACGTCTTCAATTTTTTCCAGGTGAGCACTTTGTGCAATTTCTAAGTCTGATTTCATGATAGTAATTTATTCCCTTAAATTGTTTAAATAAAAAGTGATAATTAAAGTTAAATAACGTCAAATCTTTTATTTGATTGAACGTGATTTAATTATCAGGTTTTAAAACAAGAAGACTTTTGGTCGTGATTTGTTTTTTGAAGACTTTTGGTCATGAATTACATTGACCGTAGTTAACAATGGATAATGTTATGTGAACAGTCTTAAATTAAGTATATAGCAATATTTAAGATTCATCAATAGTCTAACTTATTGTTTATAAATGATATTTTTTTATAAAACCTTATAAGACCGTAATTGCTTTATTTAAAGATGCCTTTTATTCAAGATTTTTTTTAGTTCATTTTCACTTGCTTTTGGGATAAACATACGGATAAAGTCAGAGGTATATTTTCTTAAAAAATTCTCACGTCTAATCCCAATATAGGTCGTGCTAAGAGGGAATAAATGACTGACATCTCTGCTAACCATTGGATGGTCAGTTGATGCGTCAAAAGCCATTTCAGCAATTAATCCTATGCCCATATTAAGGCTTACATACGTTTTAATGACATCGGCATCAATCGCCGTCAGCATTATATTTGGTTCGATATTCGCATTTTTAAAAACTTCAGAAACAATTGTGCTTCCAGTGAACGCATAGTCATAAGTAATCATCGGGTATGCAGCTAAGTCTTCCAACGTTATCTTCCTTACTTCTGTCAATGGGTGGTTTTTTGGCATCACGACGCAACGATTCCATTGATAACAAGGTATGGTAAGTATATCCTCACTTAAATTAATAGACTCCGTAGCAATACCCACATCGGCCTCACCGTTGATAATTTGATCGGTCACTTGCGACGGATTACCCTGATGGATATTCAAATTAGTTTTTGGATATTTTTTTACAAATTCCTCAACGACCTTTGGGAGTTTATATCTTGCTTGGGTATGGGTTGTAGCAATAGTAAATGTACCTTGATCCTTTTCTGTATATTCCTCTGAAATAACTTTTATATTATTTGACTCCTGAAGTATTTTTTCTATAGAACTTAATATTAATTCTCCGGGCTCAGTCAAATTAACAAGTCTCTTACCATTTCTTTGGAAAATTTTTATACCAATCTCGTCCTCTAGGAGCTTAATCTGCTTACTTACACCAGGTTGAGAAGTGTTCAAAACCTCTGATGCTTTTGAGATATTGAATTCAGATTGAACAATTTGAAAAATGCATCTAAGTTGTTGTAATTTCATATACTAAAAAGTTATATAAATAGAATATATTATTATTTAATAGTATATTAAAAACTGTTATATTGCATGAAATTTTATAAATTTCTTTCAATCTATTTATCGTGATTTTTGAATATATTATTTCTGGTTTTGCAGTTGGGGCTCTAGTAGGGCTTACTGGTGTTGGTGGTGGGTCACTCATGACGCCATTACTTGTATTATTTTTTAAATTTCCAACTGCAGTTGCTGTTGGAACAGATCTTTTATATGCGGCTATTACTAAATCTGCAGGAGCTGTATCTCACCATAAACTAGGTCATGTTGATTGGAAAATTGTAAGAAATTTACTCCTTGGCAGTTTACCCTCATCTTTCTTAGTAACCCATTACCTTAAGGATATTGACCTTTACTCACTGCAAAATGTTGAAATGATAAACATAACACTTGGAATAGCGCTTATTTTAACTTCAATTGCTGTTTTATTTCAGCCAATAATTATTAAAAAATCCAGTAAAGCAGAAATTAAAAACAAGCCTAAATATAAATGTCCTTACCATACTGTTGGGAATTTTTTTGGGAGTCGTTGTTACATTGACTTCAGTGGGCGCCGGTGCAATTGGAGTCACTGCTTTGCTTTTACTCTATCCTAAAATACAACTTAGGAAAATTATTGGAACTGATATCGCCCATGCTGTACCATTGACCCTCTTTCGCAGGTATCGGCCATTATAATTTAGGTACAGTAGATATAAATTTATTAATAGCCCTTTTAATTGGGTCTGTTCCCGGCGTACTATTCGGCAGTAAACTGAGTGTAAGAATAGATGAAAAATTCTTACGATTCATATTGGTTATAATTCTATTTATTGTAGGTATGCAATTAATGTTTAAGGCAAATTATGTATAAGTACGATTCATTAGATCAAACACTCGTAAATGAGAGAGTGACTCAATATGAGGGACAACTCGCACGCTTTTTAAATAAAGAATTAAGTGAGGAGGAGTTTAGGCCGCTTAGGCTTCAAAATGGTCTTTACATCCAAAGGCACGCCCCCATGCTTAGAGTAGCGATACCATATGGCTTATTATCTTCAGCTCAACTAACAAAGCTTGCTGATATCGCAGATAAGTATGATCGAGGTTATGGTCATTTTAGTACTCGACAAAATATTCAATTTAATTGGCCGAAGTTAGAAGATACGCCTAAAATTTTAAGAGAGCTTGCCACTGTTGAAATGCATGCAATTCAAACTTCTGGAAACTGCATCAGGAACATCACCACTGACCAATTTGCAGGGGTTACACCCGATGAAATCATTGATCCCCGTTACTTAGCAGAAATTATAAGGCAATGGAGTACTTTTCACCCTGAGTTTGCTCTTCTACCAAGAAAATTTAAAATTGCGGTCACAGGTTCGTCAAAAGATCGTGCGATTGTTCAGGCACACGATATTGGACTTGAAGTTTTCACTGACAAAAATAATGAAATGGCGATCAAAGTATGGGTTGGTGGTGGTCTAGGCCGCACGCCTATTTTAGGATCCGTTATCAGGGAAAATTTATCTTGGAAACATATGCTCACTTATTGTGAGGCAATTCTTCGTGTCTATAATCTTTATGGACGAAGAGATAACATGTACAAAGCAAGAATTAAAATCTTGGTTAAGGCTCTTGGTATTGAAAAATTTAAACAGTTAGTTGATAAGGAATGGGCCACAATTAAAAATGGCCCAAATACGATAGATAGCAAAGAAATTAATCGAATTAAGGCCTTCTTCTCTGAGCCAAACTACAAGACTGATAAAAAAGATGATCTTAAAAAACACACTACAAATAAATCCTTTACCCAGTGGTTATTGAGGTGTACGCATAGCCACAAAAAAGAAGGTTATAGATCGGTGACTTTATCACTCAAGAGCAATGAGCAGGCACCTGGGGATGCGACATCAGACCAAATGAGAGCGGTTGCTTCACTGGCAGACCAATATAGCTTTGGTGAGATTCGTGTCTCTCATGAACAAAATCTTATCTTGTCGGATGTTTCGGAAGATAATCTTTTTGAGCTTTGGGAGAAAGCAAAGGTTAAGAAATTAACAACTCCTAATATTGGTTTACTCACTGATATTATTTGTTGCCCTGGCGGTGACTTTTGTTCACTCGCAAATGCTAAAAGTATTCCAATAGCAAAATCTATTCAAGATATCTTCGATGATATGGACTACCTTCACGATATAGGCGATATAAATTTAAATATTTCAGGGTGCATGAATGCTTGTGGTCATCACCATGTTGGTCATATAGGTATTTTAGGAGTCGATAAAGATGGTAGTGAATGGTACCAGTTGACCCTAGGTGGGAATCAAGGAAATTTTGCAAGTATCGGTAAAGTGATAGGACCCTCATTCTCAGAAGAAGAAATGCCAAAAGTCATAAAAAAAATTATTAATACCTATGTTAAAAATCGTCATCCGGATGAAGTCTTCATTGATTGCGTTTCACGAATAGGACTTGAGCCATTTAAAGAAGAGGTTTACGGGAAAAAGGAAAAGAGTGTATGAGCTCACAATTAATTAAAGATAACAGCATCGTAGATGATGATTGGAGGCAAATAATGCCACCAGAGGCTGAGATAGAGGTTAAAAAACAGGCAGGCAAGGTTGTAATTTTCAAACTCACTGGGGAGGATTCATTAACAAGTGAGCAAATTGAAAAAACGACAATGCCTAAAGAAGGAAAACTATTACTCCCAGTTAAGGTTTTTTTGCATCATCAAGATAATTTAAAAGGAAGAATATCAAACCAAGAGATCGGTATCTGGATTGAAACACATGAAGAAATTGAGAGCTTTATAAACCAAATTGAAGATATTAATAATTTGCCTTGTATTGCAGTTAGCACAAAGAAATTCGCAGACGGTAGAATTTTTTCAATAGGTAATCTGTTGAGAATGAAATATAAATACAAAAATGAACTAAGGGCTATTGGAGATGTGTTAAGGGACCAACTATTCTTTCTTAAGAGATCGGGTTTTAATAGCTTTCTAATTAGAAAAGATAAGGATGCCAAAGACGCATTATTGGGCCTAAATGATTTCACCACGCCTTATCAGGGTGCCGTTGATCAAACAAAACCGGCATGGAAAATAATTAATAGAAATTAAATTTTACGATGAATAACTTAGTACAAATTAATAAAGAATTTGATAAAAAAACACCTGAAGAGATTGTGGAGTGGGCATTTGCAGAAACAAAAAACCCTATCCTAACAACAAACTTTAGACCTTATGAGGTTGCGATTCTCCATCTTTGTACAAAGCTCATGCCAAAATTAAAGATAGTTTGGTGCGACTCTGGCTATAACACCAAGGCTACCTATCTTTATGCAGAAAAAATTATTACAGAGCTAAGTTTAAATATAAAGTTATTCACTCCACTTCATACCTCAGCCTTTAGAGAGGCTGTAATGGGTGAAATACCTGAAATAGATGACCCTCGCCATGAAGTATTTACGGAACAAGTGAAACTTGAACCATTCAGGAGAGCGATGGCAGAAATTCAACCTGATTTATGGATTACAAACTTAAGAAAAGGGCAAACAGCATTTCGTGATGGGTTAGACATTATTAATAAAACTGAATCTGGTTTATTAAAAATAAGTCCCTTTTATCACTGGATAGATAAAGACCTGGATACTTATATGGAAAAATATAAATTAGTAAATGAATACGACTACTTTGACCCAACAAAGGTGGATGAAAAACGTGAATGTGGCCTCCATAATAAAGAAGGTAAGTGATGAAAAATAAATTAAGTCATCTTGACTGGTTAGAGTCAGAAGCAATCCACATAATGAGAGAGGTCGCTGGCCAATGCTCAAACCCTGTTTTACTTTTCTCCGGCGGCAAGGATTCCTTATGTCTTCTAAGAATTGCTGAAAAAGCTTTTAGGCCTGGGCGCTTCCCGTTCCCACTTATGCATATTGATACAGGCCACAACTATCCTGAAGTAATTAACTTTCGTGATAAAAAAACTAAAGAGCTGGGTGAGAGATTAATAGTGGCATCACTAGAAGATTCTATGAAGAAAGGCACGATCGTCTTAAAGACTCCCGATGAGCCAAGGAATAAGTATCAATCAATTACATTACTTGAAGCTATTGAGGAAAATGAATTTGACTGCTGTATTGGTGGGGCTAGGAGAGACGAAGAAAAAGCGAGGGCAAAAGAGAGAATTATGAGTTTTCGTGATGAATTTGGTCAATGGGATCCAAAAAACCAACGCCCAGAATTATGGAATTTATATAATGCGAAGGTGCACAAAGGTGAAAATATTAGGGCCTTTCCTATTTCTAATTGGACCGAGATGGATGTCTGGCAGTACATTGAAAGAGAAAATTTAGAGCTGCCAAGTATCTACTTTGCTCACAAGAGAGATATTGTAAAAAGAAATGGGGCAATTGTCCCTATTACTGATGTTACCCCCCCTACCCCTGATGAAACAATAGAAAATATGATGGTTCGATTTAGAACTGTTGGTGATATCACTTGTACAGCACCGGTCGCAAGCTCCGCAGATTCAATCGAAAAAATAATTATGGAAACTGCTTCAACGGTCATTACAGAGAGGGGTGAAACTCGGTTAGATGATCAAGTATCAGAGGCCTCTATGGAGCAAAGAAAAAAAGAGGGTTATTTTTAATGAATGATATGAATAAAAACAATACGGTTTTAAGGTTCATGACTTGTGGCAGCGTTGATGATGGAAAAAGTACCCTGATAGGTAGGCTTCTATATGATACGAAAACTATCCTAACGGATACTTTGAGCCAAATTGAAAAAACCTCAAAGAAAAAAGGTATGACAGCACTAGATTTATCCTTAATCACAGATGGACTTCAAGCTGAAAGAGAGCAAGGAATAACTATTGATGTGGCCTATCGATATTTTAGTACTGGCTCAAGAAAATATATTATTGCTGATGCACCTGGCCATGAGCAATACACAAGAAATATGGTTACTGCAGCCTCAACTGCACAACTTGCCATTATCCTGGTTGATGCCAGAAAGGGTATGTTGACTCAAACAAGACGCCATTCTTACTTAACAAAGCTTGTTGGTATAAAACATATCATCGTTGCGGTTAATAAGATGGATTTAGTTAATTATGATGAAAATGAATATCAAACTATATGTGAAGAATACAATTCCTTTGCATCTGCTATTAAATTAAATCAGCCAGAAGTAAATATTAGCTTTATCCCTATGTCAGCTTTAAATGGCGATATGATTGTTGATAGAGGTGATTCCTTAGATTGGTATAAAGGGGCAACGCTCTTAGAAACACTTGAAAATATTGACGCCACAGAAGAAACAAAAAATTCACAGTTACGATTCCCTATTCAGCTTGTTTGCCGACCCAGAGATTCAGCTAATGAAGTACTGCATGACTTTAGAGCCTTTATGGGGAAAATCGAATCAGGCTCATTAAAAGTAAACGATAAAATAAAAGTGCTCCCTTCAAGCCATGAATCAACCATTAAAGAGATTCGTATTGGGGAGGAGCTTATTTCTGAAGCAACCTATGAGCAGTCTGTAACCGTATCACTTAATGATGAAATTGATATTTCCAGGGGAGATATGATTGTTCAAAAAGATGATAGCTTAACAAGCACTAAAAATTTTACAGCGAACGTTTGTTGGTTATCTGAATCAAATTAATCTTAATAGAACCTACTTGATTATGCATACTACCAGATTATCCAAAGCAAAAATTTCAAGTATTAATAATAAAATTAATATAAATACATTGGACACTGAACAAGCTAACGAGCTTAAGACGAATGATATTGCTAATATCAGTTTCAAGTTAGCTCAACCTTTAATAGTTGATCAGTATTCACAAAATAGAAGTACCGGTGCATTCATCATCATTGATGAGACTACCTACCATACGGTTGGTGCCGGCATGATTGAAACCATAGAATAATATTAAAAAATAATTTAAAATTCACTTTTTAAAGGATATGAAAAATGACGTATGTAGTAACACAAAGTTGTATTAAGTGTAAATATACAGACTGTGTCGATGTCTGCCCTGTAGACTGCTTTGTTGAGGGACCTAATTTCTTGGCTATTGACCCTGAAGAGTGCATCGATTGCACATTATGCGTGGCTGAATGCCCTGTTGAGGCAATCTATGCTGACGATGATGTGCCTGAAGATCAACAAGAATTTATTGAAATCAATGAACGATTATCTAAGGTATGGCCAATAATTACCTCAAGAAAAGATCCATTGCCTGAAGCTGAGGAATTTTCTACAAAACTGACAAGCGTCCACTATTAATAGAGAGTGCGGAGTAAGAAAATTTGATATTGATTAAAAAAAATTATTTTAGTATTGTTTTTTTGTTCTTGATATCTTGTGGTGGAGCAAAATTTGTTCAGGAGTCACCTGGTTCAGAAGATGTAAATTTAGTCACAAGCTTGATCAAAATCAATGGAGTACAAAGGTGAAGTAAAAAACAAAGTAAAAGGATACTCAGATGACTTTCTACGGCACTTCGGAAAAAAACTTAATTCAACTAGGTAAAAATGCGGCTGTTGAAAAAAATGGTAACACTATTATAATGTCTGAATACAAGAACATAGAGGAACACAATCAGCTTTTTTCAAGATCTATGTTTGTAGATAGAATTAAAATTTGGAGGATTATATGTTAAGTAACAAAATTATTATAGCTGCTATGGCATACCTTTTTTAATTGCCTGTAGTAAATCATTAGTAAAGAAGAGCCAGGTTCAGAGAACGTAACTATTGCTAACTCAATTGACCAAAGCAGCTGCACTCTTAAAGCTCAAGTTAAAGTAAGAATGACAGGTTATGCAGAACGAAGAGATGACTATACTGAGCAAGATGACATTCAGACTTGCTAAAAATGCTGCTGTTGAACAAGGTGGGAATACGATATATAGGATTGACCATCCTGAAGATGGGAAAGGGAACACAATCAGCTGTTTATCAAATCTACAACTGTAGTTAAAAATATTTAGAGCTTACTTCGATAAGCCCAAAGTTTTGTTCGGGTTATGCAAAATAACCCGAATATCAATATAAGAAATAATCCTAACGATAAGCCAAATGTTGAAAACCAACAAATTGGGACGATTACGCCTGCTACTGCAGACGAAAAAAACATTTGCATAAAAGCTTGGCCTGATGCCGCCGTACCTCTCGCTTTTGGAAAACAATCAAGCGCAGCAATTGAGATAATTGGCATAATTGCGGCCATACCAATGTTGTATAGAGCTATGAAGCCTATATTAAATATCGGGTTATTATCAAAAAAATAACAATATATTAAATTTGATAGCGCTATTAAAAGCATCCAAAAATAACCAAACCTTGTCACCCTTGATGGATTGATTACGCCTGCTGTTTTTTTGGCAATAAATGAACCTATGATCATGCCGCAGACTGTGGGAACAAATAAGTATGCAAACTGTTTTTCAGTAAACCCTAACAAATCAATCAAGAATATTGGACTTGCCAGCACATATAAAAAAAAGGCTGAAAAATTTGCTGAGAGAGATAGTATTAGAAGTAAAAATTCCTTATCTTTAAATATTCTACGATAGCGAGTTGCGATTGATTTTAAGTCAAATGGAAGCCTATCTTTTAAAAGCATCGTCTCTGGTAATACCCTTGAACTAAAGTAGATAGCAATTCCTGCATAAAGAGCGAGAAAGATAAATATACTTTGCCATCCATAATCAAGTAAAAAACCTCCAAAAATGGGTGCTACAGCAGGGGCAATGCCAAATATTATCTGAATAGTTGCCATAACCCTCTGCGCTTGAGCTCCTTCATATAGATCACGCACCATTGCACGGGCAACGACATTCCCTGCACCCCCTCCAATTCCCTGAAGAGCCCTAAAAAACCATAATTGTTCTACCGAAGTAGCTACAGCACAGCCAATTGAGGCAAAAAAGAATAAAGCCAGACCCCATTTGATGGTCATAATCCGACCAATTGAATCAGATATTGCACCATGAAATAACGTCATGATGGTGTAAGGGATGAGATAAAAGGTCAAGCTTTGTTGAACATAAGCAGGTGTTGATGATAAATCAGTTGCGATTATATGAAAGCCGGGTAAATACGTATCAATTGCAAACGGAGCGAGGCTTGCTAATACAGCAAGTGCAATGACCTTAGGGTTTAGAAAGAGATTCATGCCTTTAATTATAGATTAATTAAGGTAGAGCATGGAATTTTGCTAGTCTCTCTTTTTCCTCTCCTTCAGAAATTTTCTTAGAATTCTTATTTGACCTAAACATTATCGGTTTGGCTTCAAGACCAGGATTTTCAGTGTCTTTTATTGCCTGATCTATTAAATGACGATTTGGTGACTTTGAACAAACTGGATCAGCACTCTCGGCATCACCAGCCAAAAGCATTGCCTGACACCTGCAACCACCTAAATCATTTTCTTTTTCAGAGCATGATCTGCACGGCTCCTTCATCCAATCGGTTCCCCGAAATTTATTAAAAGCAGGTGAATCATACCAAATCTGTTTTACATCTGTATTTCTTACGTTAGGAAATTCTAGATTAGGGATTACTCTCGCTGAATGACATGGCAATACATCCCCATTGGCAGTAACAATCATGAATACCTCTCCCCAACCATTCATACATTTTTTTGGTCGATCCTCATAATAGTCTGGCACTACAAAAAATATTTTCATTTTATTGCCGATACGCTCTCTGAATTCATTTGTCACTTTTTCTGCATGCAAAACTTGTTCTTTTTTTGGCATTAGCTGATCTCTATTTACCAATGACCAACCATAATATTGAGTGTTTGCTAGCTCAATATAATCAGCTCCTAAACCCTCTGCCATTTCTAAAATCTCTTTAATATGATCAATGTTATATCTATGCAAAACGACGTTAAGGACCATCGGGTAACCTCTATCTTTAATCATCGCTGCTATTTTTTGTTTTAATTTAAAAGTTTTCGTATTGGTTATAAAATTATTTATTTCTTCGGTGATGTCATGCATTGATAATTGAATATGATCAAGGCCTCCATCCTTCAACGCATCGATTCTTTTTTCATTCATTCCAGCGCCAGAGGTTATTAAGTTACTGTAGTAACCAAGCGAACTCGCTTCGGTTACAATTTCTTCAATATCTTTTCTTAGTAGAGGTTCACCTCCCGAAATTCCAAGCTGTGCTGCGCCCAAATCTCTTGCTTGCCTTAAAACCTTAATCCAAGATTCCGTGTCTAGCTCATTTTGAGTGTGCTTATCAAAGTCTGTAGGGTTATAACAAAAAGCACATTGGAGTGGACATTGATAAGTTATCTCTGCTAATAACCAGAGCGGTTGGGTTGCGGTAGTGTTGCTTGAAACGCCATTATTTTTTTCAGCCATTTTTTACCTCTTAGTTAGTCTTTTCTATCCAAGCTTTCTCAAGGGCCATTTCAATCATACCAACAATGTCCTTATCAATGCCATCAGCATCTGGAAATTTTTTAATTAGCTCTTCTGTAATTTTTTTAACAGAAAGGTTATCGTTAACTAAATTTAAAACTTCACCCGCACCACCATTTAGTTTGACCATACCCTCTGGAAATAAAATAACATAGCAGTCTTGTGCCTTTTCCCATTGGAACCTATGGTGTGGAGCAATTTTATAAATATCTTCTGGTTTAATTGTCATTTTATTTAGGTTGCCTCATATAATCACGATCATCAACTTTAATATTTGAAGATGCTAACATAATTGAATCTGCAATAACCCATAGAACGTTAATTTTAAATTGCAGTATGCCCAGAGCTTTTTCTTGCATTTCTCTTGAGGTGCTAAAATAATCCAAAGTAACCCCTAGCCCATGCTCGACGTCTCTTCGAGCCTCAGTTAATCTTTTTTTAAAGTAACTCAAGCCTGATTCATCAATCCATGGATACATTTCAGGCCACGAGCTAATCCTTTGTTGATGTATGTGGGGGGCAAATAGTTCGGTCAATGATGAACAAACAGATTCTTGCCATGTCCTTTGTTTCGCAAAGTTGATGTATGCATCCACAGCAAACCTAACGCCAGGGCTGACTCCCTCTAGGGATGTTACTTCTTCTCTTTTCAAACCAACCGCTCGCCCGAAGATTAATCCATGCTTCAATACCACCCTCTGAGTCACCCTCACCATCGTGATCCAAAATCCTAACTATCCATTCCTTTCTTATTTCCTGAACAGGGCAATTTGATAAAATTGCTGCGTCTTTCAACGGAATACTTATTTGATAGTAAAATCTGTTCATTACCCAACTTTGCAACTGTTCTTTTGATAATTTACCCTCATACATCATCACATGAAATGGATGATAAATATGATAGCCCTTTCCTTTCTTTCTTAAATTATCTTCAAACTCTTTTCTTGTCCATGGTGCTGACATTTATATTCCCTTTATAAAATTATATCCATCCCATCATAAGAAACTTCGATTCCATTTGCCTCTAAAAGTTTACGCTCATCAGAATCTTCTCTTAAAATTGGATTTGTATTATTAATATGGATTAAAATTTTTCTGGGCTTTTTCAGAGAGTTAAGTGTCTCCATTATTCCGCCCTTACTCGATTGATCGAGATGACCCATTTCACTCGCTTTTTTATTATTAATTCCATGCTTTGACATTTCATCGTCCGTCCAGACTGTCCCATCAATAAGCACAACATCTGCATTTTTCATATAATCCAAAACATGGTCTTCAATAACACCGAGACCTGGGGCATAAAAAATATTTTTACCTTTTTGCGTATCTTCTATTTTATATCCAACATTATCGCCTGGTACTGTATTATGCCTATGTGGTGAATATGGAGGCGCTTCACTCTTTAATGGAACTGCAGTGAAAATAAGATTATCTGCCTTAGGAATTGTGTAGCTACTTTGGTCGGTTTGGACCTCATGCCAATTAATCCCTCTGAAATGTTCTAGGATATTAAATATAGGAAAGCCTGTTGTCATATCCTCATAAACTTCTTTAGTGCAATAGATATCCCAAGGTTTATCATGCTCTCTTAGAATTAATAGCCCTGTTGTATGATCAATCTGTCCATCAGTAATAACAATTGATGTAATTCCTGTATCTCTAATTTTTCTTGCTGGTTGAAGTGGTGGGAATGATTCTATTTGAGCTCTAATATCTGGTGAGGCATTAAATAAAATCCAATCTTCATTATTAGAACTTACTGTTATAGAAGATTGATTTCTTGCCTTAAGGCATGGATTTTTTTTTCTCAGTCCAGCGCAGTTTTCGCAATTACAGTTCCATTGTGGGAACCCACCACCTGCACCTGAACCTAAAACACGGATATGCATTGTTTTCCAATCATTAAAATTTATTATGATGAATCATGGATGAGAAATTAATCCATAGACAGGGGAAAATGTCTAAAAAAAACTCATGGATATCATGAGTTACTTAGCTATATCTCTACCTAAAATATTGGCAATAGCGCTTAGTTCTTTCATTAGTTTTTGTAATTCTGTTGGCGTTATTGCTTGGTCAGCATCGCACCATGCCTCACTTGGTGTAGGGTGCATTTCAACAAGTAACCCATCTGCCCCAGCAGCTATTCCTGCCCTAGATAAAGCTGCAACCATCCATGCCTTTCCGCCCGCATGTGAGGGATCTATAATCACAGGAAGGTGAGTTTCTTTCTTAAGCACAGGTATCGCAGTCACATCTAAAACATTTCTATAGTACGTTTCAAAAGTCCTGATACCCCGCTCACAAAATATAATATTATGGTTTCCGCCTGAGGCAATATATTCTGCAGCCATAAGCCATTCAGATATTGTGGCAGACATGCCTCTTTTTAATATAACAGGCACTTTTAATCTTCCGACTTCTCGTAATAATTCGAAGTTTTGCATGCTCCGTGTTCCAATTTGGATCACGTCAACCTTTTGCTCTAAAAATTTATCTAGGTGTCTAACATCTAAAAGCTCTGTAACTATAGGCAAACCTGCATTATCTGCAGCTTCTCGAAACATCTCTAAACCTTCAAATCCAGTTCCTTGAAAACTATAAGGACTTGTTCTTGGTTTAAATGCTCCGCCTCTCATAATCTTAACCCCCGCCGCTTTTACACCTTCAGCTGCATTTTTCATTTGATCAGGAGTTTCTACAGAACAAGGGCCCGAAATAACTTGTATATTTTTTCCACCAATTGGGTGCCCATTAATTTCAATAACAGTATCTTCAGGATGCCATTCTCTTGCCACTATTTTATATGGCTTAACTATCCTTAAGGCCTGCTCTACACCGGGAAGGTTATCAAGGAGTTTGGGATCTAAGAGTCTCTCATCACCAACAGCACCAATGACCGTTTTTTCTGTGCCTTTAGAGATGCTTGCATCTAAGCCCTTCTCTTTTATCCTTGAGACAACAAAATTTATTTCTTCGTCCGTTGCTGAGTTGTTCATCACAATAATCATAATTATCCTATTACGTAAAACTCTTTAAATATTTAATAAAAGTATTATTTTCGTCTTTAAGACCTATGCTCACCCTCAACCATGAGGGCATCTCATAGTTTTGAATAGGTCTCACAATAACGCCATTTTTCAACAAATGCTGATAATACATCATTGCTTTTGTTTCGTCTCCTAAATTAAAACTAATAAAATTTCCATACGAGGGTATATATTCAATTTTAAGCTCATTAAATACCTCTTCTAGCTGCAATCTTCCTTGGTCATTAATAAGCCTACTTTTGATAATAAAGTCATCATCATCAAGAGAGGCTATTGCAGCAGTTTGAGCAATACTATTTACATTGAAGGGCTGCCTAACCCTATTCATTAAATTAATAACTTCTTTACTCCCAACACCATAACCAATTCTTAACCCAGCCAAGCCATGCGCTTTAGAAAAACTTCGGGATATTAATAAGTTTTTATATTCTGCAAGCCAGCTGAAAGCAATTGATTTATCTTCATCTCTTAAGTATTCATCATAGGCCTCATCAAGGACAATCAAAATATGCTTTGGTACTTTAGATAAAAAGGCTGATATTTTTGATTTTTCAATCAGATTCCCCGTAGGATTATTTGGGTTAGCAATAAAGATTAGTTTCGTCTTCTCTGAAATGAGCTTTAGAAATTCATCTAAGTTATGACCAAAATCCTCCTGTGGCTTTGCCTTTAACGCCAATACCACCAACAGCTTTCGTTACTATCTCATAGACAGCAAACGCATGTTTTGAGTATATAACTTCGTCTCCTGATGAGATAAAAGTTCTTGCTGCAAGCTCAAGGACATCATTAGACCCGTTGCCCAATATAATTTGGTCGGAATTAAGTGAAAATTTATTGCACAAGAGCTAGTTTCAAATAATATCCATTTCCATCAGGATATCTATGGATTTCCTTAATACACTCATCTATTGCAGCTTAGCCTTTGGGCTTATCCCGAGAGGATTTTCATTCGAAGCGAGCTTTACAATTTTATGCGGAGGTATTCCAAGCTCCCTTGAAACTTCCTTAATTGGTCTCCCGCCTTCATAGGGCTCCAATTCAGCAATATATTTTGGAGTAGTTATAGCCATAGATAATTAAGATTTAATTTTTTGGATAAGATCCTAAAAATTTCATGAACGAAGATTTTTTTTCAATATCCTTGAGGCATAATTTAATTTTAGAATCATCCCTGTGTCCTTCAATATCGATAAAAAAAACATATTCCCACATACCAATCCTTGAGGGTCTAGATTCTAACTTAGTTAAACTAACTTTTCTTGAGGCGAATGGTTGAATTAAATCAACAATAGCACCCGGTTTATTTTTTGTAGCAACCACTATTGATGTCTTGTCATTGCCTGATGGAGAAATCTCTTGGTCAGATAGAATTAAGAACCTTGTGGTATTGTTTGGTTCATCTTCAATATGATTTTGTAGTATATTAAGTTTGAATATACTGGCTGCTCTAGCACTCGCAATAGCAGCAGAATGCTTCTCTTTTGATGCAATTTTTGCACCTTCAGCATTACTTAAAACTGTAATTTTCTCAGCGTTAGGAAGATTGTTGGCTATCCAGTCATGACATTGAGCTAGTGATTGACCATGGGCATATATGCTTGTTATTTTTTTTAAATCCTTAGATTTTGATATCAAGCAGTGATGAACAGGTAATGTTATCTCTCCACAAATTTTCAAGTCTTTCATCAACAATAGATCAAGAGTTCGGCTAATGCCGCCCTCCGTCGAATTCTCAATAGGAACAACACCATATTGTACTTTTTCTGACTGAACATTATTAAACACCTCATCAATACTATTGGTGGGTATTGATTTTACATTCTCACCAAAATGTTTAATCGTTGCTTCTTCACTGAACGTGCCTGATGGACCTAGAAATGAAATAGCTAATTTTTTTTCTAATGCTCTGCAATTTGAAATAATTGCTTTATAAATATTTGTGACGCTATCATTTGAAAGTGGCCCTTTATTTTCCTTAATAAGCTTTGTTATAACCTGAGCTTCCCTTTCTGGTTTATAAATTACACCATCATCTTTTAGGAGTCCTATTTCTTTTGCTAACAGCCCCCTATTAGATATAAGCTCTAATAGCTTTTTATCTATATCGTCAATGTTTTTTCTTAATTTATCTAATTTTTTTGTCATGTATTATATTTCTTAAAATCTTTCATAAATTCAACTAAACATTCTACCCCATCAAATGGCATAGCATTGTATAAAGAAGCTCTTAAGCCACCTACCAACCTATGCCCTTTTAGTGCATAAAGGCCCTCTTGCTCTGCTTTCTCAACAAAAATTTTCGTTAAATCATCATTAGCTAACTTAAATGGTATGTTCATTCTAGATCTATTTTTAATCTCAATATCATTAGTATAAAAATCATCTTCATCGATGTAATCATAAAGATACTTAGATTTTTTTTTATTTAACTTTTCCATTTCCTCTAAACCACCTAATTTTAAAATCCATTCAAAAACCAAGCCCGCCATATAAATGCTAAATGTAGAGGGCGTATTTATCATTGAGTTATTCTCCGATTGAATTTTCCAATTAAATGTGGAAGGAGTTTTTTTATCTGCATATGTCAGCAAATCTTCTCTCACAATGACAATGGTTAAACCAGATGGCCCAATATTTTTTTGAGCTCCTGCATATATCACTCCATAATCATTTACGTTGATTGGTCTCGATAAAATCGTTGAAGACATATCACATACCAATGGTACTTTTGGTAATTTAATTGAATCAAAATACTCAGCGCCATGGATTGTTTCATTTTGACAAAAGTGCACATAAGCATCATCTTTATCAAAACTCCAAGAATCAACATTTGGTATTTTTTTAAAATTACTTGACTCTGATGAAGCAGCCAACTTTATCGCTCCAAAGGGTTGGGCGTCCTTATAAGAGCGGTTTGACCAATATCCTGATACTACATAGCTTGCAGACAGATTATTGAGCAAGTTCATCGGGACCATGAAGTTTTGTGTAATGGCCCCACCCTGTAAGAAAAGTACTTTATAGTTGTTCGGTATGTTGAGTATTGTTCTTAAATTTGTCTCTGCTTTATCAACAATAGGAAGGTATTCTTTACTTCTGTGTGACATTTCCATCACGGAAATCCCAGTACTATTTAAATTTAAAAATTCATGTTGAGCTTTTAGCATTACCTCTTTTGGAAGCATCGCTGGACCAGCAGAAAAGTTATATTGGTAGCTCATCTTGATTCATTTCTATTTGTTCAGGCTCAACTATCTTGGCAAGCCCCGAAAGCTTCTCATCTTTTGTTAAGTTTATTAAAGTTACACCTTGTGTCGCTCTTCCTAGCTCTCTAATTTCTGAGACACGGGTTCTAATTAATACCCCTCCAGTGGTAATTAACATGATTTCATCGGAATCACCAACTAACCTTGCTGCAACTACGATGCCATTTCGATCACTTACCTGAATTGCTTTAACACCTTGTGTACCTCTCCCTGACTTTCTAAAGTCAGATAAGACTGTTCTCTTACCATAACCATTTTCTGTTGCTACTAACACAGATTCATCTTCCGAGGACGCAATGAGAAGTGAAAGAGCTTGATTTTCATCTGGAATCTTCATGCCTCTTACACCTCTTGCATTTCTCCCCATACTTCTAACACCATTTTCATCAAACCATACTGCCTTACCACCATTGGAGACAAGGACGATATCATTTTCCCCATTAGTAATTTCAGCGCCAATTAAATAATCTCCATTATCAAGCTTGATTGCGATGATCCCGTTCTTTCTAGGATTCGAAAAATCAGAGAGAGGTGTTTTCTTGACAGTGCCCTTAGAAGTTGCCATAAAAATAAACTTATCATCAACAAAGTCTTTGACTACCAATGTTGCATTTATTTTTTCTCCAGGCATTAAGGGGAACAAGTTTACAATTGGCTTACCTTTACTTACCCTGCTTCCCTGAGGCACTTCATAAACTTTTAACCAATAAACCTGACCTCTGCTTGAGAAGCATAAAATATTGTCGTGGGTATTAGCAACAAACATCTGCTCAATGAAGTCATCTTCTTTTGCAGTCATTGCCTGCTTTCCTCGCCCACCTCTTCGCTGAGCTCGATATTCATCAAGCACTTGGGCTTTTATATAACCTGTATTAGATATAGTAACGACTAAGTCTTGAGGTGTAATTAGGTCTTCGATTGATAAATCAAATGCATCCTCAATAATCTCACTCCTTCTATCATCACCATATTGAGCTTTAATTTCATCAAGTTCTGTTTCAATTATCTTAGTAACTCTCTCAGCATTTCCTAATATATCTAAAAGGTCACTTATTACTTCAAGAATATTTTTATATTCACTAACAATTTTTTCTTGCTCAAGCCCTGTTAGCCTTTGTAATCTTAGTTGAAGTATTTCTTGAGCTTGGTTATCAGAGAGTTTATAACCTTTTTCTGTAAGGCCAAATTTATCAGATAAGCCATCAGGCTTTGAGAGGCCTGTTGTAGTTTTTTGAAGCATACCCTCAACTACAGTTGATTTCCATGTTTGCTTCATTAATTCAATTTTTGCCTCTGGAGGCGTCTTTGCAGATTTAATAATTTTAATCATTTCATCGACATTTTCTAACGCCACTGCCAGACCTTCCAAAACATGCCCTCTATCTCTAGCCTTTTTTAGGTCATAAACAGTTCTTCGTGTAATAACTTCTCTTCTATGCCTAAGAAAGGCATCTAGAATTTCTTTTAGATTAAGAAGTTTTGGCTGTCCATCTATTAGGGCAACCATATTCATACCAAAGCTATCCTGAAGTTGAGTTTGTTTGTACAAGTTATTAAGCACAACATCTGGAATTTCACCACGTTTTAACTCAATCACAACTCTCATCCCTGATTTGTCAGACTCATCTCTTAGGTCCGAGATTCCATCAATTTTTTTACCATTTACAAGTTCGGCAATTTTTTCAATAAAATTTTTCTTATTTACCTGGTACGGGAGCTCATCGACAATAATGGCCTCTCTTTTTCCCCTATCAAGCTCTTCGATATGGGTCCTTCCTCTCATCACAACCCTGCCACGTCCTGTTCTATAACCATCCCTTACACCAGATATTCCATGAATTATTCCTGCTGTTGGAAAATCTGGAGCTGGTATTTTCTCGATAAGTTCGTCTATAGTAATTTCAGGTTTCTTTAAAAGCTCCTTCAATCCATCAATAACCTCTGTCAGGTTATGTGGTGGTATGTTTGTTGCCATACCTACAGCAATTCCAGAGCTTCCGTTAATAAGCAGGTTAGGAAGCTTTGTTGGCATGATAAGCGGCTCATGCTCTGAACCATCATAATTAGGACCAAAATCAACTGTCTCTTTTTCGATATCAGATAATAGTTCATGGGATATTTTGGACATTCTAATTTCGGTATAACGCATTGCCGCGGCATTATCTCCATCAACAGAACCAAAATTTCCTTGGCCGTCAACTAGCATATATCTGAGACTGAAATCTTGTGCCATCCTAACAATGGTGTCATAAACTGCCGTGTCTCCATGTGGATGATATTTACCAATTACATCACCTACAATTCTGGCAGATTTTTTATAGGGTCGATTAAAGCTATTGCTTAGTTCGTGCATGGCATATAAAACGCGTCGATGTACAGGCTTTAATCCATCTCTGACATCAGGTAAAGCTCGCCCAACGATTACGCTCATTGCGTAATCCAGGTACGATTTTTTCATCTCTCCGTCAAGGCTTACTGGGATTGTTTCTTTTGCGAATTGATCATCCATAATTTATAAATTCTTTGGTTTACTTTAAAAAATATTTTACCATGTATAGCATGGCCACTAAGTGCAAATGTTCACTTAATATTTAGTTAATATCTGCTTTTATATCATCAATATCCTCTAGGCCAACTGCAATTCTTATGAGGTTGTCAGTAATTCCTGCGAGATCTCTTTGGTCTTGATTTAACCTTGAATGCGTTGTTGTTGCCGGGTGAGTTATCGTAGATCTGGTATCACCTAAATTTGCTGTTATTGATAATAATTTGGTGTTATTAATTAAACTCCATGCCTCTGATTTTCCACCCTTGACCTTGAATGAGACGATACCGCCACCAGTAGTTTGTTGTTTTTTTACTAATTCAAACTGAGGATGTGAATCCAAACCAGGATAGTAAACATGTTCAACCTTTTTATTTTGTTCTAACCAAACCGCTAATTTATTTGCATTACTTGAATGGGCATCCATTCTTATCTTAAGCGTTTCAAGGCCTTTTAAAAAAACCCATGCATTAAAAGGGCTCATTGATGTCCCACCCGACCTTAAAAAACCCCTTACTTTTTTCATAAGATAACTATCGCCTAAAACAGCCCCTCCCAGGCATCTGCCTTGTCCATCAAGATACTTGGTTGCTGAATGGATTATTATATCTGCTCCGAATCTAGTGGGAATTTGATGAGCCGGGGTGCAAAAACAATTATCTACAACCAATAAACTTTTATTTTCATGGGCTAGGTCTGCTAAAAATTGGATATCACATACTTCCATGAGAGGATTCGAAGGGGTTTCAACAAAGAAAAGTTTTGTATTTTTCTTTAATGAATTCTGCCACTCATCTTTACTTGAAAGAGAAACGTAACTAACCTCTAGTCCCCATTCAGATAAAATATTATCGAATAACTTAACCGTGGTACCGAATACACTTCTAGAGACAATTACATGGTCTCCTAGTTTACATAAGCTCATGATGCATGACAAAATTGCTGACATCCCCGTTGAGGTAGCAACACATTCCTCAGCTTCCTCAAGGACAGCCAGCCTATCTTCAAACATCTTAACTGAGGGATTGGTAAATCTAGAATAAACATTACCTGTTTCTTGATTCAAAAATCTTTCGGCGGCCTCTTCAGCACTTTCGAAAATAAAACTTGAGGTTAAATAAAGAGATTCAGAATGTTCGCCCTGACTTGAACGTATTGTCCCAGCTCTGACGGCATTTGTTTCAAATTTACTACTTCGTGATTTTTTTTTATTCATTAGTTTCCTTTTTAGCTTCTTTTTTTAGTATCGGGTGGAGCAAGTTGGACTAAATTCACCCAAAATAACTTAAATTAACTTAAAATTATTTACTTATCTATATAAATTATACAGCCTTACAAAACACAATAGCAAGGTCTTCTTATGCAGGCTCTTCCTCTTCAGGTGTTGGATCAAGAATTAAATCAAGTTGAGATGTACTTTTTGATGGCTCATTCAAATTTTTATCTGACCTGAGCATTTCGATTCTATTAAGATAAGCATCATCAATATCGTTAGTAACATATTTCCCATCAAAACATGAGCAATCAAAGTCTTCAATTATATTTCCCTCTTGGAGAATGTTTCTCTTAAGCTCCTCAAGGTCTTGGTAAATTAGAGCATCGGCTCCAATCTCTTTGCAAATTTGCTCATCATCTTTATTAAAAGCTACCAGCTCGTCTCGTGATGGCATATCAATCCCGTATACGTTGGGATATCTTACTGGTGGAGCAGCAGATGCAAAAAATACATTTTTTGCCCCAGCATCCCTTGCCATTTGAATTATCTCCCTTGATGTAGTCCCGCGAACAATTGAATCATCTATCAGAAGCACATTTTTGTCTTTAAACTCAACTTTAATTGGATTAAGTTTCTGTCTGACAGATTTTTTTCTTAATTCTTGACCTGGCATAATGAAAGTTCGTCCAATATATCTATTTTTAATGAATCCTTCTCTAAATTCAGCGTTAAGCACGAGTGCTACTTCATGTGCACTTGGCCTGCTTGTATCTGGGATGGGTATCACAACGTCTATGTCAAGATCTGCCCATTCACTCTTAATTTTTTTAGCCAGTGACCTGCCCATATTTAATCTTGTTTGGTAGACCGATATATTATCAATCATAGAGTCCGGACGCGCTAAGTAAACATATTCGAATATACATGGTGTTTTCTTAACCACATCACAACAAATTTTTGAATAAAAATTTCCATCGAGGTCAATAAAAATTGCTTCTCCAGGCTCTACATCTCTGAGTAATTTAAACCCTAAAATATCAAGCGCGACTGTTTCGGAGGCAACAACATATTCTGGACCATCTTCAGACTGCTTTATTCCAATAACCAACGGTCTAATTCCATGAGGATCTCTAAAGGCAAGCAGCCCGAAGTTATTTATCATTGAAACTACAGCGTAAGCCCCTTTACATCTCTTATACACAGAGCTAACAGAATCAAAAATAATATCTGACGTTAATACATTTTTTTTTGTTGATTTTTCAATAGCATCGGCTAAAACATTTAGCAGCACCTCTGAATCTGAGTTTGTATTGATATGCCTTAAATCTTGTTTAAACATATCACCCTTCAGCTTTTCAGAATTAGTCAAATTTCCATTATGCCCAAGGACCAAGCCGTAAGGTGAGTTCACATAAAATGGTTGCGCTTCTGCAGCAGAAGAAGATCCTGCTGTGGGATACCTAACATGTCCAATGCCAATATTTCCTGATAAATGCCTCATATGTCTCGTATGAAAAACATCTTTAACGAGGCCATTATTTTTGTACATTTTAATTCGACCATTATCACATGTCGCGATGCCGGCAGCATCTTGGCCTCTATGTTGAAGGACTAATAATCCATCATAGAGCATCTGATTTACAGGGCTATTTGAAACTATTCCAATTATCCCGCACATATAATTCTCATCTAGATTGAATTCTCTTCATATTTTACATTGTTAACCCAGTCCTGGGGCAAATAAGGAAATGTTTTTTCTACTAACAGTTTTATAAGAACTATTGAATTTGCCTGTTGCCATGATGGCTTCTTCAGCGTAGGAGGTTTTTTCGATAACAAAAATCAATAAATAAACAACAATAACTCCTCTCAATATACCAAACAATCCACCGAGAATAATATTTGATGCGCCTAAGCCAATTTTATGAATAAACGTACTTAAAAATTTTATCAATATAGATGAAACAATTAGAACGAATATAAATATTAGAACAAAGCTACCAACATACTTTATTGAGAATTCAGCTTCAAAAGGAAGAAATATAGCCACACTTGAAGAAAAATAATACGCCACAAAGAAA
Source organism: Methylophilales bacterium BACL14 MAG-120910-bin43 (assembly GCA_905181685.1). Classification (GTDB taxonomy): domain Bacteria; phylum Pseudomonadota; class Gammaproteobacteria; order Burkholderiales; family Methylophilaceae; genus BACL14. Next base: position 210 of record CAJIYK010000004.1, on the reverse strand, counting down.
GCAAATGCCCAGGCCATGAGGCTGAGTAGCTCCTTAACAAAACCCCTAAAAAAACCAAAAATTAAGGAGGCAAATAAAACTAGTAAAACTATGATATCGATAAATGACATAAATCTATGGGTGCTTTCTGATAAAACCAGATAAATTTGCCTTCTTAATTTCTTGAAGAATTAAACGCGCCTGTTTTTCGTTTGAAAAAAATTCTGTTGT
>CAJIYK010000003.1 GCA_905181685.1 Methylophilales bacterium BACL14 MAG-120910-bin43 | reverse complement strand
CATCCAAAAAATAAAGACCTAGGTAAGCGGACTATCAAACTTACAAAAGAATTATGGATTGATAGAGAGGATTTTATGGAGGTCCCAGTTGCTAAATACTTCAGATTATCACCTGGAGCACAAGTAAGACTCAGGTACGGTTTTGTGATTGAATGTACTGGTTTTGAAAAAGATGTAAATGGTAATGTAACCAAAATATTTTGTGATTATTTACCTGACACTAAATCAGGGACACCTGGTGCAGATGCGATTAAGGTTAAAGGTAATATTCATTGGTTATCATGCAAATATGCAGTCAATGCAAAGGTCAATTTGTATGATAGATTATTTAAAGAAGCTCATCCTGGTGAAAATAATAATTACTTGGACGACCTAAATCCAAATTCCTTAACTTCGAAAGAAATAAAAATTGAAGAAAATTTAAAGACAATTTCACCTGGTGATCAATATCAATTTGAACGTCATGGTTATTTTATTGCTGATGACCTATCAAAACCTGAAGATATTATTTTAAATCGAACTACGACACTACGTGATAATTGGCAGTAAATTAAATTAGATTAAACGCAATCGGAACAACTACATTCGTCACGCTATTTTTTAATGTATCAGGTGGCACAGGAAAAGGTTTGCTTTTTTCCATCATATTCATCCCCTCTTTATCTAAGACTTTATGACCGCTGCTTTTTTGAATATTTTTAGAGATTAAAGACCCATCACCACCAATTTGAATTGCAATTACAACCTCACCTTGCATTTTTCTACGCTGAGCAATTCTAGGATACTTTTTATGTTTAGCAATATGTGCTCTTAAAAGATTACTATAATTATTTACTACTTGCGGGCTCGGTGATGTTGGAACTTGCTCACTTATTTGAGTTACTTCATTGGTCTCAACTGACTCCGATAAGGGTTCAACAACGGGTTCAATTATTGGTTCAACGATAGGTTCTGATACTTGCTCTGCGACAGGTTCAGGTATAGGTTCTACAATTGGTTCTGGGATAGGTTTGGGTATTGGTTTGGGTTTTTCTATGGGCTTTGGCTTGATAATGGGTTTGGGTTTAGGTACTGGTTGAGGAATGACTTTGGGAACTACTTGTTTAACTATTTCAGTATTAAAAATTATATCAACAACAGGTTTTGGTGTTAAATTGAAATTTGATATTTGCAATTTCATGACAAAAAGTGCATGAATGATTAGCGATAATATAATCGCATGCGTTAAATTTAACTCGCTAAAAAAATTGTTGCCTTTAGTCATATTCAATATTTTTCTAAGAGCCCAATATATTACAAGAATAACCCTATATATATTATGGGAATTTAATTTTCAGGAATTTTTCCTGATAAAAAAAAACCCCACCCTAAGGTGAGGTTTTTTAAATTAGAAGCCTGGCAGTGTCCTACGTTCGCGTAGAAAAGACTACACTATCATCGGCGCAGAATCGTTTCACTGTCCTGTTCGGAATGGAAAGGAGTGGGTCCAATTCGCTATGTCCGCCAAGCAAACTTTTTTGAGTTATAAATAACTCATGTCTTTTTTCAATATGTTAAGAAGTAAATTAATGTGTTTTGATTGCGTTTTGCTTTAGTGTCAACATAACCTTAATAAGTTTTAAGGTTATAGGATCAAGCCTCACGAGCAATTAGTATCAGTTAGCTTCATGCATTACTGCACTTCCACACCTGACCTATCAACGTCCTGGTCTTGAACGACTCTTTAGTGCACTTAAAGTGCAAGGGAAGTCTCATCTTAGGGCAAGTTTCACGCTTAGATGCTTTCAGCGTTTATCTTTTCCAGATTTAGCTACCCGGCTATGCTACTGGCGTAACAACCGGTCCACCAGAGATCTGTCCATTCCGGTCCTCTCGTACTAGGAACAGCCCCCTTCAAACTTCCAACGCCCACGGCAGATAGGGACCAAACTGTCTCACGACGTTTTAAACCCAGCTCACGTACCACTTTAAATGGCGAACAGCCATACCCTTGGGACCGACTACAGCCCCAGGATGTGATGAGCCGACATCGAGGTGCCAAACTCCCCCGTCGATATGAACTCTTGGGAGGAATCAGCCTGTTATCCCCAGAGTACCTTTTATCCGTTGAGCGATGGCCCTTCCATACAGAACCACCGGATCACTATGACCTACTTTCGTACCTGCTTGACATGTCCGTCTCGCAGTCAAGCAACCTTATGCCATTGCACTAACAGCACGATTTCCGACCGTGCCTAGGTTACCTTCGCACTCCTCCGTTACTCTTTGGGAGGAGACCGCCCCAGTCAAACTACCCACCATACACGGTCCCCGATCCCGATAAGGGACCTGGGTTAGAACCTCAACAACATCAGGGTGGTATTTCAAGGGTGACTCCACAAGATCTAGCGATCCTGCTTCAAAGTCTCCCACCTATCCTACACAGATGTTATCAAAGTCCAATGTAAAGCTATAGTAAAGGTTCATGGGGTCTTTCCGTCTAACCGCGGGTAGATTGCATCTTCACAACCATTTCAACTTCGCTGAGTCTCTAGAGGAGACAGTGTGGCCATCGTTACTCCATTCGTGCAGGTCGGAACTTACCCGACAAGGAATTTCGCTACCTTAGGACCGTTATAGTTACGGCCGCCGTTTACCGGGGCTTCTATCAAGAGCTTGCACCCCATCAATTAACCTTCCGGCACCGGGCAGGAGTCACACCGTATACGTCCACTTTCGTGTTTGCACAGTGCTGTGTTTTTAATAAACAGTCGCAGCCACCATTTCACTGCAACCCCATCGGCCTTCGCATGTAAAATGCTACAACCTACTGGGGCGTACCTTATCCCGAAGTTACGGTACAAATTTGCCGAGTTCCTTCTCCAGAGTTCTCTCAAGCGCCTTAGAATTCTCATCCTGCCCACCTGTGTCGGTTTGCGGTACGGTCTCAATCTAACTGAAGCTTAGTGGCTTTTCTTGGAAGCGTGGTGTCAATCACTTCATGAACAAAAGTTCACTCGTTAACACATCTTGATATTAACTCCCCGGATTTACCTAAGGAATCTATCTACATGCTTGAACCAGGATATCCAACACCTGGCTGACCTAACCTTCTCCGTCCCCACATCGCATTAAATTGAGGTACAGGAATATTAACCTGTTTCCCATCGGCTACGCATTTCTGCCTCACCTTAGGGGCCGACTCACCCTGCGCCGATGAACGTTGCGCAGGAAACCTTGGGCTTTCGGCGAGGGAGCCTTTCACTCCCTTTATCGCTACTCATGTCAGCATTCGCACTTCTGATATCTCCAGCATTCCTCACAGAACACCTTCACAGACTTACAGAACGCTCTCCTACCATGCATATAAATATGCATCCGCAGCTTCGGTTATATGCTTAGCCCCGTTACATCTTCCGCGCGAGACGACTCGACCAGTGAGCTATTACGCTTTCTTTAAAGGGTGGCTGCTTCTAAGCCAACCTCCTGGCTGTCTGGGCCTTCTCACTTCGTTTACCACTTAGCATATATTTGGGACCTTAGCTGGCGGTCTGGGTTGTTTCCCTCTTGACAACGGACGTTAGCACCCGCTGTCTGTCTCCCGTAATTGTACTTCTCGGTATTCGGAGTTTGCAATGGTTTGGTAAGTCCTTAAGGACCCCCTAGCCATAACAGTGCTCTACCCCCGAGAGTAAGATACGAGGTACTACCTAAATAGTTTTCGGAGAGAACCAGCTATCTCCAAGTTTGTTTAGCCTTTCACCCCTATCCACAGCTCATCCCCAAATTTTTCAACATTTGTGGGTTCGGACCTCCAGTACCTGTTACGGCACCTTCATCCTGGCCATGGATAGATCACTTGGTTTCGGGTCTACACCCAGTAACTAAGACGCCCTATTAGGACTCGCTTTCGCTACGCCTTCCCTATCGGTTAAGCTTGCTACTGAATGTAAGTCGCTGACCCATTATACAAAAGGTACGCAGTCACCCCGAAGGGCTCCTACTGTTTGTATGCATACGGTTTCAGAATCTATTTCACTCCCCTCCCGGGGTTCTTTTCACCTTTCCCTCACGGTACTAGTTCACTATCGGTCGATTACGAGTATTTAGCCTTGGAGGATGGTCCCCCCATATTCAGACAAGATTTCACGTGTCCCGTCCTACTTATCGTTACCCTAGTTCCACACACGGGCTTTCATATACGGGACTATCACCCTCTACGGCCGGACTTTCCATTCCGTTCTATTAACGCGTGTGCTAAAAATAACAGGCTGTTCCGGTTTCGCTCGCCACTACTGCCGGAATCTCGGTTGATTTCTTTTCCTCGAGTTACTAAGATGTTTCAGTTCACTCGGTTTGCTTCACATCTCCTATGAATTCAGAGATGGATACCCTTGCGGGTGGGTTTCCCCATTCGGACACTTCCGGATCAAAGCTTGTTTGCCAGCTCCCCGAAAAATTTCGCAGACTACCACGTCCTTCATCGCCTGTAATCGCCAAGGCATTCACCATATGCACTTATTCACTTGATCCTATAACTTTAAAACCTAAGCCCTTTTCTACTTACGTTTTCCCGCATGAGACGGTCATTATAGTTTCTTCTAAAGCTTACTTTAAAAACTCTTTTTATCTAAATATAAAATTTAGATGCAAAGTGTTGATTTAGTATTTGATTTTGCAATCATTACCCATTTGAAATCATAATCTCATCACAATCTTATGATTTCTAATTTACTTCTTCCATATTGTTAAAGAACATACTAGCTAAAAAGCTAGCCTTAAACATTTAATTTAATAAACGCTTAAGGCTTACCTTTTTTATACAAAGAATTGGTGGAGGATAACGGGATCGAACCGATGACCCCCTGCTTGCAAAGCAGGTGCTCTCCCAGCTGAGCTAATCCCCCATTTTAAGTTACATATTAATTAAAACTGGTGGGTCTGGTTGGGCTCGAACCAACGACCCCCGCGTTATCAACACGGTGCTCTAACCAGCTGAGCTACAGACCCTAAACAGGGCCAATTACTTAAATTCTTTGTGCTACCAACAACTGATAAGTGTGAATGCTTATAGAGAGATTTATTCTCTAGAAAGGAGGTGATCCAGCCGCACCTTCCGATACGGCTACCTTGTTACGACTTCACCCCAGTCATGAATCCTACCGTGGTAATCGTCCCCCTTGCGGATAGACTAACTACTTCTGGTAAAACCCACTCCCATGGTGTGACGGGCGGTGTGTACAAGGCCCGGGAACGTATTCACCGCGACATGCTGATCCGCGATTACTAGCGATTCCGACTTCATGCTGTCGAGTTGCAGACAACAATCCGGACTACGACCGGCTTTCTGAGATTGGCTCCCCCTCGCGGGTTGGCTTCCCTCTGTACCGACCATTGTATTACGTGTGAAGCCCTGGCCATAAGGGCCATGAGGACTTGACGTCATCCCCACCTTCCTCCGGTTTGTCACCGGCAGTCCCATTAAAGTGCCCAACTAAATGATGGCAATTAATGGCAAGGGTTGCGCTCGTTGCGGGACTTAACCCAACATCTCACGACACGAGCTGACGACAGCCATGCAGCACCTGTGTTACCGTTCTCTTTCGAGCACTAAAGCATCTCTGCTAAATTCGGTACATGTCAAGGCCAGGTAAGGTTTTTCGCGTTGCATCGAATTAATCCACATAATCCACCGCTTGTGCGGGCCCCCGTCAATTCATTTGAGTTTTAATCTTGCGACCGTACTCCCCAGGCGGTCTACTTCACGCGTTAGCTGCGTTACTCATGGATTTTACTCCACCAACAACTAGTAGACATCGTTTAGGGCGTGGACTACCAGGGTATCTAATCCTGTTTGCTCCCCACGCTTTCGTGCATGAGCGTCAGTGTTATCCCAGGGGGCTGCCTTCGCCATTGGTATTCCTCCAAATCTCTACGCATTTCACTGCTACACTTGGAATTCTACCCCCCTCTGACACACTCTAGTCTTACAGTTTCAAACGCAGTTCCCAAGTTGAGCTCGGGGATTTCACATCTGACTTATAAAACTGCCTGCGCACGCTTTACGCCCAGTAATTCCGATTAACGCTTGCACCCTACGTATTACCGCGGCTGCTGGCACGTAGTTAGCCGGTGCTTCTTGTCAAGATACCGTCATACTTACTATTTATTAGATAGCAAGTTTTCTTCTCTTGCGAAAGAGCTTTACAACCCGAAGGCCTTCTTCACTCACGCGGAATGGCTGGATCAGGGTTGCCCCCATTGTCCAAAATTCCCCACTGCTGCCTCCCGTAGGAGTCTGGACCGTGTCTCAGTTCCAGTGTGGCTGATCGTCCTCTCAGACCAGCTACTGATCGTCGCCTTGGTAGGCCATTACCCCACCAACAAGCTAATCAGATATCGGCCGCTCTAATAACGCAAGGTCCGAAGATCCCCTGCTTTCACCCGTAGGTCGTATGCGGCATTAGCTAACCTTTCAGCTAGTTATTCCCCATTACTAGGCACGTTCCGATATATTACTCACCCGTTCGCCACTCGCCATCAGAGAGCAAGCTCTCTATGCTGCCGTTCGACTTGCATGTGTAAAGCATTCCGCCAGCGTTCAATCTGAGCCATGATCAAACTCTTCAGTTTAATCTAACTTATTACTATTGTTTTCCAATAAATTGAAAAACATTTGTATCGCTTATGCTTTTTTCTCAAATTCATTTTCAAGGTTAACTGGTTATTACTAACCAGTGTGGTCTTGTCACAAATTTAAAGTGTAAGCACTTAATATGAGAATTAAAATTATTCCTGTAAACAGAAAAATTCTAATTTTAATCTCAACTATAAGCACCCACACTTATCAGTTGTCAAATTGTTAAAGAGCTATTATCGATGTTGGTTGCGGGAACAGGATTTGAACCTGTGACCTTCGGGTTATGAGCCCGACGAGCTGCCAGACTGCTCCACCCCGCGATCGATAAATCAACGAGTCTTTTGTTGAACCCTACGTATATAACGTTAGGGAGCGCGAATTATAGCAGTGTAATTAAATCAATGTCAAACACTATCTGCCATAAATTCACATTTATTTTACTAGTAGTTCATTAATCCTTTTTACGAACCCAACTGGGTCTTCTAACTGCCCACCTTCTGAGATTAAAGCCTGGTCAAATACCACTGATGAATACTCATCAAAGACCTTACCATCTGTCTCAGCGCTGAGTTTTTTAATTAGCGCATGCTCAGGATTGATTTCCAATACAGGCTTAATATCGGGTGTGTTTTGTCCTGCCGCCTTCAAAATCCTCTCTAAATTACCTGAAATATCATTTTCACCAACAACTAAACAAGCCGGAGAGTCTGTTAAGCGGTGCGTTACCTTTACTTCTTTAATTTTATCACCAAGTGATTTAGCTATTTTTTCGACTAAAGTTTTAGATTTTTCCTCAATATCTTTCTTAGCTACCTTCTCTGATTCATCCTCAAGCTTTCCTAGATCAAGATCACCCTTTGCAATAGACTGAAATTTTTTACCGCTTACTTCAGGTAGGTTTGACATTAACCACTCATCAACCCTATCTCCAAGAAGTAAAACTTCAATTTTTTTCTTTTTAAATATTTCGAGATGAGGACTATTTTTAGCCGCTAAGAAGGAATCAGCCGTTATATAGTAAATGACCTCTTGTTCGGGCTTCATTCTGCTTATGTAATCTGCCAAGCTAACACTTTGTGCGTCAGATTCGTCAAAAGTACTTGCAAACCTTAGTAATCCCGCAATTTTTTCTCGATTTGCAAAATCCTCAGCAGGTCCTTCTTTTAAAACAAGACCGAATTCTGACCAAAACTTTTTAAAATCATCTGGTTTTTTCTTAGCCATATCCTCAAGTGCGGTGAGTGTTTTTTTAACCGTTCCTGATCGAATGCTTTCAAGGGCTTTACTGTCTTGCAGTATTTCTCTTGATACATTGAGTGGTAAATCACTGCTATCAATAACGCCCTTCATAAATCTTAAATATTGAGGAATGAGTTTCTCATTCGCTTCCATGATGAAAATACGCTTTGCATAAAGCTTTACGCCTTGCGCTTTATCTCTATCGTAGAGATCAAAAGGTGCTTTACTTGGAATAAATAATAAAGAGATGTACTCTTGATTACCTTCAACTCGGTTATGAAATATCGATAAAGGCGGTTCTTGGTCATAAGTTAAATTTTTATAAAACTCTTCGTACTCTTTTGGTTTTATATCTTTCTTGTTGCGTGCCCAAATAGCAGAAGCATCGTTAACGACCTCATCTTCCTCTGTTCGAATTGATTTTCCATCCTTAAACTCAAATTTTTTCATTACAATCGGCAGTGTGATGTGATCTGAGTATTTTTTAATAATTTCTTTCAATCTATATTCATCAAGAAACTCTTCAGCATCTTTCTTAAGACTTAAAATCACAGATGTGCCTCTTGATTTTTTATCGATAGATTCTAGGCTAAATTCACCATCTCCCTTTGAAACCCATCTTGATCCAGTTTTAGCACCCGCTTTTCTTGATTCTAAGGTGACTTCATCAGAAATAATAAAGGCTGAATAAAAACCAACGCCAAACTGACCAATCAGATTCGCATCCTTTGCTTGATCGCCTGATAGTTTTTTTAAAAACTCCTTTGTGCCTGATTTAGCAATAGTCCCGATATTTTTTACAATATCGTCTCGACTCATGCCGATACCATTATCTGAAATAGTGATCGTTTTTTTATCTTTATCAAAATCTACCCAAATTTTAAGCTCAGAATCTTTTTCATAAAGATCATTTTTTTCTAATGCTTCAAATCTGAGCTTATCCGCTGCATCACTCGCATTAGAAATTAATTCACGGACTGCAATCTCTTTATTACTATAAAGAGAGTGAATCATCAGTTGTAAAAGTTGTTTTACCTCAGCCTGGAAACTTAAAGTCTCTTTCTGTTTTGTCATTTTTTTGAAATCCCTAATTGAATTAAATTTAATTTAAATATTGCTATTATTAATGGGGGCAGTTTTATTTATTTCAACTTTTTTAACTGATTATATTTTTGAAAAAATATATGCGACGACGTAAAAGGCCATTGTGGCAGTTATGTTTAAGCTTGAGCCATATCCGTCACAACTCAAACCTCCTCCTGATTGATCAACCTCACATGCATCAGATTTGATAATAGGCTCATCAGAAAAGATGGTAGGAATCTCATATTTACTTTTTGATAGCTTATTTTTTTTATTAAAATGCTTTCGGATATTGCTTAATAATGGATCTCCGAAGGTTTTAGAAAGATCAGCTATTTTTATTCTCGCAGGATCGACTCTGCCGCCTGCACCGCCCACCATTATCTAGAGATAAATGCTTTGATTGGCAATATTCAGCTAAACTTGTTTTTACACTCGATTGATCAATTGCATCAATAATAAAATCAAATCTACTCGATATATGACTTTCAATATTTGATTCTTCTAAAAAATCATCAATACAATCCACCACACAGGTTGGATTGATATCAATGATTCGATCCTTCATAGCCTTTATTTTTGATTCACCATCCGTACTATCGAGAGCATGAATTTGGCGATTAATATTTGATTCAACAATATGATCCATATCTATTAGCGTTATTTTGCCAACACCATGTCTCACCAATGACTCGACTACCCATGAACCTACACCGCCAATACCTACTACACAAACATGACAGTTCTGAATCAATCGAAATTTTTTTTCGCCATAAAGTCGAATAATACCGCCAAATCTTCTCTCTAGATCCACTTCTCTGTCCATCATTCGCTTTCAAGAACAACAAATGCTGCTGCTATATTTTTTTCATCTGATATTGATAAGTGACAAGATTTGATTTTCTTCTCTTTGAGTAAGCGTGCCACATTTTTATTTAACTTAATGTCTGGACGCCCTAGTTCATTGTTGATCACAACGATAGACTTAACATTAACATCCCCTCTAAAACCCGTGCCTAATGCTTTCGCAAAGGCTTCTTTAGCAGCAAATCTTTTAGCTAAAAAGTTTTCTTTCAAATTATTTTTTTGAAAAACTAAAAACTCTTCAGGGCTTAATATTTTTTTTGCAAAACCATCTCCAAATCTTTCTAAGGCTTTTGCTATCCTTGAAACCTCCACAACATCGGTACCAACACCATAAATCATGACTGTGCATACTCTTTAATAATTTTTTTCATTTCAATTACAGCATTCTCCCAACCAATAAATAACGCCTTAGCTACTATCGCATGTCCAATATTTAATTCATGGATACCATCAATTTTTGCAATATTTTGTACATTCTCATAATGAAGGCCATGACCTGCATTAACTAAAAGCCCAGCTTTTTTTGCGTACTCAACTGCTTGTTGTATTTTTTTTAGCTCTTTATTTTTTAATTCACCATCAAAGTCTGCGTAATTACCTGTGTGCAATTCAATGATTGGAACTTGCATCTCAATCGCTTTATCAATTTGGTCTATCTCAGGAGCAATAAAAAGGGAAACACGAATACCCGCATTGGTGAGGTCGTCGCTTATTTTTTTAATGTCATGGAATTTTTTTATCAAATCCAAACCTCCCTCGGTTGTCCTCTCCTCTCTTCTTTCAGGCACTAAACATACATCCTCTGGGTGAACATCCAACGCAATTTTTAGCATTTCTGGGACAGGTGCTAACTCTAAATTCATTTTAGTTTTTAATAAGGGTTTTAATTCATAGAGATCTTTGTCCTGCATATGACGCCTGTCTTCCCTTAGATGCAATGTAATACTATCTGCACCCGCCTGTTCGGCTAAGGTTGCCGCATCAAGCACTGATGGGTAATTTGTTCCTCTCGCTTGTCTTATCGTTGCTATATGATCAATATTAACGCCTAGATCCATCTCATTATCCTAAATATTTAAAAATAGTTGTTTGGAGTTTAATGGTTTATCTCCCAAATAATAATTGATTAAAAAACGCATTAAATTTTTACTTTGTAGTTCAGTAGTTGCAGAGTCAAAATTGTCATTTCCCATATCAATTAGAGTTTGTCCGATGACCTTAATACTTTTTTCTGTCCTAAATTTTTCTAGCGCGCCTTGCTCAGCTTCATAATAATACGTTTTATCTGCTTTAATTTCATTAGCGTTTGCATCCACTTTTAAAACTACCTCGTAGCCTAATTCTAAGAGTAGTTTTAATTCAAACCTTCTCAAAGTAACCCCTATGTTTACGCCTTGAGACAGATTTTCCATGGTGGTATGGTAAAAATCAAACAAAGACTCATAATTGTCTTCCTTAGGCAATAATCTTAGTAATAATTCGTTTAAATAAAAACCACATATTAAGGAATTCCCTTCCATGGGAAGATATTGATCGCACCAGTCAATTCCATGCAGCGTTTTTAATTCTCCAATACCAGACCAAGAAGCTTCCAAGGCTTGAAATGACTGCAACATTCCTCTTAATGCTGACTTTGGTCGCCTTGCTCCTTTTGCAACTAGCGAGACCCTTCCAAATTCTTTAGAAAAAATTTCAACGATGAGGCTGGTTTCTTTAAATGGGTATGTATGTAAAACATAGACCTGTTGATTTTCTTTCAGGGAGGTTACTTTTGCCATTCCATTAAAGTCCTAATGATTTTAGGGCTCTTACATCATCAGCCCAACCCGTTTTAACCTTTACCCAAGTTTCCAACCAAACCTTTCCACCAAAAAGCTTCTCCATATCTAAGCGTGCACTTTTAGAAATTTCTTTTAATCGCTCACCTTTATTACCTATAATCATTGGCTTTAAAGACTCATGGTCAACAATAATGACAGCAAAAATTCTTCTTAAATTTCCTTCTTGCTCAAATTTCTCTATCTCGACAGCAACTGAATATGGAACCTCTTGACCCGTTAGGCGAAATAATTTTTCCCGAACAATCTCTCCTGCCAAAAATCGCTCGCCTTTATCTGTTAACTCATCTTGATCATAGATAAAAGGTTGCTGAGGTAAGTACTTTTTTACACTCTCTAATAACTCTAATAAATTATTTTTTTTCTTAACGCTTGTCGGAACAATTTCTTCAAATTTATCTAACTGATCTGCCTCACTCATTAAGGCTAATATTTTAGATTTATCTTTAATTAAATCTATTTTATTAATAATTAATAAAATCGGAGTTGAGTTAGGAATCATTTGCAATATTTTTTTATCCGTTGCATCAAGCTCATTAGGTTCAGACAAAAATAAAATTAAATCCACGTCTTTAAGTGCTTGATTCACTGATTTATTTAAGCTCTTATTCATTTGGTTAAGATGCTTTAATTGATAGCCGGGTGTGTCAACAAAAATATATTGAGTATCTTTATCAGTAAAAATACCGACTAACTGATAACGTGTGGTTTGAGCTTTTCTGGAGGTAATGCTTAATTTCGAACCTACAAAATAATTTAGAAGCGTTGATTTACCGACATTAGGTTGACCAACAATAGCAATAGTACCGCAGCGAGTGTTTATTTTAGACGATGCCATAAAGGCTCTTCTCTATCGTAGCCATTGCCTCTTTTGCTGCCTCTTGCTCTGCAATTTTTCTACTTCTCCCCCACCTTCTACCTTGACATCAAATTTAGAAACTACACATGTGACAGTAAATAATTGATTATGGGCTTCGCCTTCTACATTAATGACTTCATAGCTTGGTAAAGGGACTTTTTGGGCTTGTAAAAACTCTTGAAGTATCGTCTTTAGGGTCTTTATAATTTCTTTTGGGTTAATTTTTTCAATTAGGTCGGCATATGAATCTTCAATGAATTTATAGGCAGATTTCATTCCACCGTCAATAAATATCGCACCAATTAATGCTTCAAAGGCATCAGCTAAGATAGATGGTCTTCTCCAACCTGAGCTTTTAAGCTCTCCAACCCCTAAATTTAAAAAATCTCCAATCTTTAATCCGTTTCCTAATTTAGAAAGTGGTTCCTCTTTTACCAACTGAGATCTTAAGCGGCTCAAATCACCCTCATCCAAATCATTAAATTTTTTAAATAAAAGGTCTGCCACAACAAAATTTAGAATACTGTCTCCCAAAAACTCTAATCGCTCATTATTTTTCCTGAATGGCTTCTATGCGTCATCGCAAGCAGTAAGAGTATTATCTTTAAATTTATATTTAATAGATTTTTCAAGAATTTTAAGTTCTTTAGTTTCCATTTACTTAATCGTATCTCCGATCCTTGATGGTTCTGAAAATTTAACCAAATAATAAAGGCTTTTCCTACTAATAAATCTTCAGAAACAAATCCCCAAACTCTGCTATCAGAGGAGTTATCTCGATTATCTCCCATGACAAAATAATTTCCCTCAGGAACAACAAAGTTCCATGACTCTCCCTCAACATTATGAATAAGAATCGAATGTTATACCTCACCTAATGTCTCTGAAAATTCTTTAGCTGGAACCTATAATTATCATTCATCATATACTCATAATTTTTCTCAAAAACATGAGGAACGAGCTTATCGTTGATAAATAAGTTCTTTATTTTCATATCTGATTTCATCACCAGGAAGCCAACTAACTCTTTTAATATAATCAATTGAAGGATCTTCTGGGTAATGAAATACAAACACATCTCCTCTATTAGGCATCCAATTAGGAATCAGAAGTTTGATTAAACGGGAAAACGAAGCCGTAACTAAACTTATTGACCGCAATAAAATCTCCAGCAACTAATGTCGGCATCATTGACCCAGAAGGAATTTTAAAGGGCTCTACAATAAAAGATCGAATAACAAAAACAGCCAAGAGCACAGGGAAAAAGCTTTTGGAATACTCAATGATGATTGATTCTTTCTGCCTTTATTCTTTTTTTTCAAAATAGAGGACATCTAGAAGATAAATAAGACCTGTAAACCTGTTACTGCCATTAATATAAGTGCAAAAATCATTTATCATCTACCTGTAAAATTGCTAAAAAAGCTTCCTGAGGTATCTCTACATTACCCACCTGTTTCATTCTTTTCTTACCTGCTTTTTGTTTCTCTAAGAGTTTTCTTTTTCTAGAAACATCACCACCATAACATTTTGCAATCACATTTTTTCTTAAGGCTTTAATTGTCTCTCTTGCTATTATATTTGCTCCAATTGCAGATTGAATAGCAACATCAAACATTTGCCTTGGTATAAGCTTCTCATCTTACTCGCCAACTCACGACCTTTAGAAATGCTGTTTGATCGATGTACAATTAATGACAAGGCATCCACCCTATCGCCATTCACCATAATATCTAATTTTATTAAGTCAGCTGCCCGAAATTCTAAAAACTCATAATCCATTGATGCATAACCTCTTGAAACTGACTTTAAGTCTATCAAAAAAATCAAGCACCACTTCATTAAGGGGAATTTCATATGTAATCATGACTTGTCGCCCCATATATTGCATATTTTTTTGATCCCTCTTTTTTCATTAACTAACTTCATGACCGGTCCTACGTAATCATGAGGCAACAAAATATTAAGGTTAATAATGGGTTCTCTAATTTCTTCGATTGTTGACAAATCTGGAATCTAGATGGATTTTCAACTGAAATAACTTCATCATTTTTTAACAAAAGCTCATATACCACTGTTGGTGCTGTAGTGATTAGCTCCATTTCATATTCTCGCTCTAATCTCTCTTGAATAATATCCATATGCAGTAAGCCAAGAAAGCCACATCTAAAACCAAAACCGAGTGCAGTTGAATTTTCAGGTTCAAAATGTAAAGAAGCATCATTCAGTTTTAATTTCTCTAGCGCCGTTCTCAAGGCATCAAATTGATTTGATTCAATTGGATATAGACCAGCAAAAACTTGAGGCTTGATTTCTTTAAAGCCAGGAACGCCTCATCGCTTTATTTTTTGACAAAGTAATGGTATCACCAACTTTTGCACTTCTAAATCCTTTATTCCAGCAATAACAAACCCAACTTCACCTGCGCTCAATGAATCCTTAACATAGATTTAGGAGTAAAAATGCCGACACTCTCACATGCATACTCATCCTTAGTGGCCATCAAGTGAATTTTATCTTTAGCTTTTATTTCTCCATCAATAACGCGAACTAGCATCACGACACCAACATAATTATCAAACCATGCATCAATGATCAACGCTTTTAAAGGTTTCTTAATATCCCCGATAGGAGCAGGAACTTTATGAACAACTGTCTCTAGAACATCTTCAATACCTTGGCCCGTTTTAGCTGAGCATAAAATAGCATCATCTAGCATCTATGCCAATAACATCTTCAATTTCTTTTTTAACTCGATCAGGTCAGCAGATAGCTAAATCAATCTTATTTAGAACGGGAAAAACTTCCACATTTTGATCAAGCGCAGTATAACAATTTGCAACGGTTTGTGCCTCAACGCCTTGAGAAGCATCAACAACCAATACACCTCCTTCACATGCTGATAGGAGCGACTGACTTCATAAGTAAAATCAACATGGCCTGGTGTATCAATTAAATTAAAACGTATAGTTCACCATCTTTAGCTTTATATGAGAGGGTCACTGTCTGTGCTTTTATAGTGATCCCGCGCTCTCTCTCTAAATCCATTGAATCAAGGACTTGAGCTTCCATTTCTCTATCTGCAAGACCACCACAATACTGGATAATCCTATCTGCTAATGTAGATTTGCCATGGTCAATGTGAGCAATGATTGAAAAGTTTCTGATATTTTTCATAATTTTTACTTAAAGCATAAAAAAATTAAAGGCGCATAGCGCCTTTAATTAAAGTAATTTTACCTGATTGTAAAACGAATAATAAATTTATTATTTAGTTTAAGACCTTTACCGGAACAAACAATGTATCTCCATTTCGATAAATAAGTAACGCTATCGTTTTGCCTTTAGGTGTTTTATTAATTTCTCTATTAAAGCTCTAACCGAAGTCACGGGTGTATTATTGAGTGCCAAAATGATATCTCCTTCCCTTATCTGCGATGAACAGCAGGGCCAGAGCTTTAGTTACAACCAAACCATTCCTTCCATCAAGCATTTTTTTATCTTTAGCAGTGGCTTCTTTTAACACTAAACCTATTCTGTTAGCGCTCTCTTTGATTGTCTTTTTATTTGAGGCCTGCATTCTATCATCAGGCATTTCACCAATCTTAACTCTAAGCGTTTTAACATTTGCATTTCTCC
The DNA here is from genome assembly GCA_905181685.1 of Methylophilales bacterium BACL14 MAG-120910-bin43. Taxonomy (GTDB): domain Bacteria; phylum Pseudomonadota; class Gammaproteobacteria; order Burkholderiales; family Methylophilaceae; genus BACL14. The sequence continues at coordinate 150,274 of CAJIYK010000003.1, read as the reverse complement.
AAATCTCAACAGGCACAACATTGTTAGGTTTGGTGAGCCTTACATATTTGGGAGATCAGAGGATGTCTCAATTACCTTATTATTAAATTTAAGAATCACATCACCTGCTTCAATACCTGCTTTTCCTGCAGGAGCCCCTTTATTAACTGCTGCAACAAGTGCACCACTTTTATCTTTTAAGCCTAATGCCTCTGTTAGCTCATCTGTGACTTCTTGAATAGCAATCCCTAACCAACCACGAACTACCCTGCCATTATTTTTCAATTGAGCTCGCGACATCCATTGCCACATCGATGGGAATAGCGAACGATAATCCCATGTATCCGCCGGTACGGCTATAAATTTGTGAATTAATGCCAATAACTTCACCATTTGTATTAAATAATGGGCCACCAGAATTTCCAGGATTGATGGCAACATCAGTTTGTATAAATGGGACATAGTTTTCTTGTTGCGGTAGCGCTCTTCCTTTGGCACTCACAACGCCAACAGTCATTGTATTCTCTAGACCAAAGGGGGATCCAATGGCAGCCACCCATTCGACCACTTTTATATTTTTAGGTTTGCCAAGCTTGACCGCTTGGTAAATCTTTTGCATCAATTTTAAGTAAAGCCACATCTGTTCTTCTATCAATCCCTAATAATTTTGCCTGAAATTCACGTTTATCAGCTAATTTGACGATAATAGAATCAGCCTCACCCACGACGTGGGCATTGGTAATAATGTATCCATCCGATTCTAAAATAAATCCAGAGCCTGTTGCGCTCATTTGTTTTTGTTGTTGGTCGTTTGGACCCATACCTGGGGGCATAGGTATTCCAAAACGATTGAAAAATTCTTGCATATGTTCTTCTTGAGGAGATAATTGCTGGTTTCCTCTATTTACGGCATTCTTAATAGAGCTGATATTAACTACTGTGCTGCCTTGTTGCTCTGCAAGTACCGTAAAATCAGGCAAAGATACAGCATATGAAAAACTCATAAAGAATAAAAAGGTAGTAACCAGTTTGCTAAGAAAATTTATTTTCAAAATAGAATCCTTTTAATAGTTAATTAAAAATTATTGGGTGTCCCTTTTTCTGCAATCACCCTTAGAATTCTATTGCCCCGCTAAAGGTGTTCACTGTTTCGGGTGGAACCATGCCGACCGACATGATTTGATAACCATCTTGATATCTTGCACTGATATTAGTAGGTCCAATTGCGACTGTACCTTCTTTGGGTTCTGTCCCTCTTGTAATAGGCCTTATGAATAATGAAACATAAGCCAGTCCATCTGAAAATATTATTTGGTAGTCAAGCAGATTTAAACCGTTAACTCTTCGAGAAATTAAATCAACCTCTTTGAAACCTGATGGTAGGTCCTTTAAATTCCAAAATTTATTCGATACATAATTCTCGACAAATTTATTCTTAGATACGTAGACCTTTGATAGGTTGATATTTTTTTCAAAAATATCTTTATCAATAACTTCACTGAATGCGATGGTTGTAAATGTAGATTGCTCAATCGTCTGATTTTTATTATTAGTAACAATAAGCTTTAACGGCAATAGGTTTTTATCATCAATCCAAATATGATAATTGAATCTTAAATTATCTTTCGCTTTAAGCTCAATATGTTGAGCCATTCTATCTGCAACTCTCTTCTTCTCTCCAAAAGATAACTGATAGTTCTTTTTGAGGTGTTTAATATCTGATGGTAATACAGAAGGAAAAAGAAATTGATTCTTTCTCTTCTTAATTAACAAACCATCTTGGCTTGTTACATAAACCATATCTCCAGAACAAAAAACTTCATTTGGTGCTCCATCAAGCATTTTGAGTAAGCAATATTCTTTGTTATCAATATTTGCATGAATCACATGAGTAGAATTTGATTCTGACGATGATTGACTATGAAATACACCTTCGTAATTTAATTGTTGAGATGCTTTAGCTGATTTTTCAAGAATCAACCAAGGGTCTTCCATCGCAAATGACAGAAGAGGGAAAACAAAGCAGAGTAAGGTAAGAAGTTTTTTAAAAAATGTCATCTATTTAGCAGAGTCACCAACTTGAATAAAGTAATTCATGTTGTTGGCTGTTGCCGCATGATGAGCGTTAATAATTTCTTGAGGGATATCTTCTTTTGCTAAAAATTGATTGGTTGAAGTACTATTTACTTCAATATTAAATGCAGTTGAAGCGATAACAATGAGTACAGCAAGTGATGCTAAAACAGGTAATATTTCAAATGACATGACTGCCGTATTCGATGAATTAGCCTTAACAAGCCCGCCCATCTGAGTAGGTTCTTTGTCGATGGCTGTCATAATTTTGTCAGTTAAATTACTTTTTGGAAGGATTGTTTTTTTCTTTAAAACATCACTAATTAATTGATAATCAGACATCGAAGATCTTACACCTTCCATTTTACTTTTCTTAGAAAGTAGCGTGTCTACATCTTTGTTATTAATTTCACTGTCAAACAGTGATGAAATTTTTTCGTTCATTTCTATTATTTCCTTAGTTTACCAACGCTTGTTGGTTGTTTCGATTAATGGTTTAAGTTTTTCTGCAATTGTCTCACGTGCTCTAAATATTCTTGAACGAACGGTTCCAATTGGGCAGTCCATTAATTCAGATATTTCTTCGTAGCATAATCCGTCGATTTCTCTTAAAGAAATTGCTTCTCTTAATTCGTCAGGTAAATTTTGAATGGCGCCATTAACTGTTTCAGCAATTTGGTTTGACATCATCGTAGACTCTGGAGTTTCAGAAACTCTTAACTCAGACATTGACTCATAATTTTCCATTTCTTCAATTTCATTAGCGTCCATTGCCTTAGGTCTTTTGCCTAGTGATACTAAATGATTCTTCGCGGTGTTAATTCCAATTCTATAAAGCCAGGTATAAAAAGCACTATCACCTCTAAAATTTCCGATTGCTCTGTAGGCCTTGATGAATGAATCTTGGACAATATCTTCTATTTCAGATTGGTCTCGAACCATTCTTGAAATTAGGCGATATAGTTTTAGCTGGTATTTCTCTACCAACAGACTAAAAGCTTGTTTGTCACCTTTTTGAGCCTTTCTCAACCAATTTTTGGTCTAACGCTCTATCAGGATTTACAGGTTTGATTTCCATCTTCGAATTATCTAGTTTATTATTCGAGCTATTGTACACTGTAGGATTTTCAGAAACGACTTTTAATGGTTGCATGATGAACTTCTTTCTTTTTTTTAAGAGACAATGAAATGACTAATAATATTATTAAAAGTTCCTAAATAATCAATAAAAAATGAAGAAAACGAATTTTGATGTATTAATCATTGGTAGTGGTCTAGCTGGCCTATCCACCGCCTTGAAGTTAGCTGATCATAAGCGCATTGGTATTGTTTGTAAAACAGAATTAACTGAAAGTTCAAGTCACTGGGCACAAGGTGGAGTCGCTGCAGCAATATCGCCCGAAGATCCTATTTCATCACATATTAATGATACTAAGAATGCTGGCGCTGGACTATGTGATGAAGATATCACTGAATTCGTAGCTAGCAATAGTGAAAAGGCGCTAGATTGGCTGATGAATCTTGGGGTTAATTTTACAAAAAATAAACAAAATAACGATTTACACCTCACTCGAGAAGGTGGGCACTCACAGATGAGAATTGCACATGTTGCTGATACTACAGGCAAAGCAATTCAGGAACATCTAATTAAAAGGATTTTATCTCATCCTAATATTACTGTCCTAGAACACCATATCGCCGTCGATATCATCACATCAGAAAAAATGAAGATTGATATCGAGAAAAATACTTGTCTCGGCGCATATATTCTAAATAATAAAAATAATCACGTTGAAACATTCACATCAAACCATATTGTCTTAGCAACCGGAGGTGCAAGTAAAGTATATCTCTACACCACGAACCCAGACGTCAGCACAGGTGATGGCATTGCCATGGGTTGGCGGGCAGGATGCAAAGTAGCCAACATGGAATTTGTTCAATTTCATCCTACCTGCTTGTTTGATGAAAAAGATAGATCTTTTCTTATCTCTGAAGACCTTAAGGGGTGAAGGCGCAAAACTAGTGCTTCCAAGTGGCGAAACATTCATGGAAAAATATGATGATAGAGGTGATTTAGCCCCTCGAGATATTGTGGCCCAAGCAATTGATTATGAAATGAAACAAAAAGGGTTGGTATGTGTGTATCTAGATATTAGTCATAAATCTGCAGACTTTATCCAAAAAAGGTTTCCAATGATTTTTGAACGTTGTCTAGACCGTGGTATTGATATAACAAAAGATCGTATACCCGTCGTTCCAGCAGCTCATTACACTTGTGGTGGACTCATGACTGATCGTGCAAGTAAAACAAATGTTAATCAGCTTTATGCCATCGGTGAAGTCTCCTTTACCGGGCTGCACGGTGCAAATCGTCTAGCAAGTAATTCCTTATTAGAATGTTTGGTGTTTTCTTCAACCGCCGCATCATCTATTTTAAATGATGACTTTACACATAATCATCAACTACCAAAATGGGATGAGAGTCGAGTGACGGATGCTGATGAAGAAGTTTTGATTACACATACTTGGAACGAATTGAGAAGGTTTATGTGGAATTATGTTGGGATTGTAAGAACCAATAAACGATTATCTAGAGCGCTTCATCGGATTAATATGTTGAGGGATGAGGTCGGTGAATTTTACAAGAATTTTAAGATCTCCTCTAACCTCATTGAATTAAGAAACTTATTGCAAGTCGCTGAATTAATTGTCCTTTCGTCAATAGAAAGGAAGGAAAGTCGAGGCTTGCACTTCAGTAAAGATTTCCCGAAACCTGCTAAAATAGCGAAAAATACGATTCTAAAACCGCAAGATTACAAAGATTAAATATGAGTTGTTTGTATTTAGGGGGTACAAAATTAAGTACTATCTCTGTTCAAAAAAATATGAAAGGTGTAAACAATGAAAATTTCTATGAATACAGTTGTCACAATGAATTATGAAATTCGTGACGTGGACAATAATTTACTCGAATCAAGCAAAGAGCCGGTAACTTATCTCCATGGTGGATATGATCAAATTTTTCCCAAAGTAGAAGAAGCAATGCACAATAAAAATAAAGGGGATAAGGTTGAAATTGTCCTTGAGCCTGCCGAAGCTTTTGGTGAATATGATCCTGAGTTAGTTCAATTGGAACCTACGAGCGCATTCCCTGAATCACAACTTAAGGAAGGAATGGCATTTGAGGGTGAAGATGAAAAAGGTGAAGTTATTATTTATTACATCAAGACCATTACTGATGGCAAAGTAGAGGTAGATGGAAACCATCCATGGGCTGGTGAAAGAATTAACTTTCTTGCCATCATTGAAGATGTTAGAACCGCAAAAGATGAAGAAATTTCAAACAAACATGTTCAGCAACCTGGCGAGAAAAAGCACTAAATTTAAATCAAGAAACCTTTTGTAAGATTAAGCCTTAGGCGTTTTTTCTTTCTTTGGCTTTCCTTTTGATTCTTTCTTTTTATCTCTATTTCCCATGACAATCCTTATGCAATTTAATTAAATGGTAAGTATTTTATTATTTTGAGCTTTTAATTCGTAGCTCTTCTGGAATATGTTGCTGAATTATTTTAATTAATGGGTCATAGATTTTTGGGTTGGTTGCCACAATATTTCCTGTCAATAACCAATTATTTTTTTCATCAAAATCACTCACCATTCCACCTGCTTCAGAAACGATTAAACCGCCTGCAGCCACATCCCATGTGGATAAATCAATTTCCCAAAATCCATCAAACCAGCCTGCAGCGACATAAGCTAAATCTAGTGCAGCAGATCCAGGGCGTCTAATGCCTGCCGTTTTTTTAACAATTTCCTCAAGGATCACAAGATATTGGGGAAGGTAGGTAAAGTCTCTGAAAGGAATACCCGTTCCGATAATTGAATCTTGCAGTTTTGGGCTCTTAGAAACACGTATTCTTCTATCATTTAAGTAAGCACCCTGCCCCTTTGATGCTGTAAAAAGATGATTTCTATTGGGGTCATACACAACCGCATGCGTAATTTCTTCCTTTTGCTTTAATGCAATAGATACACAGTATTGGGGTATATTATGCAAGAAATTCGTTGTGCCATCGAGTGGATCAATGATCCACATATTCTCTTTTTTTTCTGATAAACCACTTTCCTCAGCAATGAAACCATGGTCAGGATAAGCTTGTGAAAGTACCCGTATAATTTCTTTCTCAGATGCTAAATCTACCTCACTTACAAAGTCATTCATATTTTTACTGGTGATTGTTAGTGAGCTGATATCTTCTGACGCACGAGTAATAATAGAGCCAGCTCTTCTGGCAGCTTTAATTGCAGTATTGAGTAACGGGTGCATAAGGACCTTATAATTAAATGGTAAAATTGCATTTATATCTTTCGCAAGTCATTTTACAGAGAAATTTGATGTCATCCAAAATAAATTATGATCAATTTAAGATTGTGCTTTGCCGAACCAGCCACCCCGGTAACATTGGTTCAACTGCACGCGCAATCAAAACCATGGGCTTTAGTCATCTAACGCTCGTAAATCCAAAGCAATTCCCCCATGCTGAGGCCAATGCATTGGCTGCGGGGGCTGAAGATATCCTCGCTAATGCAACTATTGTGAGTACGATTGAGGACGCTTTAAAAGATAGTCACTTAATCATTGGGTTTACCGCAAGGCAAAGAGAGCTTTCCCAGGAGCATAAAAACATAAGGGAGATCGCTTCAGAGCTTAAAAGTGAATCTCACAGCAAAAAAATAGCACTCCTATTTGGTAATGAAACGAATGGGTTATCTAATGATGAGGTTAAGCATTGTCATATGCTCGGTTACATCAATTCAAACACAAAATACTCATCCCTTAACCTTGCGCAGGCTGTTCAAATTATTTGCTATGAAATTCGTATGCAATTAAGTGAAGATAATGCAATAATTCAGTCGTCTAAAGAGAATGAATTAGTCACACATGAAGTGCAAAATGGCTTTTATCTCCATCTAGAACGACTACTAACAGAGATAGGTTTTTTAAAAAAAATACAAGGAGAACGGTTGATGCAAAGACTTCGATTGCTATTTAATCGAACCACTATGGAAAAAGATGAAGTAAATATACTAAGAGGCATACTGACCGATATACAAAAAAAAATTAAAGATAAAACATAAAATTTTATGAGACAATATTTGAAAGTAAATTTTAAATTAAATATCAAAAACTATTATGTTTAAAAAATTTAAAGAAGACCTTTCCATTGTTTTTGAAAGAGATCCTGCAGCCCGTTCTTACTTAGAAATATTGACCACTTATCCCGGTGTGCATGCGATTTTAATTCATCGGCTTTCACATAAATTATGGACAATTAAACTTTTTTGGTTGGGCAGGTTTTTATCTCATATCAGTCGGTTTCTAACAGGGATTGAGATTCATCCAGGCGCACAAATTGGAAGTAGATGTTTTATTGATCATGGTATGGGTGTAGTGATTGGTGAAACCTCAATTATTGGCGATGATTGCACGCTTTATCATGGCGTCACTTTAGGGGGCACATCCTGGAAACAGGGTAAAAGGCACCCGACACTTAGAAAATAAAGTGGTGATTGGTGCAGGAGCAAAGGTTTTAGGTCCTATTACGATTAAAGCAGGAGCTAGAATTGGTTCAAATGCAGTCGTCGTGAGTGATGTCACAAAAGATGCAACAGTCGTCGGGATCCCTGCTCGTGCTGTCAAGGAAACTAAAAAAGGAACAACCTTTAGGCCTTATGCCGTGGGTAAAGATGAAGATGATCCAATGGTAAAATCAATCCAAGCGCTTATTAACAAAGTCGCAAAACAAGAAAGAGAGATTGAAGCGCTCACTAAGAAAAAAGATAAGCCTAAAAAAGCGCCTCCAAAGAGCACTTAAACCCAGCTTTAATCTTGATTAATTTAGTCAAGTATTATAAAATATAATTTTATTTGATTACTTGAGACACGCATGAAATTAACCACTAAGGGTCGTTTTGCTGTTACAGCTATGCTCGATCTGGCTTTAAACGAAAAAAATATGCCCATTAAATTGTCTGAAATCAGTCAAAGGCAATCAATTTCATTGTCATACCTTGAACAACTTTTTGGAAAATTAAGAAAACAGGGTTTAGTTAAAAGCGTTCGTGGGCCAGGCGGTGGCTACCTTGTAGCTAAAAATCATGACAATATTAGCGTTAAAAATATTATCTCTTCAGTCGATGAACAAATTGATGCGACCCAATGTGGTGGCAAAGAAAATTGTAACGAGGGGCATCAGTGTATTACCCATAATTTATGGACTACTTTGAATAGTAAGATTCTTGATTATTTAGAGTCAACAACTCTGGATGAATTAGTTAAAACACAAAGAAATAAATCTGAGAATCAGTCTATTGAGTTTGCAACAATAAAAATAATAGTGAGTCAAATAAAATGGGGGCTTTTTAATTTATAAATGATCTACCTAGATAATAATGCTACGACTGCCCTTCATCCCGAGGTCTTAAAAGCGATGTTACCGTTTTTAAGTGCTCAGCAAGGTAATCCTGCGTCTAATCATACGTTTGGCAGAAGTGCCCATACAGCCATAGAAGAAGCGAGAGAAAAAGTTGCCGCTTCAGTAAATGCGCATCCATCTCAAGTAATCTTTACTTCAAGTGGAACCGAATCAAACAACACGATTATTAATGGCATTGCAAAAGCTTATCCTGAGTCTCATTTTGGATTTAGCTCTATTGAACATCCTTGTATATCAGAGCCTATTAAATCATTAGCTCATCAGGGCTTTAAGGTTTCAGAGATTCCGGTTGATTCAAATGGCATCTTTAATGTCTCGGATGTCTCTGATGAAATGAAACAATCTTTAACTTTTCTTTCAGTCATGATGGCTAATAACGAAACAGGTGTCATACAAAATATTGCAGAAATTGCAGATTGGGCAAGAGATAATAAGATTCAGTTTCATACCGATGCAGTTCAAGCGTTGGGTAAAATTAAAGTCGATTTTGAAGCGCTTGATATTGATGCTATGACTATCTCTAGTCATAAAATTTATGGTCCTCAGGGTATTGCTGCACTCATTATAAATAAAAAAATTGATCTATTTCCATATATGCAAGGAGGTGGTCAAGAAAAAGGCTTACGAAGTGGGACAGAGAATATTGCGGCTATTATTGGATTTGGTAAAGCTTGTGAACGTTCAAGTCAAAATAGAGTCATATTTAGTGAAAAAATTGACTTACTGAAGTCGACACTTGAAAAAAATTTAGTTGATTTAGGAGCGATAATTTTTTGTGAAAAAAGTCACAGATTGAGTAATACGACATTTTTCTCTTTTAAGAATATTGATGGCTCAACATTATTGACAGCCCTAGATAGAAAGAGGATTTGCCATCGCTAGCGGATCAGCTTGTTCAAGTAATAGCGATGAACCTAGTCATGTTCTTTTGTCGATGGGTGTTGATTTAGATTTAGCCCAAGGTGCTCTCAGAGTTAGCCTGGGTGTGGAAAGCAACGAGAATGAAATTAATGACTTCATAGATACACTTAAGGATGAAGTGAATAGATTAAAACAATTGACTGCTGTGGCAGCTTAACAAAAATGATAAGGATATTATGAAAAACAAGTTATACGATATGCCAATTTATATGGATTACTCCTCAACTACACCGGTAGATCCTCGTGTTGCTGAAAAAATGATTCCCTACATTACGGAAGATTTTGGAAACCCAGCCTCAAGAAGTCACCCATATGGATGGACCGCTGAAAAAGCCGTTGAGGATGCTAGAAAAGAGAGTTGCACTGTTGGTGAATGCCGATCCTAGAGAAATTATTTGGACATCTGGTGCTACAGAATCAAATAATTTAGCGATTAAAGGAGCGAGTAACTTCTATTCCAAAAAAGGAAAGCATATTATTACTCTGGCCACTGAACACAAGGCGGTGATTGATGCTGTGAGAGAATGTGAGCGGATCGGTTATGAAGCAACTTATCATGGAGCCAGAACCTAATGGACTATTAGATATTGAAAAATTTAAATCAACGATACGTCCAGATACTGTTCTAGTTTCAGTGATGTTTGTAAATAATGAAATTGGAGTAATTCAAGATATTACAACCATTGGAAATATCTGTCGTGAAAATAAAATCATTTTTCATGTGGATGCAGCTCAAGCAACCGGTAAAGTTAAGATTGATTTAGAGACACTTACCCGTGGACCTGATGAGTTTTTCTGCTCATAAAACCTATGGCCCAAAAGGTGTGGGCGCGCTCTATGTTAGACGTAAACCACGAATTAGAATAGAGCCTCAAATGCATGGCGGTGGTCATGAAAGAGGTATGCGATCAGGCACGCTAGCAACTCATCAAATTGTAGGTATGGGTGAGGCGTTTAAAATCGCTAGAGAAGAAATGGATGAAGAAAACAATCGTATCAAAAATTTACAAGCAAAACTTCTTAAAGGGCTCACAGAAATTGAAGAAACTTATGTCAATGGTGACTTGGAAAAAAGAGTACCTCACAATTTAAATATTAGTTTTAATTATGTCGAAGGTGAATCTTTAATCATGGCATTAAAGGGATTGCAGTATCTAGTGGCTCAGCATGTACATCCGCAAGTTTGGAGCCGAGTTATGTACTCAGAGCATTAGGGCGTTCAGATGAGCTTGCGCATAGTTCGATACGTTTTTCTATTGGAAGATTTACCACTGAATCCGATGTTGAGTTTACAATAGCGTTACTAAAGGAAAAAATTGGTAAATTAAGAGAATTATCACCTTTGTGGGAAATGTTTCAAGATGGTGTTGATTTAGAAAAAGTAGAATGGGCAGAGCATTAATTAATATTTATTTGGAGAACGATCAAATGGCGTATAGCGATAAAGTTTTAGATCATTATGAAAACCCAAGAAATGTTGGATCATTTGATAAAGAAGATTCAAATGTGGGAACGGGTATGGTTGGCGCACCTGCGTGTGGTGATGTAATGAAGTTACAAATTAAAATGGGTGAAAGATGGAATTATTGAAGATGCAAAGTTTAAAACCTATGGATGTGGTTCAGCCATTGCATCAAGTTCACTAGTTACAGAAATGCTTAAAGGTCGAACACTGGATGAAGCACAAGCTATCAAAAATACTTCGATAGTTGAAGAGTTAGCACTTACCTCCAGTTAAAATACATTGTTCTGTTTTAGCTGAAGATGCCATTAAAGCGGCCGTTGAAGATTTAAAATCTAAACAAAAATAAGATGTCAATCTCAATGACAGAAAAAGCTGCTAACAGAGCAAAAAGTTACCTAGACTCAGAGGTAAGGGTGTTGGCTTGAAGCTTGGTGTAAAAACAACAGGCTGCTCAGGTATGGCTTATGTATTAGAGTTTGTTGATGAGGCTAGTCCTGAAGACCAAATTTTTGAAAGTCATGGAATTAAAATTTTGGTTGATCCAAAAAGTCTTATTTATATCGATGGCACTGAATTAGATTTTGTAAGAGAAGGATTGAATGAAGGGTTTCAATTTAACAACCCAAACGTGAAAGATAGTTGCGGTTGTGGAGAAAGCTTTACAGTTTGACCCAAAATTATTTTGAATTATTTAATCTTCCTGAAAGATTTCAATTAGATTTAGAGATATTGCAAGAAAATTATCGCGCGATACAAAAAGAAATTCATCCGGATAGGTTTGCAACTTCATCAGAAAATGAAAAAGTACAGTCTATGATTAAGTCCACACAAGCTAATGATGCCTATCAAACTTTAAAGTCTCCAATCAAAAGGGCAAAATATATTTTGTCTCTCATAAATCTGTTGAGAAAATAACGCTTCCGCCTGATTTCTTAATGCAACAAATGGAATGGGAGGAACATCTTGAAGATATTGAAAAAAATAATAGTGAACTGGCTCAGTTTAAATTGACTATTAATAAAAAATATGAAGAATATTTTTCATTGATTTCAACCCAAATTGATCATGATCAAAATTGGAGTGATGCTGCTATCTCAATCGATAAACTTTATTTTATTGAAAAGCTTCTTCAAAAAATTAACAATGCACTTAATTAAATAAATGGCACTCCTACAAATATCTGAGCCTGGAAAAAGTACAATGCCGCATGAGCATAGAAGGGTGATTGGTATCGATCTTGGAACCACTAATTCCCTTGTAGCTTCAGTAGTTAGTGGAAGTCCAACTATTTTAAATCCAAATGAGGAATCAAATCTTTTACCTTCGATTGTTCATTACTCTAAAGAATCTGTTCTCGTTGGCAATGATGCAAAGAATCTCTTAAGTAAGGACCCTAAAAATACAATTTCATCAGTTAAAAGGCTTATTGGTAAAACAATTAGCGATATAAATAAAGATAATTTTCCTCTTAGCCTAGCTGATGGCGAAGGCGTTATAAATATACAAACTTCAATTGGAATAAAAAATCCTATTGAAGTATCTGCTGAAATTTTAAAAAAGCTTAAATCAGTTGCAGAAGAAAACTTAGGCGGCGAACTTATGGGCAGCCGTTGTTACAGTTCCTGCTTATTTTGATGATGCGCAAAGACAGGCTACAAAAGATGCTTGTGAGTTGGCAGGGTTAAATGTTTTACGTTTAATTAATGAGCCAACTGCAGCTGCAGTTGCTTATGGCTTAGATAAAAAGTCGATGGGGCACTTTGTTGTATTTGACTTAGGTGGCGGTACATTTGATGTTTCTATTTTGAATTTATCTAAAGGGTTATTTGAAGTTTTAGCCACGCATGGTGATGCCAATTTGGGGGGTGACGATTTTGATCAAGCAATTGTCAATTTTTTAAATAATAAATATAAATTAAAAGTCAAAGATATTGAAGTGCAGGCTCTTGTTTCAATCCTATCAAGAGAAATTAAAGAATCACTATCAACTAAAAACGAAGTTGTAATTGAGGAAAAAATTAGTGATATAGAAATTAAAGAAACTTTCACACAAGAACAATTTAAAACCTTAGTTCAAGACTTAATTGAACAAACACTTAAAGCAACTAAAAGTGCTTTAAGTGATGCACAACTGAATAATGACCAAATTGATGGCATTATCATGGTAGGAGGCTCAACACGAATGCCTTGTATCCAAGAGGCTGTGAAAAACTTATTTAAAACAAGATCTCCTTAATGATTTAAATCCAGATGAAGTCGTTGCGTTAGGGGCTGCAACCCAGGCAAATATTTTAGCAGGCAATGGAGAAGAAGACCTTCTGTTATTAGATGTAACTCCACTTTCCCTTGGTATTGAGACAATGGGAAGCATTGTGGAAAGAATTATTCCAAGAAATACAACGCTGCCTGTTGCGATGGCGCAAGAATTTACAACTTATAAAGACGGTCAAACAGCAATGATCATCCATGTAGTTCAAGGTGAAAGAGAGTTAGTTGATGATTGCCGGTCTTTAGCCAAATTTACCTTAAAAAAAATTCCTCCTATGGTCGCAGGTGCAGCAAAAATTAAAGTTACCTTTCAGGTGGATACTGACGGTTTGTTATCCGTTTCTGCTGAAGAAACAACTACAAATGCAAAGCATCCATAGAAGTAAAGCCAAGTTATGGTTTATCGGAGGATAAAATTAAAACAATGCTTCAATCTTCATTTGATTTAGCAGAAGAGGATAAGAATTCCAGAATGCTTGCTGAAACTAAAATAGAGGCAATTCAATTAATTGAGCTAACACAAAAAGCCTTAGATACTGACAATGATCTGCTTTCAGAATCAGAATTCAATTCAATAAAAAAGGATCTGAGTGCCTTAATTGATTCCATCAAGTCATCAAATAACGATAAAATTAAAGAGGCGAATAAAAAATTAAATGCGCAAAGCGAATCCTTTGCTGCAAAAAGAATGGATCGATCTATTCAAAAAGCCTTAACTGGAAAATCTATTAACAAACTGGAATTTTAAAATGCCCAAAATTATTGTTCTCCCTCATGACCTTTGCCCAGATGGTGATGTTTTAGAAGCTGAATCTGGAGAGTCAATATGTAGTGTTTTATTAAAAAATCATATTGATATTGAGCATGCTTGTGACCAAGTATGTGCCTGCACTACCTGTCATGTTGTGATCAAGGAAGGTTTTTCATCACTTGATGAATCAGAAGAGGAAGAAGATGATATGTTAGATAAAGCATGGGGTTTGGAGCCTACGTCAAGACTATCCTGCCAAGCAAAAGTCAAAGATCAAGACATTACGGTTGAAATACCCAAATATACAATCAATTTAGCTTCAGAATAAAAAAACCCACCGAAGTGGGTTTTTCTTGCCAAGGAGACGGATCGTACAATGACCTACCATTTATAGGTCACATCTAGTTGAATCAAATCCATTGAGTCTATACACATACCAGTATCACCCGTAACACCTGGAGTACAACCAACAGATTTATCATTAATTTCACCATAAGCGTAGGCAACATTAAATTTAACATTGTCTTCAATCATGTATTGCCCTTTAAATGCAAACCCTTTCAAGTTTACCTTTGAATCAAAGATATCTGAATCAACGTGATTAGGGTCAACAGAATATGTCCCTACTTCTTGATACCATAAGTTACCTTTCCAATCACCTTTTTTTTGCTTACCTTTATCTAGGGCAATAAAGTCTTTATAAGAACCAAACCCAACACCTATCATAAAAGCTGAATTATCATCAGTCCCCCGTCAATCCCACCAGCATGAAATCGCATGCCTTTCTTCGATCATCACCATCTATGTTATAAGCGTAGTCACCAAATACCGTCATGCCTAAACCAGGTTTGACCATCATTTTATAATCAGCAGGTATTTCAATTAATGAAAGGTCATTGATGCTGTTGCGTCATTACCAATATCAGATGGATTGAAAACTTCAGATTCCATCAGTCATCATCATTTGTATACATGGTATAAGTTAGACCAGTTTTAACTGATGGGCCAGATTTATTATCAAACTTATGTTTACCAATTACTTGAGCTGAGAGCTGATATTGTGAATCTGTATCGAGTACCATCTGTACTTGCTTATCATCGCCCTGCATTGTATTAACACCACCAGTCGTTGAGATAGTAGTTTGCTTACTCATTTTATATTTAGTTTTCCATGAACTCCGTCCCATGTCAAATCCTTATCCCAAATCATTGGTTTTGTATACAAAGGATTTTTAATTCGACCTGCTTGCAATGTGAGCCAATCTGTCGGTGTCCAACCAATCATTGCACGCTTTACAAAGAGTCATCTTTATTACCGATATCCACTCGCCTAAAGTTGCATTATCTGATCTACCTTTTGATCCCATAGAAAGTGCAAGATCTGTAAACCAGTTTTCAGAAATTTTAGTTTTAAAGCCTAATGTAATTTTATAACGCTGCCTGCTTCGATCAACAGAATCAGAGCCGCCATATTCATCGGCACTTCTCCATTCTTGCCTTACTCTTATGTCACCATAAAGTTTTCCTTCATCGAGGTATTTACTAATGGATAACTTACTTTTTACTTTTTGATCACGCGCTTTAGTTTCACCGGCATGTTTCTTTGTAAGTAGGGCTGCTTCATCTTCAGTTAAAATTCCCTTAGTGACAAGCGCATTAACCAAGTCTTCAGTTGTGTCTGAAAATACAGGTACTGAAAAAGCTAATGCTGAGACCACTAAACCTTTAATTACACTTTTCTTCATTTCAATAATTCTCCGTTTCCTTGTTTTAAATAAATTCACAAATAATATAAATATTTGCGACAAGAGAATTATTAAATTTCTTTATGACACTTCTATGACAAAAACTAAAAGAATTGAGTTATAGGAATTTTAATTTAGGAGGGTAATTTTTTAATTGATTAGAAAGTTGAGCCTAGAAGATCAAATTCAACTTGGCCTGAAGAAAGATTATAAACACCACCAATAATGCCAATTTGCTTTTTATCAAGGAGATCTCTGAGAATATCACTTTGGTTAATAATATTTTGTATTTGTTTTTTAACATTCAAAAAACAAACATTGGAAACAAACTCACTATTTTTAGAATTTCTTTCTGGATCAAGTGTCGTTGTTTCTTCAGAAACTGCGGGTTGTAAAAGCTTAATAATTTCAGTGATGTTACCCTCCTCGAAATTATCACATGCTGCTTTTACCGCACCACAATTAGAATGACCCATCACCACAATAATTTTTGAGCCCAGATATTTACAGGAATATTCTAAGCTGCCAATTGCTTTTCTACAGGCAACATTTCCAGCTAGGCGAACACTAAATATATCCCCTAAAGTTTGGTCAAAAATAAGTTCAGGTGCAACTCTTGAATCGCTACAGCCAAGAATAGCTGCAAACGGTTGCTGATTATTTTTAAGTGCTTCACGCATTTCAGATAAATTTTTATCTTGCTGTTTATTTTCAATAAATCTTTTATTGCCTTGTACAAGAAGATCTAATGCATCTTTGGGCGATAAATTAGTACGATTAATATTCTTTGAAGTGCTCATATTTTATTCAGATCTCATATGCGGAAATAAAATTACGTCTCTTATGCTTGGGCTATCTGTTAATAACATGACTAAACGATCAATACCCACACCACATCCACCTGTAGGGGGAAGTCCATACTCTAAAGCTCTAATGAAATCAGCGTCATAATACATTGCTTCCTCGTCCCCAGCATCTTTTGCAGCCACTTGCATTTGAAAACGCTTAGCCTGATCTTCCGCATCATTTAACTCTGAAAAACCATTAGCAATCTCTCTACCCGCAATAAATAACTCAAACCTTTCAGTAATAGCATTATTAGTGTCTGAAGCTCTTGCAAGTGGTGAAACCTCAGTAGGATAATCAATGATATATGTTGGATCCCATAATTTTGCTTCTGCTTCTAATTCAAACAAAACTAATTGATATGCCCCTAAACCTGAGCTGTCTGGCAAATTTTCACCATTTTTTGAAAGATGTGATTTAATAAAGTCGATATCGTTTAGTTGAGCCTCACTAAATTGCGATGAATATTTCATAATCGCTTCAACCAATGTCAGTCTTTCAAATGGTTTTTCAAAATCAATTGTTTTATCTTGATATTTTACTTTTAGTGTCCCCAATATTCGCTTTGTCACATCTCGAATACAATCCTCTGTAAAATTCATCAACCATTTGTATTCAGTATAAGCCGCGTAAAATTCCATCATCGTAAATTCAGGGTTGTGTCTTACGCTCAAACCCTCATTCCTAAAATTACGGTTAATTTCAAATACACGATCAAAACCACCCACAACTAATCTCTTAAGATATAATTCTGGTGCTATTCTCAAATACATATCCATATCAAGTGCATTATGATGAGTCTCAAACGGTCTTGCCGTTGCACCACCTGGTATAGGATGAAGCATAGGTGTTTCAACCTCTAAAAATTCATGCTCTTCCATAAAGGCCCTCATGTTAGAGATAATTTTCGAACGATTTAAGAAAGTTTTTTTTGTGTCTTCATTAACAATAAGATCAACATATCTTTGCCTATATTTTGTTTCCTGATCTGATAATCCATGAAATTTTTCAGGTAAGGGACGAATTGATTTGGTAAGCAATACAATTTCAGTTACTTCAATGGTTAATTCATTGGTTCTAGTTTTAAACAATTTTCCTTTAGCACCAACAATGTCTCCCAAATCCCATTTTTTAAATTGCGCATAAAGTTCTGGATTATCATCTGAGTTAATAAAATCTCTCGCCACATAAAGCTGAATTCTTCCATTATTATCTTGAATAGTAGCGAAACTGGCTTTACCCATAACACGCTTGAGCATCATCCTGCCTGAAACAGATACTTCAATGCCTTTTTTTTCGAGTGTTTCTTTATCATCCTCATCATAATTTTTATGTAAATCAGATGATAAATTTTCTGGTTTAAATTGATTTGGAAAAGCGATACCCGATTTTCTCAATTCTTCAAGCTTACTTCTCCTCTCAGAAATGATTGAGTTTTCATCCACTACAGGCTCATTATTTTGATTGTTTTCTTTACTCAACTTACACCCCTTGCTTTAAACTTTCACTGATAAATGGGTCTAGATCACCATCTAAAACCCCTTGTGTATTTCCCACTTCCACACCCGTTCTTAAATCTTTTATTCTGGATTGATCAAGAACATAACTTCTTATTTGATGCCCCCATCCAATATCACTTTTAGCATCTTCTACCGCTTGTTTTTCTTCATTTCTTTTATTTAATTCTATTGCATAAAGCTGGGCTTTTAGCATATTCATTGCCTCAGCCTTATTTCTGTGTTGTGAACGATCATTTTGACATTGAACAACTGTATTAGTTGGCACATGTGTAATTCTAACAGCAGAATCTGTTTTGTTAATATGCTGACCTCCAGCACCAGAAGCTCGATAAGTATCAATACGAAGATCAGCAGGGTTTACATCAATTTCAATTGAATCGTCTATTTCAGGAAAAACATTCACTCCAGCAAATGAGGTATGTCTCCGACTTCCTGAATCAAATGGAGATTTTCTAACGAGACGATGAATTCCTGACTCTGTTCTAAAGTATCCGTAAGCAAAATCACCTGAAATTTTAATGGACGCACCCTTAATACCCGCTACCTCACCGTCAGATAATTCTAGAACCTCAACCTTGAATGATTTTTGTTCTGCATACCTTATATACATCCTAAGAAGCATATTTGCCCAGTCTTGAGCTTCTGTTCCCCCACTTCCTGACTGAAAATCAATAAAGCAATTATTCGGGTCCATGGGATTTGAAAACATTCTTTTAAATTCAACATCCTCAACAAGCTTTGAAATTTTTTCTGTATCACTCTGAATGGTCTTTAGAGTTTCTTTGTCACCTTCTTCCTTTGCTAGGTCAAATAATTCTTGATTATCCTTTATCTGATGAGTGAGTTCAGCTGCTTGATTAACAATATTTTCCAAACCACGTTTCTCCTTACCAATCTTTTCATTTAACGCACGATCGGACCAGGTTTTTGGATCTTGTTGAAGCACTTCTAACTCAGCAATTCTTTTAGATTTTGCTTCTAGGTCAAAGATACCCCCGTAAGGTTTGAAATTTTTTATCTATTGCTTGAATTTGTTGCTGCCAGAATTTGTAACTCGTCTTGTTCCATTTTTCTTTATTGCTACCTTTCGATTGCCAGTTTATTGATAAGCATTATAACTCTTTTTACTAAAAGTAAATTTGTCATAAAAGTGTCACTTAACTAGCCTAATCTAATCGAAGTTTTAAAATTTATTAAAATTAAACATTGAGGAGCTAAATATAAATGAAATCACTTAATTTAAAAAAACTGAGTGCTGCTGCTTTATTAAGTGCAGGCATACTTTCTATGCCAGCAACAGCTGCCGTCGATATTGTAAAAGTTGACGGCTCCAGCACGGTTTATCCAATTACTGAAGCAGTTGCTGAAGAGTTTCAAATTGCGACACGCATCAAGGTTACTGTAGGTGTATCAGGAACGGGTGGTGGTTTTAAAAAGTTTTGTCGAGGAGAGACTGTCGTCTCAAATGCATCAAGACCAATCAAGTTAAATGAAATTAAAAAGTGTAAGGAAGCTGGGATTAAGTTTATTGAGCTACCCATAGCATATGATGCCCTTAGTGTTGTTATCAACAAAAAAAATGATTGGGCAAAAGATATGACAACTCAAGAATTAAAGAAAATGTGGGAGCCTGCAGCCCAAGGGAAAATAACAAAATGGAGTCAGATAAGAGATGGTTGGCCTGAAACTCCTTTAAGACTTTATGGTCCAGGTGCAGATTCAGGAACTTTCGATTATTTTACAGAAGCAGTTATAGAAGAATCAAAAGCAATTAGAGGAGATTTTACTGCTTCAGAAGATGATAACGTATTAGTGAAAGGCGTATCTGGAGACAAGGGCGGAATTGCTTACTTTGGCCTAGCTTATTATGAGGAAAATAAAAATTTACTCAAAGCAGTTGCAATAAAAAATGCAACAGGTGACTTTGTGATGCCAGGGCTTAAAACAATAATGGATGGATCATACAATCCTCTTTCCAGACCCTTGTTCATTTATTTAAATGCAGCGATGGTCGAATCAGATCCAAATGTCAAAAAGTTTGTTGAATTTTATTTAAAGCATGTTGCAGAGCTTTCAAAAGAGGTAGGCTATGTGCCATTTAATGAGCAAGAATATGCAGCTATTTCTAATCACTATAAAACACTTCAAACAGGAACGGCTTACAAAAAACCTGAGATTGGTTTGTCTGTAAAGCAGATACTAGAAATGTCAGCCGCGAATAATGACTAGTAAATTTTTTATCATAAAAAGGCAGCATCATGCTGCCTTTTTTATTGTTTAAAAATAATTAAAAATTACGTTAAATTGTTTTCATTTATTTATCAAAATTGAGTATCATTTGAGTAAGCAAAAAAAATTAGCGTTATCAAATTTCCAACTATGACAAAATTAGAAAACTCAGAGGTTAGCCCTCGTCTAGCTAAAAATTTACGTCGTAATTTACTTGAAAGATTTATTGAGTTTGGACTTCTTTGTTCTGGAATCTTTGCTATCTTTATCACGCTTGCTATTATTTATGTACTAGTGTCTGAAGCCATTCCATTCTTCCAGCACGTAAGTCTTTATGACTTTTTAACCGATACCGTTTGGACACCAAATTACTCCATCAAGCATTACGGCATTATGGCGCTTGTTTCAGGTACGCTAACAACTACTTTTATTGCTTTATTTGTCGCAGTTCCATTAGGGACAATCACAGCCATTTATCTATCAGAATTTGCAACCCATAAAGTCAGGGAAACAATCAAGCCTGTTTTGGAGTTATTAGTTGGCGTGCCAACCGTTGTATTTGGTTATTTTGCACTCATGTTAGTCACCCCTCTTTTACAAAAAATATACCCTGATCTAACAACATTCAATATGCTAGGACCTGGAATTGTCATGGGAATAATGATCGTGCCGTATATTGCATCCGTTGCAGAAGATGCCATGAGAGCGGTTCCTATGGCCATGAGAGAAGGCGCTTACGCTATGGGAGCAACCAGATTTCAAACGGCTGTTAAAGTCATTACACCAGCTGCGATTTCAGGCATTATTGCTGCCTATATCCTTGCGATTAGTAGAGCTGTAGGTGAAACAATGATTGTTGCTATTGCGGCGGGACAACAACCTAACTTTACTTTCAATCCGGTTGAAAGTGCTGCAACCATTACCTCCTACATTGTATCGGTTGCATTGGGAGATTTAGAGCATGGAGGGATTGGTTTTCAAAGTATTTTTGCCGCAGGCCTAACATTATTAATTATGACATTAATGTTTAACATTATTGGGCACGCCGTTCGTAAGAAATTTGCTGAGAGGTATTAATTAAATGGCTAATAATAAAGTTGAGATAGAAAATAATTTAACCCTGATTAGATCATTAATTACTAAGCACAAAAGGCATGATCGTATTTTTGCCGGTGTGGGTATGTTTATCATTACCTCCTTAACCATCACTTTATTAGTTTTATTTTTAGATCTTGTTTTTGATGGTTACCCCCGATTTAATTTAGATTTTTTAACAAACTTTCCTTCTAGGCGAGCAACGGCTGCGGGTATTTTATCTGCTTGGGTAGGTTCGTCACTTAGTACTAATTGTTACTTTTTTTGCTGCCGTACCACTTGGCATTGCTGCTGGTGTTTATCTTGAAGAGTATGCAAAAAAGAATTGGTTTTCTGATTTAATTGAAATTAATGTCACAAATTTAGCAGGCGTTCCTTCAATTATTTATGGACTTTTAGCCCTTGGCCTATTTGTTTATGGCTTTGGACTGGGTCAAACTATTTTGACAGCTGGGTTAACATTGGCGCTATTAATGTTACCTATTGTGATCGTAGCAACCCGAGAGGCTATAAGAGCTATTCCTATTCATATTCAGAGAAGCCGCTTATGCAGTTGGTGCCACAAAATGGCAAGTTTCACTTCACCATGTTATTCAATATTCTTATGGTGGAATCCTTACCGGTGTCATTATTGGAATGGCGAGAGCTATAGGTGAAACTGCGCCCGTTATAACCATTGGGCGCTTAACATTTATCGCTTTTCTACCTCCAAGCCCTGTCGGATTAGAGCCGCCATTTATCAATTTTGAATGGCTAGAAGCAGGCTTTACTGTTCTCCCTATTCAAATGTTTAATTGGATCTCAAGACCACAAATGGCATTTCATGTAAATGCAGCTGCAACAGGAGCAATTATAATTTTATTAACATTGTTAATGAACGGATTAGCAATTAAAATTCGATACAACATCAGGAAGAAAATTAAATGGTAGATAAAAAAAGAAAGCATCCCAAGGAAATTATTAAAGCAGAAGCTAATTCTCTTAATTTCTTCTTATGCGGATGGAACTCAGGCACTTAAAAAAATAAGTCTGCCAGTTTATGAGAATAAAATAACTGCCTTAATTGGTCCTTCAGGGTGTGGAAAATCAACTCTTCTTAAGATGTTTTAATCGAATGCATGATTTATACCCTGGCAATAAATATGATGGTGAAATCATTCTTCATCCAGATAACACAAATATCTTAGATAAACGCGTAGATCCTATTGAAGTTAGAATGAGAATCAGTATGGTTTTTCAAAAGCCTAATCCTTTTCCTAAATCAATATATGAAAACGTTGCATACGGATTAAGAGTTCGTGGTGAAAAAAATAAAAGAGTGCTTGATGATAAAGTTGAAGAGGCCCTTAAAGGCGCATCTTTATGGGATGAGGTGAAAAAAAGACTTCACGATCTTGCATTCAATCTTTCAGGAGGTCAACAACAAAGACTATGTATTGCAAGAGCATTAGCAACTGATCCTGAAATTATGTTGTTTGATGAACCAACCTCAGCTCTTGATCCGATAGCAACGATGAATATTGAAGAATTAATGGCTGGTTTAAAAGAAAAATTATCTATTTTAATAGTGACGCACAATATGCAACAAGCAGCAAGAATTTCTGACTATACTGCCTATATGTATCTTGGAGAATTAGTAGAGCACGATGAAACAGATAAGGTGTTTACCAACCCAAGTAAAAAGGAAACTGAAGATTACATTACCGGTAAATTTGGATAACGTTTAAATAATTTCTTTAATTTTCTCTGTCAAAAACCTAGCCGCTTTTAAAACTTCTTTACGCAAAGGACCTTCTGTCATCACTCTCACTAAAGGTTGAGTTCCAGATGCGCGAATTAATGTTCGGCCCTTACCCTTCATAATAATTTCTGATTCCTTAATGGCATTTTTAACAGTCTTTGATTTTAAATTAACTTTATTTTCAGTAGGTATATTGATTAGTATTTGAGGATAAAGCTGTATTTCAGTCAGGGCGTTCTTTAAGCTTTTCTTATTTTTTACTAAGTATGACAAGACTTGTAAGTGCTGAAATTATTCCATCTCCAGTTGAATGTAAATTTTTAACTAAGATATGCCCAGAGTTCTCACCCCCTAAAATCCACTTCCTTCTATCTAACTCCTCAGATACATAACGATCTCCTACATTTGCCCTAGCAGAAAGGAATGGATTGTATTTTGCACTTCTCTTCAAAAGCTAAATTAGTCATATGAGTTCCAACAACTCCACCAAATTCATAACCTTCTTTAATATAAAATTGCATTATCAAATAAAGTAACTGATCGCCATCGACTAGCGTTCCATTTTCATCAACCATAATTACACGGTCACCATCCCCATCAAATGCAATTCCTATAT
Source organism: Methylophilales bacterium BACL14 MAG-120910-bin43 (assembly GCA_905181685.1). Taxonomy (GTDB): domain Bacteria; phylum Pseudomonadota; class Gammaproteobacteria; order Burkholderiales; family Methylophilaceae; genus BACL14. Next base: position 126,525 of record CAJIYK010000003.1, on the reverse strand, counting down.
CTGCATTATGTAAAGTGACTGTTGCCTGTAAATTTTTCGGGAAACAGAACCTGCTTTTTTATTAATGTTCAAACCATCCGGTTTATCATTAACAGTAATAATATTTGCACCGAGGTTAGAAAAAATAACAGGGGCTATATGATAGGTCGCTCCATTAGCACAATCTAAAACAATGGTTAGACCTTTTAAAGATAATTTTTTTGAGAAAGTATTTTCACAGAATTCAATATATTGCTTTACATAATTTTCTGCTCTTTGTGCTTTACCCAATTTGCTAGGTAAAACCTGCTCTATTTTTTGATCAATTAATGATTCAATTTCACATTCGATTTCATCAGACAACTTTAAACCTTTTGAGGAGAAAAATTTGACTCCGTTATCGTCATAAGGATTATGAGATGCTGAGATAACGACACCAAAATCAGCTGTACCTGAGCGTGTTAGATACGCTATTGCTGGTGTAGGAATTGGTCCAGTCAGAAGAACATTGACTCCCGCACTGGAAAACCCAGCCTCAAGTGCAGATTCAAGCATGTAACCTGAAATCCGAGTATCTTTTCCTATGATTACCGTGGGTTTTTTACTGCGTTTATTTATTCGGGCTAATACCACCCCAGCAGCGTATCCTAACTTGACAAAAAACTCTGCCGTAATCGGTGAACTTCCTACTTTTCCTCTAATACCATCGGTACCAAAATATTTTTTTTTCACACAACTCCCTTATACAGCTTGAAGAACAGATATAGCATTAAATGTTTCTTTTACGTCATGGACCCGCAAAATTTTAGCACCATTTTGAACTGCTAAACAAGCAAGTAATACACTTGCTTGAATGATATCATTTTCTATATCACCTACCATTTTTTTTACCATCGATTTTCTTGAAACACCAACTAAAAGTGGAAAAGATAATTTTGTAAATTGATTAATTTTTTTAAATAAATCAATATTATGCTCAAAGGTTTTTCCAAAACCAAAACCAGGGTCAAGTAATATTCTTTCGTTTTTAATGCCTGCCTTATTAAGAGCAGCCGTACGAGCTTTAAAGAATGATTCAACTTCTAATATTATATTTTTATAATGAGGTGAGTTTTGCATATTTTTTGGAGAATTTTGCATGTGCATCAAACACACAAGAACATTTGAATTTGATATAACTTCAATTGTGCCAGATTTTTGTAAAGCGTAGATATCATTAATCATATCAACACCATAATCAATTGAGAGCTTCATGATTTCTGGTTTATAAGTATCAATTGAAATTGGGACATCAAAAACTTTTTTAATTTCTTTTAAAGTGGGTTCTAATCTTTCTCTCTCATCATCAACAGTAATAATTTCAGCACCTGGGCGTGAAGACTCTGCCCCGATATCAATAATATCTGCGCCAGATTCAATCATATATTCAACACGTTTCAGAGCTAGATCTATCTCATTATATTTTCCTCCATCAGAAAAGGAGTCAGGAGTTAAATTTAACACTCCCATAATCAATGGTCTTGTGTTTAATTTAAGAAGCTGCGAGATTTTATTCATAAAAAAATAAGGAGGCTTTCGCCCCCCTTTTTTTATCTAGATTTAGTTGCGGGTTGTGGCTTGATGCTGCTTGTTGGTGCCTTACCAGAAGGAGGCATTTTTTTGTCGTTAGATGACTTAGAAGGTTTAGGTGCTCTTACTTTTTTCCCTGCCATCACAGTCATCAATTTGATCGCTATCAATTGTTTCATATTCAAGTAAAGCTTTAGCCATGGCCTCAATTTTCTTTTTATTTTTTTCAATCAATTTTCTGGCAATTGAATATTGCTTGTCTAAAATAGATTTGATTTCAGCATCCACTAACTGTTGTGTCGCCTCTGATATTGACTTGGGTGCACCAAAAATGACTCTTGATTTTCATCAGCATAAACCATTGTTCCGAGCTTATCTGACATTCCATATTTGGTCACCATATCTCTTGCAAGCTTTGTTGCTCTTTCAAAATCATTTCCAGCACCTGTAGACATTTGCTTCATAAATACTTCTTCAGCAATACGACCTCCAAATAATATGGATATTTCCTCGAGCATCTTAGTTTTAAAATTACTAAACCTATCAAATTCTGGAAGCTGCCAAGTTAAGCCTAATGCATAACCTCTAGGCATAATCGTTACTTTATGAACTGGGTCAGCATTTGGCAATAATTTAGCAACTACTGCATGACCAGATTCATGATAAGCAGTATTCATTCTCTCTTCTTCACGCATATACCAGTGATTTTCTTTCAGGGCCCATATAGATTTTATCTTTTGCTTGCTTCAAAATCTTCCATATCTACAATGTTTTATTACTCTTGCTGCAAATAAAGCAGCTTCATTAACTAAATTTGCTAAATCAGCACCAGAAAACCTGGGGTTCCTCTAGCAATAATATCTGCCTTTACATCATGTCAGTTGGAATCTTTCTCATGTGAACATGAAGAATTTCTTCTCTACCTTTGATATCAGGTAATGCAACCATAATTTGTCGATCAAATCTGCCTGGTCTAAGTAAAGCTTTATCTAAAACATCTGCACGGTTTAGTTGCAGCGATAACAATCACACCTGAATTGGCTTCAAAACCATCGAGTTCAACAAGTAACTGATTTAATGTTTGTTCTCTTTCATCATTTCCACCACCTGTACCAGCGCCTCTACTTCTTCCCACTGCATCAATTTCATCAATAAAAATAATACATGGTGAGTTTTTCTTAGCTTGTTCAAACATATCTCTAACTCTAGCTGCACCAACACCTACAAACATTTCAACAAAATCGGAACCAGATATAGTAAAGAAAGGAACTTTCGCTTCACCAGCAACTGCTCGTGCAAGCAATGTCTTACCTGTGCCCGGAGGGCCTACCAGCAAACACCTCTGGGAATTTTACCGCCTAATTTATGAAATTTTGCTGGATCTTTTAAGAAGTCAACAATTTCAGTGACTTCTTCTTTAGCTTCATCACAACCAGCAACATCTTTAAAAGTAGTTTTGTTTGAAGTCTTGATCAATTGCTTGCTTTACTTTTCCAAAGGAGAATGGACCTCCACCTTTTCCACCACCTTGCATTTGCTTCATAAAGAATATCCATACACCAATCAATAAGATCATTGGGAACCAAGAAATAAATATGCTGCATAAAGAATGATTGCTTTTCTGCAGGTTGAGCTTCAACCACCACACCATTTTTCAATAAATCTGAAACAAGCCATGGGTCTGTAGGGGCGTAAGTTGAGAATTTTTTACCGTTGTTAGTTGTACCTGTTAAGTTTTGACCGTCAATTCTCACCTTTAGCAATATTTCCTGATTTAACCTGATCCATAAATTGAGAATAAACGAGTTTATTTTCTAGTCTGGATGAAGAAGAAAATTGATTAAATATGGTCATCATTATGATGCCAATGGCAATCCAAATGCCGATACTCTTAAGTAAGTTTTTATTCAATGTTTAGTCCTTAAAAATAAATAAATGCTTATTGTCTTTATTATAACTAATTAAAAATTAAAACAGTTAATTTAACTGCTACAAAACTCATAGCCTAATAAAAATATTTCTGCACTTCTGCTTCTCGATGAATCTGGCTTAATTTTATAAACTTTTTTAAAACAAGATCTCAAATTTTTAACAAACTCTTCAAAATCTTACCAACAAAAGACTTGACCAGAAAACATCCATTTTGTTTCAAATGTTTTGAAGCAAAATCAAAGGCCAATTCATTCAGATAAATAGCTTTTTGTTGATCAACCATTTTTATACCACTAATATTGGGGGCCATATCTGAAATTACAAGGTCTACAGGCTTATTTTCTAGCTTATCAACCATTTCATTCAATATCTCTTCTTGCATAAAATCACCTTGAATAAAATCTATGCCTTTAATGGGCGCTACTTCTAACAAATCTATACCTACGACCTTTCCCTTTAAGCCTATTTTTTTTGTAAAACTTGAGACCATCCTCCGGGGGCAGCCCCTAAATCTACTGCGGTAATACCTGATTTAATAGATTTTATACTTTTTATCAATTTCGATTAATTTATATGCGGCTCGCGAGCGATATCCATCTTTTTGTGCCTGAATGACAAATGGGTCTTTAACATGACTCATTCATCCAGCTTTTACTAGTTGTTGGCTTTACTCATCTGATACACTACGCCTAAAATTTAAATAATTATTATTTATATATGCTAAATTCAAAACAAGTTGCTCACCTCAAAGCTCTTTCTCATAACTTAATCCTGTGGTACAAATTGGCACAAAGGACTTACTGATTCAGTAATTAATGAAATTATAGTCAGTTTGAAAGCCCACGAACTCATTAAAATAAAGCTTCAAGAAAAAGAAAAAGCTAAAAGAAAACTTTTACTTGATGAAGTATGTAAAAAAACTAATGGGCAAGCAATCAATCAGATTGGCAAGCAAATAGTAATTTTTAAAGCCAATGAGACATCAAAAATAATACTTCCTTAGACTACCTGCTCTTTAATAGTAAAAATATTCCTAAAATACACTGAATTAAATAGGCAATGCTTGCAATCCCATGCCATGCTGAAAACCTATCTGCAAAAACACTTTCCATGACTTCTTTTGGAAAGGCTTCTACTTTTAATGCTTCTAAAATAGGATTGATTCCGAAAATAACTAATGCAAACTATGACTAAAATAAAGAGTGCTAGCCACGCTTGAATTTTTTTAAAGAACCTAATAGATTCTATATGGAATCCATATATCAACGCTAAAACAAGGGTAACCATTCCAAAGATATTAATATAAGTAAATAAATTAGAAACAATCACACCAGCAATATAAGAGCTAGGAATATGTTAAAAATTACATGAGTCACCATGAGCATTGCCCAGAGACCTCCAACCCAAATGCTTGTAAAAATGAAACTTAATTTGTTTAAAAAAGAATTCATAGTTTTATATAAGTATTTTACTTTTAAAATTTCATAGGTCTTCAATCCACCAGGCGACTCAAATTCGACAATATCTTCGTTTTCTTTACCAATAAGTGCTTTTGCTAATGGAGAACTTATTGAGATCTTTTTTTCCTTAATATCTGCCTCATCATCACCAACAATTTGGTATTCAGCCTCATCCTCAGAATCAAGATCCTGAATAACAACAGTCGATCCAAATACACATTTGCCATCTCATTCTGAAGTTCTGCCGGATCAATAATGATGCAGTTAGATAGCTTTGCTTCAATATCAGCGATTCTTCCCTCAATAAATCCTTGCTTTTCTTTAGCAGCATCGTATTCAGCATTTTCAGAGAGATCTCCTTGAGCTCTGGCTTCAGCAATAGCTGCAATAACTTCAGGCCTTTCCACACTTTTTAAGTCTTTAACTCTTCTTTAAGCTTTTCTGAGCCATTGATTGTAATGGGAGTTTGATCCAAAATTTTTCCTAATTATCTTATTGTTATTGAAAGCGTTATATGAATTGAGTGTATTTTAAGAGAGGTATTTTATGCAAGTTTTGAAGTGATGAAACGTAATTTCATCTGAATAGTTCATTCCAACGCAGGCCGCCTTAGCCCCGGCAAAAGTAGTGTAGTAGGTCACCTTATTCTGTAAAGCATTTCTTCTAATTTCATAGGAATCAGCAATAGCCTGTTTATCTTCAGTAATATTCACAATAAAATCAATTTCATCATTTTTTATCATATCAACAATATGTGGTCTCCCTTCAGCAACTTTATTCACATACTGAACTTCGAGATTGTTTTCAGTTAAAACTTTTGCAGTACCTTTAGTTGCACTAAAGAAAACCAAGTTTTTTAAGTGCATGTGCAACTTCAACTACTTTTTTATGATCCTCTTTTCTAACGCTAATAAATGCTGTTCCCTTTGTCGGAAGATTCATGGATGCTCCCATTTGTGACTTAATAATGCCTCAGCAAAAGTTTGACCACACCCCATCACCTCTCCTGTAGATTTCATTTCAGGGCCAAGTATCACATCAACACCAGGAAATTTAATGAAATGGAAATACAGCCTCTTTCACTGAGAAAAATTTTGGCTTAACTTCAGTGGTCAATTTCTGAGAGGCTAATGATTTACCCGCCATACATCTAGCAGCAATTTTTGCTAGCGGTTTCCCTATTGCTTTTGAAACAAATGGAACTGTTCTTGATGCTCTTGGGTTTACCTCTAATACATAGATATCTCTCCCTGAAGAGCAAATTGAACATTCATTAACCTAAAACATTTAAGCTTCGATGCCATTTTCTTCGTTTGAGATATCAATTCATTCTGTTTTTTTTCATCAATACTATACGGGGGAAGTGAACATGCTGAATCTCCTGAATGTACCCCAGCTTGTTCAATATGCTCCATGATTCCGCCAATTACTACGACTTTCCATCAGAAATAGCATCAATATCAATTTCAATTGCATCATTTAAAAATCGATCTAAAAGCACCGGCGAATCATGGGATACTTTTACAGCTTCCCTCATATATCGCTCTAAGTCTTCTTGCTCATGAACAATTTCCATAGCCCTTCCTCCAAGCACATAACTTGGGCGAACGACTAAAGGATATCCAATTTCTTGAGCAAGCTTAATTGCCTCCTCCGGCGTTCTGGCAGTTCTATTGGGTGGTTGTTTTAAATTTAAATCTTTTAAGATTCTTTGGAATCTTTCTCTATCCTCAGCGGCATCAATATCATCAGGCAATGTTCCAATAATAGGTACCCCGGCTTCAGCTAATGCTTTGGAAAGTTTGAGTGGTGTTTGTCCCCCATACTGAACAATCACACCAAAAGGATTTTCCTTATACACAATTTCTAAAACGTCTTCTAAGGTGACTGATTCAAAATACAACCTATCAGAAATATCATAATCTGTTGAAACTGTTTCAGGATTGCAATTAACCATGATAGTTTCAAAGCCAGCTTCTTTTAATGCTAGAGAGGCATGTACACAACAGTAATCAAATTCTATGCCTTGTCCAATTCTATTCGGGCCACCACCAAGTATCATTATTTTTTTATTTGATGTTGGGCGTGATTCACATTCTTGTTCATAAGTGGAGTATAAGTACGCGGTATCTGTATGAAATTCAGCTGCACAAGTATCCACTCTTTTATAAACTGGATGAATATGGTTTTTAGCCCTTAATTCTCTAATACTTTTTTCATCCTCGCCTAAAAGATATCCAATGCGATGATCTGAGAATCCCTTTTGCTTCAGCTCAAATAAATAAGGCTTATCAATTTGATCAAGCTTATAAGTTTTTAATTGTTTTTCATTTTTAACTAAATCTTCAATTTGATATAAAAACCAAGGGTCAATTTTTGTAAAATTAAATATTTCCTCTATCGGTAAACCTAGTCTCATTGCATCACCTAGGTATCTTATTCTGTCCGCACCTGGTTCTTTTAACTCCTTAATAATGCGTGCTTTATCTGATGAAATTTCGTTTAGACCATCGTATCCAAGCTCAAGCCCCCTGAGTGCTTTTTGAAAAGATTCTTGGAAATTTCTACCAATTGCCATTACTTCTCCAACTGATTTCATTTGTGTCGTAAGAAGTGCATCTGCATTTGGGAATTTTTCAAAAGCAAAACGTGGAATTTTAGTCACAACGTAATCAATAGTAGGTTCAAATGATGCGGGAGTTAAGCCACCTGTAATCTCATTACTTAACTCATCAAGAGAATATCCAACTGCTAATTTAGCGGCAATCTTTGCAATTGGAAAGCCTGTAGCTTTTGAGGCAAGAGCTGATGATCTTGATACTCTCGGGTTCATTTCAATGACGACCATTCGTCCATCTTCCGGATTTATTGCAAACTGGACGTTTGAGCCACCAGTATCCACACCTATTTCCCTTAAAACATCTATCGAGGCGTTCCTCATGATTTGATATTCTTTATCAGTTAATGTTTGCGCTGGTGCAACAGTAATTGAATCTCCAGTATGCACACCCATAGGGTCTAGATTTTCTATTGAACATATAATGATGCAATTATCATTTGAGTCACGAACAACCTCCATCTCAAACTCTTTCCAACCTAATAAAGATTCCTCGATAAGTAACTCTTTCGTTGGAGAAGCATCTAATCCTCTTTCACATATTGTGATAAATTCCTCTTTGTTATAAGCAATTCCACCTCCACTCCCTCCCATGGTAAAAGATGGTCTGATGATTGCTGGATAACCAATACTCGCTTGCACTTGCATCGCCTCTTCAAGGCTATGGGCAATCACTGATCTTGCTGATGCCAATCCTATCTTACTCATTGCCTGTTTAAATAACTGCCTATCCTCAGCTTTATCAATTGCTTCTTTTGAGGCACCTATTAACTCGACCTTAAAGTTTTTTAAAACACCATGTTTATCAAGGTCAAGTGCACAATTAAGTGCGGTTTGCCCACCCATAGTAGGAAGAAGCGCATCAGGCTTTTCAATCTCTATAATCTTTTTACTACCTCCCATTTAATTGGTTCTATGTAGGTAGCATCCGCAACATTTGGATCTGTCATAATTGTTGCTGGATTTGAATTAACCAGAATAACGCGATAGCCTTCTTCTTTTAAAGCTTTACATGCTTGGGCGCCAGAGTAATCAAATTCACAAGCCTGTCCAATAATAATTGGTCCTGCACCTATGATTAAAATTGATTTTATATCCGTTCTTTTACTCATTTTTTGTCCTTGCATTTTTGATCATTGCAATAAATTTATCAAATAGATAGGACATTTCTGTGGCCCTGGGCTAGCTTCTGGATGCCCTTGAAATCCAAATGCTGGAACATCTGATCTTTCAATACCTTGTATGCTTTCATCAAATAATGATAGATGAGTAATTTTTAAATTTTTTGATAATGATTTTGGATCTACAGAAAATCCATGATTTTGGCTAGTAATAAAAACCTTACCTGTCTCTAAGTCACGAACAGGATGGTTAGCACCATGATGTCCGAATTTCATTTTCTGTGTTTCTGCCCCACTTGCTAAAGCCAAAAGTTGATGTCCTAAACAAATACCAAAAATAGGAATTTCTTTTTTTAACAAAGCCTTAATACTATTAATTGCATATTCACATGGCTCTGGATCTCCTGGACCATTTGATAAAAAAACACCATCTGGTTTAAGGGCTATAACATCATCTGAGGTTGTTTTTGCAGGTACCACAGTAACTTTGCAGCCTCTAGATACAAGCATTCTCAATATATTTTTTTTAATTCCAAAATCATAAGCTACAACATTTAGTCTTTATTGTTATTTTTCTCAAAACCCTTACCCAGCGACCATTCGCCCTCATTAAAATTATAAGAAGTTTTTGTAGTAACTTTTTGGGCAAGATCTAAACCTAATAAACCAGAAAATTCTTGAGCTATTTTAAGTGCATGAGTTTCATCAATATCTTTGTCAGCAAAAATACATCCTGATTGAGCGCCGTGCTCTCTTAAATGCCTTGTTAAACTTCTCGTATCAATGCCTGCAATACCAACAATATTTTTTTTAATTAGAAATTCTGAAAGTGAGCAATGTGATCTGAAGTTTGAATGCTGGAAAGGTAGGTCATGGATAATAATACCTTTTGAATATATTTGGTCTGATTCAAAATCCTCCTCATTGATACCAACATTTCCAATATGAGGATAAGTAAAAGATATTATTTGTTCAGCATAAGATGGATCTGAAATTATTTCTTGATAGCCGGTCATTGAAGTATTGAAAACAACTTCACCAACAGTATGCCCTGAAGCACCAATTGAAAATCCTCGAAACTTTGTTCCGTCCGCAAGCACTAGTAAGGCCGGCAAATTAGACGCCAAATAAACTCCCAAGATTTAAAATGTTTTTGAAAAAATTGAGCGGCCAAACTTCATTACTGCCGATCCGAGTAGTATAATTTAAACTGTAACTTTCATCAATTAATTCTTAAGTAAAAAACTTAAATTTCTTATTTTTTTAAATCTAGGACATCAAACATATCAAATAAACCTTGTGTTTGATTATTTAAGAATTTTGCCGCTTTTATAGCGCCTTTTGAGAATGTTGTTCTGCTACTCGCTTTGTGGGTCAATTCAATCCTCTCCCCGTCGCCTGCATACAAAACTGTATGATCTCCAACAATATCCCCCCCCCGAACAACTGAAAATCCTATATCTTTCTTTTGACGTTCTTTTTGAATACCTTCGCGACTAAAAACAGCATTTTCATTAAGATTTCTATTTGATGCCTTTGCTACTTCCTCACCTAGCCTAATAGCAGTCCCCGAAGGTGAGTCCACCTTATGCTTATGATGTGATTCCATAATTTCGATATCAAAATCATCATGAAGGGATTGAGTAGCTTTCTCTACAAGTGAAATCAGCACATTAACGCCAATACTCATATTTGGTGCAAAGCATATTGGTATTTTTTTAGCTGCATGCGCTATTAATTTTTTTTCATTATCTGAAAACCCTGTAGTTCCCAGAACATAACCTAAATTATTTTTTTCACAAAAATCTAAATACTTCATACTCGCTTCTGGTCTTGTGAAAGTCTATTAAAATATCAGCCTGCGCCTTATCCACAATCAAGTCAGAACTTATTTTAATATTACTCTCGAACCCTAACAACTCTCCAGCATCTTTACCAATTCTTGGTGAGGTTTTTATATCTATTGCCATCGCAAGATTTAAATCAGAATCATCAAGAGTCTCTTTAATAATAGCCTGACCCATTTTTCCTGAGGCGCCTACAACGATTATATTAATTTTTTCCATTTTTTTTTAAAACCCAATATTTTCCAAAAGAAGTTCAAAATACCCCGGATCTTCCTTGTCAGGTAACGAAGTATTTAAATCTTCCTTAACACTTTGAGAAACACTCCCTGATTCTTCAACTGCATTTTTTTTAACTGGTTCATTCGCACTTTGAGAAACACTCCCTGATTCTTCAACTGCATTTTCTTTAAAAGGCTCTTCAACTGATTGTATTTGTTCATTATCAATAGAACCATTACTTTTTTCAAGTGTTTCTTTTTTATCCTCAATATCACCGAATTTTTTTTGTTCTTCTGCTAATGATTCCTCATCCCACTCTTTTGCATTTTGAAATTCCATATTCTTAACATCTTTATTTCGATCAATAAGATCACCCGTTAGGTTAACAAGTTTATCCTTTTTAAAAGTTAAGATGAGGTGTCTAGATTCAATGAATTTACCCTTCTGTCTGACTACGTAAATATAATCCCAACGATTCTTATGAAATGAGTCTTGAATTAAAGGGGTACCTAAAACAAACCTTACCTGTGATTTATTCATATCTGGCTTTATCTCTAATAACATCTCAGGGGTTATTTCATTACCTTGAGAGATATCTTGTCGATATGTTTCAGGAAGGAATTTGGTTATGATATTTATTAACGGGATAACAGATATATCAGTGTCGTCATCCTCTTGCCCGACTGGAATATTGTCTTCATCAGATGGATTAGAATCCAACCAAGAACATGCCGGCATCATCAAAAAAATGAAGATAATAAAAATTAAACGCATTTTATAAGACTTTATTTTCAAAGGTTGATAATATAACATTTTGAATGATGGTTATGTTTTAAATTACATTTGGAGTATGAGCGATGGATGAGCATGACGGCTTAAAAAAAACTGGATTAAAAGCAACGCTCCCAAGATTAAAAATCATGGATATTTTTGAGCATAGCAAACAAAAGCATTTGTCAGCAGAGGACATATATAAGTTAATGATTGGCAGTAATGAAGAGATTGGCCTTGCTACAATTTATCGGGTATTGACCCAATTTGAGCAAGTTGGCTTATTAATTCGTCATCATTTTGAGGGAGGCAAAGCTGTTTTTGAGCTCAATGAAAAGAGCCATCATGATCATATCGTATGCCTTCAATGTGGACATGTCACAGAGTTTGTTAATGAGGAAATAGAAAAGTTACAGACAAAAGTTGCAGAAGAACATGGATTTAAAATTATTGAACATTCATTAATTATTTATGCGGATTCCATAAAAAAACCCTGTGATTGTAAGAAATAATTTATCCTAAAATTTCCTTAGCATGATCAATTGCCTTATCAGTCACCTTGATACCCCCCAACATTCTCGCTATTTCATCAATACGCTCAGATTCATTTAAAAGTTGTATTTTACTTGTTATAGAATCACCTGCTTGTTTTTTACTAACTTTATAATGATTATTTGCCTTTGCAGCAACCTGAGGAAGGTGAGTTATGACAAGTGCCTGCGTATTTTTTTTATCTCCCAAATCTTTTAATAAATTACCAACCACTTCTGCAACACCTCCTCCAATACCTACATCCACTTCATCAAATATCATAGTTGGAACATCTATATTCGCGATTGATGCGACCCTAATTGCTAAACTTATTCTTGATAGCTCACCACCTGATAAAACTTTTTGAATTGGTTGGAGATCGCCTCCTTTAAAAGTTGAAACTAAAAATTGTATGCTTTCATTACCATGGATTGTAGGTTCAGATGGTATTAGATCAACCCTAAAAGTCGCATCATTGAAAGATAGTTGATTCAGCTTTTCTGTGATGAGATTACTTAAAGATGAGGCAGCGGTTTTTCTTTGATTAGAGACATTTGTAGCAACATTATCATATGAAACTTTCGCTTCCTTAACTATGGCGGATATATCTTTCTCACCCAACATACCCTTTAACTCCTCTAATCTTTGAAGCCATGTTTGACTTTCTGATTCCAAATTTTCAGGCTTAACATTATATTTTCTACAAAAGTTAAATATAGACTGAATTTTTTCTTCTACCCTTTGCTGTAAATTTTCATCAATATCAACATTTTGTAGGTAATTTGACAATTCACGTGCGAGCTCCAACGATTCTGCCTGAATTGAGCTCATAATATTGTTCGCATTTTCAAGTCTTGTATCAAGCGCATGAAGATTTTTTAACTCTACTTGCGCCTCTCTTGAAAGTGAATTTAATGAAATATCGCCCTCATCAATTATTGAGATACATTTATTAACGCCAGCGATTAACTCCTTACCATTTGCTAAAAATTTTTGGTCAATTTGAAGTTGATTCCATTCTTCATAAGAAAAATTTAATCCTGAAAATTCATTATATTTTTCTTCAGTTTCATTGAGTTCATTTAAGAAACTTTCTTTATTCTTAGAGAATTCATCCTGCTCCACAGATAATCTTTGCCATTCACTATAAAGTTTTTTTAATACTTGCATTTCTTCTTTAGAGTCAAAAAAATTGTCTAGTATTTCTCTTTGAGCTGTTTTTTTCAATAAAGAATGATGTGTATTTTGGCTATAAATATCAACTAGACTTTCACCGATAGATTTCAGCTGACTGATGGTTGAAGGAATGCCATTGATAAATGCTTTTGACTTACCATCTTTATTGATGACTCTTCTTAATAGTAATTGATTGTCTGATTCTTCAAATTCGTTTAGCGATAACCAGGCTTGCGCTTCATCATTTCCTTCAAGATTAAACGTTGCAGTGATATCTGCCTTTTCATTCCCCTTTTTTACAACACCACTTTCACTTCTAGAACCAAGGGCTAGTGATAAAGCATCAATGAGGATAGATTTACCTGCACCGGTTTCACCTGTGAGCGAAGAAAATCCCAACAAAAAATTTAGGTCAAGCTCATCAACAATGACATAATTTTTTATCAGTAAATTTTCAAGCATAGCCTACCTAACCCCAATGAAGTTTATTTCTTAACATTTCAAAGTAACAATAATCTTTTGGGTGCAATATTGAGATAGTTTTTTTAGCTTTTGTAATCTGAATCTCATCTCTTTTATCAAGGGGAAATTTAATTTGTCCATCGATACTCAATGAGGCTTCCTCCATTTGCACAATTTTAATATCTATTTCACTTGTTGCATCAATAGCAATCGGACGATTACTTAAAGTATGTGGGTTAATCGGAACAATCGAGAGTGCTTCTAGTTGTGGATGTAAAATTGGCCCTCCTGCAGATAAAGCATATGCTGTTGTGCCAGTAGGTGTGGAGACAATAATGCCATCAGATCTTTGGGTATGCACAAATTTATCATTAATGGATACTTCTAGCTCAATCAATCTAACACCGCTTTTTATAACAACATCGTTTAATGCAAAAGATTCATAAATCACCTTCTTGTCACGATATACTTTCGATTCAATTAATAAGCGTTTATCTTCATCATAATTACCATTTAAGACTTGATCTATACTGGCAAACATATTTTTTGTATTGAGATCTGCTAAAAAACCAAAACGACCACTATTCACACCGATCATTGGTATACCCTCATCTAAAAGACTTCTTGCTACGCCTAGCATTGTGCCATCACCACCAATAATAATTGCTATGTCAGCCTCAGCTCCAATGCTATGCAAGGGTGTTGATTGATAACCAGTAATTTTTATTTTTTTTTGTGTCTTTTCTTCAATAATTAATTCATAATCTTTTTTTGATAAATATTCAATTAAATCAATAAGTTGTGAATTCATCTCACTTGATTCTATGGCAGCTGGATATTTGCCTATGATGGCTATTTTTTTAAATTTCATCTCAATCTCTTTAAGTTCTAGCTATATATTAAATGAGTCAGTAAAATAAATCATATGATTATTTTAAAGCAATAACAAAATTTAATTAATTAATCTTAAATAAAATGGAAATTGATACTAGAACTCAGCATCTCCTAAAAACATTAATAAATCATCATATTGCTGATGGCCAACCGGTCGGTTCAAAAACATTAACTGCTTCTTCAGGCCTAGATCTAAGTTCTGCATCAATCAGAAATATTATGAAGGACCTTGAAGATGCAGGCTTCATTTCAAGCCCACATACTTCTGCAGGTAGAATACCAACGCATAAAGGGTATCGTTTTTTTGTCGATAGCTTGGTTACGATGAAGTCGCCAAATAAAGCTGATTTAGATATACTGCAGAGCTCCTTACAAACCTCCAACTCAAAAGATTTAGTTAATATCACGGCTGACACATTATCTAGTATGACTAACTTTGCTGGTGTTGTAATGCTACCTAAGGCTAAAAAAATTAGCTTTAAGCATATAGAATTTTTAAACTTATCAAAAAAAAGAATCCTCGTTATTATTGTGACAAGTGATGGAAGCGTTCAAAATCGTGTGCTTGATACTCAAGAGGAATATGATCAAAGCACATTAATTGAGGCCTCTAATTTCTTTAATGAACATTATAAGGATTTGGATATAAGCAAAATAAAAGAAAAGATTATCGACGAGCTTTCGACAATGAAAAAAAATATGACAAACCTTATGAGTGCAGCGGTAGAGCTTTCGATTAGTCCTAAACTTGATGAAAATTTAATTCTGACTGGACAAGGTAAGTTATTAGATACAGTCGATTTGTCACAAAATGTAAAAAGTATAAAAAAAATTATTGAGCTTTTTGAGAAAAAAACAGCGCTACTTCAATTACTTGAAAAAAGTCACCATTCATCTGGTATGCAAATATTTATTGGGGAAGAATCTGGATACCAAGCACTTGACGAATGTAGTATCGTCACAGCACCATACCAATCCGATGGAGAGGTCTTAGGGATACTTGGTGTAATAGGGCCAACCAGGATGGCGTACGAAAGAGTCATCCCAATTGTAGATATCACTGCTAAAATGCTAAGCAAATCAATTAAATAAAAAGATACTATGAGTTACTTTAATCCTGAGCCACCATATAAGCATGGTGATCCACCAAAAATTGGCATCATTCTCGCAAACTTAGGCACACCTGATGCAGCCGATGCCCCATCACTAAGGAGATATTTAGGTCAATTTTTAATGGATAGAAGAGTCGTAGAAATTCCAAGGTTTATTTGGTGTTGGATTTTACATTTTATTATTTTAGTTTTTCGCCCCAATGCTTCTGCAAAAAAATATGCGCAAGTATGGACTTCTAAGGGTTCCCCGCTTCTTGTAAATGCTCGTTCACAGGAAAAATTACTCAAGACTGTTTTGAAAAAAAAATATTCTCAGCCTCTTGAGGTTGCACTTGGTATGTCTTACGGCAATCCCTCGATGCAATCAGCACTTGATGAATTACGAAAAAAGAATTGTACAAAAATCTTATTATTTCCACTCTATCCGCAATATGCAGCCTCTTCTTCAGGATCTGCTATGGATGCACTATGGAAAATTTTAATACGGACGCGCAACGTACCTGAGATTCGAACAATACGTCACTATCATGATAATCCGGCTTATATAAATGCATTAAAAATATCCGTTCTAAACTTCTGGAAAAAAAATAAAAAACCGAAAAAATTAATTATGAGTTTTCATGGGGTTCCAAAAAAATCGCTAATGCAAGGGGACCCATATCACTGTGAGTGCCATAAAACAGGAAGGCTTCTTGCCGAAGCTTTAAAACTCAAGGACCATGAGTATCAAGTCTGCTTTCAATCAAGATTTGGGAAAGCTGAGTGGCTTAAACCCTACTTTACTGACGTAATAGCGCAAGAAGCAGAAAAAAAAGATGCCAGTATCCATGTTATTTGCCCTGGCTTTTCAAGTGACTGCCTAGAAACTCTCGAAGAAATTAATATGGAGGGCAAATCTTTATTTTTAGAAGGTGGTGGCAAAAGTTTCAACTATATTCCTGCTTTAAATAATGAAGACGAGTGGATTAAATCTATGGAGGAAATAATCAGACCTCATTTAGCAGGATGGATAGATCCTAAATGGACAAAGAAAAAAGAGGATAGCGCTTCAGACAAAACAAAGAAAATGTACAACAAAGTTAAGGCTACTTCAAAATGATAATTCTCACAGGTGGGGGTGGGATGATTGGAAGTATGATTGCCTGGCATTTAAACACCCAGATGAATTTTGATGACTTTGTGATTGTTGATGACCTAATCAATGAACAACAAGAAAATAATTTCAACAAGCGTAAGTTCATTGAATATATTGCAAAAGACGATTTAGAAAAATATCTTAACGATAAAAAAAATGTTTCCGCAGTAATTCATATGGGAGCTATAAGCGCGACAACAGAATCTAACTTTAATCGGCTGCTTCAATCAAACATAAGATTTAGCCAAGCTCTTTGGCATTGGTGTGCTGAAAATAAAGTGCCTTTCATTTATGCAAGCTCGGCGGCAACCTATGGAAATGGCTCGGTTGGTTATGGTGACAATGAATCCGAACTCGATAAACTGAGTCCATTAAATGCATATGGCTACTCAAAACATTTTTTTGACCGCTGGGTTCAGCTTGAATTATCAAAAAATCAACCAACCCCACCACAATGGTGCGGTCTAAAGTTTTTTAATGTTTACGGGCCTAACGAATATCATAAGGGAAGGATGGCAAGTGTTGCTTTTCATGCCTTTAATCAATTTAAAGAGACCAATCAGATTAAGCTATTTAAAAGTGAGCACCCATCTTATGCAGACGGGATGCAAGTTCGAGACTTTATTTATGTTAAAGATGCCGTAAAGATTATAATTTTTTTCCTCAACAATAATAATTTCTCAGGCCTATATAACGCCGGTACCGGAAATGCTGAGACATTTAAAGCTCTAGCAGAAGCTTTATTAATTAATACAAAAGGACAACCTGATGATATTAAATATATAGAGATGCCAAATGACTTAAAGGGAAAATACCAGTACTATACTCAAGCAACAATGAATAAAATAAATTCTATCGGCTTTAATGATAATTTTATGAATCTGAAAGAAGGTGTTACGGATTATTTAGAGAATTACCTCCTGACATCAGATAGGTATGCATAACTATGTCAGACCAACTTATTAACATAGTCAAAAATCAATTTCTTGGATCTAAAAAATCATGTCTTGTTATCGGCGATTTGATGTTAGATCAATATATTTTTGGGGATGTAGACCGTATATCTCCAGAAGCGCCAGTTCCTGTTATAAAAAAGAATAAGCACCATAATCGCATTGGTGGTGCAGGAAATGTAGCGCTCAACCTTCAAGGCTTAGGAATAAAACCTATACTAGTAGGTAATATTGGTAATGACGGCAATGGAAAAATACTTTCCAGTCTCATTAAAGAACATAGTTTATCAATAAAGGGGCTTATTAAAGAAAATGGTCCTACGACGACAAAAACAAGAATAATGGCCGGTCATCATCAAATTGCGAGGGTTGATGAGGAGCAGGAAAGTCATGGGCCAAGTGAAGCAAATATTAAAAAAGTTATGCAGTATATAAGTTCTGATCTCTCGTGCATTGTCATTTCTGACTATAACAAAGGTTTTCTTTCAGCTCCTTTTTTAAAAAAAATTATTCAACAAGCTAATAGAAAAAAAATACCTGTATTAATTGATCCTAAAGGAAAAGATGTAGCCAAATATGCAGGGGCAACGCTTATCACTCCCAATAAAAAAGAGGCGATGGAGCTTACTGGCCTTACAAATTTTGATAAGGATTTGCTCAATACGGCCTTAAGAAAAATAAGTAAGAACTTTAATATTAACTCTATCGTAATGACACAAGGAGAGGATGGGATAAGTCATATCACGTCAAACAAGATTAATACTTACCCAACCTCAATATCAAAGCAAGTTTATGATGTCTCTGGAGCGGGTGATACTGTGATAGCCACATTAGCTTGTGGTATTTCAGCAAAACTTGATTTATCAGATAGCTTTAAATTGGCTAACTTGGCTGCAGGTATTGTTATATCAAAATTAGGTACTGTTCCTATCAAGGGTGAGGAATTATTGGAAGAGATAGAAGAGTAATTTTAACGGCCAAAAAAATAAAATATTTTCTTTAAGAGAATTATTACCAAAAATTACTGACTTAAAAGCAAAGGGGCAAACGATTGGCTTCACTAATGGTTGCTTTGATATATTGCATTCTGGTCACGTCACCTATCTTGAGAAGGCAAAATCTCAGGTTGATTATTTGATATTGGGTCTAAATTCAGACTCCTCAATCAAAACTATTAAGGGTAAAAATAGGCCCATTATAGGTGAGGCCGATAGGGCTCGAGTTCTATGTGCCCTTGAATCAATTGATGCGGTCATCATTTTTAAAGAATCTACCCCCATAAAACTTATCAAGGTGATTAAGCCTGATGTCCTGATTAAAGGCAATGACTACACACCTAAGAGTGTTGTGGGTGCAAATGAAATAAAAAAATGGAAGGGTAAGCTCTATCTCGTTCCACTTGTAGAAGGAAAGAGCAGTTCCAAAATAATTAGCAAAATGAAGTGAGTTTGATTAAATAAGATCGTTAATTCGCTCAATAGTCCTGATTTCATCATCAGCACATATTTGCTCCCAACCAGATAGGTCTGTCCAGCCAGAAACAAAGATAAAATCTAAATTATATTTTTGCGCAGTTTGGATGTCGTATAGAGAGTCTCCTAAGAAAAGTGCTGGAGAAAAGTTAATTTTTTTTTGCTTTAATTCTATTATTTCATGTTTTGATGCTGGACTACCAAAGATACCTTCATCAAAAAAGTGGTCTATTTTTTTTTCCTTGAATAAATGATTGAGTTCCTTTTCGTCACCACCGGAAGCAACCATCCATTTGCTACTTTTTGTCCTTTCTCGCAATTTAGAAAGTCCTTTTGCTATCTCGCATTCGTTTAGCAATTTTAATACTTGTGTATTTAGCACCTTCAAGAGTTCACTCATTGCTTCTTCAGAAACTTCTTGATGCATAATCTCCGATAAGAAATATTTAAATTTTATGTTTCGCGAAATGCCTGTTAATTTAACATGATGATCAACTAAAGCTTGTGCTTGTTGCTCACTAGCACCAAAACTAATGGCTGTATTTCTGTATGCTTCAATTTTTTGAAAATTTGAATTTAGAATGACGCCATCACAATCAAAAATAATAGTTTCGTATTTTTCTAACTCAATCATATCGTTGAAATTTAGATTGATGAAGCCTCTTTAGCAAGCTTTGTAATTTCACCCCATTGTTTGTTTTGAATTAGATCCTTTGGGGTAAGCCATGTGCCTCCACAAACAGGCACATTAGGCAAAGATAGGAAATCTTTTGCTGTTTTTATGGTAATGCCTCCGGTTGGGCAGAATGAAATATCAGCAAATGGACCTGCAAATCCTTTTAATAAATTAATGCCGCCTACGGCAACAGCAGGGAATAATTTTAGGAAATTAAAGCCATCAGCATTCGCTTTCATCACTTCACTACCAGTTGAAACACCGGGTAGCAATGGGAGGTCAACATCCTTGCATGTTTGCCCGATATCAAAAGTGTAACCCGGACTAACAGCAAACTGGCTTCCAGCTAACTTTGCATTCGTAACATCTGCTTGCGTCCTAATTGTCCCAGCACCAATAACAGCCTCAGGAACTTTTGTTGCGATCTCTTCAATAACTTGTAATGCACATTTTGATCTTAATGTAACCTCTAGCACTTTTACACCACCTTCAATCAAGCTTGATGCCACTGGTACCGCATCCTCAACACGATCGATGACAATAACTGGAATGACAGGGCCAAATTTAGCCAATTCAATTGTTTTCATTTAATTTTTTCTTCTTTTAATTTATTTAACTTATCCATGTGATGGCACCCTCTTCTGCTGACAATACGTTATTTCTCATACTGGCAAAAAGCTCTCGTCCTATCCCATGACCATTATTAATTTTTTGAGAATCGGCCATCTTCTGTGTTTCCCTTTCAAGCCACTCCTCCTCATCAACTAAAACATTTAAAGATCCTACAGTCGCATTAAGCCTTATCATGTCTCCCTCTCTAATCTTACTTATTGCACCACCCGCTGCACCCTCGGGACTTAAATGAATTGCTGCTGGGATTTTTCCAGATGCACCACTCATACGACCATCAGTTACTATACCCACTGTAAATCCCATATTTTGTATTACAGACAAAGGTGGAGTTAGTTTATGCAATTCAGGCATTCCGTTTGCTTTTGGTCCTTGAAAGCGAACTACTGCTATGAAATCTTTTTCTAATTTTCCATCGTCAAAGGCTTTTAGCAAGTCTTCTTGTCCATTAAAAACCATTGCAGGGAGCTTCAATTATATGTTTTTCTTCAGGTACCGCAGAAATTTTAATGACTGATCTTCCTAAATTACCTTTTAGAAGCCTGAGGCCTCCCGATTCACTGAAAGGCTTATCAGCCTTTCGTACTATAGATTCATCAACACTCTCAGATGCAAGCTCAGTCCAAACTAATTTATCATCTTTAATTTCTGGTTGCTTCGCATATTCTCCAAGCCCACCCTTAGAGACAGTGGCAACATCTGGATACATGCATCCAGCGTCTATTAACTCTCTAATAATAAATGCTGGGCCACCTGAAGCTTGAAATTCATTTACATCAGCTTTGCCATTTGGATAAACACTTGCAAGTAAGGGTACAGATTTCGCTAAATTATGAAAATCTGTCCAATCAATAATGATGCCAGCTGCTCTTGCTATCGCTACCCAGTGAATTAAATGGTTTGTAGATCCACCTGTAGCTAGTAAGGCTGCCATAGCATTAATAATCACCTTTTCATCTACTAATTCTCCAACAGGAATCGTGTCTTTCTTGATGTTTTGAACAAGGAGCTTAACGGCTTCGTCTGTTAATAAAGATCTAATACCATCATGAGGATGAACAAATGCTGCACCTGGCACATGCAGGCCCATTGCCTCCATCAACATTTGATTGCTATTTGCAGTGCCATAAAATGTACATGTTCCTTCACCATGATATGCTGCAGATTCAGAAGCTAATAACTCCTCTCTCCCCACTAAGCCTTGAGCATATTTCTCCCTGACCTTTGATTTTGTTGTATTGTCTATACCTGTTGACATTGGGCCTGCCGGGACAAATACTGTTGGTAAGTGGCCAAAATGTAATGCAGAAATTAAAAGGCCTGGCACAATTTTGTCACAGATTCCAAGCATTAAAACGCCATCAAAAACGTCATGAGATAAACCAATCGAGGAAGACATAGCTATCGTATCTCTTGAAAAAAGACTGAGCTCCATTCCAGGTTCACCTTGTGTGACGCCGTCACACATAGCAGGAACCCCAGATGCAACTTGTGCTGTCGCCCCATAATTTGCTGCAAAATTTCTTATTATTTTAGGATAGTCCTCATAGGGCTTATGCGCAGACAACATATCGTTATAAGCAGTCACAATTCCTAAATTAGGTTTTTTCTCTTCAACAATTTTTAATTTATCGTTTTTAGGTAAGGCAGCAATGGCATGAGCAACATTTGCACAACCCATTCTGTCGGCCCCCCTGGTTCTGTTTTGCATATCTTTCACACGTTGCAAATAAGAGGATCTAGTCGGTTTACTCTTTTCTATGATTCGCTCTGTGATTTCAATAATTGATTGTTTCATTTTTTAACTTTTTAATTGCTAGCCGTCCATTATCAAGTAAACAATATAGTTAAGTCAAATGACATTTAAAAAAAAATAAATTATGTAATTTTCATCTTGAATTTTTAAAAACTGTCCCAATATAAATCTAGTTATTAATTAAATTAAATGAAATCAAAAAATATTTTATGAGTAAATCACAAAAAAAAACTACAGCTAAACAAAGTAAAGAAGACAAACAACAAGATATTGATACTCAAGAAGTCATCAAATGAAAATGATCAAACAGAATCCTTAGATGATTTAAAAGCAAAAATTACTGAACTTGAAGGTGCTGTTTTATACGCAAAAGCTGAAACTGAAAACTTTCGCAAAAGATCAATTGATGAGATGGATAAGACCAGAAAATACGCCATTGAAAATTTTGCCTCTGAAATTTTACTTGTTAAAGACAGTTTAGATGCTTCATTAATGGTGGATGAATCATCATTAGAAAATTATAAAGAAGGTATGGAGCTCACTTCAAAACAATTAACCAGTGTTTTTGAAAAACTTAATATCAAAGAGATTGACCCAAAGGGAGAAGTTTTTGATCCAAACTTTCATGAAGCGATGACAATGGTTGAGTCAGATCAAGATGCAAATACTGTTATTTCAGTAATGCAAAAGGGATATACCCTTAACGAGAGAGTGCTCAGACCAGCCCTTGTTACAGTAGCAAAAGAAAAGAATTAACTTGTAGAGTTGAAATTAATACAAATGACCCAATATATTAAATTATAAAGCATCAACTTAAACTAATAAAAAAAATAGGAAAAATAAGAATATGGGAAAAATAATTGGAATTGACTTAGGAACAACAAACTCTTGTGTTTCAGTAATGGAAGGTGGAAAACCTAAGGTTATAGAAAATTCAGAGGGAACAAGAACGACGCCTTCAGTTGTTGGTTATCAAGATAATGGTGAATCTCTGGTTGGAGCCCCTGCAAAACGTCAGGCGGTGACCAATCCAAAAGATACAGTCTATGCTGTAAAGAGATTGATTGGTAGAAAGTTCGAAGAAGATGAAGTTCAAAAGGACATTAAATTAATGCCTTATACCATTTCAAAAGCAGACAGTGGAGATGCTTGGGTAGAAATTAAGGGTGATAAAAAAGCACCGCCTCAAATATCCGCTGAAATTTTACGAAAAATGAAACAAACTGCAGAAGATTATCTTGGTGAAACTGTAACTGAAGCAGTCATTACAGTCCCTGCCTACTTTAACGATAGCCAAAGGCAAGCAACAAAAGATGCAGGAAAAATTGCTGGCTTAGAAGTAAAACGTATTATTAATGAACCTACAGCAGCAGCACTAGCATTTGGTATGGATAAAAAAGAAGGCGACAGAAAGATTGCCGTTTACGATTTAGGTGGTGGTACTTTTGATGTCTCTATTATTGAAATCTCAAGTGTTGACGGTGAACATCAATTTGAAGTGTTATCTACCAATGGAGATACTTTCCTGGGTGGAGAAGATTTTGATAATCGAATTATCGAGCACCTGGCTGAAATTTTTGAAAAAGAAAATGGCGTAGACTTAACTAAGGATATGCTTGCTAAACAAAGATTAAAGGAAGCTGCTGAAAAATCAAAAATTGAGTTATCAAGTAGCACTCAAACTGAAGTTAATCTTCCATACATAACTGCCGATGCATCAGGACCTAAGCATTTAGTTGTAAAGTTAACTCGCGCAAAACTTGAATCACTTGTTGCAGATTTGATTGATAGAACTGTTGAGCCTTGCCAAACTGCGATGAAGGATGCAGGTGTGAGTAACGGTGATATTTCAGATGTTATTCTCGTTGGTGGTCAAACAAGAATGCCAAAAGTTCAAGATAAGGTTAAAGAAATCTTTGGAGTAGAAGCCCGAAAAGACGTAAACCCAGATGAAGCTGTTGCGGTTGGTGCATCTATTCAAGCAGGCGTAATGCAAGGTGACGTTAAGGATGTGTTGTTACTTGATGTGACACCTCTTAGCTTAGGAATTGAGACTCTAGGGTCTGTTTCAACTAAACTAATTAAGAAAAACACAACGATCCCAACAAAGGCATCTCAAGTTTTTTCTACAGCTGAAGATAACCAAAGTGCTGTCACAATTCATGTGCTTCAAGGCGAACGTGAGATGGCGTCGGGAAATAAAAGTCTTGGTCAGTTTAACTTAACAGATATTCCTTCTGCACCAAGAGGCACGCCACAAATTGAGGTTACATTTGATATTGATGCAAACGGTATCCTTCATGTGAATGCTAAAGATAAAGCTACTGGCAAAGAAAATAAAATAACGATTAAAGCTAACGGTGGGTTATCTGAAGAAGAAATTAAAAAAATGGAAGAGGATGCTGAAAAACATGCTGAAGAAGATCAAAAACTTCGTGAGCTAGTTGATTTAAAAAATGCGGCAGAAGCAATGATTCATTCCGTTCAAAAAACGATGACTGACCATAAAGATAAAGTCACCGATGATGAAAAGTCAAAAATTGAATCTGCTATCAAAGATCTTGAGGAGGCAGTTAAAACAGATAATAAGGAAGAAATTGAAGCGAAAAATAAAGTTTTAGCTGAGGCATCACAAAAACTCGGAGAAAAGGTGTATGCTGACCAACAAGCTCAACAAGGTCAACCGCAAGGAAATGAAGCACAAGGCGGAGCAGAAGAGAAAACCGTCGATGCTGAAGTTGTTGATGCTGAGTTTGAAGAAGTTAAAGCTGAAGACAAAAAAGAAGATAAGAAAGAAGAGAAATAAATTAAACTCAAATAGGACAATACTTTAAAAAAGTATTGTCCTTTACTATTTTATGGCTAAAAAAGATTACTACGAAGTTCTTGGGTTAAGTCGTCAAGCATCTAATGAGGAAATAAAAAAATCATTCAAAAAGCTTGCAATGAAATACCATCCAGACCGAAATCCCGATAACCCGAAAGCAGAAGATAGCTTCAAGGAAGCGAAAGAAGCTTATGAAGTCCTATCTGATTCTAATAAAAGATCAGCTTATGATCAATTTGGCCATGCAGGTGTTGATCAGTCTGTAGGTGGAGGTGGCGCTGAAGGCTTTGGTGACTTTGGAGATGCTTTTGGAGATATTTTCGGAGATATTTTCGGGGGTAAACAAAGCCAAAGATCCAATGTATATCGTGGTGCAGACCTTAGATACAACATGGAAATTACATTAGAAAATGCTGCAAAAGGAACTGAAACAAAAATCCGTGTTCCAGTATTATCAACCTGTAAATCATGTAGCGGAACAGGTGCTAAGAAAGGAACAGAGCCAACAACATGTCAAAGATGTCAGGGACATGGACAAGTTCGAATGCAGCAGGGTTTCTTTTCTGTTCAACAAACTTGTCCAGATTGTAATGGTACCGGCAAAACAATTAAAGACCCATGTCCAGATTGTAATGGCACTGGCCGTGTAAAAGAATCGAAAACGTTATCTGTCAAAATTCCTGCAGGTGTGGATGAAGGAGATAGAATTCGACTAAGCGGTGAAGGTGAAGCAGGTGTTAATGGTGGCCCATCAGGTGACCTATATGTAGTTATTAGTCTTAAGGAACATACTATTTTCCAAAGAGACGGGGGTAATCTTCATTGTGAAATGCCTATTAGTTTTTCAACAGCAGCACTTGGTGGAGAATTAAAAATACCAACCTTAGATGGCACTGCCAAAATTAAAATCTCTCCAGAAACCCAAACAGGCTCTGTCTTTCGTTTACGTGGAAAAGGCATAAAACCAGTCAGACAAAGTCAATATGGAGATTTACATTGCCACGTCGTAGTAGAAACACCTGTGAAACTGAATGATGACCAGAAAAGGCTACTAGAAGAGCTTGAAGCAATAAACCAAAAAGATAGTGATAAACATAGCCCAAGATCAAAAACTTGGCTGGACAAAGTTAAGGATTTTTTCTAGGACTCTAGAATGTTCCTTTTTCTATAAGCTCAATTTTGTAACCATTTGGGTCCTCAATAAATGCTAAAAGTAATCTTGACCCCATCATAGGGCCGGGATCTCTTATAACTTTTACTCCCTTATTCTTTATCTCCTCACAGACTTTATATATATCATCAACCTCAATGGCAATATGGCCAAATGCATTTCCGTGCTCATAATCCTTTGTATCCCAATTATAAGTGAGTTCAATAACAGTGTTTTCAGTTTCATTTCCATAACCTAAAAAAGCTAAGGAAAATTTACCTTCTGGATATTCTTTTTCTCGAAGAAGCTTCATACCTAAAACTTCGCTATAAAATTTAATTGATTCTTCTAAATCATTAACGCGAATCATTGAGTGCAAGATTCTCATGAAAAACTCCTTAAAAACTAAATTTATGCCTCGACATTTTTTGTTAATTTTTTATATTTAATAAAAAGATCTGCTTTTGTTTCCTCATTATTTAGATCTTTTGGTATACAGCTTACAGGACAAATTTCAACACATTGTGGAACATCAAAATGCCCAACACATTCTGTACATAATTCAGGACGGATATGAAATATTTCTGGACCTTGATATATAGCTTCATTAGGACATTCTGACTCACAAACATCACAGTTAATGCAATCATCTGTAATCATTAAAGCCATAGATTATGTTTTTAAAGAATTAATATAAGAAATAATTTCATTCGACATAAAATTACTTACATCGCCAGCAAGCGATAAAATTTGTCTTACATTGGTCGATGAAATTTCTCTGACGTTTTTAGATGAAATCAAAAATATGGTTTCTATTGAATTGTCCAAAGTTTTATTCATTAATGCATTTTGAGCTTCATTATCAAAATCTGATGAATCTCTCACACCTCTTAAAATAAAATTTGTAGCATTTGCTTTAGCTAAATCTACTGTCAACCCTTTAAATGATGAAGCTGTAACATTGGTATATTTCTTAGCTACGATTTCTGCCATCTTGAGTCTTTCCTTCACAGAAAATATTGACGTCTTTGCATTATCCTCGGAGACAGCAATCATCACCTTATCAAAAGACGATGCCGCTCTTTTTATAATATCTTCGTGACCTAGTGTAAGCGGATCAAAAGAACCTGGATAAATAACAAACATAATAAAATTTAAATTTAATGCACTAAATGGAAGTATACCTTCCCTACCCTTGAGGTTTTTATTATTTCTAAAAAATTTTCAGGTAGCTTTATATTTGTTTCGAAATAAATAACGCCATGAGGCTTCAAAAATTTTCTAATGAACTCTATTAGTTGGATAGAGTTGTCTAGGACAAATGGTGGGTCAAAAAATATGATATCAAAAAGCTCATCATTGTTTTTTATAAAAAAATCTGCGTGTATTTTTTTTATAATGGCATTATCTGCCTTGAGGTTTTCTTTATTTTCAATAAGTTTTTGGAAAGTGCTTGGATTATTCTCAACAAATGTGCATGACTCAGCATTTCTAGATAGCGCTTCAAAACCCAATGCACCAGTGCCCGCGAACAAGTCTAAACACTTCTTATTATTTAGATCTTGCCCAAGCCAATTGAAAAGTGTTTCTCTAACTCTACCCAAGGTGGGTCTTAATCCCATCGCCTCATTAAATGAAATATTTTTCCTCTTCCATTTTCCACCAATAATTTTTACATTATTATCTTTCATCAACTCCTACAATGACGGTTGAGAATTCATTTAAGTCTACTCTCTTTTTGAAAGCAGTTTTAATTTGATCGACCGTAACTGCATTAACTTTATCTGTATATGTTTTTAGATAGTCTAGGGGATAATTATAAAAAGCCATCATCGAAACATAATTCATTATTTTTTGATTGCTGCCAAATCTAAGTGCGAATCCACCCGTTATATTATCTTTAGAGGCTTGAAGTTCAGATTCGCTTGGTCCATTTTCAATGAAACTCTGGATAGTGGTTTTAATTAATCCCATAGCTTCATCAACTTGGTCCTTAGAAGTCTGTAATGCAACTTCGAAAGGACCTTTTTTAGTAAGTGGCATGAAGTAACTATAGACACTATAAACAAGGCCTTTTTTCTCCCTAATTTCGTATGTTAAGCGAGAACCAAATCCACTCCCCCCTAAAACGTGATTTCCAACATATAGAGGGAAAAAATCAGGATCATTTCTTTTCATAATTGGAACACCATAATACAAGTGAGCTTGTTTTGCAGGATGGCTAATTCTTGTTTCTTGTTTCTCCACCTTTTTAACATCCGGGATTGCCTTAATATTATTATTTACAGGAAGTCCACTTGAAATATCTTTTGCAATTAATTCTGCTTCAGCTTTTGTGACGTCACCGACTATTACAATGTCTGCTTGATTTGCCACATAAAACTCTTTATAGAATTTTTTAAGATGCGCTACCTTAATTCTATTTATTGAGTCAATTGTTCCTGAACTTGGGAGTCCGTAGGGGTGTTCACCATAGATTGATTTCATGAATCTCTTAGTGGCAATTGCCTCGGGCATTGTCTCTGCTTGTGCAATATTAGCAACATATCTTTTTGCCTCTCTATCAAGGATTTCTTTATCAAAGTTTGGTTTTTGCAAAACTACCTTAAATAACTCAATGGCTTCAGACTTTTCCTCAGAAAGTGTTCGCAATGAAAAACTGCTTTGATCTCGATTGAAGTTGCTACCAATTTGGGCGCCAATATCAGCGAAACTATTCATCAACTTTTGCTCACTCATACCTGCTGATCCAGAAAACATAAGATGGTTTGTCATAGATGCTACGCCATTAGTCTGTTTCGAATCTCTGACACTTCCCGCACTAAACATAACATTAACGTCAACGACAGGGTAGACTATGGTTTTCAACAAAATAAACTTGTGAGCCATTAGGGGTTTTCCAATTTTGTATACTTAACTCTGCATGAGCATACGATGAAAAGAATAAAATTAATAAAACTAATCTATTAATGAACATGTGGCTTCCCTTTTTTTGGTTTACTTGTATCTAATGGTTGAGGATCAATTGTCACAACAGTCAAAGTATCATCTGTAAAATATCTGCTTGCTGCATTTTGTATATCTTTTGACGTCACTTTTTTAATGTTTTTAATATAGTCTTCTAAAATCTCATGCGAATAACCCTGCGTTTCAAGTTGACCAATCTGCATTGCTGCATTGAACACTGAATCTTTTTGATAAACATCGTCTGCAATCACAATAGTCTTTACTCGCTTTAATTCTTCTTCAGTTACTCCATCACGCTTTATTTTATTAAGCTCTTCTTTTAATGCTGCAATTAAGTCACTCGTGGAAGTTGTTTCACTTGGTGTCGCGTAAAGCTCAAATGAGCTCTCATTCCCTCTGTTTACCATTGAATAACCTGCCCCTACATTTAAGGCTATTCTAGAATCTCTAACTAAATTTTGTGTGAGTCTCGCTGAGCTTGATTGAGAAAGAATTCCTACTAAAACTTCAAGAGCAAATTGATCTTTACTAATTTCTTGCGAATTCTTATCTAGGGTTGGAGCTCTATAACCCATTTGCACATATGATAATTTGCTTGGGGCTTTTAGGATTGAAGTTCTTGTCCCATTTTGTTTTGGTTCTTGTTGCGGCTTTCTTTCAGGCAAAACAATTGGTGGTATTTGCCCAAAATATTTTTCTGCCATTTTAAATACTTCGCTAGCTTTAACATCACCAGCAACAACTAGTATGGCATTATTTGGACCATACCAATTTTTATACCATTCTTCAGCGTCACTGTGTGTCATATTTTCTAGATCATTCATCCATCCAACAATTGGTTTGCCATATGGGTGAGCATGAAACATGAGTGTGTTAAATAGCTCATTTGCTTGTGCTTTTGGGTTGTCATCTGTGCGCCATAACCTTTCCTCCATAACAACCTTAATCTCTTTTGCGAATTCCTCTTCAGATACGACTAAGTTTTGCATTCTGTCAGCTTCCATTTTCAAAGAAATTGGTAATTGGCTTTTTTCAAGTTGCTGAAAATAGCATGTGTAGTCTGCTCCAGTAAAAGCATTCTCTCTTCCACCTGCAGCGGCTATTATTTTAGAAAATTCACCAGGCTTAGTTGTTTTAGTTCCTTTAAACATCATGTGCTCTAAAAGATGAGCCACTCCTGTTTTACCATTCACTTCGTCTAAGCTCCCCGCCCGATACCATACTTGTGAAACAACAATAGGTGCTCTATTGTCCTCTTTAACAAATATTTTTAAGCCATTTTCAAGAGAGTGTTTGTGAACAGTGGTGTAACCTGTAATTGGAATAAAAAACAGTAAAAATAAGATTTTAAATAACTTCACATCAAGTCCTTATATAGTTAAACATCGTTGATTATAATTAAGTATAATCGACTAATACTACTCGAATAAGTTCGTATAATTACTTAAGAATAAGAAGATGTTTGATTTTTTAAAAAAAATAATTCAAAAAAAAGATAAACCTCCTCAGAAACCTAAAAAAGTTCAGGCTAAAGAAAAGAAACCTGCTCCTCAGAAACCTAAAAAAGTTCAGGCTAAAGAAAAGAAACCTGCTCCTCAGAAACCTAAAAAAGTTCAGGCTAAAGAAAAGAAACCTGCTCCTCAGAAACCTAAAAAAGTTCAGGCTAAAGAAAAGAAACCTGCTCCTCAGAAACCTAAAAAAGTTCAGGCTAAAGAAAAGAAACCTGCTCCTCAGAAACCTAAAAAAGTTCAGGCTAAAGAAAAGAAATTCTTTTATGATGAGCTAGAAATGATTCTTCTGACTGCAGATGTTGGTATATCTGCCACTACAATGCTTATTGAAGAAACAAAGGAAAAGGTAAAAAAAGATAAAGTTACTGACCCATTGGAATTAAAAAAAATTCTTAAAGGTTGCCTCGTTGAATTATTAAAAAAAATCGAACAACCTTTAAATATAGATAATTCAGGTCCATTCGTTATGATGATTGTCGGCGTTAATGGTGCAGGAAAAACAACAACAATTGGTAAATTAACAAAAATATTTCAATCACAAAACAAGAAGGTTTTAATTGCCGCCGGAGATACTTTTAGAGCAGCTGCAGTTGAGCAATTATCAGTATGGGGGGAGAGAAATAATACTCAGGTAATCGCTCAGCAGAATGGAGATCCAAGTGCTGTTATATTTGATGCTGTAAATTCAGCAAAATCAAAAAATATTGATATTGTTTTAGCGGATACGGCCGGGAGATTGCCGACTCAGAAAAATCTAATTGATGAGATAACAAAAATAAAAAGAGTCATAACAAAGTGTCATTCTGTTGCGCCTCAAGAAGTAATGTTAGTCATTGATGCAAATACTGGTCAAAATGCGATCAATCAGCTCAAAATATTTAATGACGCTTTGAACGTAACTGGTTTAATTATAACCAAGTTAGATGGAACAGCGAAGGGTGGAATTGTTGCGGCTATTGCAAAAGATCAACCAACACCATTAAGATATGTTGGTGTAGGAGAAAAAATCGATGATTTAAAGGTTTTTAATGCAGAGGACTATGTTGAGGGGATGATTGAATGATAACCTTTGAGAAAGTATGTAAGAGTTATCCAAATAGCCCTGAAATACTACAAAATATTAATTTAGAAATATCTTCAGGTGAGCTTGTATTTGTTACTGGTCCATCAGGCGCAGGGAAAACGACACTTCTTAAACTTATATCGGCCATAGAAAAACCAAGCTCAGGATCAATTATTTTTGAAAGTCAAAATCTTTCAAGTATTAAAGATAAAGAAATACCTTTCTTGAGAAGGCGTTTTGGAATGATATTTCAAGACCATAAACTGCTTTACGATAGAAATTGTTTTGAAAACGTTGCCCTGCCATTGGAAATTAATAACATGTCAAAAGCAGATATAAATCGAAGGGTAAGAGCTGCGCTTGATAAAGTAGATTTACTCAAAAAAGAAAAAATGATGCCCGTTACACTCTCGGGAGGAGAGCAACAAAGATTGGCAATTGCCAGAGCGATTGTATCAAGACCTTCAATTCTTATTGCAGATGAACCTACAGCAAATCTTGACAAAGAGTATGCAGAGGAAATAATGAATATTTTTTATAGCTTTCCAACAGGTTGGTGTAACTGTCATTATTTCAACACATGAAATACCATCAACTAAAATTAATTTTAAAAGATTCCAACTCAATGGGGGATCAATTCAAAATTTAATAGGCCATGTTCAACTACCTTCATAATCACTATCAGGCTTTTTTAAATGGATTTTCAAGATTCATTAATAATATTGGTGCATCCATTATGATGATCATTGTCATTGGCATAACCCTTTGCTTACCAAGCGCAGGTTTGTTGCTTATTGAAAATGCGAGCCAAATTTCACAAAATATAGAACACGAAGCGGAAATTAGTATTTTTCTTGATAAGACCGTCTCAAAAGACCAAATTGACTTCATTCAATTAAGCCTCAAAAAAAATAGTTTAGTAAAAAAAATTCATTTTGAACCTAAACTGATTGCCTGGGAAAAACTTCAAACCAAACTTGATGTAGCTGTAAGCTCGAGTGTTTCTGCCAACCCACTTCCTGATGCTTTTTTTATATCATTAAATACACTTGATGAAATTAAAATTCAAAAGCTCATAGACAGTCTTGATGGGATTGATGGGATTGATAGTGTCATACTAGACGGAAATTGGATTAAAAAACTTAGAATTGGGTCTATCGCTAGGAAAATTAAGTGTATTTTTTATAGCTTCACTTTTAATAATTGTCCTTCTGGTTGTAATTGGAAATACAATTCGCCTCCAAACGCTTACCTATAAAGATGAAATTGAAGTCAGCAAATTAATTGGTGCAACAAATGCTTTTATTCAAAGACCTTTCATGTATACAGGCATATTATATGGGCTAGGGGGAGGGATTCTTACCATTTCTATATTAAAACTATCCATCATTGGTTTAAATGCCACATTAAATAAGTTAGTTTCAATATTTGGTACAGATTTCATTTTTAATGATTTGCCACAAAATTATTACATGTACATTATAGTTCTAGCGATGCTTATTGGCCTAGTTTCATCATATATCTCAGCAAGAAATTCGATCCAAAGACTAAAAATTTATAAATAAAATATTGTTTTAATTGAACTTTATACAGAAAACTAGCACTCATGTATAAAGAGTGCTAAAATATTATTATGACAAATACATTTTCATTATCAAGATATAACGTAACTGATAGTTTTGATTTATATCAAAGAGAAATTAGAGCTTTTCCTTCACTTACCGCTGAAGAAGAGCATGAGCTTGGTACAAAATTAAAACTTAACAATGACCTAGAAGCAGCAAAAAAACTAATTTTGTCGCATTTAAAATTAGTTATCAAAATTGCTAGGTCTTACAGTGGGTATGGCCTTCCAGTATCTGACCTTGTTCAAGAGGGTAATGTTGGCCTAATGAAAGCTGTTAAAAAATTTGACGTAGATAAGGGTGTTCGCTTGGTATCTTATGCCATTTTCTGGATAAAGGCAGAAATACAAGAATATGTTGTCAAGAACTGGCGTTTGGTTAAAAATGCAACCACAAAAGCTCAAAGAAAACTCTTCTTTAATTTAAGAAGCATGAAGAAAACTTTAAAGCCATTAAGTGTTGATGAAATACGATCGATTGCTAATGATTTGAATGTAAAGGAATCTGATGTAAAGGAAATGGAATACAGAATGAACGGTCAAGAATTAACAATAGACTATTCAGATGATGATTCTGATGAGGATTCATTTAGACCCATCTCCTACCTCGAAGATAAATCATTAAACCCACATGATGCACTTCACGAAAGCCAGGCAGAATCAAATAATTTAGAATTACTTAAAAATGCCATGGCAACCTTGGATGAAAGAAGCGAGTCGATTATTAAAGCTCGATGGTTGGGTGAAGATAAAGCAAAAACGTTGAACCATCTCGCAAATAAATTTAATGTCTCAGCAGAGCGTATCAGGCAAATTGAAAAAATTGCTATGGATAAACTAAAAGTAGCAATGAGTAAAGAAAGATTAGATTAATTCTTTCTGATAAAATTAGCCATTTTAAAGATTAACCATGGCTTCCTCACCGATACCTATTGAAATAAACCTCCAACAAAAGTCAAAGTTACTTCATATTGTTTTTAATGATCAGACTGAATGTAAGTTATCATGCGAATTTTTAAGGGTATACTCCCCTTCTGCAGAAGTTCAAGGTCATCATCCTTCTCAAGCAGTTCTTCAAATAGGTAAAGAAAATGTCAATATTCTTAAAATTTCTCCTGTAGGACAGTATGCAATAAAATTACATTTTTCTGATGGTCATGACACCGGCTTATATAGTTGGGCATATCTTTATAAATTAGCAAAAAATTATGATCAACTTTGGATGGAGTATATTATGAAGTTAGATGAATCAGGTGTTAAGAGAAAGGTTGAAGATAGTGAACAATAAAACACATTTCGGATTTGAGTCAGTAAATAAAAATGTAAAGGCAAAAAAAGTAAAAGGTGTCTTTGAGTCAGTTGCTACTAGATATGATCTTATGAATTCTTTAATGTCAGGGGGATTGCATAAGATATGGAAAAAATATTTAACCCAGATTTTAACATTAAAAAATAACTCAAAAATCCTTGATTTAGCAAGTGGTACAGGTGATGTCTGTATTGAGCTATCAAACCAAAATAAAAACTTTCAAATCTTTCATACCGATATAAATATCAAGATGCTAGAACAAGGAAAAATAAAATTAATTGATCATGGCAAAATAATCCCAAGCATAGTTTGTGATGCTGAAAAAATTCCCTTTCCATCAAATTATTTTGACTGTATAACAATAGCCTTTGGATTAAGGAATGTTACAAACAAAGAAGAGGCATTGTCAGAAATGTATAGAGTGTTATCTCCCGGTGGAAAATTAGTTATCTTAGAATTCTCAAAGATTTGGGCACCACTCTCGAAAATTTACGATGGCTTTTCATTTAATATACTTCCTAAGCTAGGTAAAATTTTTGCAAAAGATGAAAGCAGCTATCAATATCTTGTTGAATCAATAAGAATGCATCCAGATCAAAAAACATTACAATCAATGATGCAAAATCAAGGATTTGATAATACAAGCTTTCAAAACCTATCAGGAGGTATTGTTGCAATCCATCAGGGATATAAATTTTAGTGGAAAAATTAAGAAAAATTATTCTGAATCATGTTTTATTTCAAAACGATTGGATGAGCACAAGATTAAAGAAATTTCATAACAAAACTATCCTCATCAAAATCTCAGAGCTATCTATGTACTTTAGTGTTAACAAAAAGGGTTTGTTAGAATATATTGGTCAGGTAAAAAATCCTGATGCTTCAATTTCTATGCCTATCAAAAGCTTAATTAATCAAATACTTCATAAAGAAAATAAAGATATCACCATCAAAGGTGATATTGATTTGGCAAGGGAAGTATCTGAAATATTGAAAAAAATTAAATGGGATGTAGAGGAAGATTTAAGTAAAATTATTGGTGATGTAGCAGCAAACAGAGTAGGAATTTTGGGAGAAAAAGTCTTCAATGAAAGTAAAAAAATTACAATAAGTATAGCTGAGGCATTCAAAGAATATTGGGAAGAAGAAAAGCCCTTAATTGCAAAAAAAAATAGGGTACATCAATTTTTAGCTGAAATAGACAATATCAGTGAGGATGTAGAGCGTATTGAAGCGAAGATTAATAGCTTAGCGCTAAAAATTTCAAAATGATTATTTTTAGAATAATCTTTATTATTTTCATCGTGCTCAAATTTCGACTTGATGAGTTTTTTAAATTACGTAAAAACTCTCTTTTATCTATTTTGCTCTACCCCCTTAGCCTTATCAAATCCAAAAAAGATAATCGAGCAATTCGACTCAGGCTTGCTCTCGAAAGTTTAGGTCCAATATTTATAAAATTTGGACAAATGCTTTCTACAAGGAAAGACTTATTACCTAATGATATTGCAATTGAACTCTCAAAGCTTCAGGACAAAGTACCACCCTTTGAGTTTAAGAAAGTTAAACAAACAATAGAAAATGCTTATTCAAAAAAAATTTCATCCGTATTTAAAGAATTTAATGAGAAACCTGTAGCAAGTGCATCAGTGGCGCAAGTTCACTTTGCCATACTCCACAACGGAGAGAAAGTGGCTGTCAAAATTCTTCGCCCAAACATAGAAAGTGAAGTTAAAAAAGATATTAAATTACTTCATTTAATTGCAAATATTTTATATAAAATTTGGTCAGACGGTAAGAGATTAAAACCAGATGAAGTCGTCTCTGAATTTGAGAGGCATACGCAATCAGAACTAAATCTATTACTTGAGGCTGGTCATTGTAGTCATCTCGGCGAAAACTTTAAAGATAAAAAATTATTAGTTGTTCCAAGTGTTTTTTGGGACTACTGTCACGAAAAAGTTATGGTAATGGAAAGAATGGATGGAATTCCTATAAGTAATATTGATGCCATCAAGAAGAATAAAATTAATTTATCCGAATTAGCAAAGAATGGAGTTGAAATATTTTTTACACAAGTCTTTCGAGATGGTTTTTTCCACGCAGATATGCATCCTGGGAATATTCAGGTTGCAAAAAGTGGAAAATATATTGCAATGGATTTTGGAATAATGGGTACGCTTAATGAGCAAGATAAACTTTATTTAGCCAAAAATTTTGCAGCATTTTTCAAAAGAGATTATCGTGAAGTTGCAAGGGTTCATATTGAATCAGGGTGGGTCCCGGCTGAAACCTCTATTGATGAATTTGAAAATGCAATTCGTTCGGTATGTGAACCAATCTTCAATAAACCCCTTAAAGATATTTCATTTGGAAAGCTGCTCATAAGGCTATTTCAAACTTCTAAAAAGTTTAATATGGAAATACAACCTCAATTAACCATGTTACAAAAAACGCTTCTTAACGTTGAGGGTTTAGGTCGTGAACTAGATCCAAATTTAGATCTATGGGTAACAGCAAGGCCCTTTTTAGAAAATTGGTTAAAGGAGCAAATTGGCCCCAAGAACTTAATAAATAGAATAAAAAAGGAATTTCCTAATTGGGTGGACATTGCTCCTCAATTACCTACACTTCTTCATGCTTATTTGAATAATCATAATAAAGATTCATACACAATCATTGAAAAAGATATCCGAAAATCAATTGAAGGAATAAAGCTTAGGCAGGACAGAATTATAATTGGTAATGATTCTTTTATTTGTGGTTATAACTCTTACAGTCCTCACATTTATATAAAATTTAAGTAACTTTAAACTTGACAATTTTTACAATAAAAACTTGACCTCTGCGCAATTCTTAATTGATATATCCTTCCCTCGCACTTATTGCAACTTTCATTTTCTCTTCCATAGACATTGTGCTCATTTTGAAAATACCCGCTTTGTCCATTAACGCTAAAAAAGTCATTAAGTGTACTTCCCCCTCTTTCAATTGCCTTTTGGATAACCATTTTTATAGAATCAACTAATATACTAATTTCCTTTTTTTTGATCTTTTGAGATCGGCGTTGAGGTCTAATGGAAGCAAGAAAAAGGGATTCGCTAGCATAAATATTACCAACGCCGACCACAGAGTGGCTATCCATTATTGTGCTTTTGATTGGCTGTTTTTTTCTTTTAACTATCTCGTATAAGTAGTCAGCATTGAATTCATCCGATAAAGGCTCGGGGCCAAGGGTTGCTATAAGTTTATGATTAGACGGGTTGTCGTCTGTCCATATCATCGCCCCAAACCTTCTTGTATCGTTATATCTTAATATTTTTTTATTGCCATTTACATTGAAACATATATCGATATGATCATGTTTTAAGAGACTTTTTTTTTCATTAACGATTGATATCCTTCCAGACATTCCAAGGTGGATAATTAGGTATCCATTTGAAAATTGAGCAAGAAGATACTTTCCTCTTCGTAAAAGCGAAATTAATTTTTGTGAATTAAGTATTTTTTTTAGATTAGGGTTTACTGGCCACCTTAGCGAATGGTTTCTGACATCAACACTAGAAACTATGCCATTTATGAGGGGTAATAAGCCAAGTCTTGTTACTTCAACCTCAGGTAGTTCAGGCATTATTCTTTTTCTTTTACCTTTACATGGGGATTTAGCATTGTGAATCCAAGATCTCCCGGGAATCGATACAGTAGCCCTTCATCTTTACGATACAAATGAAGTTGAGGGGATTCTTGAATTTTATAAAATGTTACTTTTTTATTATCATTAACTATGACATCAAAGCTTTTATACCCAAGCCTTGAGTCCATCTTAAAGCTTTCAACTGAGAGGGCTTGCAAGCCATCCCAAGAAACACTCAGCCATTCAACAATGTCTTCCTGGGTAGTTGAGACATTTATGCCTTTCGTAGACCACCTACCATTTTTTTCAACAAGCTTTAATTGGTTTTTTTGCCATTGCTCTAACCTTGAAAAATTAAAACCTTGAATCATTTCATAGGGCGCAATGGGTCTCTTATCAATGAACTCAATTGGAACATAGGATGCAGTTTCGGAAAATAGGCCATTCACAATAAATACATCATCTTTATATTTTATATACTGATTTTCTGAAATTGGATTATAAGTCCCAAATACAAACTCTTCTTTCAACGACTTTTCATTATTTAAGAATGTCAATTTTAACTGAGGCTGATCAAGACCATATTTTTCTAAGTCATCACTTTTAAGTTTTTCAGGGCTCCTTGAGGCCAGGATTGATAGAAGTTGATATACATAACGCTCATTTGCTCTACCTTTAACTGGTGACAAAATTTTCCAGTGATCTTCAATTATTTTAAAATGTACTTTTGCTTTTGATGGAAAATTTAACTCTATTTCGTCAAAATCAGAAAGCTTAAGGTTGGTTACTTCAAGACCTTTTATAATTTCAGGTTCTTCCTTTAAAGACTGGAAGGCAACTAAACTTGCACCAATTAATACAACTAGTAATATTAAATTAGTAACCCATTTATTAGTCATATCAGGCTTTTCTTCTTCTGAACCAAACAACAAAACCTAAAATGAACAAACCGATTGGAATAAAATATTGAAATGAATGAAATATGCTCCATGCAATAAATACTGACTTACTATCGTTCGGGATGCTTACATTTATATCTTTAAGTGGCATTGGCTGAATGGTTATTAACTGATCATCACCAGCAAGC
Source organism: Methylophilales bacterium BACL14 MAG-120910-bin43 (assembly GCA_905181685.1). Lineage (GTDB taxonomy): Bacteria > Pseudomonadota > Gammaproteobacteria > Burkholderiales > Methylophilaceae > BACL14. The sequence goes on along the minus strand of CAJIYK010000003.1, from coordinate 87,041 downwards.
CAATTAATAATATTGATACCCAAATCTAAATTACCACCAGAAGTGATGAAGGTATTTGATAAGAATGCCGCATTGCCAACCACAACAACTCTTTGCCCAATTTCTCCAAACTTCCTTTTAAGTGCAATTCCAATATTTATAGGTCCCTCTTTATCCTCACCCTTTATAAAATTAAATTTATCATCGCCATTTTTTTTGCTTAAGGGGAGCCATCCACCTGTAGCAACTTCTATCAACTCACTCACTTCCCATCCATTCTCATAGGAGTCTTGAGCATTCACTTCGTGGGCATTAGAATATATAGTCCTCAACATAAAATTTCTCGTAATCGGATGATCTCCATAAATAGTTGAAAAAGTTATATTTTCATCACCACCATATTCTTCAGCAAGTGGATCAATAACTGAAATATCGGATACCTTCAAAGCTAAATAATTTGCAAGACTATCAAGCCCTTTAAAATTATTATCATCCAATAGCCATAGTAGATTTCCACCCTGCTCTACATAATTTAATATTTTTTTTGCCTCTACTTTTCCAATATTTACTTGGGGGCTTGCAATAATTAACATTGCCCCTTCCTTAGGGACTTCGCTTAGAGCTGTTAGATCTGGATTTGCAAGCTTGAGTCCTTTGTTTCTTAATTGATCACCAAAGCCACCTAAGTCATTTGTTTTTTTACCGATTAAGTTTTTTTCACCATGACCATCAAGATATAAGATTGGTTTTTGATTTGTTCGGGAAAGCCTAACGAGAAGGTTTGTAAATTCTTGTTCAGCAAATGGTGGTGATATATGTTCTGTTCTTTTGTTATATTCAACAACAACTTCTCCATCACTTCTTATGCCTAGCTCCTGTAAAAGCTTTGGTTCTTCAATTGGATTAATAAATGTTATGTTTATATCTGACTTAGCTCTCTGGTACTTAGCAAAAAAATCTACGATACTTTTCCTAAAGTTTTCGCTACCATCATCATTCGATGCAAAAATTGTAAGCTGTATGGGATCTTTCATACTCTCAACGACCTCAATACTGCCTTTGGTAAGTACGCTCCTATTGGCTTGGGTCATGTCTTTGACATAGACAAATTGCTTGGCCAAAAAGCCAATAACAAATACCAAAGATAAAAATAAAATAAGAAAAAAACTATTTTGTAGAGAATATTGTAATCTAAATTTTTTATTCGCTTTCACAGCAGTTATCCCCTGAGCCTATCTGAATCAAGCCTTCTAACAGTTAACGTTAAAAAGGTAACAATAAAAAGCAAATAATAAACAATATCTGCGCTATCAAAAACTCCCCTAGTAAATGATTGATAATGTTTTGTCATTGAGATGTAATTAAACCAGTGGCTTGGATCGCTCGCAAAATAACTTCCCAAACCGACCATCGAAACAAGTGCAATAAATGTTGTGATTGCAGCAATAATAGGCTGGTTCGTTAAGCTAGAGAAAAAAATTCCTAGTGCTGTAAAACTTGCAATTAATAAAATGAATCCAAAAGAGTTACCAATTAGGTATCCAAAATCTATATCAGCCCATATATTAAGTGTTGAAAGCATGGCAAAAATATAGATAACAAGAATGCTTAAGAATATAACTAGGCCTAAGAACTTACCTACCACTATTTCGGTGAGGGATATTGGGGCACTTAGCAAAAATGGCATCGTTTGACTCTTTCTTTCTTCACTAATCAACCTCATAGTAAGCATGGGGGTCGTTACAGAAAGCAAAAAAAGTGCGGTACTGTAAATTTGAGACCCAACATAGATTGTGACGCCAACTCTTTCAGCGGGTCGAACGGCCCCAGACATAACTTCAAAATAACTATTAACCCCTTGCAAATATAATGTTCCAAACCCAAACATCAAAATCGAAAGTATTATCCACCCCATCGGTGATGCAAATAAACTTTTTAATTCTTTTCTGGCAACGTTAATAATCATAAAATTCTCTTTAACTAGTTTGCGTTAAATTGACAAAGGTCTCTTCTAAGCTCGTTACGTCCATATTTATGTGATATAAACCCCAGCCCTCTTTCACCGAAAGATTGACAATTTCTTCAGCGGGTAGGTATTTATCTTTGAAGTGGAATCTAAACATTCCATTATCAGCATCTTCGACTCTATCAACCCCTTTAATTTTTTTTAATTTGCTTAGCGCCGGAGCTTTTGAAAAACCAACTAGCAACTTATTACCTCTTCTTTGTGCCTTTAGATCATCAATAGAACCGTGAAAAACGAGTTTTCCATTATCAATAATTTGCACACGATCACAAACCATTTCTACTTCGGGAAGAATATGAGTGGATATAATCACACTGTGTTGCTTACCAATATCTCTAATTAATTTACGTATTTCTCTTATTTGGATAGGGTCTAAACCAACAGTAGGCTCATCAAGAATAACAATTTCAGGATTGTGGATGATAGCTTGCGCGATCCCAACTCTCTGTTGGTAACCATTAGATAAGTTTTCAATTAATCTTTTACTCATATGAGACAAACCACATCTTTCTTTTGCTTCTTCAAGAGCTTTTTTAATTTTTGGTGAAGGTACTTTATGAAATCTAGCGGCAATAGTTAAATACTCATTAACTGTAAATTCTTTGTAAAGTGGTCTCATCTCAGGCAAATAACCTATCAGTGCCTTAGCTTTCTTTGGCTCTGAAATAATATCAATCCCACATATTCTTACATCTCCGTTTGTGGGCGCAAGATTGCCCGTAAGCATCCTCATGGTAGTTGATTTACCTGCTCCATTGGGTCCTAAAAAACCAAGAACTTCACCTTTTTTAAGCTGAAAAGAAACATCGTTGACCGCAACGTTTTTTCCAAAACTTTTAGTAAGATTTGATGCCTCTATTGTATTTTCAAACGTAGTCACGTAAATCTACTTCCAAAGAGTTTATTAATAATTTATTAGGAGTGTATATTAAAAAAAAAGTTTAAAGAAGTAAAAAAAAGTTTAAAGATAAATGAATTATCTTTTAAAATCTAAGTCATTAAGCGAGTTATAATTGATTTAAATAATTCCACTTTATATAAAAGATCTTAGAATGAGAAAAAACAAAATATTTAATAAAACACTTTTCGTAATAATTAGCACCTATTTTTTTATGTAATTTCTTTTAACTCTTCATTCGCTAATCAACAAGATAATTTTAATCCTAATCTTCCACCAAAAATTACTGAAGCGAATGCAGAATTTGTTTATAAGTTTCTTCTAGCAGAAATAGCTACTCAAAGAGGTGATTTTAATTCTGCCGGTCATCTTTACCTTGATTTAGCAAAGCAAACTCACAGTATTCCTTGGCTGAGAGAGCTACAAGGGTTGCGGGAAGTTCAAGAAATGGTCGCGTCGCTCTTGATTCGGCAAAAGTGTGGAGTAGTTTAGATCCCAAATCTGTCCAAGCCCAGCAAATTTTAGCTGAACTATATATTACAAGCGGAAACTTAAGTAAGGCAAAGCCAATTGTAAAAAAATTACTTGAGCAAGATACATACCGAGGAGAAGGTTTCTTATATTTAAATTCTATACTTGCGAAAGTAGAGAATAAAAAAAATGCTCTTAGATTTATTGTTGACATTGCAGAACCTTATCCCAATAGTAAGGAGGCACATTTTGCAATTGCACATGCAGCTTACTTTCGCCAACAATAAAAAATTGACTAACTCTGAACTTGCTAAAGTAAAAAAAATTGATCCTAAGTGGCAAACGGCAGTTTTATTTGAGGGTTATATCATAGGACTAGAATCACAAGAAAAAGCGACAAATTTTTATGTTAGTTACTTGAAGCAATATCCTGATGCGAGTGAAGTAAGACTGGAGTATGCAAAACTTCTTACAAATCAAAAAAAATATAATTTAGCAAAAGATGAATTTCTTAAAATAGTAAATAGTTCACTTGCGTCTGCAGAAATAAGCTTTACTGTTTCATTGCTTGCTATCGAGCTAGGAGATTATGACTTAGCAGAAAAATTTCTGATGCAAAGCCTTGAAAGAGGGTATCCACAACCCGAACAAATTTACATCTACCTTGCACGTATTGAAGACACAAGAGGTAATTATAATGAAGCTCTCGCTTGGTTAAACAAGATTAATTCTGGCCCATCTTTTATTGAATCTAAAATATTAACCGCAGAGTTAATAGCTAAGTATGAAGGGAATGATCAAGCATTAGAGAGCCTAGATCAATATAACAACTTAACTCCAGAGGCCAAGTTGGAATTATTCAGAGCAAAAGTTTCAATTTTATATAGCGATAATAAAGAAACAGAAGCATATGATTTGATGAAAAAAGAAGAGGAAAATTTTAAAAACTCTGCAGAGTTCAAATATGATTACGCCATGCTTGCAGAGAGGATGGGAAATACAGTCCTTATGGAGCAGCTTTTAAGAGAGGCAATAAAAATTAAGCCTGACTATGCAGTTGCATACAATGCATTAGGTTACTCATTTGCCGACAGAAACATAAAGCTTGATGAAGCAAAGATAAATATTGAAATAGCCTTATCTCTAGAACCTAGGAACCACTACATTATGGACAGTATGGGATGGGTACAATATAGACTAGGCAATATCGATGTTGCCCTTGATTTTTTAAGAAAGGCTTATGAAATTAAAAAAGATCCCGAAATTTCGGCTCACCTAGGTGAAGTTCTTTGGCACGCAAATAAAACTGATGAGGCTCAAAAAATATGGGACGAATCATTGCAACAATACCCTGATAATAAGATATTATTAAAGACTGTTAAGAAATACCGATAACTTTTTCTAAAGTAGGCAAATAATGAAATTTATTTGTATTTTAATATCTTTTTTCCTGGTTAGTTGCGCTTCAATTGATAAAACTCAACCAGAGATAGTTTCCTACAAAGACTATTCCAACCAAAACAATGTAAATGATTTTGTTAACCTAGCTTTTTCAGCCAAAATTACTCTTTTTGTTGAGAAAAAAGGGTTTACCGGAAAGCTTATTTGGAATACAAAAAACGGTAAAAGTAGTATTACCATTCTAAACCCCTTCAATTCAGTTATTTCTAAAGTTTATTTAGATAAATCAAATAATTCATTAAAAATCAGTAACTTATCAAAGAATAAAAATGAAATCGAAGATATCATTAGGCAAATCTTTGGTAATAAACAAAATGTTTTTATTCTAGAGAAGTTAATTATGACCCCACCAACTCAACTCACTAGCAAAAAAAATGTCTCGCTATCTTATGCAGATTGGAAGGTAGATTATGAGGGGGTAATAGAGAAAGAAAACAAAATTTTCCCGAAGTACATCGAATTAAACAAAAATAAAATTACACTTAAAATATATATTATTAAATGGAAATCTTGATTGAATAAAAAAGACTATAAGCAAGAAGGTTATGAGGAGTTTAAAGCACCTGCAAAAATTAATTTATTTTTAAAAATAATAGGTAAAAGAGATGATGGCTTCCATAAGCTACAAAGTGTTTTTCAACTTATAGATTTATATGACTATATTTATATAAGGATCAGAAGTGACACTCAAATAAATTTGATCAATGCATCGATTGAGGTCGATAATCAAGATGATCTTGGGCTTAAGGCTGCACGATTAATTCTAAAAGATAAAAATATTGGCGTCGATATTTATATAAAAAAAAATATCCCAATTGGAGCAGGCTTGGGTGGGGGAAGTTCCGATGCAGCAACTATACTCATGGGAATCAATAAATTAGCCAATATAAATCTAACAAAAAAAGAATTAATGACGCTTGGCCTAGGCCTAGGTGCCGATGTTCCATTCTTTATATTTGGGGAAAACGCATGGGTAGAAGGAGTTGGCGAGAAACTAAGTAAATTTAACATTCCTAATTTCATTTATTATTTGTGTTACCCCAACTTTTCTATCTCTACAGAGTCAATATTTAAATCATTTAAATTGACAAAAGTCCCAATTACATTGAAAATGTCGACCTGTTTTAGTGAAAAACTTGACCAAGAATGTAATGACTTGGAATCTACAATTACTAAAAAATATATAAAGATGAAAAAATTATTGAGTTGGATGAATAATTTTGGATTTGCTAAAATCTCAGGAACAGGCTCAAGTGTTTTTGTAAAAATAGCAGATGTAAAAGAAACTCAATTTATTGATGAGAAAAAACCAATAGATTTAAAAAGTTTTATTGTAAAAGGATTATCTAAACATCCTTTTTATGATGTTTTAAGTTAAATGGGGAGTCGCCAAGCTGGTTAAGGCACATGGTTTTGATCCATGCATGCGAAGGTTCGAATCCTTCCTCCCCAGCCAATTTTTTTAAATGCGGAGGTATTTGTGAAAAACGAAAATCTAATGGTTTTTACTGGGAATGCCAATAAAGATCTTGCAAAAAAAGTTGCCTCTAATTTAGGTCTAAAACTTGGTGAAGCGACTGTTGGTAATTTTAGCGATGGAGAAACCATGCTAGAACTTCTTGAAAATGTTCGAGGAAAGGATGTTTTCATTTTACAATCAACTAGTTTTCCTACCAACGATAATCTAATGGAAATCATGGTGATGGTCGATGCACTCAGAAGGTCTTCTGCTGCAAGAATAACGGCTGCCATACCATATCTCGGCTACTCAAGACAAGATAGAAGACCAAGGTCAGCCAGAGTAGCTATTACTGCAAAGGTAGTTGCCAACATGCTTACTGGAGTTGGGGTAGATAGACTTCTAACGATGGACCTTCATTCAGATCAGATACAAGGTTTTTTTGAAATTCCAGTTGATAATATATACGCAACACCTGTATTGCTTGAAGATTTAAAAAAACAAAGCTATGAGGATGCTGTAATAGTATCCCCAGATGTCGGAGGGGTTGTCAGAGCAAGAGCGATGGCAAAGATTCTTGGTAGTGATTTAGCGATTATAGACAAAAGGCGTCCAAAACCGAATGTATCAGAGGTGATGAACATTATTGGTGATGTGAATGGTCGTACATGCATCATAGTCGATGATATTGTTGATACAGCGAATACGCTTTGTGAGGCAGCGTTAGCTTTAAAAAAGAAGGGCGCAGAAAAAGTTGTTGCGTATGCTACACATCCAATTTTTTCAGGGAAAGCCATTGAATCAATTCAATCCTCTGAGCTTGATGAAATTGTAATTACTGATACAATTACGCTTGAAAAAAATGCTCTAGGCTGTGAAAAAATAAGGCAACTGTCAGTCGCTAAAATTTTAGCTGAGACAATAAAAAGAATTAGCCACGAAGATTCTGTAAGCTCTTTATTTATTGATTAAAAAATAAAAGCTTTCTTTGAATGATGAGTAATTTAAAAACATAAATAGACCTGGTCGCGGGTCTATTTGAATTTTAGGAGTTCTATAATGAAAATTGAAATAAATGCAGTATTAAGAGATGCGAAAGGTACGGGTGCGAGCCGCCGTCTTCGTCATGAAGGAAAGGTTCCAGGTGTTCTTTATGGTGGAAATGGTGATGCAAAAAGTATTGAATTGAATGCTAAAGACTTATATATGCAATTCAAACATGAAGCATTTCATGCCTCTATCCTTACTCTAAATTTAGATGGTAAGAAAGAGTCTGTTTTACTTAGAGACTATCAAATGCATCCTGTTAGAAACAATATTCAACATATTGATCTTCAACGAATTGATGAAAATAAGAAACTAAGTGTGAAAATTCCATTCCACTTCTTGAATGAAGATGTTGCGCCTGGAGTAAAACTCGAAGGTGGTGTTGTTTCTCATATCATGGTCGATGTTGATATCTCATGTCTTCCTAAAGATTTACCAACCTATATAGAGGTAGATATGATCGCTTTATCTATTGGTGACTCTATTCGTCTATCAGACATAAAGGTCCCAGAGGGCGTAGAGTTAACTGGACTTATCTGAAGATAATGATCCTACTATTACCTCTATATCCAAGCCTAAGGTTGTTGTCGAAGAAACACCAGTGGCTGCTGAAGGTGAAGAAGGTGCTGAAGGTGCAGAAGGTGCTGAAGGTGAAGAAGCTGCTGAAGGTGGTGACGATAAAGCTGCTGAAGGTGGTGACGAAAAATCAGATAAAAAGGATTAGTAGGTTTTTATAGCGCACTTAATTACAAGTGCGCTATCCTATCACTAATGAACAAAATAAAGCTCTTTGCTGGATTAGGAAATCCTGGAGAAAAGTATCAAAATACACGCCATAATTGTGGTTTTTGGTGGATCGATTTTGTAACCAACAATCACCGCCTCAATTTAAAACATAATGCAAAATTTAATGGCGATATTGCTAAATATACCGAGGACGGTAATTGTTTATTCTTAAAGCCTACAACGTTTATGAACGAGAGTGGAAAGTCACTCGCTGCAGTTGCTAATTTCTACAAAATCCAACCTGAAGAAATTCTTGTTATTCATGATGAATTAGATATTGAGCCTGGAAAGATCAAACTAAAACTTGGTGGCGGTGATGGTGGGCATAACGGCCTTAAAAGTATTACTGATTCAATAAAAAGTAAAAATTTCTGGAGAATTCGTATTGGGATTGGTCATCCTGGAAATAAGAATCTAGTAAGTAATTTTGTATTAAAACCTCCTTTAAAAAAAGAAAATGAGCTAATTGAAGATTCAATACTTAATAGTTATAAAATTTTTTCTCTACTTAAAAGCGGTCAGTTTGAAAAAGCAATGTTAAATCTTCACTCAGCTTAAATATTTTGGAATTTATTATATGAAATGTGGAATTGTAGGGCTCCCAAATGTGGGTAAATCGACGCTTTTTAACGCTATCACTAAGGCAGGCATTGATGCTGAAAACTATCCTTTTTGTACAATTGAACCAAATGTTGGCATCGTAGAAGTTCCTGACCAACGAATTTCAAAACTCGAAAACATAGTCTCTCCAGAAAAGACTCAACCCGCCACGGTTGAACTTGTAGATATTGCTGGTTTGGTAGCAGGCGCTTCTAAAGGTGAGGGTTTAGGCAATAAATTTTTAGCTAATATTAGAGAGACTGATGCAATCATGCATGTTGTTCGATGTTTTGATGATGAAAATATTGTTCATGTTTCAGGACACATCAACCCCTTATCTGATATTGAAACTATTAATACTGAATTAATTTTATCTGATATGGAGACGCTTGATAAAGCCATCCAGAAAGAGTCAAAGAAATCAAAGTCAGGTGATAAAGATTCCCAAAAGTTATTAGAATTGTACAAAAAAATTCAGATAGTTTTTAATGAAGGTAACCTTGCATCAACAATAGAACTGTCCGCAGAAGAGATTGTATTAATTAAACCTCTTTGCCTAATTACAATTAAACCAATAATGTTTGTCGCTAATGTAGATGAAAATGGTTTTGAAAATAACTCATCTTTAGACGAATTAAGCGCTTATGCACAAAAGCTTGATATTCCTGTTGTAACAGTCTGTGCAAAAATAGAATCAGATATAGCTGATCTTGAGGATGAAGAAAAAGAAATTTTTTTGAGTGAATTAGGCTTAAGTGAACCTGGGTTAAATAGATTGATTAGAGCCTCTTATAAGCTTTTGGGGTTGCAAACATATTTCACTGCTGGAGTTAAAGAAGTTCGAGCTTGGACGGTTAAAATTGGTGCGACAGCTCCTGAAGGGGCAGGCGTTATTCATACAGATTTTGAAAAAGGCTTTATCAAGGCAGAGGTAATTTCATATCAAGACTACATTGATTTAAGTGGTGAGCAAAAAGCAAAGGAAGCAGGTAAACTTCGCCTAGAAGGAAAAGATTATGTCCTTCAAGATGGTGATGTGGTTCATTTTAGATTTAATGTTTAATAACACTTTGACTTTAGTTGCCTATAAAAATATAATCTCACGCTAAATTTAAATTATTGGTGATGTAGCTCAGGTGGTTAGAGCGCAGGATTCATAATCCTGAGGTCGAGAGTTCAAGTCTCTCCATCACCACCATTTTTGAAGATAAATATGAAAGAACTCCTTCTCATTATTAAAAGTGTTTTAGCTGCTTTCTGTGGAATTCAATCAAATAAAAAATTTAGTGAAGATGATAATTACATTCAAAAGAATGGAGTATCAAGCTATATTTTAATTGGATTTACTCTGGTATTCTTACTGGGCCTTATACTGTATTTCATTGTAGATTTTATTCTCAGCTAGATCATTTTTTTTTAAAAGCTGACCTCTCCTCCAATTCATCAGTATACATTGTCATATGTGTTTTTTCTTTGCTTAGAAAACTTTCGATTGCACTTTTAAATTCAGAATTTGCAATGAAATGATTTGAGAATGTTTTGAATGGATCAAAACCTCTAGCTAATTTATGTTCCCCTTGTGCGCCGCCCTCAAAATACTTTAATTTATTTTGAATACAAAACTCTTGTCCCGCGTAGTAACAAAGTTCGAAATGTAGGCTAGGAATATATTCTAGCGCCCCCCAATAGCGTCCATATAGAGCTCTGCTCGCTAATAATATTAAGCGCACTCGCTATTCTCCTCCCCTCTTTCTCTGCGAATATAAATACAAGCTTGTTGGGCATATTATTATTCAATTGATAAAAGAATTCTTTTGTTAGGTAAGGAGATGAATTATGAAGCATATAAGTATTGCAATAACACGCGTAAAAAAATTCAATATCTTCATCACAGATTAAGTTGCCTTGTTTGGTAATGACTTCAATATTCAAATTATTGATTTTCTTTCTTTCTTGTTTGATTTTTTTTCTCTTGTTATGTGAAAGGTTAGATAAAAATTGCTCGAAATTATCATAATCTTTATTTTCCCACCGAAATTGAACACCCTCACGTTGTAACCAACCCATATCATTGAATAAGGTGGTATCTTCTTCATTCGGAAATAATATGTGGCACGAAGAAATTTTATGATCGAGTAAAATCTTTTCCAGAGCTTTAACCATCATCCTCTTAATATCTATACTTTCAGCGATGATTCTCCTACCAGTGATTGGGGTAAAAGGGATAGCCGAAATCATTTTAGGATAATAATTTAAACCGCTTTTATGAAAAGCTTCTGCCCATGACCAATCAAATACATACTCTCCATATGAATGCTCCTTAAGATATATAGGCATAAAACCAACCATCTTTCCCTCTGATTTCGCCACAATTGGGAAGGGAATCCAGCCAGAATTTTTTCCAACAGAGCCTGAAGTTTCAAGTGCACTATGAAATTCCCAAGATAAAAAAGATGAATCTATCTTTAGGTCCGAGAGCTCATTCTTTAAATTTAAAAAACTGTTGGCTGAAGTAATCTCAATCATAATCTATTGAGTCTTCTAATAAGGATAAAGTTTAGAGAAAATTAATTGATTTTTTTGGTTTTAGTTTTTTTCTTTTGTGCTGTTGCTGGTGATGTTTTTTTGTTACTTTTAACTATTTGAGAACTTTCGTCTTCTTTGACATTTACTTTATCTTGATAGGCTTTTGCTAATATGGCCATTTCATCAAAACTAATCAAAAAATCATTATTAGTATCTACCCTTCTAAACTGCCTTGCAATTTGTGGGAGGCATACTGTAGTTTCATAAACATCCAACTGCTCATTGTTGTCAGAATCACATAAAATAAATCTTCTCTCAACGCTTTCAAGCATCTCTCTTCTTCGCTCTTCGTATATGATGTTCACTTTATCTTCTGACCTTGAGAAGTTTGATAAAGCGTTATGTATCTCTTCTAATTCAATAGATTGATTGGAATTTGTGATTCGAACCTTTTGCAAGTCAACCTCAGCATTAGCATGCCAAGTCACAAATAATAGTGGTAAAAGAATTAGTTTGTTCAAATTTAACTTAACGCCTTTTTCTTTAAACGGTCAATCATTTTGCAACTACAATGTTAACCTAATATTACAAATAACCGTGAAATTGTAACAGAACTGTAACGATTTAAATATGCTCATTCAGCTTTTATAGCATATTATATACAGTAATTATAATCAAATAGACACTATGGCAGAGAACAAACCAAACATTGCACTTGTTGATGATGACCCAAAAATACTTGAGCTCACTGCAAAATATCTTACTGACCAAAATTTAAAAGTTTTTACAGCTGATAGTGGCTCTGCCCTTGATGAGATTGTTGATGCTAACGATATTGATTTAATTGTTCTTGATTTAATGATGCCTGAAGAATCAGGTCTAAATTTATGCCAAAGATATAGGGCAAAGAATATTAATGTGCCGATCATCATGCTTACCGCCAAAGGAGATGAGGTTGATCGAATTGTTGGGCTTGAAATGGGAGCGGATGATTATCTTCCAAAACCTTTTAGCCCTCGAGAACTTTTAGCGCGTATTAATGCAATTATCAGAAGACAAACAACACTGGGAGCTCCATCTCCAAAACAAGTAGTTCGTTTCGGTTCATTCGAATTTGATACAGAAAACCGAAATCTTTCTCATGAAGGTAAAAATATTTCTATTACAGCCGGTGAGTTTGATTTATTAAAAGTTTTCACTGATCATGCAAAACAACCTTTGTCTAGAGATAGAATAATGCAATTAGCTAAAGGGAAAAGAGTTGGATGTTTTTGATAGAAGTATTGACGTACAAATTTCACGTATTAGAAGATTAATTGAAGGACAATCCCAATAAACCAAAATATCTCCAAACTAAATGGGGGTATGGCTATATCTTTGATCCTGATGGAGAAGCTCAGTAATTGAAATACTTACCAAAGAGTCTCCTTACCAGGATTTCTTTAATAATTGCATTATTATTGATCACCACACAGCTCGTATCACTTAAAATTTTTGATATCTATGAAAGAGAGCCTCGTGCAGAGGCTTTAGCTTTAGAAATATCTACCATAGTCAATTTTACCAAAGCATCAATGGCAGCATCTGCGACGGACAAAAGAGTTCAACTCTTGAACGAGCTTTCAACTATGGGAAACGTCAGGATATATCCCGCGCACTTCTTTGAGCAAATTGAGCCAATACCAGATGACCCATTTCTTCAGCTTGTTATCCAAAAAGTTACCCAAAGGCTACCTCTTGGAACGCTTATCGCTATTAATCATTTTTCAATTGAGGGAATATGGGTCAGTTTTGAGTTAAATAGTGAGTTATTTTGGGTTGTGATCCCCCGCACAATCGTAGATAGACCCTTTCCGTGGCACTGGATAGGTTGGGGAACTATTATCGCCTTAATCGCACTTGTTGCCGCCTATATGACAACTGAGAGAATCAATAGGCGCTTGAACAGACTAATTGAAGCAGCAGAAAGCGTTCGAAAGGACTTGTCTCCTGAAAAACTTCCTCATGATAATTTGGTTGAATTTAGCGATTTAAATGTGGCTTTTAATGAAATGTTAGCTAACTTAAAAAAGGCAAGCCAAGAGAGAAAGTTTTTGCTTGCAAGTGTTTCTCACGATATTCGAACACCTTTAACGCGCCTAAGAATCGCATCTGAAATGCTTCCAGAAAAGTCAGATGATTTAAAAAATAGTATGGAAGAGGATATTCTAGAAATAAACAATATTCTTAACCAATTTCTTGATTTTGCTCGAGGCTTCGAAGATGAGACTAAAATTCCAGTTAATTTAGGTAAATTTTTAAATAACATACAAGTAAAGCATCTAAGAATGGGTCAGAAATTTATATTAAGAAAGAAGAATATAAAAACTGATATACCAAAAAAACTCTTTATTGACTTGAGGCCCTTAGCATTGCAAAGATGTTTAGATAATTTAATTAATAATGCTTTCTTTTATGCAAAAGGAAAAGTTGTTCTTATTGCTACCCTCGAGGAAGAATCTTTTACCATAAGTGTGGTTGACGATGGTCCCGGGATCCCTGATAAAGAGCTAGAAAGACTATTAAAGCCATTTGAACGCCTCGATGAAGCTAGAGGTAATGAAGGTGGATGTGGCTTAGGTTTATCGATTGCCGATAGAATTGTAAAGGCTCATGATGGTAAATTAGAGTTAATCTCAGATAAAAAGGATAAAGGGCTCGAAGCGAAAATTACAATTCCAATAATAAGAGCGTAGATTACTTAAACCATTTAAGCTGATCTCTTAATTTTACTACCTCGCCAATAATAACCAATGCAGGTGATTTTATCTTTGAGCGAACCACCTTACTTTTTATACTTCCAATATTACCTACAATTACTCTTTGTGCGTTTGTTGTGCCACTTTGAATTACGGCAACCGGCATTGTTTTATTTTGGCCATGTTCAACAAGCTCTTTTATAAAGTCAGGCAGGCTCAGAAGCCCCATATAAATGACAAGAGTTTGTTTTTCTGTTATTAATTTTGGCCAATCAAAATCAATTTTGCCATCCTTAAAGTGACCTGTTAAAAATAAACAGCTTTGGGCATAGTCTCTATGCGTCAAAGGAATTCCTGCATAAGCAGCAACTCCATTAGCCGCTGAAATACCGGGGACAACTTGAAAATTTATCTTATGTGACATAAGCGACTCAATTTCCTCGCCACCCCTGCCAAAAATGAATGGATCGCCTCCCTTAAGCCTTAAAACTTTTTTACCTTTTTTAGCATATTTCACTAGTAGATCATTGATTTTTTCTTGGCTAAATGTATGTTGATCTCTTTTTTTACCAGCAAAAATCATATCGGCATCTCGCCGAACTAATTCAATCACTTCGTCAGAGACTAAATTGTCATAAATACAAACATCACATTTTTGCATTAAATGTAGAGCCCTTATTGTTAACAAGTCTCTCTCTCCAGGCCCTGCTCCAACTAAATAAACCTCCCCAGTATTATTTTTCATGCTACGAAGTAATGAATTAAATTTTTTAGTTAAGGTTTTATTTTGATTTAAAAATGATTGAATATTTTCAACATCAAAGAACTTCTCCCAAAAGATTCTTCTTTTATTATTTACCTTAATAGATTTTTTAACCTTATCTCTTAAGCTCCCTGCTAAATCTACTAGATCCTTATAAGCGTCAGGAATCATCATCTCAATTTTTTCTCTTAATTGCCTTACTAATACAGGCGCTTTTCCGCTGCTAGAAATAGAAACAACTAGTGACCCTCTTTCAACAATTGAACCCATTGTAAAAGTACATAATGAAGGTTGATCAACGACATTGACTGGGATTTTTTTCTTTCCCCCGATTTGTGCAATTTGTTTATTAAGTAATTTATTATTTGTCGCAGCAATGATAATCATTGGAAATTCGATATCATCGGGATGAAAATCTTTTTGGATAATATCTATCGAATACCTATCTTTAAGATCTAATATTTCTTCACAAAAATTCTTTGCTACTACCGTTAAATTAGGTTTTGACTTAATCAATAATTTGATTTTTCTTAAAGCAATATCTCCCCCACCAATTACTAAAACTGGTTTATTTTTAATTTCTAAAAATATCGGGAAGTTGTCCATAACAAAATGTTACTCTATTAAGGATGTTATATACATAGGCCTTGTATACAAAAAAAGTTATAATCCAAAGTCGTAAAATTATATTTTAATAAAACATGTCAAAAAAAGTATTTGTAAAGTCTTTTGGTTGTCAGATGAATGAGTATGATTCTGAAAAAATTGAAGATATCTTAGGTTCAAAAAAAAATTTATCACAGACAGATTCACCAGAGGATGCAGATTTAATTGTTCTTAATACTTGCTCCGTTAGGGAAAAAGCAGAGGTTAAGCTTTTCAGCGATTTAGGAAGATATAGAAAGCTAAAAGAAACAAAGCCGCATATACAAATTGCTGTAGGTGGTTGTGTTGCGAGTCAAGAAGGTGAGGAAATAATTAAACGTGCGCCCTATGTAGATGCTGTTTTTGGGCCACAAACCCTTCACAGATTACCTGAGCTTATTAATTTAAGAGAAGTAACAGGAAAGCCCCAAATAGATATCTCATTCCCAGAAATTGAAAAGTTTGATAACTTGCCTACATCCAAAAGTAAAAATCCTTCTGCAATGGTTTCAATCATGGAGGGTTGTAGTAAGTACTGCTCTTTTTGTGTCGTTCCTTATACAAGAGGAGAGGAAATTTCACGGCCACTAGACGATATCATCACCGAAATTATCCAACTAACGCTGCAAGGAGCATCTGAAATTATACTTTTAGGCCAAAATGTAAATGGTTACAGAGGGCTGATGAGTAGCGGAAAAATTGCAAACTTTGCATCCCTCATTGAATATATATCGGAAATTGAAGAAGTAAAAAGAATACGGTTTACAACCAGTCATCCAAATGAAATGAATGATCACCTAATTGACTGTTTTGGAAACATCAAAAAATTAGCCAATCACCTTCACTTACCCATTCAATCTGGTTCAGACAAGGTATTGATGGCAATGAAGAGAAACTACACAACTTTAGAATATAAATCGATTATAAAAAAACTTAGAAAAAAATTACCTAATGTTTCGTTAACTACAGATCTTATTATTGGCTTTCCTACTGAGACAACAAATGATTTTAATTTAACTAAAAAATTATTTATTGAGCTTGATTTTGATTACTCATTCAGTTTTATTTATAGCAAAAGACCTGGTACACCTGCAGCGTATCTTAAAGATGAAACGACAAATGAAGAAAAACTTGAGCGCTTACATGAAATTCAGTCAATAAATATTACTCAGGGTGAGTTTACACAAAAAAAATGATTGGGACTACCCAAAGAGTTCTTATTGATCATTTTTCAAAAAAGAAACCAGGTGTCTTGTTGGGGAAAACTGATAACAACAGAATTATTGAATTTAAAGAGTCAAAAGATTTATTGAACAAATTTGTCAACGTAAAAGTGATGAAAATTTTAGGTAAATCTCTTGTTGGAGAATTAGTTTAGGCACATGAAAACAGAATTAAATCTTTCACCTCAAGACAACAAAAAACTCGCGAACTTATGTGGCCCACTTGATGAAAATATTTCGCAAATAAGTGTGGGGTTAGATGTAAAGATAAATAGAAAAAATTCTTCATTTGTTCTTAATGGTGACGAGAAAAAAGTTTTACTTGCATCCCAATTGCTTGAAAGTATCTACCTAAGAGCAACAAGGGCTATCCTGCCTGAAGATATTCAATTAAGCCTTGTAGAGCTAAACCAAAAAGAAAACGGTAACACAAAAGACTCGCCCCAACTTCATACCTTAAAAGCTGATTTACAAGGTCGCACTCCCATGCAAGTTAGCTACCTTAATAATATTCAATCAAATGATATCAATTTTGGTATTGGGCCTGCCGGTACAGGAAAAACATATCTTGCAGTTGCCTCGGCTGTTGATGCCCTTAATAAAGAAAAGGTTAAAAGAATAGTTTTAGTCAGACCGGCAGTTGAGGCCGGAGAAAATCTAGGATTTCTTCCGGGTGACCTTGCACAAAAAGTGGACCCTTACCTAAGGCCCTTATATGATGCATTATACGATTTGGCTGGTTACGATAACGTGACTAAAATGTTTGATAAAGGCATATTAGAGGTCGCTCCTTTAGCTTATATGAGAGGAAGGACACTCAACCAAAGCTTTATTATTCTTGATGAAGCACAAAATACAACGCCGGAACAAATGAAGATGTTTTTAACCCGCATAGGCTTTGGGACAAAGGCTGTAATAACTGGTGATGTCACTCAAATTGACCTTGCAAAATCTCAAAAGAGTGGCCTGATAGAAATACAAAGAATTTTAAAATCTGTGAAAGGTATCGAATTCAATTTCTTTACTTCTGTGGATGTTGTTCGTCACCCATTAGTGCAAAAAATTATTAATGCTTATGAGAAATTTAAACTCTAAAATTTTAAAATGAAGTTTAAAAATTTATTTTCTGTATTCATACAAGATACAGTTCACAAAAGAAAACAATTAACAAAAAAGCAATGCGAGGAATGGTTGAGCCTTGTAGCCAAAAATCAAAGTAAAATTACGCTCAGAATTGTTGTGAAAATGAATCAAAAAAATTAAACAAACAATTTAGAAATAAAGATGTGCCTACAAATGTCTTATCTTTTCTTATGCTGGAAGATCCAATTGAAGGTGATTTGGTCTTATGTCATCCCGTTATAAAGAAGGAGGCAAAAGCCCAAAATAAAAAAATCCAAGATCATTACGCACATCTCATTATCCATGGATATCTGCATCTTTTAGGATATGATCACCAGAATAATGTAGATGCTGATAAAATGGAAAAAATGGAAAGAAAAATACTAAGTAAATTCAATATCAATGACCCATATAAAGATTATTAATAGTTGAATTCATGAAAAGAAAAAGAATAAAAATTGGATCTCAACTAAGAAACCTTTTATTAAAACCAAGAGATAAAAAACAACTTGGTGATCTTTTAAAGTCCGCTTTCGATAAAAATATGATTGATGCAGATGCATTAATGATGATCGAAGGAGTGCTAAATGTTTCAGATATGCAGGTCAGAGATATTATGCGACCTAGGTCACAAATTGACGCTATCGATGTATCGAAGAAGCCTGAAGAATTCATTCCATTTGTAATAGAAACCGCGCATACGAGATTTCCTGTTTTTGAGGAAAGCATCAATAACATAATTGGAATTCTTCTCGCTAAAGACCTACTTAAGCTCACATCCAAACATGAATTTGAAACTCGAGATATTTTAAGGCCTCCCATATTTATTCCTGAGTCCAAAAGATTAAATGTTTTACTGAAAGAATTTAGAACGAAACGAAATCATATCGCAATTGTTGTAGACGAACACGGTGGTGTAGCTGGCATGGTTACAATTGAAGATGTGCTTGAGCAAATTGTAGGTGATATCGAAGATGAATTTGATTACGATGAAACGGAAGGCAATATAGTCGAAGAGAATCAGAGACAATTTCGAGTTAAGGCAACCACAGAAATTTCAGATTTTAATAGTTTCTTTGCCACCTCCTATGAAGACAATGATTTTTCGACGATTGGTGGTTTGGTGACACATAAATTTGGTTATCTACCGGAAAATGATGAAAAAATTTCATTTGACGGCCTTGATATAACAATCATACGCTCAGATAGCAGGCAAATTCACTCAATTCAAATCAATATTGCTGAGGCAAAGAGAAATGTGGAACTTAAATAAATATCTAGCACTCTACTTATTTTAAATTGGATATCATCTTATGAAAATTATTATCTCCCTACTTTCAATTTTTTGTATCTCTTTTGCACATGCCGACGAACAACAGGCTGACGTTGAAAACCCAATCATTGAAGAAATGCCCACTGATTATTTAGAGTTTGCCAATGTCATTGGACTTTTAAAACCAGAAGAAATTATTGGCCTTATTGGGGAGCCTGCTAAAAAGTTAGATTTAAAGATGAAATCATCCAATGAAGTAATAGCAAGTTCATGGTACTACCACAACCTTAATACCGATGGAAATGGTAACTACTTTCCTACCACGGAACTAGATATCATCGACGGATACGTTGAATCGGTTGTATTTTTAAATGACGTAGATGAAAACTCAAATTTTGAAGGTAAAAAGTTCGATACTAAACAGCCTGATAGTTTGTTTTAGTTTTTACAAGACTAACAACTAGGGTTAAAGTACTATTTTCCTAATTGAAATAGTACATTTTGACCTTTTTATTTAAACAAGCATTAAATACTTCTTATCTCATTCTTGGAAGTTTACTTGTTTTAAGTTTTTCTCCGTTTAATTTTTATCTCATTCTTCCTCTTGTATTTACCATTTTTTTTTGGTTAATCCGTAAAAATAATCTGCCCGTCAAAGAATGTCTTCTTTTTGGATTAGGTTTATTTATTTTTGGAATTTATTGGATATATATCTGCCTCCAAAAATTTGGGGGTATGCCAGAAATTTTAGCAATACTCTCAACCTTTATTTTATGTTTATTTCTATCTCTTTTTTTTCTATCCCTTTCAGTTTTTCCAAAATTTAAAAATCAACCTCTCTTAGTCGCAGCAATTTTCACACTAGTTGAATGGGTTCGCTCTTGGATCTTTACAGGTTTTCCATGGTTAACTCTCGGGTATTCTCAAGTTGAGGGTAGCCCTTTGGCTGGATACATTCCTATTACAGGTATCTACGGTGTTAGCTTCCTTCTAATATTAACCTCGCATCTCTTATTTCTTTTGTTAAATAAAGCCCATCAACGTTTATGGATTATTTTTTTAATCATTATTATCTGGGGCGGAGGTCATTTTCTAAAAAAAATTGAATGGACAGAGCCAAATGGAGACCCTATTGAAGTTACATTATTGCAGGGCAATGTAAAGCAGGATGAAAAGTGGGATCAAACTAAAATTAAAAAAATATTAAATAAGTATGAAAGTTTAATTTTAAAAAGTAATTCTCCCCTGACTGTTTTACCAGAGACCTCAATACCACTTTTACTTGAATATATTCCATCAAATTATTTAAATAAAATTAAAAGACATATGAATAAAATTGACGGGAATCTAATTTTAGGCGTCATCGAAAGGAATGACGCTGATATTTATAACTCTGCTATTTCTTTTGGGGAGGATGAATCACAGAAATATAGGAAATATCATTTAGTCCCCTTTGGAGAATATGTCCCACTGAGGGGTATTTTTGGTTTCATTTATGAAGATCTACTTAACATGCCATTTAATGATTTATCAAGGGGTGAGAGAATACAGCTTCCAATGAAGTTTGATCAACAAAAGATAGCAATAAATATTTGCTATGAAGATGTATTTGGGAATGAAATAATTCGTCAATTACCCAACGCAAACATTTTGTTAAATATGAGTAATGATGCATGGTATGGACATTCAATTGCTGCCGAACAACACTTGCAAATCTCACAAGCAAGAGCCATTGAAACTGGAAGGATGATGCTTCGAGCGACAAATACTGGCGTCACTGCTTTTATCAATGAAAAAGGTAAGGTCATAAATAAACTACCCCAATTTCAAAGTGGGTCACTTACTCAGAATGTGCAGGGTTTTAATGGAAGTACGCCATTTATAAAATATGGTCATTTTCCAATTTTAATTCTATGCTTTTTAATTACCTCAATTACCTTGTTGCGTAAAAAATTAATTAGTAAGTTTCTTGCTGTGATTAAGAAACAACGTAAAATACGTTGGTAATTAATTAAAATTAAAAAAATGCTTAACTTCCAAGAAATTATTTTTAAGCTTCAGGAATATTGGAGTAAACAAGGATGCGCCATCATTCAACCCTATGACATGGAAGTAGGTGCCGGAACCTCACATACCGCCACATTTTTAAAGTCGATTGGGCCTGAGCCATGGAAGGCTGCCTATGTGCAGCCAAGTAGAAGACCAAAAGATGGGCGTTATGGTGAAAACCCAAATCGTCTGCAGCACTATTATCAATTTCAAGTTGCGTTAAAACCAGCGCCAGAAAATATTGTAGATCTTTATATGTCGTCTATTCAGAGCCTTGGCATTGATCTTAAAAAAAACGATATTCGCCTAGTAGAAGATAACTGGGAAAATCCAACACTAGGTGCCTGGGGTCTAGGATGGGAGGTTTGGTTAAATGGAATGGAGATCACTCAATTTACCTATTTCCAGCAGGTCGGAGGAATTACATGCAAGCCAATCACGGGTGAAATTACTTATGGATTAGAAAGACTCGCTATGTATATTCAAAATGTAGATAGTGTTTACGATATTCAATGGACAGATGGAATTAGCTATGGTGATGTTTTCTTACAAAATGAAAAAGAACAAAGTAGTTACAACTTTAAATTCAGTGATAGTGAATTTCTATTAAAGGCTTTTGCCTCCCACGCTAAACAAGCAAATAAACTTGTCGAAGAAAACCTTGCATTACCTGCCTACGAGCAAGTTTTAAAAGCAGCGCATACATTTAATTTATTAGATGCAAGGGGTGTAATAAGCGTTACAGAAAGAGCTGACTATATTGGAAAAATAAGGGATATTTCTAGAAATGTTGCTAGCGCATACTTAATGAGCAGAAAAAAATTAGGTTTCCCCATGGCAGATAAAAACCATGCCAAAGAAGCGATAAGTGAACTTGACAAAAAAAGTGATTCAAGTGGTTAAAGATAATTTACTAATAGAACTTTTCACAGAGGAGTTACCACCTGATTCACTCGAAACTTTAAGTCATCAGTTTGGTGAAGCCATAGCATCAGAACTTATCTCAAGGAATTTAGTAACTAAGAGTGATTTTCAAACATATGCTACGCCAAGAAGAATTGCTGTAAACATTAAATCAGTAATAGATGAAGCAGAAGACGAAGAAAAGCTGATTAAATTAATGCCCTATTCTGTAGGCTTTGATGAAAATAATAAACCAACACAACCATTATTAAAGAAAATAAGTTCTATCGATGAAGCAATTAAAAAAGAAGATCTTGAGATTAAAGAAGACAAAGGTCAGAAATTTATTTATGTTACAAAAAAATTAAAAGGTATAAAGCTTGAAGACTCTTTGAACGATATTATCAAGAATTCACTTCAAAAATTAGCAATAAAAAAAGTGATGACTTATCAGCTTGAAGATGGATGGACATCAGTCAACTTTGCTAGACCAATGAGAGGTTTAATTGTGCTTCATGGAAAACAAGTATTAAATGCAAGCGTTCTTGGCTGCACATCATCAAATAAAACACGAGGCCATAGGTTTGAATCCAATAAAGAAACTATCACAATTAACCATGCTGATGATTATGAAAAAACTCTAGAGACGGATGGTAACGTAATTGTATGTTTTAACAATCGTAAAACTAAGATTAAAAAGGATATAAAAGATGCTCTTGCTAAGCTTGGCAAAGATTTTTTTATTACTGAAGATGAAGCTTTAACTGATGAGGTAACATCACTTGTCGAAATGCCAAATATTTTAATCGGTAACTTTGAAGATAAATATCTTTCTATCCCAGAAGAATGCCTCACATTAACGATGAAGACAAACCAAAAATACTTCCCTATTTTTAATAAAAATAACGGCCTAACAAATAGTTTTATTATTGTTTCAAATATTTCACCAAAAAATACAGATCAAGTTATCCATGGGAATGAAAAAGTGATCAGGCCCCGTTTAGCGGATGCTGAATTCTTTTATGATGAAGATAAGAAACTGGGGTTAACAACTTTTTGCGAAAAACTTAAAAACGTTATCTACCATCACAAGCTAGGATCACAAAAAGATCGGGCGGAGAGAGTTGCTCAAAAGCTAGAGTACTTAACCAAAAATTTAAATATAGAATTTAATATTGATCCAATGGAGTTAAGTCTTTTTTCTAAAGCAGACCTTTTAAGCCTCATGGTAGGTGAATTTCCAAAACTGCAAGGAATAATGGGGCACTACTATGCACTTAACGAAAATAAAAATGAAAGTTTTGCCAATGCGATTGAAGATCACTATAAGCCAAGATTCTCTAATGATTCACTACCAAGAGATGAGTTAGGTTTTATGCTTGCAATTGCTGACAAATTTACAACCCTGATTGATTTATTTTCTATAAATGAAATTCCAACAGGCGAGAAAGATCCCTTTGGCTTAAGGAGAAACGCCATAGGTGTAATAAGACTGATCATAGAAAAAAAATTGCCAATCAATCTAAATACATTAATCGATGACTTCATAGATAAAAATGATTCTGCTAGGGTAAGTTTAACTAATTTCCTCTATGAAAGACTGTTCAACTACCTTAAAGACCTTGGTTATTCCAATGAGATAGTTGATGCACTCGTATCTTCAAGACCAGAAAAAATTCATGATATTTTAGAACGCTTAGAAGCAATCTCTGAATTTGTAAAACTCAAGGAATCTGAGACACTCTCATCAGCAAATAAACGGGTATCTAATATCCTCAAAAAAGCAGACAAAATTTCCATTAACCCTATTGATGAAAATCTTCTAATAGAGAATGAAGAAATTATGCTTCATAAAGTTTTGTTGGATCTTGAGCCAAAAATTAATCAATGCTTAATTAAGAATGATTTTATAAGTGCATTAAAAAATTTAGTCATTTTAAATACGCCAATAAATAATTTCTTTGAAAAAGTAATGGTAAATGCTGATGATTCCAAAATCAAAAATAATCGATATAGCCTGCTGTTCAAGTTAAGACAAAATTTAAACTGTGTTGCTGATATTTCTAAATTAGCCTCTTGAGATGAAATTAGTGATTTTGGATAGAGACGGCGTCATCAATAAAGACAGCGTTCATTCCATAAAAAGTCCTGAGGAGTGGGTCCCCATCGAAGGAAGCCTTGAAGCAATTAGTTTATTGAATAAAAATGGATATACTGTGGTTGTGGCAACAAACCAAAGTGCTATTGGTAAAAAATTAATTAGCAATGTTACCTTAGACAATATTCATAAAAAAATGCAAGATTTGCTAGATAAGAAAAAGGGCAAGATTGATAAAATTTTTTATTGCCCTCATGTTAAGGAAGATGACTGTGCATGCAGAAAACCAAAAACTGGATTAATGCAAAAAATAAAAGAACACTACAGTATTAATTTAGAAAAAATACCTGCTATTGGCGATTCAACAAGAGACTTAGAGGCTTATTCAAAATCTGAGGCCCAACCTATTCTTGTCAGAACGGGTAATGGAAAGGATGTTGAAAAAAAGAAATCCTTCCCAAGTAATACCTTAATTTTTGATAATCTCCTTGAGGCTTCCAAATTCATAATTAAAATGGAATAGTAATGTTATTAAGATCAATATTATTTCAGTTGGGTATGTGGATTTTTACAATTCCATTTACATTGCTTTCAATACTCACCTTCCCAGCTTCGCCAATGCATCGCTATAAATTTATTTCTTTATGGGCCAAAACAATGTTGGTTTGGTTGAAATGGACTTGTAACATCACATTTAGGATAAAAGGCCAAGAAAATATTCCTAAAAACCCCTTCATAATTTTATCTAAACATCAATCAGCCTGGGAAACGTTAGCATTTCAAAAAATTTTTCCTCCTCAGGTGTGGGTAATGAAACGTGAATTATTATTTGTCCCTTTTTTTGGTTGGGGTTTAGCGATGACTTCACCCATTGCAATTGACCGATCGTTAGGCAAGAAATCATTAAACCAAATGCTAGAACAAGGCCTTGATCGAATTAGAAAAGGATTCTGTATTGTTATCTTCCCTGAAGGCACAAGAATAAAACCTAAAGAAATTGGCAAGTATCATATCGGTGGTGCCTGGCTGGCATCGCAAACTAAAATACCTATTCTTCCTGTCGCACATAATGCTGGATTTTTCTGGCCAAAAAATTCTATTATTAAAAAATCAGGAGTCATTACTGTTTCGATAGGAAAAGTAATTTCAAGTGATAAAGCAAAGGCTGACAAAATAAATCAAGAAACAAAAGACTGGATAGAAAAAGAAATGCTAAAGATAAATGTTTAACTTTAATTCAAAAAAAATTGTTGAATTTCCATTATCAAATGATGAATCATTAAAATATCAGTTAATTAAAAAATCTAAAAAAACATTAAGCTTAAAAATTACCGAAAATGGCCTGATCGTAAGCGCGCCCTTTTACATGACAGAAAGAAAAATTAATCAGCTTATATCATCAAAAATAAATTGGATTAAAAAAAAATTAGCACTTATAGAGCCTCAAAAGAAAAAACTCATTATTGAAAATGGCGCTACTTTTAATCTACTTGGGAAAAAGATTCAACTTTCCCTATTCCAAGGTAAAAATAAAATAGAATGGTGCGACACAGAGAGCTTAAATATTCACTTCAAAGACCCTACTAACCAAGAAAAAATTAAAACTTTTTTTATAAAGTGGCTAAAAGAAACAGCGCTAGACTATTTTTCACAAAGAGCCTACGAAATTTCAAAAATAAACTCAATCCCCTCAAACTCAATACTACTATCGAATGCAAAAACTAGGTGGGGGACATGTAACAGTAAGACTGAGGTCAGAATAAATTGGCGACTTATTCAAGCAGATCCTTATGTCATAGACTATGTAATTTGTCATGAGTTTGCACATTTAACTCACATGAACCATTCAAGAAATTTTTGGAATTTAGTTGAAAAAATTAACCCAGATTATAAATTAGCTGAAAATTTTTTAAAGAATAAAGGTTTTAGCCTTTATTCACTCGATTAACTTCTTAATATCCTCAACAATACCTTCAATTTTGAATCCATAGGGATAGCGAAGCCTAACATCACCCTCTTTATCAACCATATATATTGCTGAGGAATGGTCAATGGTATAGCTATCTCCTTCCCCTACTTTCAACCTAAAGATTTTATATTGCCGAGCCGTTTTTTCTATATCTTCTATGCTCCCGGTTAATCCGATAAAAGACTGATTAAAAGATGCTAAATAATCTTTTAGGACCGCTTGGGTATCTCTATCTGGATCCAATGTCACAAATAATACTTTAAAATTTTTATTATTAATTCTTTTATCGATTTCTTTTAATTCAACTAAAGTGGTTGGGCAGATATCTGGACAATTGGCAAAGCCAAAAAAGATTGCAACAACATTCCCCTTAAAATCAGTTAATGTTATATTTTTACCATATTGGTCGGTCAGGCTAAAATTCCCATTAATTTTTGCTTTTGTTATGTCAGAACCATTAAAGTTATTTTTTTTATCTCCTGAACACGAACATAAGAGCATGCCAAAAGGATCAAATATAAAAATTTATTCATAGAAAGTTTCTCAAAAATGACTTTTCATTTTATCATGCTAATCTAATTGCAAATTTTATAATAAATTTGAATTAACTTATTTAAAAAAGGGTTTTTATGGCAATACCTCAATCAATGGAAAATAAAGATGGGTTTATCTGGTATGACGATAAATTTGTAGACTGGCGTGAGGCAAAGACACATGTTTTGACGCACACGCTCCACTATGGTCTAGGTGTATTTGAGGGGGTGAGAGCTTATAAAACAAAAAATGGTCCGGCCATATTCAGATTGAATGAGCATACGGATAGATTATTTAATTCTGCCCATATTATGAATATGAAAATTCCTTTTTCAAAGTCGCAAGTTATTGATGCGCAGAAAAAATCTGTCTCTAAAAATAATTTAAAATCTGCTTACATCAGACCGATGGCTTTCTATGGCGCAGAGGAAATGGGAATATCAGCAGATAAGCTATCTACTCATTTAATCGTTGCCGCATGGGAGTGGGGTGCTTATATGGGTCAGGAAGCTATTGATAATGGTATACAGGTTAAGACCTCCTCTTACTCAAGGCACCATGTAAACGTTACTATGTGTAAAGCAAAAGCTAATGGTAACTACATGAATTCAATACTAGCCCACCACGAGGCTAAAACTGATGGTTACGATGAGGCGCTATTACTTGACACGCAAGGATTTGTTACTGAGGGAACTGGAGAAAATTTCTTCTTAATTAAAAATGGTAAGTTAGTTACACCAAGTTTAAATAGTGCGCTCGAGGGCATTACGAGAGATACAATAATAACCATCGCCAAAGATTTAGGGATAGAGGTAATTGAAAAAAATATCACTCGTGATGAGGTTTATACTGCGGATGAGGCATTTTTTACAGGAACAGCTGCTGAAGTCACCCCCATTCGAGAGCTAGATAAAAGAAAGATAGGTTCTGGCACTAAAGGCAAGCTTACTCATGAGCTTCAATCTTTATATTTTGATATCGTAAAAGGTGGTAACAAAAAATATAGCGATTGGTTAACCTACGTTGAGTAAGAAAATTAGAGAATTAACATTTGTCACAAAAAAAGATTTTCCAATTTATTGCCCACCCAATAATGCTGATTCATTTTCGATGCATCCTAGAGTCTATATAAATATGGATAAGAAAAAAGAAGCTGCTTGCCCCTATTGCGGAAAGGTTTTTAGGCTAAAAGCTTAATGCCAGCTTCGTTCTAATTTAAAACTTAAATTGCTTCCAGATAGAAATTGATCAATTACTTGAGGGATGTTTTTATGCTTAGTCAATATGAGCTTCATTTTTTCATTGGCTCACTTGAATTTGCCCTCAAATTGAATACATCTAATTTGACTCTCAATTGTCTTGCTACTGCTTCGCTCGTATCTACAATCTTAATATCTGCACCCATAATTTTTTTTACTAAATGCTTTATATAAACAAAATGAGTGCAGCCTAAGACAATAGTATCAACACTATTTTTTTTAAAGTTAGCTAGATATTTCTCCAGTAACCCAAATAATTCTGATCATCAAAACTTCCTCTTTCTATTGCATTTACAAGACCTGGACATGGTTGAACAAAAAATTTTACGTCACCTGAGTACCTTTCTAAAAGAGCAGAAAATTTTGCACTTTTTGATGTACCGCTTGTAGCCAGAACGCCTACCAACTTATTTAATGTAACCTCAAGGGCGGGCTTAACTGCTGGCTCCATGCCAATAATTGGAATATTAAATCTATCACGAAGTACATTTACGGCAAATGCCGTAGCTGTGTTACATGCAATAACAATTGCTTTTGATTTTTTTTGATTTACAAGAAAATCTGATATTAAGAGAGCTCTTTTTATTATGTCGGATTCCTTAATGTCTCCATAGGGAGTAAAAGCAGAATCTGCAATGTATATTAGGTCTTCCTGGGGTAAAAGCTTGTGAATACTTTTTGCTACTGACAATCCTCCAAAACCTGAATCAAAAATACCTAAAGGGAGTTTTTTTTGCATAAATTAAAATTTAGCTTACAAAAGATAACACAAAATAATTAATTGAATAATGTAGAATACAGTTAAAAATTATGGTGAATAGATTAACACAAATTTATACTAAAACAGGCGATGAAGGTAAAACTGGACTCGGTGATGGAACTCGTGTTGCGAAATTTAGCACTCGAATTGAATGCTTAGGAAGTGTTGATGAACTTAATTCAATTATAGGTTTAATTCTCACAGAAAATGTTTCGCAAACAAATATCTTAAAAAAAATTCAGCATGACCTATTTGATATTGGAGGCGAGTTATCTATCCCAAACTATAAAAAAATTGATTTAAAAAAAGTCAACTTTCTTGAACAAGAGCTCGACCGAATGAATGATACACTCCCCCCCCTAAAAGATTTTATATTACCTGGTGGCTCCAAAGCGGCCTCTTATAGTCATTTAGGTCGGACAGTATGCAGAAGGGTTGAAAGAAACTTATTCCTTTTAAATGATAAGGAAGAGGTAAATAAAAACGCACTAAAATATATTAATCGTTTATCTGATTTTCTTTTTGTTTTAGCTAGATATATCAATAAAGAAAATAATGTTGATGATATTTTGTGGCAAAAAGATATCTAGTATCTAACAAATGAACTTAGTAGCTCTTCCTCAATTTTTCAAAAAAATTAATCAACTAATTAGTCCCACGAGGATAAATCATCACTTAATTAGTGACGCTGCAATTGATATCGTACTTAAGCTTCAAGAAAATAATTATGAAGCCTATATTGTAGGTGGTGCAATAAGAGATATTTTACTAGATTACTCCCCAAAAGATTTTGATATTGCAACTAATGCAAAACCAGAAGATATAAGAAAAATATTTAAATATTCAAGGATCATTGGGAGACGATTTAAATTAGTTCACGTTATTTATAATAGAGAAACCATAGAAGTCTCAACTTTCCGAACAGCTCCCACAGAAAAAATTCATATGAAAAATGGTATTTTAAAAGACAATGAATATGGTTCAATGTCTGAAGATATCAAACGACGTGATTTTACGATTAACGCACTTTATTACGATCCTATCAATAAAAAATTAATTGATACCTTTGATGGTAAGAGTGATATTAAAAAGAAAATAGTAAAGTTAATTGGAGACCCTCAGAAAAGGTTTACTGAGGACCCTATAAGAGTTCTTCGAGCATTAAGGTTTACAGCTAAGCTTGATATGGGTATTCATCATGATACTCTCAAGCATATCAAGCCCTCAATGAAGCTTCTTGAAACCATACCTCACTCAAGATTATTCGATGAAATTTTAAAGTTTTTTCTCACTGGCCATGCAAAAAAAAGTTTAATAATTTTTAGAGAATATAACCTCACAAAAAAATACTTACCCGCTATGGACTCTCTTAATCCTAGTTTCGAAAGATTTGTTTTCAAGGCTCTTGATAATTGCGACCAGCGAATAGCAAATAATAAACATATCAGCCCCGGTTTTATTTTTTCTGTATTTTTATGGCAAGATGTTTTGAATTATGGAAAAAAAATGAAGCACATTACTCTCATAGTTCGCTTGCGTTAAATGATGCTATTGATAAAGTAATTATTAAACAAAATAAAATTTTCCCTATTCAAAAAAGGTTTCTTGTTGCTATGTCAGAGATATGGAGGCTTCAAATACGGTTTGAAAATTTATCGCAAAAAAAAGTGTATCGCCTTTTTACACACCCTAGATTCAGAGCTGCATATGACTTTATGTTAATTCGTTCAGAAAGTGATCAATTTGATAAAAATTTAAGTCGTTGGTGGGAGAAATTTGTTACCTCTGATGACAATACAAGAAAAAAATTAATTAAAAATAAAATTTATGTCTAAAATTTATATTGCCCTTGGAAGTAATCTCGATGAACCTAGCGAACAAATTTACAAAGCTATCAATTCAATTGATGCTATTGATGATCTTTCAGTAACACATATATCCTCTCTATATAAAACCAAACCTATCGGTAAGATTGATCAGCCTGATTTTATTAATGCTGCTATTGAGGTAGAGGGAGATATTTCTCCTGAAAATTTGCATGCTGCATTACAAGCTATAGAAACACAAGCTGGTAGAATAAGGATGGAGTTAAATGAACCGCGTACGCTAGATCTGGATATTTTGTTGATTGATGACTTAATTATGAAAACAAAAAAATTGACTGTTCCTCACCCACGAATGCATCAAAGGCAATTTGTTATTGTTCCCCTCTTTGAAATCAATCAAAAATTAAATATCCCTGGTATTGGCCCTATTAATAAAATCTTAAAATTGCTTCCAGACCAAGGGGTCGTTAAAATCTAAAATGAATATATTTGATAAATATCCTTATATTGTCATTGAAGGTCCTATTGGATGCGGAAAATCTACACTTGCGGGTCTTTTAGCAAATCAACACCGAGCTGCTATTTTTAATGAAAAGGCAGAAAGAAATCCTTTTTTGCCTAAATTTTATGAGGACATGAAACACTATTCATTACCTACACAACTTTTTTTTCTTTTCCAAAGAGCGAACCAATTAGAAGAGCTAAAACAAAAAGATTTTTTTAGAAATGGTGTGGTTGCTGATTTTTTCTTACAAAAAGATCCAATATTTGCAAGACTAAATTTAGATGATGAAGAATTTAAGTTATATCAACAAATATATAAACATCTTCAACTCAAAGCTCCCTGTTCCAGACTTGGTTATTTATCTCCAAACGCCTGTAGATCTTCTTAGGAAAAGAGTAGAAAAAAGAAATATTAATTACGAACAAAAAATTTCAACTGAATATCTTGAAAAAATCGCAGCTTCTTATAGTAACTACTTTCATAATCAACATAAATCTAATGTCTTGATTGTTAATAATGAAAATATTGATCTACTAGAGGATAGCTCAGCTTTGAATATGATGGTTGATAGAATTATGGGCATCACAAGCATAAGAGAATATTTTAATCCGCAGTTCATTTGATGATTATGAATAAATTAGAAAATCTCATAGAAAAAGAAAAATTAGCAATTATTTCTTGCTACGATGCCACATTCGCATCCATGCTTGCTAATACTGAGGTAGATGCCTTACTTGTTGGAGACTCATTGGGAACAAGAGTTAAAGGTGAGAGTGATATCTTAAATGTCACAATGCATGAGATTTTATACCACACACGTGCTGTCAAGAATGGAGCAAATAGCCTGCCAATTATTTCTGATATGCCAATACATTCATATGATACAAAATCAGCTGCATTAATAAATGCTAAAAAAATAATCGAGGCTGGAGCTGATGGTGTCAAGGTGGAGGGTGGAAAGGAAATTGAAGATATTGTGAGGCACCTTACCAAAGAAGAAATATTTACTTGTGGGCATATTGGTTTTACCCCTCAAACAAAAAATATTTCAGAGGTTAAATTTAAATTAAATGATCTATTAGAAGACGCAAAGATTCTTCAAAATGCAGGTATCTCTATGATTGTTTTATCAATGCTAACCAATGAAGCTAGCCAAGCTATCACAACTGAGTCTAGATATACCGACTATTTCATATAAGACCTCCAATGAATGCTCAGGAAGGGTTGAAATTTTGTATGATTTACTTGGTTTAAAAATTTCAAATACTTTAAATCCAACAAAAAAAAATAACGATAATTATAAAAATTTTAATTTTAAATCTATTCAAGATTTTATAAAAAAAACTCATCTGCTTTAATGATCATTTTAAAAAACCCAAGTGAAGTAAAATCGAATTTAGCTAATAAAAAAAATTTAGCATTAATTCCAACTATGGGTAATTTGCATGCAGGACACATTTCATTAATTGAGACAGCCAAAAATTATGCAGGTACCATTATCGTCAGTATTTTTGTAAATCCAATACAATTTAACTCTCAAAATGATTTGAAAAATTACCCAAGGACACTCACAAAAGATATCGATATTCTGAATAAACTAGGCGTAGATATTCTTTTTAATCCATCAGAAAAAGATATTTACCCATCCAATCCAACACTTTCCTATAGATTGCCACCACTAGCCAAACAACTTTGTGGAGCATCAAGACCAGGGCACTTTGAAGGTGTGATCACGATTATAGAAAAACTATTTAGTCTATTTAAACCAGATCATGTTTTTTTTGGAAAAAAGGATTACCAACAACTCATGCTCATTAAACAATTTATCTCAGATAAAAATTTTAAAATTAACTTTCATTCAGTTGAAACAGTCAGAGAACAAAATTCACTCGCCTTGAGCTCTAGAAATAGCTTATTAAACTCTGCGGCAAAAAAAATAGCCTCAACACTCTTTCGAAACCTTAAAAGATGCAATAGTAGAATTGAAAAAAATTCATGATATAAATCAAGCCGAATCTTTTGCTGTAAAGAAATTAACAAGCTTAGGCTGGGCTGTTGACTATGTAGAAATAAGACGACAAGCGGATTTATTAAAACCTTCAACGAATGACAAAAATTTAGTAATTTTAGGTGCAGCAAATTACGATAATGTGAGGTTAATTGATAATATAGAATTTTGCACAGATGACACTATATGACTATAATGTCACGATTAAAACCTTAAAAGATATATTGAGACACTTATGCAAAGAACCATGCTCAAATCAAAACTTCATAGAGCAACTGTAACGCACTCTGAATTAGAATATGAGGGATCATGTGCTATTGATTCATCTCTTCTAAGGGCTGCTGATATCAAAGAATATGAACAAATATCGATTTACAACATTACAAATGGAGAAAGGTTCGTAACCTACGCGATTAGAGCTGAGAAAGACTCAGGAATTATTTCAATTAATGGAGCAGCTGCACACAAAGCGAGTCCTGGGGACAAGCTTATTATTGCCACCTATGCAGATTACAACGAATCAGAGTTAGAAACTTATCACCCTACCTTAGTCTATTTAGACGAATCAAATAAAATGACTATCACAAAAAATTCGATTGCAATTCAAGCAGCTTAAATTTGGCTTCAACGTTAAGTATAGAAAAACATGTTATTTCCGCTTTAGAGGACATAAAGGCTTTTGACATAGTGTCTCTAGATGTTAAAAAATTGACATCTATTAGTGATTTTATGATTATCGCAAGTGCATCTTCAACAAGACAAACAAAAGCCCTGGCAAGAAATATTAAAGATAAAATGAGTACTTTTGGAGTTGAGGTAATTGGGATTGAGGGAGAGAATGAGGGTGATTGGGTATTAGTGGACCTCGGAGACATCATTGTGCATATCATGACACCAACAACCCGGGCTTATTTTAACCTTGAAGAGTTATGGTCAAATTAAAATATTGGATCTATTTTCAGCTTGAAAATTAAAATTATCACCGTTGGCAATAAACTTGATAGTTGGCTACAAGAAGGAATTAAAAACTACATAAATAAATTTCCTAAATATACGAAGATTGAATGGATAGAAATAAAACCTGAAAAAAAATTTAGCTCTATTGAGAATAAAAAAAAAGAGGAAGCAATTCGAATTAAAACTCATGTTAAAGAATCCCCATACATTTGCTTAGATGAGCGTGGAGTCTCTTTAACATCGCTAAATTTTTCTACGAAATTAAATAATTGGTTACAGAATTTTCCTACGATAATATTTGTGATTGGTGGCGCGGATGGCATTGATAAAAATTTATTAGATGGAAGCTTGGAAAATATATCGCTATCTAAAATGACACTTCCACATCAAACCGTTAAATTAATTTTAATTGAGCAACTATTCAGAGCTTTTGCAATCCTAAGTAATCATCCTTATCACCGAGAATAAAATGAATCAGAATACTATCATTTGGTTTAGAAGAGATTTAAGGCTTTACGATAATGCTGGCCCTTTTCCATGCATTAAAGGATTCAAATCAGGTTTTTCCTGTATTTATTTTCGATATACAAATATTGAGTAAACTTAAAAATAAAAAAGATCGAAGAATTGAATTCATTTTGCGATCTCTTGCTGAGATCAAAAAAACTTTAAATGAAAATGGTTCGGACCTAATCGTTGAAATGGGTGACCCAGAGCTGCTTATTCCAAAATTGATTACAGAATATAAATGTAACTCATTATATATAAACAGGGATTATGAAAAATATGCGCAAGATCGAGATCAAACAATCTCTAAAATTTTATTAAATAAAAAGGTCACAACCTTCGCATTTAAAGATCAAGTTTTATTTGAAAGTGATGAAGTTTTAACGCAATCAAATAACCCGTATACAGTTTTTACACCCTATAAAAATAACCATTTAAAAAGATTAAATGAGCAAGGCATTGAACTATACAACTGTGAAAATCATAAAGACAACTTTGCGAAATTTACTTCTAAGGCATTACCTACATTAGGGGAGCTTGGTTTTGAAAAAACTAATTTAGAAGACCTCGGCTTGCCAACTGGGACTAGCGGAGGTAAGAGTCTTCTTGAGAAATTTTATAAAAATATAAAAAATTATTCAACAAATAGAAATTTTCCATCCATAAGGGGCGTTTCTTACCTATCAGTGCACAATCGCTTCGGAACATTATCTATTAGGCATCTCGCAAAATTAGCTATTGAAGCTGATAATGATGGGGCCTCAACGTGGTTAAGTGAGTTAATCTGGAGAGATTTTTATTTTCAAATAATTGCAAACTTCCCTCAGGTATCTGAAAAAAAATCATTTAAAAGTCAGTTCGAAAACTTAAAATTCGAAAATGATGAAAAAAAATTTGAAGCGTGGAAGAATGGTTTAACTGGTTTCCCAATCATAGATGCCGCAATGAAACAAATAAACCAAACTGGTTATATGCATAACCGCTTAAGGATGATTGTTTCCTCATTCTTGGTTAAGGATTTACTTATTGATTGGAGATGGGGAGAAAAATATTTCGAAGATAACCTGATTGATTTTGATTTTTCAGCAAATAATGGTGGCTGGCAATGGGCAGCTTCGACAGGGTGTGACTCGCAACCTTATTTTAGAATATTTAACCCAGTGCTTCAGTCAGAAAAATTTGATAAAGACGGTTCATTTATAAAAAAATATATTCCACAATTAGCTCCACTATCCGTCAAAAGAGATTCATCAACCATGGGTATATTTTGAAAAAAATAAAGATGAATTTCCTATCAAGCTAGGTATAGACTATCCTTTACCAATCGTTGACCATAAACAACAAAGAGATAAGGCATTATTATTGTATAAATCATGTAAATAAATGTTGTTTATTAACAACGTTTATTAGTGTAATCCCTCCTTTAAGGCCTAATAAGTTGTACCTTTTAAGCAACAAACATGTCATAATATCGTATATGATAGATTAAACTAAATTCAAAATTAGTGGTCTTTCGCTGATTCTTTTTTCATGCTTAATAAACGCAGAAGAGAACCCAAAAGACCCTTATGAAGGTTTTAATCGAGGTGTTTACACATTTAACGATACGATTGACGGGGCAATTCTCAAGCCTATCGCAATGGGTTATAACTATGTCACACCGGATGTGGCTAAAAAAGGTATTAACAACTTCTACAACAACATCACAGACTTCATAACTGCCGTAAATAGTTTTTTACAATTAGATTTTGAACAAGGCATGACTGATTCCGGAAGAGTGATAGTAAATACAACCATCGGCATGCTTGGATTCATTGACGTAGCTTCAACTAATGTGAATAACTATACGGATCGTAATAGACAAGATTTTGGTACAACACTTGCACGTTATGGATGGCGTGACAGTGCATACCTAGTTCTACCATTTTTTGGTCCCTCTACTTTCAGAGATGGAACTGGTTTAGCAGTGGATGGTTTTTTTATAGATCCAATTGGCTACATAAACAATGTTCGATTGAGAAATCGTCTATATATAGGCAAAATTATAAACACCAGAGCTCAGCTTTTAGATGCAACAAACCTGATGGATGATGCATCAATTGATCCATACGCTTTCCAAAGAGATTCATGGTTACAGATGAGAAATGCTCAGATCAATGGTAAAGAACAGATTGATTACGATCAGTATCTTGATTACTTATCCGAAGATGATTCATTTGATTACGCAACAGATGATGCCGTTGATACGTCAGAGAATCAAAACCAAACTGAAAGCGATACATTGTCATTATTTGAAAATATAAATTCTATTGAAGAAAATATTATATCTATCAATCCTCTAGCATCTCACCTAGTTTCCTCCCTCTAGATTTATTTACCAGAAGCAATAGTCATTTCATCTATTAATACTGACCCAATGTATTGAGAGCTATTTTTATATGTATCATTTCCAATATTAGAAATATTTAACAACATATCCCTCATATTTCCAGCAATAGTAATCTCTTCAACAGGATGAACAATAGCACCCTCTTCAACCCAAAATCCAGCAACACCTCTTGAATAATCACCGGTCACTATATTCAAACCTTGCCCCATTAATTCGGTTACCACTAAACCTCTACCCATCTTTTTTATCAACTCTTCAAAGCTAAGGTTTGACGAATTCGATATTAAGTTATGTGCTCCTCCAGCATTACCCGTTGTTTCCATTTTTAATCTTCTCGCACTATATGAAGATAAGAAGTAGCCCTTTAAAAAACCTTTATCAACAACAACTCTGGGCTTAACGTAAACCCCTTCTCCATCAAAATATGTTGTTGCATTTCCATGCTTTAAGTATGGGTCCTCATTAATCGTAAGATGTTCTGAAGCAATTTTCTTATCAAGTGAATTTAACAAAAAAGAGGTTTTACGGTATTGATTTGTCCCTGAAGATGCAGAAACAATTGATGATATGAGAGAAGTTGCAACCTGAGATTCAAAAATTACAGGATAACGGCCAGTCTCAATTGGCTTTGGCATAAGACGATTTATTGCTCTTTGGGCTGAGGTTTCCCCGACCTCCTCTAAAGATTGTAAATTGGAAATTTTACGCGCACTGCTATAACTATAATCTCTTTGCATTCCTGAACTATCTTTTGCAATAACAGAGCAGCTTATTGTATGACGAGAAGATGGGAAGCCCCCAATAAATCCATTTGAATTTGCCTGAACAAATAAATTATTAGAGGTACTAAAATTGGCACCTTCCGAATTATTTATTCTTTTATCAAATGATAATGCGGCTGTCTCAGCAACTAAGGCCTTGGCAATCATGGCATCTTGTGAATCTCCAAAAGGATGATACAGATCAAGCTCAATTTCTTCTTTTGGAAATAATTTTGAGCTTGCTAGCCCAAAGGCTTCGTCTTCACCGGTGAATTTAGCAATATCACATGCTGCTGCCAGGCACGACTCAATAGCCTCTTTACTAAAATCAGAAGTTGTCGCTACACCTCTTTTTTTTCCAAAATATACTGTAATCGATAAACTTTTATCATTATTTAAAGAGATTGATTCAAGCTCCTTTAATCTTACTGAGACTGAAGTTCCAGCATCCACATCAATTTCAACGTCTGACTCAGAAGCCCCTTTAGCTTTAGCCTGCTTGTTAACATATCTCGCTAACTCATATAAGTCATCTTGTGAATAATTAAGTATTTTTACCATTCAATTTTTGAAAATTATTAAAGTGATATGATACATAATCAAATTCAAGAATTGGTATTAAATTTCTATGACTGATATAACAGATGACTTTAAAAGCAAAACTGCTTTAAAAAATGAGGCTAAAGATGTTCACGCTTTTGGGAGAATTTTAGTAGGGTTAACTGATAAACAAATAAGTCAGATTGAATTACCTGAAAACGTTTATGAGGCGATAAAAGAGTTAAAAAAACTAAAAAAAAATTCAGCCCAAAAAAGACAAAGCCTATATTTGGCTAAATTACTCAGAGCTATAGACTTATCGGAAGCTCAACGATTCGTTGATCACTTAAAGTTTGAATCCCAAACCGAGATTAAAAAATTTCATAAGGTAGAGGATTGGAGAGATAAACTATTGGCTGATATCTCAAATCTCACAGATTTTGTTAATTTATCCCCTGCTATTGATATACAAAAGCTAAGAAAACTAATACTCAATTCTCAGAATGAGATAAAAAAAGGAAGCTCCAAGAAATATCAGAAGGAGCTTTTTCAGTTAATTAAAGAAATCTTATAAATGATTTATATACTGGCCACAGTTTCTGAAGGCTTACCATTTCTAATGTAGCCCACATTAATATCTGAACCTTTATTTTCCCTAATTAATGAAATAAGTTGTTCAGGTGTAGTTACTTTTTGACCATTAATGGAGGTAATACTATCATTCCTAACAATTCCAGCATTAGCTGCAGCTGAGCCCTTTATAACAGCAATAACTTGAACGCCTTCTACATTTTGACTATTCTCGCCTTTACCAAGCTCAATAAAATGTGTGCCAAAAGTGGGTCTAGGTAATTTAACCCAGTAAGATGCATAAAAATCATACATTACATTTGGATCAACTAGATCATCTTCTGTAATTTCTATCTCAGTAACCTTACCAAAATCCTTAACTCTTTTTTCCTCTATCGCCTTTCTTCTAGCCTGCTTAAATTGTGATGCTCTATCGCCCTCGTTAATTTGTCTGTCATAAATTAAAATTAAATCTGCTTTTATTTTTTGTCCATGTTCAAGAGCAACGCTTGGGGGTATGTTGGTACTGACAAACCCTGAGAATCCCATAAAATCATAACCATTTTCAAGCATCATCACATTATCAGTATCTTTATCCCAACCTCTCATTATTTTAGTATCTGGATTTTGTTCGAATGACTTGAAGCCTTCTGGGCTCTGTAAAACATAGTTTTTCTCGAATAAATTTTCTTCAGCAATAAGGTTGGTAGAAAAAAAGAAAACTGCTGCGATAAAAGTGTTTAGGTATGATTTGTACATGAGGCTCCCTTGAAAATGATAACATTATAATTTATTTAATTAAACAGACACATTCATGCTACAAAAATTCATTAAAATTGGATTAATATCAATTAGTGATCGAGCGTCATCAGGTGTTTATGAAGATAAAGGCATTCCAGAGCTAGAGGCTTGGTTAAAAAAAACGATAAAAAATGATTACCAAACTGAATCAATAGTCATCCCAGATGAGTTCTCTAAAATTAAAGATACATTAATTGATTTTTGTGATCACAAAGAGTGTTCGCTAATATTAACAACAGGTGGGACAGGTCCGGCTGTAAGAGATATTACTCCAGAGGCGACTTTGTCTATAGCCGACAAAGAAATGCCAGGGTTTGGTGAACAAATGCGTCAGATTAGTTTAAATTTTGTTCCTACTGCAATCTTATCAAGGCAGGTAGCTGTGATTAGAAAAAAAACACTTATTGTGAATCTTCCTGGGCAACCTAAGGCGATAGTTGAAACTCTTGAGGGAGTAAAAGATAAGGAAAATAACGTAAAAACACATGGTATCTTTGCTGCAATACCCTATTGTTTAGATTTAATTGGTGGTCCATATATTGAAACAAATGAGGAATTTGTAAAATCTTTTAGGCCAAAAAAGAAGTAAAGATGCAAACAGAATTTGAAATTATTGAAAAATTCTTTTTTAAAAAAAACATCAAAGCATACAAAGGTATTGGGGATGATGCTGCATTATTTAAAAAAGATGATGACAATTTATGGGCTATCTCAACGGATACGCTGAATAAAAATATTCACTTCATGGCAGCTACCGATCCATATAAAATTGGATGGAAGGCAATGGCAGTTAATGTTTCTGATATTTTAGCAATGGGGGCATCTCCGATGTTTGCATTACTTGCCATAGCGATGCCAAAAGCAAACAGTGATTGGTTAAAACAATTTTCAAAAGGCTTCTTTGAGTGTTGCAAAGAATTTAATGTAGAGCTTATAGGTGGAGATACCACAAGGGGTCCATTATCAATCAATGTAACCGTCTTGGGTGATGTAAATAAAAATAGCGTCCTACTAAGGTCGAACGCAAAAATTGAGGATGATTTATGGGTCACCGGAAATCTTGGTCTTCCTGCATTAGGATTAAAAATCATTAAGAATAAAATAGAAGTTCCCAAAAGTATTGCAAAAAATTCCATCAAGGCATTAGAAAAACCAATGCTTAACAAATTTACTATCGACAAAATTAAACCTTTTTGTAACTCGGCAATAGATATTTCAGATGGTTTTGTAGCTGACCTAAGTCATATTTTAAGGGCATCAAAGGTGGGGGCAAAGGTCAATCTAAAAGATATGCCAATTAATAAATGGATAAAAAAAACAGGGCAAGAGGATTTAGCCCTCTATGGTGGCGACGACTATCAAACTATATTAACCGCCTCAAAAAATATGAGATCAAAAATTGAAAAGTTGATCCAGAAAAATAATTTAAGCCTCTCAAGGGTGGGCATTATAACTAAAGATAAAAAACTACGTGTAAATGATAATGGTATAGAGATCAAACTAAAAAAAGGCTTTGCGCACTTTGAAAAAAAATAATTTACTCTTTAAAAACGAATCTACATTTATTGCATTAGGCTTTGGGTCAGGCTTAGCAAAATTTGCGCCCGGTACATTTGGAACGTTATTGCGATACCGTTATTTTATTTTTCCCAACTCCTTCCTCAATATTATGATTACTTTTTTGTGATCACTCTTTTTTTTATTGGTATTTATGTATCAAACAAAACCTGCCTCATCATGAAAATGAAAGACCCCTCTTGTATTGTTATTGATGAAATTGTTGCCTTTCTCGCACTATTAATTTATCTGCAACCTGATGTGGTTACATTATTTTATTGTTTTTTATTATTTAGATTTTTCGATATCTTGAAACCATTTCCCATCAATATTCTTGAAAAAAAATTTGAGGGTGGCTTTGGAATAATGATTGATGATATTGCAGCTGCAATATATTCCGCTTTAATAATAATTCTATTCAACCAATATGTTTTCTAGAGAACATACAAATCTCATCCAAAAATTAGCTCGCCAGTGTTTAGAGAGAGGCATATTGTTAGTGACCGCCGAGTCTTGTACGGGTGGTCTTCTGTCTTCATTGTTAACCCAAGAAGCTGGAAGCTCAAAATGGTTTGATAGGGGGTTTGTCACCTATAGTAATAATTCAAAAATTGACTCTTTGGGAGTGCAAGGGGAGACTTTAGAAAATTTTGGAGCTGTGAGTCAAGAAGTTGCCAATGAAATGTCTATAGGGGCTCTGAAAAATAGTGAGGCGAACCTAGGTATCAGTATCACAGGCATTGCGGGTCCTGAT
The DNA here is from genome assembly GCA_905181685.1 of Methylophilales bacterium BACL14 MAG-120910-bin43. Classification (GTDB taxonomy): domain Bacteria; phylum Pseudomonadota; class Gammaproteobacteria; order Burkholderiales; family Methylophilaceae; genus BACL14. The sequence goes on along the minus strand of CAJIYK010000003.1, from coordinate 45,277 downwards.
GGAGGGTCATTAGCTAAACCTGTTGGAACTGTTTATTTTTCAATCGCAAACCAAAAAAAGGTTATTTTAGAACAACAGTCAGATTTTAAGGGTTCAAGAGAGACAATTAGAAAAGAATCGGTTCTTTTTGTATTAAATAAACTGTTGAACCTTACGTTATAACAACAAGTATGAAATAATAAAAACTAATTAAAAAAACACTAACCAAAGGTAAATATTCAATGGATGACAACAAAAGAAAAGCACTAGATGCAGCCCTCGCGCAAATAGATAAACAGTACGGTAAAGGATCGGTAATGCGGATGGATGATACTTCAGTTGTTGAGGATATCCAATCTGTATCTACCGGGTCTTTGGGGCTTGATATTGCCTTGGGAATTGGTGGTTTACCTCGAGGAAGAGTCGTAGAAATATATGGGCCAGAATCATCTGGGAAGACTTCGTTAACGCTTTCAGTAATCGCTCAAATGCAAAAAGTAGGAGGAACAGCAGCATTTATTGATGCTGAGCATGCACTTGATATCCAATATGCAGCTAAACTTGGCGTTAATATTGAAGAATTATTAGTCTCACAACCAGATACTGGTGAACAAGCTCTTGAAATAGCGGATATGCTTGTCAGAAGTGGCTCAGTTGATATTGTGGTTGTCGATTCAGTTGCAGCATTAACTCCACGCGCTGAAATCGAGGGTGATATGGGTGATTCGCATATGGGATTACAAGCTAGATTAATGTCACAGGCATTAAGAAAATTAACAAGCAACATCAAAAAAACAAACACCATGGTAATTTTTATTAACCAATTACGAATGAAAATTGGTGTTATGTTCGGAAACCCAGAAACCACAACCGGTGGTAATGCACTTAAGTTTTATGCATCTGTAAGGCTTGATATCAGAAGAATTGGTGCCATAAAAAAAGATGATGAAATTATCGGTGCCGAAACTAGAGTAAAGGTAGTTAAAAATAAAGTAGCTCCCCCATTTAGGAAGGCTGAATTTGATATGCTGTATGGGGAAGGAATTTCACTGGAGGGTGAGATTATTGACCAAGCTGTTAAATTAAACATTATAGAAAAATCTGGTTCATGGTATAGCTACAATGGTGAGAAAATTGGTCAGGGAAAGGATAACGTTCGAGAATTTCTCAAAGGTAACCCCGAAACATCAAAAGATATTGAAAACCAAGTAAGAGATAAATCAAGTATATCTGCTGAAATTGAGGACGCAGTGCCTGAGGATGATGCAGAATCTGAAAAATAGTACCGAAAAAAATATTATCTTACTTAAGAAAAGAGCTTTATATTATTTGGGTAAAAGAGAATACTCCCGCCTAGAGTTACAAAAAAAAATAAATGCCTTCGCCCAAGAGCTTGAGCTTGAGACACAAACCGTTAAAAATATACTTAACGAACTTGAAGGCAAAGATTGGTTGTCAGATCAAAGATTTACGGAACAATTTATTTTTTCAAAAAAGAACAAGTATGGAGTAGAAAAAATTAGGTATGAACTAAAAATGCGAGGTGTGGACGAGACTATTATTAATGGTGAACTTGTCAAAATTAAATCAGAGAATTATTCGCTTGCAAAAAAAATCTGGGCAAAAAAATTTGATGCTACTCCCCATTCACAAGAGGAAAGAAATAAACAAATAAGGTTTCTCCAGGGAAGAGGCATTAACATAGAAATAATACATAAGATTCTATCTGGGAAGAATTTTGAATAACAAAAATATTTTATCTGAAAAAGAAATCAGGAAACAATTTTTAGATTTCTTTGCTACTAAGGGGCATGAAATTGTCTCTTCATCAAGCTTGGTCCCTCAAGATGACCCTACCCTACTTTTCACCAATGCAGGTATGAATCAATTCAAAGAGGTTTTTTTAGGAATTGAGAAAAAAAGTTATAAAAGAGCAACCTCAAGTCAACGCTGTGTTCGGGCTGGTGGAAAGCATAATGATTTAGAAAATGTTGGTTATACAGCAAGACATCTAACTTTTTTTGAGATGCTTGGTAATTTCAGCTTTGGAGATTACTTTAAAAAAGAAGCTATCACATACGCATGGGAGCTTTTGACAGAGGTTTATAAAATTCCAAAAGAAAAATTATTGGTCACCGTTTATGAGGAAGATAAGGAAGCCCTAGAAATCTGGTCACAAGAAATAGGCTTACCTAAAGATAAAATCATTTTAATTGGAGATAACAAGGGAGGTAAGTACGCCTCAGATAATTTTTGGATGATGGGCGACACCGGTCCTTGTGGTCCGTGTAGTGAAATTTTTTATGATCATGGAAAAGATTATTTTGGAGGTCCTCCAGGCTCAAAAGATGAAGATGGAGATCGCTTCATTGAGATTTGGAATTTAGTGTTCATGCAGTACAACCGAGATGAGCAAGGTAAAATGCATCTTCTACCAGAGCCATCCGTTGATACTGGAATGGGATTAGAGAGAATCTCTGCAATACTCCAAAATGTCCACTCAAACTATGAAATTGATTTATTTAAAACTCTTATTGCTGAAATCGCCAAGATTACGAATACAAAGGATCTTGGGAATAACTCACTTAAAGTAATTGCTGATCATATAAGAACAGCCACCTATCTCATTAAAGATGGGGTGTTGCCCACAAATGAGGGAAGAGGTTACGTTCTAAGAAGAATTATCCGAAGAGCCATTAGGCATGGTTATAAGCTTGGCTGTAATAAGCCATTCTTTAACAAACTCGTACCACTTGTCTTAAAGCTAATGGATGATGATAAAGATATATCTCTCGATAAAAGAAAATTAATTTCAAATGAAATCTTATTAGAGGAAGAGCGTTTCTTCATCACAATCGAAAATGGAATGTCTATTCTTGATCAGGCAATAAATGATATTAAGAATAAAGATGTATCAATGCTCGATGGTGAGGTTGCTTTTAAGTTGCATGATACCTATGGATTTCCACTTGATCTTACTGCCGATATTTGTAGAGAAAATAAAATTGAAATTGATACTGAGGCTTTTGAGGTATCCATGAAATCTCAAAAAACAATGGCGCGTGAATCTGGTAAGTTTAATACAACTAAAACGTTACCTTACGAAGGCACAGATACAGAATTTTTAGGTTATATCGATACCTATTCTTCTTCAAAAATTTTAGCAATGTTTAAAGACAGTAACGAACTTAAGGAGCTTAAAGAAGGTGATGAAGCAATCCTTATTTTAGATAAATCTCCCTTTTATGCAGAATCAGGAGGGCAAGTTGGTGATAGTGGCTACATTAAAACGAAAGATGCAAAATTTTATGTCCAAGATACGATAAAAATAAAAAAAACGTATTTGGTCATATTGGAGTTCTTGAATCTGGCTCCTTGAAATGTAATGAACAAGTTGAGGCATTAATAGATGAACATAGGAGGAATGATATAAAGCGAAATCATTCTGTCACCCATCTGCTTCATAAAGCATTAAAAATTGTTTTGGGTGATCATGTTGAACAAAAAGGTTCTCTCGTAGATAACCTTAAAACACGCTTTGATTTTTCTCATACAAAGCCTATTTCAAACGAAGAAATTCATCAAATAGAATCTATTGTTAATAATGAAATTTTAACTAATAAAGTGACCACTACAGAAATGATGTCAATTGATAAGGCAAAAGAATCAGGCGCATTAATGCTTTTTGGGGAAAAATACGATTCAGAAGTTCGCGTATTAAATATTGGAAATAGTATCGAGCTATGTGGGGGGACTCACGTAAGCAATACAGGTGATATTGGCCTTTTTAAAATCTATGCTGAAACAGGTGTTGCTTCAGGCGTTAGAAGAATTGAGGGAGTTACTGGGCTTAATCTCATTAAATTTTTAAATGATCAAGAAGAAATATTAACCAAGGATCTCCAAAGACCTAAACACTAAACCATCAGAAATACCGACAAAGGTATCTTCACTTCTTTCACAACTTAAAGAGAATGAAAAAATACAAAACCAACTAAAATCAGAATTAGCATTGAATCAAACCGATGAGATGCTTTCAAAAACATCAAAAATAAATAATTTTGAATACTTAAGCCAAGTAATTGATAATCAAGGGCCTAATGAATTGAGAGATATGATTGATAAATTGAAGCTAAAACTTAAAACAGCAGTTATAATACTAGCCTCAGTGAAAGATTCTAATGTAACTTTTGCTGTGGGCGTTACGGATAACCTAACAGATAAAATTGATGCAGGATCCATTGCTAAAACACTTGGTGAAAAAGTAGGAGGCAAAGGCGGGGGTAGGAAAAATATGGCAATGGCAGGTGGAACAAATACAAAACTAGTCCAAGAAGCGTTCAAACTCGTTCAAACAAACCTTAGCAGTTAAAGAGTCTATATAAATGAGTATCATCGTACAAAAATTTGGCGGTACATCGGTTGCTAATCCTGAAAGGATTCAGGCGGCAGCTAATATTGCAATTAAAACTTTCAACCAAGGCCATCAAGTAGTCATTGTTGTTTCTGCAATGTCGGGAGAAACAAATAAATTAATAAAACTGTGTGAGGAAATGATGCCAAGTCCTGAGTTGAGGGAATATGACTCTATTGTTTCAACTGGTGAACAAGTAACGAGTGGTCTTATGGCTTTATCACTTACTAATTTGGGATTTAAAGCAAAAAGTTACTCTGGCCACCAAGTAAAAATTGAAACAGATGGTGCACATAGCAAGGCAAGAATTCTAAATATTGAAGATACGAACCTTAAGAAAGATTTGAAAAATGGTTTTATTGCGGTGGTTGCCGGTTTTCAAGGTGTAGATAAAGAAGGCAATATCACAACTTTAGGTCGTGGTGGTTCAGATACAACTGCTGTCGCACTTGCGCAGCTCTTAAAGCTGAAGAATGCCAGATATATACGGATGTAGATGGTATTTATACAACTGATCCTAGAGTAGTTCCTGAGGCAAAAAAACTTAAATCAATAAACTTTGAAGAAATGTTAGAAATGGCTAGCCTAGGCTCAAAAGTATTACAAACAAGGTCAGTTGAATTTGCAGGTAAATATAAAGTTAAGTTGAGGGTTTTATCAAGCTTTTCACCAAACAATGAAGGTACAGAAATTAATTTTGAGGAAAAAAAGAATATGGAAGATCCAATTATTTCAGGTATTGCTTTTAATAGAGATGAGGCTGAAGTAAATATTCTCGGCGTACCAGATATGCCAGGTATCGCATATCAAATACTAGGTCCAATTGCAGAGGCAAAAATTGATGTAGATGTAATCATTCAGAACCTAGGTCAAGATGGACTTACTGATTTTACATTCACTGTTCAAAAAAATGATTTAAAGAGAACCTTAAAAATTTTAAATGAAAAAGTAAAAGATCATATAAAAGCACGAGAAGTTAAGGGAGACGATAAAATTGCTAAACTCTCAATAATTGGAGTTGGTATGAGATCTCATGTGGGTGTAGCAAGTAAAATGTTTAGAACACTTGCTGAAGAAGGTCTAAATATTAGTACTATCTCGACAAGTGAAATAAAGATATCAGTTATCCTTGAAGAAAAATCATTGGATAAGGCTGTAAATGCTCTTCATAAAGCTTTTGATTTAGATAAAATTTAAGAGTATTGTTACGAAAAATAGGAGAGCTGGCTGAGTGGTCGAAAGCACTTCCCTGCTAAGGAAGCATACGGGGTAAACCTGTATCGAGGGTTCGAATCCCTCGCTCTCCGCCACTATTCATTAAAAATCAATCATATACAAAATGAAAATTTCATACCTTTTATTTATTTTTATACTTATATCAAATTCACTTATGGCAACTGATGAACCAGAATTTAAACTAATACTAAAAGAAGATAAATTTGAGATTAGAGAATATGCTCCCAAAATTATTGCACAAGTTGAAGTTTTTGGTGATTTTGATGATGCATCATCAAAAGGCTTTAAGATTCTAGCCGACTATATATTTGGTAATAATATACAGTAACGATGGGAACTCAAGAATAGAAATGACCGCACCTGTTGAGATGGAACCATTATCTCAAAAAATTAATATGACTAAACCTGTATTAACTGAAGGTAGACGACAATAACTGGATCGTATCTTTTATTATGCCGAATGAATTCACATTGGAGACACTTCCTAAGCCAAACAATAAAAGCATAAAAATTCTTAGCTTACCAAAAGAGAAATATGCTGTGATTGTTTTTTCTGGTCTTGTTAGAGAATCTAGTTATCTAGAGAAAGAAAAGTTACTTAATCAATTTATCAAAGAAAAAAAACTTAAGACTTCAGGTGAATAAAAATTGCTAGGTATAATCCTCCATGGACATTGCCGTTTTTTAGGCGAAATGAATTAATGCTCAAAGTTAATTAGATATCTTGAAGAGAAAGAATTGTGTTAGATTGACTATCTTTTAATTTATCCCTAACACTAATTCACCAAAAGTACCTGTCTATGCAAAATTTACCTGAAGTAAAAACAAACTTATTGAGTGGCCTTACTGTTGCTCTGGCAATGGTTCCAGAAGCAATTGCATTTGCACTGATTGCACAAGTTTCACCGCTTACAGGATTATATGCAGCTATCCTAGTTTGTTTCATTACTTCAGTTTTTGGTGGACGGCCTGGAATGGTTTCAGGTGCAACAGGAGCCTTAGCAGTTGTAATGGTCTCATTAGTAGTTCAGCATGGGCCAGAGTATCTTTTTCTTACAGTAATTTTAATGGGTTTATTACAGATCATATTTGCGTTATTTAAATTGGGTAAATTTATTCGTATGGTGCCCTACCCCGTTATGCTTGGTTTTGTGAACGGACTGGCTGTTGTCATTTTTCTTGCACAATTTAATCATTTTAAAATTCTTAATAGCGAAGGTTTATCTGTATGGATGAGTGGAGCTCCCCTTTATGCCATGGCTGGCCTTATTTTTTTAACCGTTGCAATAATTTATCTTTTTCCAAAGCTCACTAAGATGATCCCATCCACTCTTGCTGCAATAATTTTTACAACAGGTATCGTTTATTTCTTTTCTATAGATACTAGAACAGTTGGGGACTTAGGTTCAATTGCAGGTGGAATTCCAGAATTTAATTTTCCGATTAGTGCCTTTGACTCTTGAGACCATCACTATCACACTGCCATATGCGCTGCTTTTAGCAGCAATTGGTTTAATTGAAACACTTCTTACGCTCAATTTAATTGACGATATGACGGATACAAGAGGAAGGCCAAACAAGGAATCCTTAGCACAAGGGTTTGCTAACATTGTGACTGGTTTTTTTGGTGGTATGGGAGGTTGTGCAATGATTGGACAAAGCATGATTAATATCAATAATGGAGCTGTAAAACGCTTATCAGGAATTGCAACAGCCATATTTCTAGCTTCTTTTGTTTTATTTCTTTCTCAGTGGATTGAAATGATTCCCCTTGCAGCACTTATAGGCGTTATGTTTGTTGTAGCAGAGAAAACTTTTGAATGGGGAAGTTTACGACTGTTTCGGTAAGTCCCTAAAAAAGATATATTTGTCGGTCTTCTTGTTGGGGCGGTCACTATCATTGCAGATTTAGCAATTGCTGTAATTTTAGGTGTCATCGTTTCAGCTTTAGTTTTTGCATGGGAGCACGCAAAGATTATAGAAGTTACTACTTCTAAAAATAAAAAAGGCTGGAAAATTTATGAGTTAAAAGGCACTCTCTTTTTTGCTTCGGTAAAAAGTTTTAATGATTTGTTTAAAATAAAGATGATCCAAATGAAGTGATTATTGATTTTAAACAATCAAAAGTAGCAGACCATAGTGCAATTATGGCTATTGATGCTTTAGCAAATAAATATAAATCTATGGGGAAAAAATTACATTTAGTACATCTAAGCCCAGACTGTATGGAAGTTCTTGATAGTGCAAAAAGTATGGTTGAGCTAAATTGCTTGAGGACCCCAAATATCATATTGCTGATGACAAATTAAGTTAAGATTTCTTACACCTACACATAACCCTCCGACTTGGAAGCTTACCTTATATGCATATTTAAGCTAAAATTAGCTCATGAAATTTGCCAATCATTATCTTTTAGCATCAATTCTTTTAGTTTTTTTTATAGGTCCAGTTGCCTTCGATTATGGATTGCTTTCAATAGTGAATCTTGAAATACTTTTTTTACTCATCCTAATTTTCAGTATTTTTCTTCATCAACATGACACCAAATTATTTAAGGTCACAGTCGTTTCGTTAATCATTATATTGATTAATATTTTATTTTTTGATAATAACCAGAGCGTATCTCAGTATTTTTTAAAAATCCTAATTGTGAGCATCACGATAGTTGAATTATTTAAAGAGATATTTAAAACAAAAATAATAGATTCCCACATAATTAGTTCGGCTATATCAATTTACGTTCTAGTTGGAATTTTTTGGTATTTACTCTTTATGTTTCTATTAATGATTGACCCTGACTCATTTGATATTAGAAATTTCAATCCAGAAATGGTGTCTATAGATATGATTTATTTTAGCTTTACGACATTAACTACATTAGGGTATGGAGATATTACTCCCGTTTCTTATACTGCAAAAATGTGGTCAATCACTGAGGCAATGATAGGCGTTATGTTTCTCGCAGTAATGATAAGTAGAGTAGTCTCACTTTTTGGATCAAAGAAAAAAAATTAATTATTCCCTTTTATAAAAAAATATAGACCTATAATCATCAAAAATATCTGTTCACTCATAAATAATTTAGGTGTAATAAACCAATCACTATGAGCCAATGTAAATGCAAATGTCATGACAATGACAATGACCCCAGCAGCAAAACGAGTCACTAAATTGCCCACATGTCCTTTTAAAAAACCACCGAGAATTAACAAAAAACCTGCCCCTATCTCTGAAATAGCAACAAAAGAAGCAAGTTCGGCTGAGAAGCCAAAATAATCAATCAACTTTTGAGGGGGTAGGGGAAATTTGCTTAGTCCATGAAATATAAAGGAGGTACCTAGTCCCAGTCGAAGGAGCCATGGTGCAAGGTGGTAAAAATTACTCATAATTGCATTCAAAATATTATCAATTGATTTCATTATTTTTATTCCCTAACTAAAATTTTATGTAGTCTCTTTTGCCTAGATTAACACCATTTGATCTTAAAATATCGTAGGCGGTCGTGACATGAAAGAAGAAGTGAGGGATCATCCATTTGGTTAGAGTAGTCTTTACCTGATTTAAATTTAAATTCATTACTTCTGATTGAAAAATTTATCTCCATATTTTCAGAGCCTTCCATCTTTTTTGGATTAATTTTCTTTAAAAAAGTAATCGTCTTACTAATTCTCTTTGTTAAGATCAGTAAATGTTTTTTCGTTATCTTTATATGAGGGAGCTTTAACTTTTGCCAATCTACCCACTCCCAACCGAATCATATCTGTTCCAATTTGAATTTGACTAGTTAGTGGCCTCATATCTGCAATCAAGCGCGCATTAATAAATATCTCTTTATCAATTTTTCTTTTTTCGGCATGTCGCTCTGCTTTTTTTAAAATTGAAGATAGGTTTTCAAGCATATTAATAAACATGGGGACTGATATTTCATGCATAGATACAGACATTCTTATATTCCTTTTTTTTAAAATTATTTATTTAATATTACAATATAAAGTAAATTAAATTAACACAAGGTTGTCTGTAAATTTTATATTAAGGATTAAATAAAGTGAATCTAGAAACAACATACATTGCTGGGGGTTGCTATTGGGGGCTTGAAAACCTAATTGGTCAAATCAAAGGCATACAAGAAACAGTTGTCGGGTTTTCTGGAGGTCATATTGATGATGTTACTTATAACGAAGTTTCTTCAGGTAATACGGGACATGCAGAGACTATCATGATTAAGTTTGATCAAGATCAACTCTCTTTCGAAAGACTTACTGTTAGAGTTTTTCAAGCTTCATAATCCAACAACACCTAACCAACAAGGAAATGATATTGGAACACAGTATCGATCCTCCATCTTTTATACCTCAGATAACCAAAAGGCTTCAGCTGAAAATGTAATTAAAAAAGTTGATGCATCAAAGCATTGGGATCAAAAAGTTATGACTGAAATAGTTGCTTTTGATAAATTTTATCCTGCTGAGGAATCTCATCAAAAATACCTTACCAAAAACCCTAACGGCTACTCATGTCACTTCAAAAGAAACTTCAATTATTAACAAAAATAATTTATCATTATGTTCTTTTAAAATAAAAGTTTTCTAAGTGCATAAAAAATTAATCTCTCAAATACTCCCTTTAATATTAACTCTTCTTTTAGGGGGATGTTCTGTTTTTGATGAGTTCATTCAAATCGGACCAGACAGTGTTCAAGATTCACGTGGAGAATTTAACCAAGTTATTTCCGATACTAATGACTCGCAATCATTACTCAACTTAGTTAAGAGAAGATATGGTGATTCAATATCCGTTTTAGAAGTAAGTAGCGTGTCAACATCAATTGAATGGCAACGAGGTGGTAGCTTAGCTTTGACAATTTTCGATGGCGGGCCTGATGCAAACAACGCAGGTTTTGGAGGCTCAGCAAGATACACAGAAAAACCAACCATTACCTATCTACCTTTAAAAGGTGGGGACTTTATTAAGAAAGTCCTGAGCCCGGTAGATGTTGATATGTTAATGCTTTTATCTAGATCAGGCTGGAGAATGGATCGTATATTAAACTTAACTGTTAATAATATAAATGGTATTGATAATGCCCACACAGCTTCAGGCCCGACACCTGAACTGGCGCCTAATTTTAAAAAGTTTGACAAATTTTTAGCGTCAATGGTAGCCATAGAAAGGGCTGACTTGCAGTTTGGATATATTATGCACGAGAACAAAGATAAGCAACTAGCCCTATACTTTAAAAAAGAATCTTTGCAAAACCCTAATGTTCAGAATTTGATTAAGCTAATGAACCTTGATGGTAAATCGAATATTTATCCTATCTATGCAGAATTAGAAACTGAAGAGGATCGCTCTGAAATCCAGATTGACTTTAGGTCTCTTGCCGGAATTCAATTTTTCCTAAGTCATGGCATTAATGTTCCCGAAGAACATTTAGAAGAAGGGTTGGTTCAAATAACCAAAAATCCTGATGGAACTGAGTTTAATTGGTCTGAAATTACAGGTGAATTAATAACAATATATTCATCAAAAAATGAACCTAAGCAGAATTCGGCAAAGGTATTTTATCGAGATTACTGGTTCTATATCAAAGATTCTGACATCACATCAAAATATACTTTTATGCTCTTAAATCAAATTGAATCACTGCAATCTGGAGAAATTAAAGAATCAGGGCCAACATTAACGCTACCCGTTAATTAACTTCCGGTTATTTTATTTGAGATATAATGTCACGTGTGCGCCCGTAGCTCAGCTGGATAGAGTACTTGGCTACGAACCAAGGGGTCAGGAGTTCGAATCTTCTCGGGCGCGCCAATTATTTTTAAGAATTGCAATTCAAAGCGCCCGTAGCTCAGCTGGATAGAGTACTTGGCTTCGAACCAAGGGGTCAGGAGTTCGAATCTTCTCGGGCGCGCCAATTATTTTTAAGAATTTTTTGCTATGTAATTCGCTCTTTCTGGATTAATTACTTTGATTAACTCTAATATCCTCTGTGATTCATTTGCATCTGATTGGGTTACAGAAATATCATATAACTCAACCAGCGATTCTAAATGTCGGTCATTCAGTTTGTAGGCTTGATTTAAAAATAGCTTTGCATAATCTAAACTGCCCATTTTTGCTTTTGCATAACCTAAATAATACCAAGCATCTGCACTATCCTCATCTGCTTGCGTCCATCTCTTGGCAATGTCTAACATTTTCTGCCATTTCTTCTTTTCCATCGGCATTATAATTTGCATAAAGAATGGTTTTTCTTCATCGGGTAAACTCCAAAATGGCCTATCTTTGCTAACTAAGTCTATTTGCGGCTCTTCTAATAACAACCTTTCGACCCATTCCACTGGGATACAATAAAAATTTCCAAATCTTCTACCGGGACTTTTGAAGGTTGTAATCCCTATTAAATTAAAATCTAAATCAAATAAACCACCTCCACTTGAACCAAGGGTAAATGAGGCAGATGTTCTGATAATATTGCCCCCATTAAAAGGGTAAAGTGCCTTTACATGTCCATAGGATGGTAATGGAATCGGATTGTCATTAGGAAAGGTTAAAGCAAAGACTTTATCTTCATAATTAAGATTATCAGATTTTCCAAGATTAACTGGAGGCAAAGGTAAGTCATCAAATTTTAGAATACATAAATCATTTTCCCAGTCTGCATATATCGCAATGGGTACATAGGTTTTGAAATACTTTACCGCATTAACGCCCCTAGAATCTGCTAATACATGACAATTGGTTGCAACATGATTCTTTTTTACAACAATACCTGAGCCCGTTCCAGTAACACCATCTTTAAATGTTACCCAAATGTGAGTCATTGACTCACTCAACCCAAATAATTCAGATTGTGGTGGATAAGCAAATAAATGTGATGGGAATAAGAAAAGAAGGGCAAGAATTAATTTTTTTACGCTATACATATTTATAGGATGTCACAAAGATTACATAATTCAATATATATATAAATAAATATGCATTACAAAAAATGAGGTAAATTCTTGAATCAAAAAAAATGGTAGGGAGTACGCGGATCGAACGCGTGACCAACGGATTAAAAGTCCGGTGCTCTACCAGCTGAGCTAACTCCCCAAAACGAAGACATGAATTATCCAACATTAACAATGTTGGGTCAATAAAATTAAACAGATAATTAACTAACTAGTTCAATGACAGAGCATTAAAAAAAAAATTCAGTATTGATAATAAAGGGGCTTATTAATTCATGCCTGGAATTTTACCTGCAAGGCCTCTCATCATTTTACCGATTCCACCTTTTGAGAACATTTTCATCATTTTTTGCATTTCTTCAAATTGCTTAAGGAGGCGGTTTACATCTTGGACCTTAACTCCAGAACCGTTTGCAATCCTTATCTTTCTTTTTGCTTTGATGATTTCAGGCTTTGTTTTCTCTAATTTTGTCATGGAATTTATAATTGCTTCAATTTGCATCATCGACTTGTCTCCTTGTTCGGGATCTATTTTTGATGCACTACCTGCTAATTGGGATGGAAGCTTATCCATCATTGCTCCAACACCTCCCATCTTTTTCATCTGTCCAATTTGATTTTTAAAATCATCCAAATCAAAGTTTTTACCGGACTTAACTTTATCTGCTATCTTTTCAGCTTCTTTAATGTCTACATTTTTTTGGGCCTCTTCAACAAGACCGACAATATCTCCCATCCCAAGGATTCGAGAAGATATGCGATCTGGGTAAAAAACCTCCAGACCTGATACTTTTTCACTCACGCCAATATATTTAATTGGCTTCCCTGTCACATGTCTAACGGATAAAGCTGCACCGCCTCTTGAATCTCCATCTAATTTTGTCAACACAATACCAGTTAGAGGTAACGTGTCTCCAAAAGCTTTCGCTGTATTAACGGCGTCTTGTCCCTGCATCGCATCAACAACAAAAAGTGTTTCAACTGGATTTAGTATTTTGTGAAGTTCTTTAATTTCCTTCATCATTAATTCATCAATGCCCAAACGACCGGCAGTATCAAAAATAATCACATCAAAATAATGTTTTTTTGCATAAGTCAGAACGGAGGAAGCAATATTTTTTGGCTTATCCTTAGCTGTCGAATCAAAACATTCTATTTCTAAAGAATCCGCTAATGTTTTAAGTTGCTCAATCGCGGCAGGTCGATAAACGTCTGCACTCACTAACAAGACCTTCTTCTTTTCTTCTTTTAGAATTTTGGCTAACTTAGCGGCTGTGGTTGTTTTTCCAGATCCCTGAAGACCTGCCATCAAAATAATAGCGGGTGGTTTTGTAGCAATATTTAACTCAGCATTATCACTCCCCATTAAGCTTGTCAGCTCATCTTGCACTATCTTAATAATTGCTTGACCTGGTGAGACACTTTTTAAAACATCAGCCCCTAACGCCTTCTCTTTTACCTTATCTATAAAATATTTAACGACAGGTATTGCGACGTCTGCTTCGATCAGTGCTATACGCACTTCCCTCATTGCATCACTGATATTTTCTTCTGTGAAGCGGGCTTGACCTCGAATTGTCTTTACTACCGATTGAAGTTTGTCTGTTAAATTTTCAAGCATAAAGTTTATTAATTTGTTAATTGTTGAATAGTTGTTATTTCCATTATAATTGTCTTTATTAATTAATTAAAATATAAACATGAATGAAACCCTTTATTTAGTTACATTGATTTTATATTTGATTCCATGCCTTTCTTCACTTTCAAATATAAAAATCATAAAAAATTATAGCTTTCTGGTTGCTATAGGCTTAATCTCGCATGCATTGTTGATTTACAATCACATCTTTAATCAAGGTGTTGACTTAAGTTTTGCTAACTCCACATTACTATTGAGCTGGATAATTGTTTTGATATATCTTTTATTGAACAGCAAATCTAAATACCGAGGATTGGAAATATTTACCTTAATTCCTGCATTAATAATAGTTCTCGTTTTTCCTTTGATTCAACCTGACCATCAGTCCATTCAATACTATTCACTTCCTGCAAGTATTCATATTATTATTGCTATGCTTGGTTATGGATTGCTTACCTTTGGTTCTATTTTTTCTTTATTTTTACTATTATTTGAAAAAAGCTTACATGCCGAAACTAAAAGTTCATCAATGATATCAAGCAGTGAGCCATTGCTTGATGTGGAAAGTAAATTATTTCAGATTTATTGGGTAGGATTTATATTCTTGACCTTTACTCTATTTTCAAGCTTATTTTTTTCAAATTATCTATTTGGTCAATCACTTGATTGGAATCATAAAACAATTTTTACTATTCTTGCCTGGCTTTCCTATGCACTAGTTTTATTTGGGAGGGTTCAATTTGGGTGGCGAGGAAAAAAATCAATAATCATTTCCTTGCTTGCTTTTGCTTTCTTGATTCTTGCTTATCTTGGGACAAAGTTTGTCGTAGAAATAGTTTTAGTTTAAAAATTATTTCAAATTGAGTTTAGGCCAGTTTTTTTCTTGTGCTTTTTCTAAGAGAATTTTATCTCCATTAACAACTACTGGGTTAGTTACAACTTCGAGTAAGCGAGATCATTATGAGAATCACTATAGAAAAAAGTTTTTTCAAAATCTGCTAATTTTAGATTTTTCTCATCCAGCCAATCAAATAATCGCGTCACCTTGCCTTCCTTGAAGGAAGGGGTGCCTTTAACTTTGCCAGTAAATTCACCTAAATGCTCCTCAGGATCTGTACCGATAAGCTCATCAATCCCAAAAAGCTCTCCAATCGGTTTTGTAATGAAGCTATTGGTTGCTGTGATAATAAGTAATCTATCCCCAGCCTCTTTGTGTTGGTTTACTAAATCTACTGCTTTTTTTAAGATCATTGGCTTAATGATTTCATTAATATAATCAGACCGGACTTCATTAAGAAATTTTCTTGTGTTATTTTTTAAAAACTGGAATTGAAATTCAGCAAACGCAAAAATATCTAATTTACCTGCTTGATACTCCTCAAAAAACTTTTGATTCTGCTCTTTATATTCACCCTCATCGAGGTAACCTTTTTTTACCAGGTATAAACCCCAGTTATAATCAGAATCTCCATCTAGAAGCGTATTATCAAGATCAAATATTGCAAGATTCATAAAAAATTTTCGTTCTAGACTTGAGGGTGAGCTCGTTCTGCCTTAGAAACGAGTTTGTTTAGTGCATTGAGATAGGCCATCGATGAGGCAATGACAATATCAGTATCCGAACCTAAACCATTTACCACCCTCCCTCCTTTGGCGAGTCTCACAGTGACTTGTCCTTTAGAATCTGTACCTGAAGTAATATTGTTCACCGAGTACAATAAGAGCTCAGTATTTGATTTCGCAATTAATTCAATCGCTTTGAATGTTGCATCCACTGGACCACCACCCTCTGCCTTTGCATTTTTTAACTCTCCATCTACAGAAATTTCAATTTCTGCGAAAGGTTTTTTTTGAGTGTCTGTAATGGACTTTAATGAAATAAGTTTAAATCGATCAACAGCCCCAGATATAAATTCTTCAGTAACTAGCGCATGAATATCCTCATCATAAATTTCAGATTTTTTATCGGCAAGCGCCTTAAATCTATCAAATGTAGAATTTAAAACTTCATCAGAATCCAACTCAATACCTAGCTCAACCAATCTATTTTTAAATGCGTTACGTCCAGATAGCTTGCCTAACGAAATCTTATTATCGCCCCAACCTACATCTTGTGCCCTCATGATTTCATAAGTTTCTCGATGTTTTAGAACACCATCTTGATGAATACCTGATTCATGAGCAAATGCATTCGCCCCCACAATCGCCTTATTAGGCTGCACAGGGTAACCTGTAATATTTGAGACTAACTTAGAGGTTGTCACAATCTGCTCAGTATTAATTTTAGTTTCGAGGTTAAAGATATCTTTTCTCGTTTTGACAGACATCACTATTTCCTCAAGACTTGCATTTCCCGCTCTCTCTCCCAGTCCATTGATAGTGCATTCCACTTGTCTTGCACCATTTTGTACAGCAGATAGAGAATTTGCGACCGCCATGCCTAAGATCATTATGACAATGTGTAGACCATATAACATCTTGTGAATTTGGTACTTTTGAAATTAATTCATTCATAAGGTTTCCCCAGCTCTTAGGTATTGAGTACCCTACTGTGTCTGGTACATTGATTGTTTTAGCCCCTGCCTTAATAACCGCATCAAAAATTTCAATCAAAAAATTGACATCCGATCTCACTGCATCTTCAGCTGAAAATTCAACGTCATCTGTATACTCCAATGCCCATTTAACAGCCTCAACCCCCCTATTTAAAACCTGTTCAGGGCTCATTCTTAGTTTATTTTCCATATGAATCTTGCTTGTTGCGATAAAGGTGTGGATTCTTTTGTGCTTAGCTGGCTGGATCGCTTGGCCTGCTTTTTTAATGTCACTTTCAAGCGCCCTTGCTAATGAGCAGACAGTTGATTTATCAATGATTTTTGAGATAGCATTAATAGAGCTAAAATCACCAGGACTAGCTGCAGCAAATCCGGCTTCTATGACATTCACACCTAATTTTTCAAGCTGCTTTGCAATCCTCAACTTTTCTTCCTGAGTCATTGAGGCTCCAGGGCTTTGTTCACCGTCACGAAGCGTTGTATCAAAAATGATTAATTCATTCATATTCGTTATTTAAAAGTTAATATAATTTGAAAGTTTCTTAGACTGCAAATAGCTATAAGGGCCAGATAATGCATATAGAAGAGCAATTAAAAAAACTATTTCAGCTGGATTATGCGAAATCACACCAAAAATGATCACAATAATCAAAATAGCGATAAATGGCTGACTTTTTCTAAAATTAAGATTTTTACCGCTGTAATATTTTAAGTCAGACGCCATAGCTAATGCAGAAAAGAAAGTTAAAACTGCAGCAAACCATTGCATCTGGAAGAAACCTAAAAAGATATCATCCCCATTAATCCCATTATCAAAGGATATCCAAATGAAACTCGCAAGTAATGTCGCTGCTGCTGGAGATGGCAAACCAGAAAAATATTTCTTATTTTCAATATCTAACTTTACATTAAAGCGGGCTAACCTGAATGCGGCACAGGCACAATATATAAAGGCGATAATCCAACCAAACTTTCCTAAAGGATTTAATGCCCACACATATATCACCAATGCTGGCGCGGCGCCAAAAGACACCATATCTGACAGACTATCGTATTCAGCACCAAAATCACTTTCAGTATTGGTTAACCTTGCAACCCTTCCATCAAGCCCATCCAAAATAAGCGCAATAAAAATTGCAATAGCCGAATGATCAAATGCTCCATTCATTGCCTGCACTATGGCATAAAAACCTGCGAATAAAGATGCCGTGGTAAAAATATTTGGAAGCAGATAAAATCCTTTTTTTCCCAAAATATCTTTTTTGTTATTTTTTATTTTAATATTCATTTATTACCTGATTTTATCCTACAATCAACGAATAATCATCGTTTAAGACTTATTAATATTTTATAATATTAGATTCTATATTTAGTTACTCCAAATGGCTTATGAAATTTGAATTACAAAATCAAGATGGTCATGCTCGGGCAGGTCTTTTAAAAACTCAGCATGGTGAAATCTCCACCCCCGTTTTTATGCCCGTTGGGACTTATGGTGCTGTTAAGTCTATTGCTCCAAAAGAATTGGAGGAAACGAATTTTGAAATTATTTTAGGGAACACCTTCCATCTTTGGTTACGTCCAGGTCTTGATGTAATAAAAAAACATAAGGGACTTCATGAGTTTATCAGCTGGAACAATCCAATATTAACTGACTCAGGTGGGTTTCAGGTATGGAGCCTTGGAAAAATGAGAAAAATTTCAGAGGCAGGGGTAACTTTTAGATCACCGATAAATGGGGATGAAAAATTTATGGGTCCAGAAGAGTCTATGAAAATCCAAAAGATACTCAATTCAGATATTGCGATGATTTTTGATGAATGCACACCCTATCCAGCTACTCATGAGGAAGCAAAAAAATCAATGCTACTCAGCAATGATTGGGCTTACAGAAGTAAAGACTACGTTTGAGGGAAGTAAAAATGCATTATTTGGAATTATTCAAGGAGGTATGTTTGAAGATCTCAGGGAAGACTCTTTGAAAGAGCTGACTTCAATTGGTTTTGATGGTTATGCTATCGGAGGATTATCGGTTGGGGAACCCAAAGATGAGATGGCTAAAATAACTAGCTTCATTGGGCCTAAAATGCCCCAAGAAAAGCCCCGTTATCTAATGGGGGTTGGAACACCTGAAGATATATTAAATGCATAGAAAAGGGATAGATATGTTTGATTGTGTAATGCCTACTAGAAATGCAAGAAATGGCATGCTTTTTACGAGTCATGGCGATGTAAAACTAAAGAATTCCAAGTATAAAGATGACCTTAGCCCCATTGATTCAAATTGCCAATGTTATACCTGCCAAAATTTTACAAAATCTTATCTACATCATCTTTATAAAATAGGTGAAATGCTTGTATCTCGACTCAATACTATTCATAACTTACATTTTTATAAAAATATGATGAATGAAGCTACGCCAGGCTATCAAAAATCAAGAATTTAAATCATTTAAATCCGCATTTATAAAAAAGAGGAAGGTTGATGAATAGAGCTCCTTCTTATGATAAAATCATGTTTTTTTAAGGAAATTACAACGTGAACGAAGCACTGTCAGGATTTTTACCATTCATTATTATTTTTGTTCTTTTTTACTTTATGCTAATTAGACCTCAAATGGCTCAAGCAAAAAAAGTGAAAGCAATGTTGGCTGCATTAAAAGTTGGAGACGAAGTCTCAACAAGTGGAGGCATCTTAGGAAAAATAACTAAATTAAATGATCAATTTGCAATTTTAGAAGTGAATGCCAATTCACAAATTAAAATTCAAAAACAAACGGTTCAAGCCGTCCTTCCCAAGGGAACAATTAAATCAATATAAATTGTTTAAGTTTATTTAAATGAATCAGTACTCTAGTTGGAAATATATTTTAATCCTTTTAACTATTGGGTTAAGTCTGCTGTATGTCACACCAAATTTTTATGGAGAGTCCTTTGCTGTCCAAGTGATGCCCGTGAAAGCAGGCGAGACAGTTGATCGATCTACACTTAAATTAGTTGAATCATCGCTTGATAAAGCAAATATCCAAAATATTGGAATTGCTTTTGAAGATACCGATATAAAAATTAAGTTTAAAGAAGCAAATGACCAATTAAATGCCAAGCAAGTTATTGAAAAAAGTTTAGGTAATAAATTTGTTGTAGCGCTCAATCTTATATCCAACTCACCTGATTGGTTATCCAATCTTGGTGCACTACCCATGTATCTTAGGCTTAGACCTTAGAGGTGGTGTTCATTTTCTAATGCAACTTGATTTATCAAAACTTTCAGAAAAAAAGAATGACGGTTTTTTAGTAAATGTTAGAAAAGAATTACAAAAAGAAAATATTAAATACTATGATTCAAAAGTCATTAATAATTATGTTCAATTAAAGTTCAAATCAGAAGATGCGCTTAAATGAAGCAAAAAATATTATAAGAGCTCAAGGTTCGGGTCGTTCAATTTTTGGAGGCAACGCTCCTGCAAAAGAGACAGAAGCATTTAATTTTTCAGAAATTAAAAATAATAATGAATTCATCTTGAAAATTAAAAATAATCAATATACCGATGAAGAGAATGTTAACTTTGCTCTAAAACAAAACCTTGAAACCTTACATAACAGAGTCAATGAGTTGGGTGTTGCTGAACCAATAATCCAACAACAAGGTCAAGATCGAATTGTTGTTCAACTTCCAGGCGTTCAAGATACCGCAAAAGCAAAGGAAATTATTGGCAGAACCGCAATTTTAGAAATGAGAATGGTGGATGAAGAAAGATCAGATCCAGCTACCATAGAGAAAGCGGAGAATGGACAGCTACCTCCTGGCACTGAACTCTATTATGATCGCTCTGGGAATCCTCTCTTAGTAAAAAAAGAGGTGATTTTAACTGGGGAAAGGTTAGAGGATGCATCACCTGGCGTGGATCAAATGACAGGCCAATCTGTTGTATATCTTGATTTAGATTCTGTAGGTACTAATATTTTTAAAGAAGTAACCCGAAAAAATATAGGCAAAAGAATTGCTTTGTTGCTTATTGAAAAAAATTATACTGAAGTAATTACAGCACCCAAAATTAAGAGTGAGATTGGTGGAGGTAATGTAATGATTACTGGTATGGAAAATGCTCAAGAATCTACTGATATCTCATTGCTTTTAAGAGCAGGGTCACTTTCTGTCCCAATGGAAATAGTAGAAGAAAGAACGGTCGGACCAAGTATGGGTAAAGAGAATATTGCCCGCGGTGTTAATTCAACGATGTGGGGCTTTGCAGCTATCGTTGTTTTAATGGTTGCCTACTACATGTTTTTTGGAGTTGTTTCAGTGATTGGCTTATCGGTAAATTTATTGTTTTTAACAGCATTATTATCTGCACTTCAAGCTACATTAACATTGCCTGGGCTTGCTGCGATTGCTATCACAATTGGTATGGCGATTGATGCTAACGTCCTAATTAACGAGCGTATAAGAGATGAAATTAGAAATGGTATGCCTCCTCAAAAAAGTATAAGTCAGGGCTACGATAAAGCATGGGGGACAATCCTTGATTCAAATATTACGACTATGATTGCTGGTCTTGCCTTGTTTATGTTTGGCTCTGGCCCAATTAAAGGGTTTGCTGTAGTTCTTGTACTTGGTATTTTAACCTCTGTATATAGTGCTATCTTTGTCTCCAGAGGAATCGTAAATTATATTTATGGTAATAAAAGAACAATTAAAAAAATCTCTATCGGAGAGATTTTTAAAGTAGAAAATAATTAAATTATGGAAATTTTTAGAGTAAAAACAGATATTCCTTTTATGAAATTTAGAAAAATTTCCGCAATTATTTCTACCTCAATATTTATTGCTTCAATTTTATTTTTGGTTACTCGCGGATTAAACTTAGGTGTTGATTTTACTGGAGGTACCTTAATGGAAGTGAGCTATCCTCAAGCAGCAAACCTCGAAGAAATTCGTTCGACACTTAAAAAAATTGATCTGCCAGAGGCACAAGTACAAAATTTCGGAACGAGTAGTGATGTTTTAATCAGACTTCCAGTAGTAGAAAATTTATCACTTGCCGACCTGTCAGAAAAAATTGCTCTTACATTAAAGGAATCAGACCCAGCATTGAAAATTGAGAGGGTCGAGTCGGTTGGCTCCCAAGTTGGTGATGAACTTTATGAAGATGGGGCCTTAGCAATACTATTTGTTGGTATAGGAATTATGCTCTATCTGTGGCTTCGATTTGAGTGGAGATTTGCTGTTGCTGCAATCGTCGCTAACATGCATGATGTTGTGATAATACTTGGCTTCTTTGCATTTTTTCAATGGGAATTTAATCTCACTGTTCTAGCAGCTGTGCTAGCAGTTTTAGGATACTCGGTTAATGAGTCTGTTGTTGTCTTCGATCGAGTCAGGGAGAATTTTCGCATCATGCGAAAGTCTTCAGTTATTGAAGTTGTTAACAACGCAATTACACGAACAATGTCACGAACCATAATGACACACCTGTCTACCCAAACAGTTGTTATATGTATGTTAATTTTTGGTGGAGAAATCTTACATAACTTTTCAATTGCATTAACAATCGGGATTTTATTTGGTATCTATTCTTCAATTATGGTGGGTTGCCCCCTAGCAATTTGGCTCGGAACTAATCAATCTAATCTCGCAGTTGTCGATGTTAAAGCAGAAAAATAAACAAATTTTCGTATGGATTTTAATTTAAATTTTCAGCTTGTTCTATTAGCTATTCTTTTGGTGCTATCTGCATTCTTTGCTATTTCTGAAACTAGCTTAATGTCAGTCAATAGATATAGACTTAAACATCTCAGCAAACAAGGTAATGTCGGAGCAAAGCTGGCCATAAAGCTTCTTAACGAAACAGATAAATTACTTAGTGTAATTTTACTCTGTAATAACTTTGCAAATGCAGCAGCAGCGGCACTTGTTACACTGATTGTTGTTGAATTTTTTGGTACGCAAGAAAGTATAATCTTTATTGGAACAATCATTACTACATTTATGATTGTCATTTTTAGTGAAATTTCTCCAAAGGTAATTGGAGCAGCCCACCCGGAAAAGTTAGCGCCTTATTGTAGCTTTCATTCTCTATCCGCTTCTAAAAGTCTTTTATCCCATCGTTTTATTTTTGAATTTTTTTGTTCTTGGGTTTTTAAAGCTCGTAAACATCAAAACAAATTTTAATCAAAAAGACTTGATTAATATGGATGAGTTAAAAAGCATCATTAGTGAGTCTGGTACATTTATTCCTCAAAAAAATAAATCAATTTTCTTAAATTTAATAGATTTAAATAAAGTAACAATTGATGAGGTAATGATGCCTCATACAAACGTAGAATCTGTTTATCTAAAACAGCCCATAGACGAAATACTTGGAAAAGTTATTAATTCAAATTATCGTCAGATGGTGGTCAAAGATAATGATGAAATTATTGGTGTAATTGATTCAAAAAAATTACTAAAGCTGGTAGTTAAAGAACAAAATAATGAAATCACACATGAATCCTTAAAAGAATTAATAGAGCCCCCTTATTTTATTCCCTCTGGAACTACTATTTATAAGCAAATTCAATATTTTCAAGATAACCAAGAGAAAAAAGGATTTATAGTGAATGAGTATGGTGATTTCTTAGGCTTGGTCTCTTTAGAGGATTTGCTTGAGGAAATTATTGGAGAATTTAATAAAGATATACCCTCCAAACTCTCAAAAATTGTAAGTGAAGATGATGGATGGATTGTTGATGGGGCAATCTCAATTAGAGATCTTAATAAAAAACTGAACCTAAAGCTACCCACTAGTGGTCCCATAACATTAAGCGGACTTATTATTGAGTTTTTGGAAAATATTCCAGAAACCAATACAAGCTTTAAAATGCATGAAACAAAATTTGAGATCATTAATATATATGAGCAGACTATTAAAAAAATTAAGATTTATAAATAAACAATTAAAATAATTGTATGAATATGAAACCAGACCAGCTTGAAGATACCATAGTAAAAGAATCTCAAGTTAAGCCGAAACTTCCTAAGAATTATAAAGTCATATTATTGAATGATGATTACACCCTATGGAATTTGTAGTCGATGTCATTCAAAAAGTTTTTAAAAAGTCACATGATGAAGCAACAAAAATAATGCTTCAAATACATACTGAAGGTATAGGTATATGTGGTATTTTTCCATTAGAAATTGCAGAGACTAAAATGAATCAAGTACTAAATTTATCAAAAGAGTCCCAGCACCCCTTGCAATGTATTATAGAAAAGATATAGTTAAATTATGATTGCACAAGAATTAGAAGTTAGTTTACACATGGCATTTATGGATGCTCGACAGAAACGTCATGAGTTAATTACTGTCGAACATTTGTTACTGGCTATGCTAGATAATCCATCTGCCTCAGAGGTTCTAAATTCTTGTGGGGCCAATCTTGACAAACTTAGAGAGGATGTTGTTGGTCATATTGAAGAACATACACCAAAGGTTGGAGGAAAGGATGACGTAGATACTCAACCAACTTTGGGTTTCAAAGAGTAATTCAAAGAGCGATGTTGCATGTTCAATCATCTGGGAAAAAAGAGGTGACAGGTGCAAACGTTTTAGTTGCTATCTTTGGTGAAAAAGACTCACATGCAGTTTACTTTCTTCACCAACAAGGTATCGCTAGATTGGATGTTGTTAATTTTATCGCTCATGGCATTGCCAAGACGACTGAAAATAATCAAAAAGAACAGGCTCAAGAAACAACTGGAGCTGATACCAAAACGAGTAAAGGCTTAGAAACTTATGCAGTAAATTTAAACAAGCTTGTCAGTGAAGGTAAAATTGATCCATTAATTGGTAGAGAAACCGAAGTTGAAAGAGTTGTTCAAATTCTTTGTAGACGAAGAAAAAATAATCCACTTCTTGTTGGTGAGGCTGGTGTAGGTAAAACTGCAATTGCAGAGGGTTTAGCTAAAAAAATTGTAGATAAAAATATTCCAGCAGTTTTAGAAAATATGACTATATATTCACTTGACCTTGGTGCACTTATTGCTGGCACCAAATATCGAGGAGATTTTGAGCAAAGACTTAAAACTGTTATAAAACAGCTTGGAGAGCAAAAAAATTCTATCTTATTCATTGATGAAATTCATACAATTATTGGTGCAGGATCTGCAAGTGGTGGAACACTAGATGCATCAAATATTTTAAAACCTGCTTTAGCAAGAGGAAATATTAAATGTATAGGTGCAACAACTTATCAAGAATTTAGATCGGTATTTGAAAAAGATCATGCATTAACGAGAAGATTCCAAAAAATAGATGTTGAAGAGCCGACAGTAAAAAATACTATAGAAATTCTTAAAGGTTTAAAAACTCATTTTGAGAGCCATCATAATGTTAAGTTTACTAATAATGCATTGATAAGTGCAGCTGAATTATCTGCAAAATTTTTAAATGATAGACGCTTGCCTGACAAAGCAATTGATATTATTGATGAGGCAGGTGCTGCGCAGAGAATTTTACCTAAGTCAAAACAAAAAAAGAATATTGGTTCAAAAGAAATTGAAGATGTAATCGCTAAAATTGCACGAATACCAGCTAAAAATATAAATAAAGATGACAGAAGCTCTCTAAAAAATCTTGAGAGAGATTTAAAAGCAGTGATATTTGGCCAAGACAAAGCTATTGAAACACTATCTAATGCAATAAAAATGTCACGAAGTGGATTGGTCCAATAGATAGACCAATTGGTAGCTTTCTCTTTAGTGGTCCAACCGGAGTTGGTAAGACTGAGGTAGCAAGACAGCTTGCATATACACTAGGTATAGAGCTAATTAGAATTGATATGAGTGAATATATGGAACGTCATTCTGTTTCTAAGTTGATAGGAGCGCCCCCAGGGTATGTTGGTTACGATCAAGGTGGAATCCTAACAGAACAGATTAATAAAAATCCTTACTCTGTTTTATTACTTAGATGAGATTGAGAAAGCAACCCTGATATTTTTAATATTCTTCTTCAGGTTATGGATAACGGTATATTAACTGATAGTAATGGTCGAAAGACTGACTTCAGAAATGTTACTATTATTATGACTACTAATGCTGGTGCAGAAGCTTTATCAAAATCAAATTTTGGCTTTACACAAACTAAAAAAAGTGGAGATGAAAATGGGAAATTAAAAAAGTCTTCTCACCAGAGTTTAGAAATAGACTAGATGCAACAGTCTCATTTACTTCACTAGACAATGAAATTATTTTGAAAGTTGTAGATAAGTTTTTAATCCAATTAGAGACTCAATTACATGATAAAAAAGTTGATGCCTCATTCACAAAAGATTTAAAAAATTATCTCGCAAAATCAGGTTTTGATGAGCAAATGGGTGCAAGACCTATGGCTAGACTTATTCAAGATACTATTAGAAAAGCACTTGCTGATGAACTTTTATTTGGTAAGTTAGTTAACGGTGGTGAAGTTGAAATTGATATTGATGCTAAGGAAGAAATTGTTCTTAATATCAAAGATAATGAAAAAGCTTCCGTTTAGATTGTCGGCTTCTTCATTATCTGAGTAAATAAATCTGAGATACTTATCTCTCTACCCATTTTTTTAAATTAATGTAAGAAGCTTCCTCAAACCACTTCAGATCTACGTTAAAAAACTGCCTTATAAATGGAAAAATAGCCATATCTAAATAACCGAACTTATTTGATAATAAATATTCCTGTGTCTCTAGTCTTTCATCGATATTTTTAATATAAACTTCGCATTCTTTTCTGTACTTATGTCTTTAAAGAAGCTTCCTTATTACTTGTATATTTATATAGGTCTAATTTATTTTTAAATTCCCCATCATTAATTTTTATCATGCTTTTAATTATTGCCAAATCATTAGGATTTATTTTTATGAGAGTTATTATTTTTTTGTTCCGTTGCCCAATTCATAATATCTATACTTTCATCTAGAACTAGATCCTTATATACAAAAACTGGGACCGTTCCCTTTGGGCTAATTTCAATCATTTGTTTTGGCTTATCTTTAAGGGATATTTCAAATATATCAAAGTCAACTCCACATGATAATAATGCCATCCGAGCTCTCATAGCATATGGACATCTTCGATACGAGAATAACAAGGGTTTTTCCTGTCTTACTTTATCTAGTTGCCTTACGTAATTCATTGACAAGTCCATGCCCCTCTGAAAATAAGCCCAGTATAAATTTGAATTAATGATGCCCCATTTTTTATTTTTTCAATGCCATCATCCGCAGTAATTATTCCGCCTACTCCGATAATAGGTATTTTTCCATTAGACATTTATTAAGATATTTAATGACATTTGTAGATTTTTTATTTAATGGGGCTCCTGATAACCCACCTTCTTCCATCGAATATTTGGAGTTCAAGATACCTTTTCTATCAATTGTTGTATTGGTTGCAATTACTCCGTTCACTTTATATTTTAGAAGTAATTTTGCTATCGAATCTAACTGTTTACTTGAGTTATCTGGAGAAACCTTGACTACAAAAGGGACTAATTTTTTAAACTTTTTATGAAGTATTTTTTGTTCAGTCTTTAATGATTTTAATAATATCTCAAGATATTTATCACTTTGCAAATGACGTAAATTTTTAGTATTGGGTGATGATATATTTATTGCAATATATCCTGCATAGCGATATGACTTCCTGAAACAGATTAAATAATCCTCAACTGCTCTGTCTATAGGTGTGTCAAAATTTTTTCCGATATTAATGCCTAAGACACCTTTAAACTTTGCTTTTTTTATATTTTCAATAAATTGGTCAATGCCAACATTATTAAAACCAAATCTATTAATAATGCCTTCCTCTTTAATCAACCTAAAAGATCTTGGTTTACTATTTCCTGGCTGACTTCTGGGTGTGACAGTCCCACTTCAATAAACCCAAAACCTAGTTTTGCAAGAGGAGTTATATACTCTGCATTTTTATCTAACCCCGCTGCAAGCCCAACTCTATTTGGAAATTTTAGTCCCATTATCATGATTGGTTTGGAAGTTATATTTTTCTTCTTATCAATCCAAAAAAACAGGCAAGCTTCAAGCCTTTCATTGATATATGGTGCGCTAATTCTGGATTTAACAAAAATAAAAGGGATCTAATGTATCTATACATATTCTTTTAATATTTTATGTTGAAATCCATTCTAATCCTAAATCTTGGTCAATTACACCGACATTTGAATTATGTTTATCCACTATCTCAAATATCATTTTCTTCACAAGCTCTATTTTATTATTTTTTTCACTTAGATGAGCAGCTATCAACCCACCTTAATTCTGAATGGCTTATAGATGACAAAAGCTTTAATGATTCTTTATTTTCAAGATGCCCATATTCCCCATTAATTCTTTTTTTTAATGAGGCAGGGTAATCAGAATCTCTAAGCATCTCTTCGTCATGATTAAATTCAAGCACGAGAAGATTTATCCTCGATAATTTTTGTACAACATGTTTAGTAATTTTCCCTAAATCAGTCATGATTGCGATGCTTTTGTCCATACAATCAAATCTATATTGAAGTGGTTCTCTGGCATCATGAGGGACTGGCATAGGAGAAACTGAAATATCATCAATCATGAATGAATCAAAATTATTAATTAATTCAAATTTTATTTTGTATCCATCATTAATTTTTTTATGGCTCATTTGATAAGTACCGTAACTAAGATAAATTGGTATTTGAAACTTATTAGCCAGACTAAATGCACCCTTAATGTGGTCCTCATGCTCATGAGTTAGTAATATCGATGTAATTTTACTTGGGTTTATTTGGTATTTTTCTAGTCTATCAATTGTTTCTTTCAAGCCAAAGCCGCAGTCAACCATCAAAATGTTTGATTATTTTTTACAATAAAGGAATTTCCCGAACTACCGCTACCTAATGAACAAAACTCCATTTATTTTAAATAATCATAAAGAATATTTAAGATTGAATCTGCCGTTGGGGAATTATTTTTTGTGCCATCTGGGTTCTCGATTGAGACGTATGTCCCACCATCTGCTTCATTTAATTTAATTAGATAACTTTTAGCCTCTGGTTCTTTGTCACATTCATCACTAAACATACAATCTAAATCAAATTTATATCCAGGACCTTCATTTTTATTTGCACCGCCTTTGTTAAATGCTCTTGCGGCATCTACATCAGGCACCTCGTCATCTTCTTCTCTTCTTACCTCTTCTACCCTTTTTCCTTATATCTCCATCCTTAGCGCCTGTTTCTTCCTCAGCCATTTCTTCTGCCTCAGCTTCATCATCACTCCAAAAATCAATTGAATCTAACCACCCCTCCTCCTCTTTTGCTTTTTTATCTGCTTCACCAATATCTAAATCCGTATAGGTTACATAATAAAGCCCTTTACTTCGATCTCTATCCTCTGTTAAAAAACCTATCATATCTAATGCAATAGAAACTCTCCTCCAAGAACGATCAAAAGGCTCATAAAGCTCAATGGACTTGCCATTATTATTTATCAGCTTTGCCTTAACAATAACCTGAGGTTTTTCAACTGTTTTTTTAGCATCTAAATCTTGCATTCCTAAGAAGACTAATAATCTTCGCATAATCTCTGCATTAATCTGCAATCAACTTCTGTTAACTCTATATCTCCAGATAGGGACAGGCTCTTTTGGATCGTCATCTGATTTATATTCGGGATCTGTATACTCTCGGATCATATGTACTTTGCTCGCACGATGCAATTGCTTGCAAGGCTCTGAATTAATCCCCTCTCTATTACGGTGTGATATAAATATTTCAGTCGAATTAGCCTGAGAACCTTTTTCTAGTCTCGTCCTAAACTTCGTTTTTTCATCGATCCCCAGAAAGTGAGTCAAGCCATGAATCAAATGTATCAGCAATACCTAATTCTTCTTCGATATTTTCAGGTGCTGTCCACTCTGTCTCCATCACCCCTAATCTACGATTGGTCTTTTTCATATTAAAACCTTGCTCGTACCAAAAATCTTCCAAATGAGGCCAAATTTTATCAGGACTTTTATTCACAATGAGCCATCTAAAGTTTCCAGACTTAACTAATTTAATGCCGTCTGGATCTTTTAAAAGCTCAACTTTTTCTATTTTTCTATTTCTTTGATTTTCAAAATCTGTATAGGAAGTCGCTGCACCTGGAACATTGTATGTATCAGAAGTTTCATATTCTGATAAATCAGGTGGTAATTGAAGTTTTTCTGCTTTTGATGAATTTACGTAATCTGGTGCTGTTACCTCGTTAAACTTATCTGTGAGGGGCTTAAAAGAGCATGAGCATAAAATTAAAGCTAAAATTGGCAAGCCAATAAGCTTCCTCATAAAGTTGCCTCGTAAGCTGTGATTAGTTTTTGATGATATTTTTCATCAAGTGAGACTAATGGAAGTCTTATTTTTGAATTTATTTTTCCTAAATAATTTAGTAACCACTTAACTGGGATAGGGTTCGATTCAACAAACATAGCATCATGTAACAGCTCTAATTTTTTGTTGATTTTTTTTGCTTCCTCATACTTTTGATTAAGCATGTTTTTACAAACATCATGCATTAAATCAGGTCGGACATTTGCTGTAACCGAAATTGTTCCCTTACCTCCATGCCTCATGTATTCTAAAAAAGTTGTGTCATCTCCACTAAGAAATAAGAATTCTTTGTCTACATTTTTTTTCAGATCATCTATCCTATCTATCTCTCCAGTTGCATCTTTAATTCCAATAATATTCTTAAGAAGACTCAATTCTGTGACAGTTTTATTATCAATATCTACGCCCGTGCGACATGGCACGTTATATAAAATTTGTGGGATATCAACACTGTCATTAATGGCCTTAAAGATGCTCATACATGCCTCTTTGATTTGGTTTATTGTAATATGGCGTAATAAGCAAGCATGCATCGGCCCCTAATTCTTTAGATTTTTTTGTTAAAAATATTGCTTCTTTAGTTGAGTTTGCACCTGAACCGGCTATAACAGGAATTCTGCCATCGATATGTTTGACAGCTTCTTTGATAAGATATGTATGTTCATCAACATCAATGGTAGGGGCTTCGCCACTTGTACCAACAACAACAACGCCATCACTTTTACATTCTATATGATAGTCTAAAAGCCCTTTAAAGCTTTTAATATCCAATGAACCATCAGAGTTCATCGGTGTAACAATGGCTACCATACTTCCTTGAAACATAATTTTCCTAAATCAATTTTATAAAGTTTTGTAATAAAACTAAAATAAACGTATTCAATGCATCCAAAAAATAGTCTTGGATGCAATTATAATCATTTTGGCTCTTAAATTACAGTTGAAAATTATTTTTCAACGAAAGCGTGTTCAATTACGTAATCACCTGGCTCCCCAATGCGTGGAGATACTTTAAAATTCATTGAGTCTAAGAGATCTTGCGTATCTTTTAGCATTTCTGAGCTACCGCATATCATCGCCCTATCATCTGCTGGATTCATTTTTTCTAATCCGATATCTTTGAATAATTTACCTGATTTAATTAGGTCAGTTAATCTGCCCTCGTTTTTGAATGCTTCCCGGGTAACCGTTGGGTAATAAATTAATTTATTTTTAACTTCGTCACCAAAGAACTCATTTTTGGGTAATTCATTTTCTATAAAATCTTTATAGGCTAAATCATCGACTTTTCTTACCCCATGGACCAAGATAACTTTTTCAAATCTATCGTAAACCTCAATATCCTGAATCAAACTCATATAGGGCGCAAGGCCTGTACCTGTTGAAAATAAGTAAAGATTTTTTGCGGGCTTAAGGTCATGAATGACAAGTGTTCCCGTTGGTTTTCTGCTAACAAGAAGCTCATCGCCTACTTTGATATGTTGTAGCCTTGAGGTTAATGGGCCATCTTGTACCTTTATACTTAAAAACTCAAGGTGTTCATCGTAATTTGGGCTAGCAACACTATAAGCGCGAGCTAAAGGCCTTCCATCTACCTCAAGACCGATCATTACAAATTGTCCATTTTCGAATCTTAATCCATCCTGACGGGTTGTTTTAAAACTAAATAAAGTATCATTCCAGTGATTAACACTTAATACTTTTTCTGTTGAATATTTACTGTTATTACTCATTTATTAATTACTTTCATTAAATTTATTCTTTAATTAATTTATTAATTTCTGGAATTGCATCAAATAAATCAGCAACTAAGCCATAATCTGCAAATTGAAAAATAGTTGCATCAGGGTCATTATTAATTGCGACAACAACTCTACTGTCTTTCATTCCATAAATATGTTGATTTGCTCCAGAGACGCCTACAGCCATATATAATTCAGGCGCTACAACGACTCCAGTTTGTCCAACTTGAATCTCATTAGGGGCATATCCGGCATCGACTGCAGCTCTTGTTGCACCAAGTGCAGCTCCCACCTCATCCACCAAGGGTGATAAAACTTTATCGAAATTTTCTTCGCTTCCAAGAGACCTACCCCCTGATATTACAATTTTAGCATCGATCAATGCAGGCCTATCTGATTTATTTATTTTCTCTGACTTCCAACTTGTCAAATTCATTGCTGGCGGCGTATCTTTTGTAATTATCTCGGCATCTCCACCATCTCTAGAGCATGCTTCAAAAAGGCTTGTGTGAATAGTAAGTAATTGGATAGGATCTTTGCTTTGTATTTTTGCATGAACATTGCCTGCATATATTGCCCTGGTATAAACGTTATTACTCTCTATTTTTAGAACATCTGTTATCAATGATACATTTAAAACTGCAGCTACCCTCGGCAAGAAATTTCTACTAAACCAGGAATGGGCAGCTAGTATCACCTGGTAATTGTTACTTAGCATTTCTACAATTTTTGCAGCATCTTCTGCAAGAAGATGTTCTAAGTGATCTCCATCAACCTTATAACACTGCTTACATCTTTAATTTTTGCTAGCTTTTTGTGCAACATGTTCAGTATTTTTACCCATGACTAACAAATCAACTTCACCATTCCAGATTTTGCTGCCGAAATAACTTTAAATACTGAATCATTAAGTTCGGACTCATTATGCTCTGCGATGACTAAAATTTTTATTTGAGTATCTATAGCTTTATTCCTTCGTTATCTTTAATTTTTCTAGTAATTCTTTCACGCTACTTACCTTGATACCTGCCTTTCGAGATGGTGGTACTGAAACCTCAAGTAATTCAAGTTTTGTTGATGTGTCACTAGCGAATTCGTCACCTTTAATTTCTCAATTATTTTTTTTCTAGCCATCATAAGATTAGGTAACTTCACGAAACGTGGTTCGTTTAATCTTAAATCTGCAGTTAATACTGCTGGCATATTCATTTCTAAAATATTGGTACCTCCATCAATTTCCCGGGTCACAATAAGCTTATTATTATCAATTTCAATTTTAGAAACAAAGGTTCCTTGAGGATAATTAAGTAACCCAGCAAGCATTTGACCAGTTTGTCCTGCATCACTATCAAGGGCTAATTTTCCAAGCAAAATTAAATCAGGCTTCTCTTTTTCTACCAAGCCCTTTAAAACCTTTGCGACGCCCAGTGGCTGAAGATATTCTTCACTTTCGATTAATATAGCTCGGTTAGCGCCCATTGCAAGGCCATGCCTTAAGACATCCTCGTTTTTTGAATCTCCAATTGAAACGACTGTGATTTCAGTTGCCAAGTCTTGTTCCCTTAAACGAAGAGCTTCCTCTAAAGCATTTTCATCAAAGGGATTAATACCCATCTTTATGCCATCTATGTCAACATCGGAGCCGTCACTTTTTGGTCTAACTTTTACGTTGTAATCTTGGACTCTTTTGATTGCAACTAATATTTTCATTTAATTTTGGCTTTTTAAATTTTTCAAAGACCAAATTATACATCTTGAAATAGTTTTATCCTATTGATTGAATGTATAATATTTGTATTTTCCTAATGCTCAAAATATCAAAATCTAATCAATTTAATGAGATGTATCTTAAAAAAATGAACTGAAATAGGAAATAAAATACAAATACTTAATTAAATATTAATCTTGTTTAACTAAATATATTAAAGCTTATGAATGATAGAGATGTAATGGAATATGATGTTTTAATTGTTGGTGGGGGTCCTTCTGGTCTCTCTGCTGCAATCAAAATTAAACAACTTGCCAAAAGTGAGAAAAAAGACATTTCAGTTTGTCTTGTTGAAAAAGGCGTTGAAGTTGGATCTCATATTTTATCAGGCGCTGTCATTGATCCAATCGCCTTAAATGAGCTCATTCCTGACTGGAAAGAGAAAGGGGCTCCATTGAATACAAAGGTAAGTGAGGATAACTTTAGCTTATTTAGCGAAAAAAATAATCTTTCAATTCCTCAAATCCTCATGCCTCCCTTAATGAGTAATAAGAATAATTACATTATTAGCTTAGGTGATTTGAGTAATTGGCTCTCAAAAGAGGCTGAAAGCTTAGGTGTTGAGATTTATCCAGGTTTCTCAGCACAAGAACCATTATTTAATGATCAGAATGAATTGATTGGTATCTTGACTGGAGATATGGGACGAGACGCTAGTGAAAATGAAACAAATAATTTTGTTCCCGGCATTGAAATCCATGCAAAATATTCACTAATTGCTGAAGGAGCCAGAGGCTCTATTACAAAATTAATTGAACAAAAATTATCTTTAAGAAAAAATAGCGATCCACAAAAATATGGATTGGGCTTTAAAGAGATATGGCGCTTAAAAAAAGAGAAGCATAAACCTGGATTAGTAGAACATAGCCTGGGATGGCCACTAAAAGATAATACTGGAGGGGGCTCTTTTACATACCACTATGGCGAAGATTTAGTTTCTTTGGGGTTCGTTGTTCATCTTGATTATTCAAACCCTTATCTATCCCCATTTGATGAGTTTCAAAAGTTTAAAACACACCCTAAAATAAAAAAATTGTTAACTGGTGCTGAAAGAATAAGCTATGGGGCCAGAGCACTTAATGAGGGTGGCATTCAGTCTTGGGCAAGCCTTGTCTTTCCAGGCGGGATATTTTTGGGCTGCAGTGCTGGTATGGTAAATGTGCCCAGAATCAAAGGAACGCACAATGCGATGAAATCAGGAATATTAGCAGCGGAAGCAACTGTTGATGCCATCATCAATCCTGCAAAAATACAGAATAGAAGATTGACAGCATACAACGAAAAAATAAAAGGCTCTTGGATTTGGACTGATTTATATGCAGTTAGAAATATTAAGCCTCTGATAACAAAGTTTGGAACTCGATTAGGTATGCTTTTTGGAGGTATTGAGATGTGGCTCGCCTCTTTTAAATTAAATCTTCCATGGACACTCCATCATAAGAAGGGTGATCATGAAACCTTAATGGATATAAATAAAGCAAAACCCATTCAGTACCCGAAACCAGATGGTATATATACCTTTGATAAGTTAAATTCGATCAGTTTGAGCAATATTGGTCATGATGCTAATCAGCCATGTCATCTTAAACTTAATAATCAAGAAATACCTATTAGTTATAACTACCCCAAGTATAATTCACCAGAACAAAGATATTGCCCAGCTGGGGTCTATGAGATTGTCAAAGAAGGTGACTCGATAAAACTTCAAATTAATAGCCAAAATTGCATTCACTGCAAAACTTGTGATATCAAAGACCCCAAACAAAATATAAACTGGGTTCCACCAGAGGGTGGAAGTGGGCCTATTTATTCAAAGATGTAACGAACGCTTTATACCCAGTATCTTTCTACAGTAATATTTCCTGGCTTTGCTCTTCTATTTTTATTGAGCCCAAAACTTTTTAATACCTCTGTTGTTTCCTTTATCATTTCTGGGTTACCACAAATCATAAATTGTGAGTCTTCGTTAATTTCTATTTGCGTCGATTCTTGAAATTTTTTAGATGAAAGTCCTTCGGGTATTCTAAAATTAAAGGAGCCCTTAACCTTATCTCTTGTTACAGAATTTAGATATATGAATTGATCTGGATAGCGTTGTTTCATCTCTGCTATTAGGTCTTGATAGATTAATTCCTCTGCATATCTCACACTATGAATTAGGATAATTTTTTTAAACCTTTTCCATGGGATTGATGTTTTTAGTATTGCTAGAAATACCCCTAAAGCAGTTCCAGTGGCTAACATCCATAAATTTTCTCCATCGGGTATTTCATCTAATGTGAAATAACCGATAGCTTGTTGCATGACAGACACTTTATCGCCTATTTCTAGATTATGAAGTATAGGGGATAATTTACCGTTAGGAATATTGACATAAATAATCTCAAGTATTTCATCTTTCGGGGCACTTGCATATGAATAGGAACGGGTTATGAAATCATCATTTACTTTTAAGCCAATCCTCGTGAACTGACCTGCTTGATGATTATTTATTTTTGCCTTGATTTTTAGTGAAGCTAAATTTTTTGTCCACTTTACATTTTTTACAACTTCGCCTTCTAGCCACTCTTCCATATAATTCTAACCATTTACAAATTTAACTAATGTCTTAACTTATCATCATTATACTTTAAATAAAAATCGCCTTCGTCGATGCATTTATCCTCTAAACCTATTATTATTTCAACATGCTTGATGATATGACCGAAAAAATAAATTCTATCCTGCCACAAACTCAATGTGGTAAGTGTGATTTCTCTGGATGTAAGCCCTATGCCAATGCAATTGTAGAAGGTAAGGCAGATATCAATCAATGTCCCTCCAGGTGGTAAGACAGGGATATTAAAAATCGCGCACCTATTAAAAGTCGAGTATAAACCGTTAAATGAGAGCCATGGGGTTAGCAAACCAAGAGAAATAGCAATTATTGAAGAGGATAAATGTATTGGATGCACACTCTGCATTTTAGCTTGTCCAGTTGACGCGATATTAGGTGCCAGTAAAAGTATGCATACAGTAATTTCAGAAGAATGTACCGGGTGTGAATTATGTATTGAGCCCTGCCCCGTTGATTGTATAAAAATGGAGACCTTCATATGTTGAAGATAACGAATCAATTAAAAATAAAAGGTCTTCTATAGCCAGATCTCGGTATGAATTTAAACAACAACGTATTTTAGAGAGAAAAAAATGAGCAAAAGCTAATCGCGTCACCAATGCTGAAAAAAAACAGGCGATTGCAGATGCTATGGCTAGATTAAAAATGAAGTAAATGCGTAAATAAATCGTAACTTATATACAAAACTATGAACACAGAAAAAAGAAGGGCAATATTTACCCTCTTAAAAGAAAATACACCTAACCCAACTACTGAGTTAGTTTATCACTCACCATTTGAACTATTAATTTCAGTCATTCTTTCTGCGCAGACAACTGATATTGCAGTCAATAAAGTGACAAAAAAATTATTCGGTATTGCA
Organism: Methylophilales bacterium BACL14 MAG-120910-bin43; assembly: GCA_905181685.1. Classification (GTDB taxonomy): domain Bacteria; phylum Pseudomonadota; class Gammaproteobacteria; order Burkholderiales; family Methylophilaceae; genus BACL14. Next base: position 8,128 of record CAJIYK010000003.1, on the reverse strand, counting down.
AATACACCCCTATCTCTGAGCAATTTAAAATTAAATCAAAATTGAAAAGTTAATTAACTCCATTGGTCTTTACAAAAATAAGGCAAAAAATATTCAGGCAACAAGTATAAAATTACTTAAAGAATTCGACAGCACAGTGCCTGCGAATCGAAAAGATCTGGAAAGCCTTCCTGGGGTGGGACGTAAAACAGCAAACGTAATACTTAATACATTATTTAATGAGCCAGTTATTGCCGTTGATACACACCTTTTTAGACTTGCTAATAGGATTAATATCGCGCCAGCTAAAACACCTTTAGCTGTTGAAAAAAGATTAACGAAATTGATACCGAATGAATTTTTAAGCGACGCTCATCACCTACTAATTCTTCATGGAAGGTATGTCTGTAAATCTATTGCACCTCAATGTGGAGGGTGTGTGATTGAAAACTTATGTGAATATAAAAAGAAGGTACTTTAAAACAAAGATTGGGCTCTTTCATCCAGTTTCTTCATAATCTCTTTTCTTTCCTCTTCTGTCATCAAAGCCCAATTTGAAATTTCATCAAGCGTCCTAAAACAACCCCTGCAGATATCCTCGTTATCATACTGACAGACGCCTATGCAGGGTGTCGAAAATTCACTATCGTCACTCATTACTTCAAAGCTCCACAACAATGTTTGTATTTTTTTCCGCTGCCACATGGGCATGGCTCATTTCTTCCAACTTTTTTAAATTGCTGGTCATTTTTTTGCTCTTTTTCTTGCGCATTTTTAACTTGCTCAGAATTTTTTTTGTCGATCGCAGATGCATCCTTTTCATTTTTAACCTGAACAAGCATTAGCACACGCGTACTTTCATATTTTATTGATTCAAGAAGGGCTTCAAATAACGCAAATGCTTCTTTTTTAAATTCTTGCTTTGGATCCTTTTGTCCGTAGGCTCTTAAACCAATACCCTGCCTGAGTTGATCTAAGCTGGATAGGTGTGATCTCCATTGATGATCAATAATTTGAAGCATCGCCGATCTCTCAAAGTGATGAAGGGCTTCGGCACCGGCTAACTTTTCTTTTTCAGCATAAATTTTATTGGCTGTTTCATTAGTTCTTTTTACGACCTCCTCTATCGCTAGATTAGGTTCCTTTTTAAACCAACCTTTTATATCGACTTTTAAATTGTATTCACCCTGTAATTTACTTTCTAAAGCAGGTAGGTCCCACTGCTCTTCAATGCTCTCTGGTGGCATGTAGTCATATATTGTCTGGGTAATCACATCCTCTCTGATTCTTGAGACTGTATCCTTCATACTTGCGCTATCTAGAATGTCATTTCTTTGCTCATAAATGACTTTTCTTTGATTGCTTGGGACATCATCAAACTCTAATAGCTGTTTACGAATATCGAAATTTCTTGCTTCAACTTTTCTTTGCGCACCCTCGATTGATTTATTTACCCATGGATGCTCAATTGCCTCACCTTTAGGCATTTTTAATTTTTCCATGATTGATGAAACTCTATCTGATGCAAATATTCTTAGCAGTGAGTCCTCAAGTGACAGATAGAAAGAACTAGAGCCCGGATCGCCTTGCCTGCCTGATCTTCCCCTTAATTGATTATCTACCCTTCTTGATTCATGACGCTCTGTGCCAATAATATGTAAGCCACCCGCATCTAAAACTTTTTTATGAAGGTCATCCCATTTAGCTTTTATTTCTTTAATCTTTTTATCTTGCTGAGCTTGATTAAGCTTACTATTATTTGTTACTTGCTCAATTTCAGGTTCAATATTTCCACCTAAAACAATATCCGTTCCTCGTCCTGCCATATTTGTTGCAATGGTAATCATGCTTGGTTGGCCAGCCTGAACAATAATATTTGCTTCTTTTTCATGTTGCTTAGCATTCAGGACTTGATGATTTAATTTTGCTTTATTCAAAAGTTTTGAAATCAACTCTGAATTTTCAATTGATGTTGTTCCCACTAAAACAGGTTGAGATTTCTTTGCACATTCTTTGATATCTTCCAATACGGCTAAATATCTCTCTTCAGAGGTACGATAAATTTTATCAATTTTATCTTTTCTAACAGTTGGTAGGTGCGGCGGAATCACAACAGTTTCAAGCCATAGATAGAATTAAATTCTTCAGCTTCAGTATCAGCAGTTCCTGTCATTCCGCAAAGCTTGTCATACATTCTAAAATAATTTTGAAAAGTAATGCCCGCTAAGGTTTGATTCTCTTTTTGGATAGCAACGTTTTCTTTCGCTTCTATGGCTTGGTGAAGGCCATCTCCCCAACGCCTTCCTGGCATCATTCTACCGGTAAACTCATCAACAATCGTGACTGCACCATCCGCGACAACATAATCCTTATCTTTAATAAACAAATAATGAGCTCTTAAGGAAGAATTGATATGGTGAAGTAAATTTATATTCGCGGCATCATACAAATTAGAGTCTTTTTCTAATATTCCAGCTCTTAACAAGTATCTTTTCAATATTAATGTGACCATCATCTGAAAGAACTGCTTGATTTGATTTTTCATCAAGCCAAAAGTCACCTTTACTATCGGGTTTATCTTGTTTTTTTAATTGAGGGATAATCGCATCGATTTTTTTGTATAAATCAATATTGTCTTCTGCTTGCCCTGAAATAATTAAAGGCGTTCTTGCCTCATCAATTAATATTGAATCAACTTCATCAACAACAGCGAAATTTAATGGTTTTTGAACTCTTTCTGATGCAGCGTACACCATATTGTCACGCAAATAATCGAAGCCAAATTCATTGTTTGTGCCATAAGTAATATCGGATTCGTAGGCTTTTTTCTTCTCTTCCGGCGCAATTCTTGAAAGGTTAATACCCACTGTTAAGCCAAGAAAGTTATAAAGCTTACCCATCCATTCTGCATCACGCCTTGCTAAATAATCATTCACTGTAACAACGTGTACTCCCTTTCCTGATAAGGCATTGAGGTAGACGGGAAGTGTAGCAACCAGCGTCTTTCCCTCACCTGTTCGCATCTCAGAAATTTTGTTGTCATTTAAGACCATGCCGCCAATTAATTGCTCATCAAAATGGCGCATACCGAGTGACCGAACTCCGGCTTCCCTTACGTGAGCAAAGACCTCAACAAGCATGCTCTCGAGAGATTCGCCTTTCTTAATTCGCTCTTTAAATTCTTCTGTCTTATTTTTGAAGTCAGCATCTTTTAATTTTTTTACCTTGTCTTCAAGCGCATTAATTTGGGTAACTAATTTTTTATAGTTAGAAATTAATCGGTCATTCCGTGTTCCAAAAATACTTCCTAATAAATTTTTTAGCATAATTGTCTTATATTATTTTTTTAAATATTGCCTTGGATCTAACGCTCTTCCATTCAACCTGATTTCGTAATGCAAATGTGGGCCAGTTGATCGTCCTGTATTGCCAACTAACGCTATTACCTGGTTTCTTTCGACGATATCGCCCTTCTTAACTAAAATTTTTGAGCAGTGTGCGTACCTTGTTTCTAAACCATCGCCATGCTTAATCTTCAAAACATTTCCATAATTCTTTTCTTTTGCAACCATTGTGACTATGCCTGCACCGGTCGCCATAATTTCCTCACCATGGGCCGCACTGAAGTCTAATCCTGAATGGAAAGCACGGATACCTAGAAATGGGTCTCTTCTCCAGCCAAAACTTGATGAGGTGTAGGGGACTTCAACCGGATAAAGTGTTGGCAATGTTTCTTTTAGTACCGAGTGCTTCAATAAAAGCGCTTCTTTTTTGTTATAAAAAATTTCTCTTTTTTCAACCTTTCCTAGCAGATGGGTTAATACTTTATGAATATCCCCTGATGTTAAGTTTTCATTTACAAAGGGGCCACCCGAACTTTTATTTTTTTTTTCTTTAAGCTTGGGAAGTTTATCTTTGCCCAAGATTTGGCTTTTCATTATTTCTTGTATTCTTTCTGACTGCACATCGAGCTGCATTATACGTGCATTAAGCTCTCCTATCTGATTTATGTATAAATCTATTTCCTGTTTAGAAAGATTTACTTCACTTCCGATAGACAATAATTGTTTATCAAGAGTTTCCTCTTTATCTGCTTTATTGAAGATGGTGAATGCAAACCCAAAACCGATCGTAAAAATTATCAAAATTAATAAACATAACGAATAAAAACTGATACTTTTAGGTTTCTTAGCATTCTTATTTAAGAATAATATTTTCATCTATAAAGTTGTTTTTTTCTATTATTAAAATAAGGTAGCATTATAGTATGGAACCCATAAAAAAGTTGTTAGATGGTCAAAAATTTTCTGAATTTAATGCAAAGAAAAAAGAGCACGATTCGCTACAAAAAATCCTTTTAGACTGCTTAGATAAAAAATTTAAGGGAAAAGTACTCGCAAAAAATATGCTTAATGATGTGTTTATCATTGAAGCAATGAATAGTGCCGTTGCCTCACAATTAAAATTGGCAAGCGCATCGCTTATAGAACAAATTAACAACTCGAAAAAAATTGAAACAAAAATAAAAAAAATTAAAATTAACTTAGCTATTCATCACCCAAAAAATCCAAAAAGAAATATCAAAAATATACCCGCTTCAGCCAACCAATCTCTTAGAGACATGAAAGCGGAGATGAGCAACTCTCCTTTAAAAAGCATATTGAATGGTTTATTTAAAACCAAAAAATAAATAATCTCTCATGGCTGAAATCATCATCTTCATTTTTTCTGGTGTCTTTATTGGTATCGCAGCAGGGTTATTTGGATTAGGCGGTGGCCTGATGATAGTGCCAGTCGTCACCTATTGTCTAGTTTACTTTTCCAACACCCCGTTTGATCAAGCCATCATTATTGGTGTGAGTACATCGTTAGCATCGATGGTCATTACAGGAGCAATGGCAGCCTATGCTCACAACAGAAATAATAATGTCGACCATGCCCTGATAAAAATATTTATCCCAGGTTTAATAATAGGCTCTTTAACAATAGGATTTTTCATTAAAAGCATTCCCGGTGACCTCTTAAAATATTTCTTTATTTTTTATGCTTTCACGATTGCCTATAAATTGTTTAAACATCAAGAAGCTTCAAAGAAAAGTACCTTGCCCAATCGATTGCTCTCAAATGTGATTAGTTTTGTTTTTTCGATTATTTCAGGCATCGTTGGTATCGGCGGGGCTACCTTATTTGTCCCCTTTTTAATTAAAAATAACATCCCTCCCAAGCTCGCCATTGGAACATCCAGTGTATTAGGTTTTTTCATCGGACTGAGTGCATCAATTGCCATATATATAGGTTATCTTTATTCTGGACTGAATAACCAAGAGACATTTGGTTTTATCTATACTCCCGCAATCCTATTTTTGACCCTGCCTAGTCTTATTTTTATCAAATTGTCTGCGGGATGGCTTTTAAAATTAGATGATCTTCTGATCAAAAGGTTATTTAGCTTATTGTTGGTCATAATTGGAATTATGATGCTCTTAAATTAAGCAGGTTTGCATTTTCTAACTGTCTATTTTTAATTCATTTTTTGATTGAACCTTATCTCAAAACAGTTATAATTACGCATTATTTTTTTCAAGTCTTATATATAGATTTGAATTTTAAAAACTCACGGAGGAAATATGTCACTAGTCGATTACCCAGTAATTAATATAGCTATAGGTGCAGCCATCTTAGCTGTTATTTATGGTTTGGTTATGTCCAAATGGATCATTAATCTACCTGCAGGCAATGCAAAGATGAAAGCGATTGCCGGCGCTATTCAAGATGGAGCAGCCGCTTACCTAACAAGACAATATAAAACGATTGGAATTGTTGGAATTATTTTAGCAGCACTTATTTATTACTTTATTGATTGTAATACTGCGATTGGTTTTGTGATTGGAGCTGTGTTATCAGGCTTATGTGGCTTTATCGGTATGAATGTTTCTGTGCGTGCCAACGTAAGAACGGCACAAGCTGCTACAAAAGGTTTACCTCAAGCATTTGATGTGGCTTTTAAAGGTGGTGCTATCACAGGTATGTTAGTCGTGGGTTTAGGTTTATTGGGTGTCGCAGGTTTTTACCTCTACCTCGGTGGCGAAACACTTTCAACAACAGAAGCTTTAAATCCTCTAATTGGTTTAGCTTTCGGTTCATCACTCATTTCTATTTTCGCTCGTTTAGGTGGCGGTATCTTCACAAAGGGTGCTGATGTCGGTGCTGACTTAGTGGGTAAGGTAGAAGCAGGAATTCCAGAAGATGATCCAAGAAATCCAGCAGTGATTGCTGATAACGTGGGTGATAACGTCGGTGATTGTGCGGGTATGGCAGCTGACTTGTTTGAGACTTATGCAGTTACAATTATTGCAACAATGGTGTTAGGTTCGCTCATGGTATCTGATATCAACGGTGTGCTCTATCCATTAATGCTAGGTGCGGTTTCAATTGTTGCATCCATCATAGGTTGTATTTTTGTTAAAGCTAACAAGAAAATGACTAATGTGATGCCAGCACTTTATCGTGGTTTAGCCGTTGCTGGAATTCTTTCAGCGATTGCATTTTATTATGTCAGCCTTCAAATGTTCCCAGAAGGTATTCAAATTAATGATCAAACTTTTTCATCTACAGCTTTATTTGGTTCAGCGGTGGTGGGTTTGGTATTAACTGCCTTACTGGTATTTATTACTGAATACTACACAGGGACAGAATATAAGCCTGTTCAGCACGTGGCTAAAGCATCTGAAACAGGTCACGCAACAAACATTATTGCCGGTATTGGCATCTCAATGAAATCAACGGCATTGCCAGTGCTTTCAGTTTGTGCAGCAATTTATACTTCCTTCGATTTCGCTGGGCTTTATGGGGTTGCGATTGCAGCAACATCGATGTTGAGTATGGCGGGGATAATCGTGGCACTTGATGCTTACGGCCCTATTACAGATAACGCGGGTGGTATTGCTGAAATGGCAGGTCTTCCACAAAAAGTGCGTGATATTACTGATCCATTAGATGCGGTAGGTAATACAACGAAAGCGGTCACAAAAGGTTATGCGATTGGTTCAGCGGGCCTTGCTGCTTTAGTTCTGTTCGCTGATTACACATACAAACTTGAAACCTACAACATCATGACAAACTTTGACTTAAGTGAGCCGATGGTGATTATAGGTTTATTCATTGGTGGTTTGATTCCTTTCTTATTTGCAGCGATGGCGATGGAAGCCGTTGGGCGAGCAGCCGCATCGGTGGTTGAAGAAGTGAGACGTCAATTCAAAACAATCAAAGGTATTATGACGGGTAAAGGAAAACCAGATTATGCGAAAGCCGTTGATTTATTAACAGCCTCAGCAATTAAAGAGATGGTTGTGCCTTCAATTCTTCCGGTTGCTGTTCCAGTTGTCGTAGGTATTTATTTAGGGCCACAAGCGCTAGGTGGCTTACTCATGGGAACCATTGTGACTGGTTTATTTGTTGCGATTTCAATGTGTACAGGTGGTGGTGCTTGGGATAACGCTAAGAAGCACATCGAAGATGGTAATCATGGTGGTAAAGGATCTGAAGCACACAAGGCTTCAGTGACAGGTGATACTGTTGGTGATCCATATAAGGATACAGCGGGTCCAGCGATTAACCCATTGATTAAAATTATCAATATCGTCGCTTTACTTATCGTTCCGATACTGTAATATTTATTTCTAATTTCAAAGCCTGCCCTTTGGGGTGGGCTTTTTTTATATAAAAAATATATATGAATAATTTGAAAAAATTAAAAGTACTCGTCGCCTCTGCACTTTTATCCTCCACTGCTGTTTATGCTGATGATTGTACAGACACCTCAGCGCTAAACTGTGGTATTACCATCTCAGGCAATCAAACCATCGATATTGATTCTTCTATTAGCACGTACAGATGTAAAGGAATTAATATCACCAATAGTTCAAATACACTCACCATCGATGGTGATATCACTGTCAACAGTAACGTCGATAGTGCAAGGGGAATCATGATTACCACCAGTCCTGCCAGCAATAACGTAATCAACATGATCGGTAATATTTCAACCATCTCTAGTGGGGGTGCTGTAAAAATGCATGGTATCCTTTAAACGATGGTGCAAGTAACAATACAGTAAATGTGACGGGAAACGTTTCCACATCAGGTAACA
>CAJIYK010000002.1 GCA_905181685.1 Methylophilales bacterium BACL14 MAG-120910-bin43 | reverse complement strand
ATTGCGCCTTTGCCTGGACCAATTTCTAGTATAGTACTTTCTTCTTTTGGATTAATTTCATTAATGATTTTAGATATGAAATAACGATCAACTAAAAAATTTTGACCAAATTTTTTTTTTGCTTTCAATATTGATTTTTAGCTAAACTAATCGCTAATTTAATTGATTCAAAAAAACTACTTGGGCCAGCTCTACGATGCCGTCGGTGCCATCTACCGATGTTCTTATAATCGGCAATCCAAGTGTCACATTAACGCCTTTTCCAAAGGTGAGAGCTTTAAAGGGCGCTAATCCTTGATCATGATACATCGCGAGATAACAGTCAGTTTTCTCATTATTTTTGGTGTAAATGCAGTATCTGCAGGAATAGGACCATTTACTGAAATACCTAACTCTGATTTCTTAACGCTGGCTTTATTATTTTTATCTCTTCATCACCAAACTCACCATCTTCACCACTATGAGGATTTAAACCAGTACACTGTGATTTTGGACAAGTGATTTTAAATTTTTTTTTCAGTTCACTATGAAGTGTTGAAATAGTATTGCATAAACTTTTTTTAGAAATCTTGTTTGGAACATCCTTCAGTGAAATATGAGTTGTTGCAAGAGCTACATTTAATTTTTTGCTTGATAAAAGCATTACTTCATTGCCTTTAAAGCCTCAAGCATCGCAATATATTCTGTGTGACCAGAAAATTTATTTTTTTGTGATGAAAGAATTTTTTTATGGATTGGAAGCGTAATTAAGGCATCAAATTTTTTACTTAAACATAGCTCAATTGAAGTTTTTAATCCCTTTAGCTGCTGTAAGGAATTATTTTTATCAAGTTGTCCGGCAACAACTGGATTTTTATAATCTAGATTAATTATTTTAAGCTCTCCATTTCCTAAATGTGAACCTAATTTTGTTGAAATCTTAATGTTTTTTTCATTTGCTTAGCCCTTGAAAGAATGGCATCTTTATTTCCGATAATTGTGATATTTGCCAGAAATTTTTTAAAGGCTAGCATCACACAGAGGTCTAGTCCAATTCCTGCTGGATCGCCAGATGTAATAATAAGATTGGGTAGTCTTTTCATTAGTTTTCATAAAGCCATATTTCTACATGAGCTCCCTCCCTTAATGTTTTAATCCAATCTTTAAATCTAATTTCAGTCTTTTGCTTTAGTAAACTTCTTTCACTCTTTGTCTTAATGATTCTGATGATAGATCTTTTTCTCTTCTTTCATTAACTTGAATTAAATGCCATCCAAGTGCTGTTTTAACTGGCTGACTATTTCATCTATTTAAATTATCCATTTCTTTTTCAAATTCAGGGATAGTATCTCCTGGATTGAGCCAGCCTAAATCTCCTTGATTTGCAGCAGAACCATCCTCTGAATATTTCTCAGCAGCCTCAGAAAAACTCATACCTTCGATAATTAAATTTCTAATATGCCCAGTTTTTTCTATGTCATTTCAGATACTAATTTGATTTTTCTTGAGTAAGATTTGTTTAGCTTTAGATTGGCTAACAATGATGGTTTCCATTTCAAACTCTTCAATTTTATTTAATTTTATAAATGATAGCCTCCTGAGCTCTTAATTGGTTGACTTATCTCTCCAATATTCATTGATTTTAAGCTCTCTATAAATATATCTGGAATCTCATCTATTATTCTTTGACCCAATTAATCCTCCTTTTGGGCCATTGGACCATCTGAATAATCTATTGCCACTTCTTCAAAATTTTTTTCTTTAAGTTGATTTAATACTTCTGTTTTTTATTTTTGTTACTTCAATATCAATATTATCAGCACATCTCTAATATTTTCTATAAAAATGTGAGAATAGTTATATTTAGTAGGAGTTCTTTCTTTTTGGAGCTCTATAAAGTTATCAATTTCAAATTCAGATATTTTTATATTTGCTAATGATTCTTTTTTTTACTTGATCAAAAAGTAATTGAATGCGAATATCTTCTCTAAAATCAGAAAAACTTGAACCATCTCTTTCAATTTCTTTAATTAATTCTTCGGAAGATATATTATTAGATGTAGCAATATTGTTGATTACATTATTGAGTCGTTCTCACTTATGTTATACCTTGCATTAGTGCGTACTCAATCACTAATTTTTCAGTAATCAGTTGGTCTAGAGATAATTTTGTAATTTCTTTATCAGAGGGTATATCTTCCCCTTGTTGAGATAGTGCTTTCTAATCTCCTCTTTTTTCTTATTGAGCTCTGAATTTGTAATTGTTTGTGTTTCAACAATGGCAATGATCTTGTCAACTTCAATATATTTTGGAGCAGCTAAATGGTTTATCAAAAAAATATTTTGTAGGATTATCAGCGCAAAAATAAAAATAACTTTAGTGATCATTTAGTCTTATAATGTCTTTAAAAATTTTTCTCACGGTATTCATCAGGTAAATCGCTTGCAAATGAACTACCTTGAACTGTCCTATTCATTTTTTCAAATAAGCTTGCCTTATCTCCCTGGCCAAAGATCCAAGATCACCAATTTCAAGCATCAGGAAGAATGTATCTGTTGCATCTTCATGTAGTTGCAAGTTGAAGTCTATGAAACATCATTTGCGCTGTCCAACAACCCGCATCATATTCAGCTCCGATCATTGACTCAATATCTTGTCGTTTATATAAATCATAATTATAACTTGCAAGAGCAGACCATCCGAAGTTAGTGGCCATTGGGCAGATACTAAGTATTGTTTAACATCATAAATCACCAGAAGATGGATTTAAAACTTGACGATAGGAAGCATTAAAACTTTACCTGGCTCAGGCGTAAATCTTCCTGCAGCAGTAAATTTATTGGTCGTATCCTCAGAAAAGTTGTATTCATATTCAGAGGTTAATCTTAATGATTTGGTTAGGTTTGCTTGAGCACTTACTAAGAAATCTGACTTATCTCCTTTGTATGATGAGCCATCAAATTGTGGTTCATCTAATACCTTTCTATCAGATAGATAAAATCTTTGCGCCATGGTCAATAGCATCCAATCATAACCAGAATCATCTAAAATTCTTGTAGTAAGCGCTGTTGTAATTGCATTGGTATCCATCACTCTATCTTGACCAGAAAACTGATTTTCTTGAAAAATTGTTGTTGAATTTAATTCGTTCAAAGAGGTGTCAAACATTGGAAGCTCAGTTTGGTCTTCATATGGCGTGTATGTATAAAAAACTCTTGGTTCAAGTGTCTGGATAAAATTGTAGCCACTCAGCTCAAAAGGTCGATCAAGGTATAAGCCAGAATCAAGCGATACGGTTGGAACTGCTAATGCTCTTTTGTGAGGTTTGAGCATCATCAAGGTCATAGTGCCTTAAATTTGCTATCAACTTTGGTTTTAAGTATCCAAAACTAGCTTCCATTGGAAACGAAACACTGGGAGTCGATGCAATTCTTGAGCCAGTAGCAATATTTTTTGCAGCATTATTTCCAGTATCAAACTGGTCATACATAAAATTTGCATCTGTTTGTAAAAACAGTGATTGGTCTGTTTTATCCTCCCAATCTTTCTTAAAACTTACATTAAAACTCGGTTTAAGCTCATATGGAGATGCAGAAGTTAGGTTTTGAAATTCTTGCACCTTCAAGCTAGCTTTAATATCAGATAAATCATCAGTCTTTCTATAATCTAAATGTGCTGTTTGTCTCAAACTTACCTGGCTGGTAACAGCAATGCTTGTCGACATATCTGCAAAATAATTATTATCACCACTTTTCACCTTTTCATATTCAATCGTTCCGGTAAACCCATGGCCAAAATTATGCTTATGATTAATATCTAATAGATATCGATTATCAATATCAGATTCATTATCCTTATTTAAGTATTGAATTTGCGAAGTTCCTGCAAAATTTTCTTTCATATATCTAAATTCACCATCAAACTGTAAACCTCTTTTTTCCATATACCGACTGGTAAGTGTTGCGTCATAAGTAGGCGATAAATTAAAGTAGTATGGGATAGAAGTCTCAAACCCGCTTGTGGTTGTTGTCCCAGCAGTTGGAAGTAACCAGCCAGACCTTCTTTGAGATTTGGTTGAAAAGTCAACATAAGGTGAGTACATGATTGGGATACCTCTAAGTGAAAGCAAAGCATCTTTTGCTTTTATGTTGCCTGAAGACTGATCGATAACTGTCTCATCACTAGATATGAACCATTCATTTTGACCCGCCTCACATGTTGTAACTTTTGCGTGCTTGAAGACTGTAATTTCATCACCTTCTAAAAATATTTTTGTAGCGGTACCTCTTAGTTCTTTGTTGAATTTGGAAGTACTATCTTCATTAATATTTGCTACAAAAGATGCATTTGCAATAGAACCAGTATTTTCAGCTAAAGACATTTCCAGCTCTGAGCCTTTTAGTTCAAGGTCTGGGGTGGTGATTTTAATTTGACCTTTTGCATAGAGTTCTTCAGAGATCTGATCGTACTCTATAAAATCAGCTGTAATAGATTGATTGCCCTTTAAAATTGAGGCATTTCCTGTGGCCCTAAGCTTTCTATCAAGAATACTTTCTAGAGAGTCGCCTTCAATAAGCACGCTATTCTCTGTCAAGTTTTGATAAGGTGAGGATGCATCCTTATTTTTCTCATCAGCGATAAGAATTGTGTTTTTTAATAGAAAAAACACAAATAAAAAAATCCATATTTTTTTTGTTCTTAAATTCAAATTATACGAAACCTGATATAGTCATTTTAACCATTTTAATTTTAAATAAACCTTAGTCTTTATTTTAAAAACTAATATATAAATCAGTGAGTTGTGGATTATAACTCATGTAAATTAAAAAAGAACTTATTTATCATCAAAGAGATAATCATTTGGATAGTTTAAAAAGAATAGATTTATTAAAGGATTGGCTCTCCAAAAAATTAGAAATAGATTTTTCTATTTCTGCTGCCTCGAGTGATGCAAGCTTTCGAAGATATTTTAGGGTAAAAACTGTTGAAGATAGCTTTATAGTTATGGATGCACCTCCTCAGAATGAATCGATTGAAGCTTTTTTAAAGATTAGCCAAATTCTAAATTCAATAAATGTGAATGTTCCAGATATATATGAAGAAGATGATGCGCTTGGATTTATCTTGATGCAGGATTTTGGAAGCGATACCTATCTAGATGTCTTAAATGATGATAATCAACAACGTTTATATAGCGACTCAATTGAATCACTTATTCAAATGCAGAAATTGGTTAAAAAAGATTTATGTCAAAGTTACACACAAAAAATACTTTTTGATGAAATGTCTCTTTTTATAGAGTGGTACCTTAAAAAAATATAAAAAAATTGAGCTAACTAATAAAGAAAATGAGAGTTATTAACTTGCTTTGAAACAATTAGTAAAAAAGTTCTTAGCCAAGAGAAATTTTTTGTTCATCGTGATTATCATAGTAGAAACTTGATGAATCAAAAATCAAATAATCCTGGAATTTTGGATTTCCAAGACGCCTTAGTAGGCCCAGTTACATATGATCTTGTCTCACTTCTAAAAGATGCATATATTGAATGGGATGAGGAAATTGTCCTAGACCATGCCGTAAGATATTGGGAAAAAGCGAATACCAATAAGCTCATCACTAATTTAGAATTTTCAACTTTTTATAAAGATTTTGAATGTATGGGCATTCAAAGACACTTAAAAATTTTAGGTATCTTCGCAAGACTTTCTATTAGGGACAAAAAGAATCAGTATCTTGAGAACATTCCATTAGTTGAGAAGTACTTAATGGATGCGACTGAGAGGTATCGAGATTTTCATCAGCTAAGAAATTTTTTGGATAAGGTAATCAAATGAAAGCAATGATCCTTGCTGCAGGTAGAGGAGAGAGAATGGGTAACTTAACTCAAAACTGTCCCAAACCTTTATTAAAGGTCAAGGGGAGATGCTTGATAGACTGGCATTTGAGTAAATTATGTGAAGCTGGTTTTAAGGATGTTGTTATCAACGTGGCATATTTATCAAAAGAGATAATCGAATTTGTCGGTGACGGCTCTAATTGGAAATTAAATATATCTATTTCTGAAGAAGAGCAAGCATTAGAAACTGCTGGGGGTATTAAGAAAGCAATTAAGTACCTTGGGGATGAGCCTTTTGCAGTGATTAACGCAGATATTTTTTCAGACTACAATTACAAAAATTTAAAAATAGATCTTTACAAAAAAATAGTATGGGCCATCTAGTTCTTGTCAATAACCCAGAGCATAATCTTAAAGGTGATTTTGGCATAATGGATGATGGAATATTAACTATGAATTCTGAAAGGCCGTTGACCTTTTCAGGTATAGCTATTTATGACCCTAAATTTTTTTCCGAATTGACGGAGGGAAATAAAATTAAATTAGCACCCATACTAGAAATTGCAATAAATAAAAAATGCATTCAAGGTGAATTATTTGAAGGGCTTTGGTCAGACGTAGGTACCCCAGAGCGTTTAAATATGATTAATTTAGATGAGTGAAGACATGAAGGATTATAAAGAATTTAAAAATAGAAGAGATAGGCTTGCAACTCGAATAGGTGACAATGTTGCTATCGTGGCAAACGCTAAGGAATCCATAAGAAATAAAGATTGTCACTACCCATTTAGATCTGATAGTACTTTTCATTATCTATCAGGGTTCCCAGAGCCAGAGACAGTTGTGATGATTTTTGGCGGTAAAAATCCAAAATCAATCATTTTTTGTCAGCCGAAAGATGAATTGAAAGAGGTCTGGAATGGTTTTATTTATGGTCCAAAGCAGGCATCCAAGGAATTTTTATTTGATGAGGCTTACCCATTAACTGAGGCCCACAAACTAATTCCTAAATTTTTAAAAAGTAAGAGTGTATTTTTATTGCCATCTTCCAAGATTGATAATATTTTGAGTCCTAAGTGGTTCGAGGAAAATAATAAATTGAGAGAAGATTTATCCGAAATCCTTGATGATATGAGGGTGGTTAAAAATGATTTTGAAGTTAATTTAATGAGAAAGTCAGCAGATATTGCCGCTAATGCCCATATACAGGCGATGAAACTAACCAGGCCTCATAAATACGAGTATGAGATTGAAGGTGAAATTTTAAATCAATTTTTTAAAGGTGGCGCACGGAACCCAGCATATTCTTCTATAGTCGCGTCTGGGGCTAATGGGTGTACCCTTCATTACGTAGAAAATGACTCCCAAATGAAGGATGGAGATCTGCTATTAATAGATGCTGGATGTGAGGTAGGGAGTTATGCTTCTGATATAACAAGAACCTTCCCTGTGAGTGGTAAATTTTCTTCAGCCCAAAAAGCAATTTATCAATTGGTTCTATTTGCCCAAAAAGCTGCCATTGAAAAAGTAAAGGCAGAAAATTTTTTTGATGACCCGCATAAGGAGGCACTTAAAATTATCATTAATGGTTTAATCGATTTAGATATTTTAATTGGCTCAAGAGATGAGGTTTATGAAAAAGAATTATATAAAGAGTTCTTTATGCATAGAACAAGCCATTGGCTTGGATTAGACGTTCATGATGTAGGTAAATATTCATCTAAAAACAATCCGTCAGTGGCTGTAAAGTTCACCGAGGGAAATGTTCTAACTATCGAGCCAGGTTGTTATATCAGGCCATCGGATAATGTGCCTAAAGAATTCTGGGGCATAGGGGTGAGGATAGAAGATGATGTTTTAGTCACTCCTGATGGCCATGATGTTTTAAGTAAGAATGCGCCAAAAGAGATTAATGAGCTTGAAGCAATTATTGGGACGTCAAGTGCCTGATTGTGCAATTATTGGGGGTGGGCCAGTTGGCCTGATATTTGCAATATTAAGCCGCACCAGCATAGGCAATGTTCAAATTTTTGAATCTAAAGAGCATGATTCCACAAATCAAGATAATAGAGCACTCGCCCTTTCAAATGGAAGTCGACTCATTTTGGAGGAAATAGGGGTATGGGACCGATTAGAAAAAAAAATTACAAAGATAAAAAAAATACATACAAGTCAGGCTGGTTCCTTTGGCAGGACCATGCTGGATTCTGCAGAATTCAATGAGGAATCATTAGGTTATATTATCTCCTACGGGGATTTAATGGCGGTCCTTCAAGAGGAAGTAGAATGTATAAGAAATGTTGAGATATCTTATGAAACAAAGGTTACTAAATGTATAGAAGAAAAATCTATCACTCAACCTTACATTAGAAACTAACAATAAAATAAAAAAATTTAAAAGTGAATTTGTTGTCTTGGCTGATGGGGCAACCGAAGAAATTGAAGGGTTAGAGTTAAATAAGAAAATAAAACACTTCAATCATGCTGCAATTGTAACAAAGGTTTTGTCTGAAATACCTCATCGTAATATCGCCTATGAAAGATTCACCTCCAATGGGCCAATTGCCTTGCTACCAAATAAAGAAGATAAATTCTCACTGGTTTGGACGGGGCCATTAAAATTTATAGAAGACCTTAAAAAATTGAATGATGAATGTTTTTTATCACAGCTTCATGAAAGCTTTGGAGATAGAGTTGGAAGCTTTGAAGAGTGTGAGAAAAGAATATCATTTGATTTAAAACAAACACATGTAGAGGTAATGCATTCAAATATTGTCGCTCTAGGAAATGCTTCACAGACCATGCATCCTGTTGCCGGCCAAGGTTTAAATACAGGGTTTAGGGATGCATATAAACTTAGTCAGTCCTTAAGAGATGATTTAAATACTAAAAATCTAGAGACCTTGATTAATGACTATAAACAGTCAAGGGCAAGTGAACGAAAGAAAATACTTGGTTTTACTGAATTGCTCGTAAAGAGCTTTTCGAATGACTTGGTAGGCTTTAAAAAAGCCAGGGGTTATGCGCTTACCTTATTAGATATTTCAAGACCCATCAAGCAATCATTTGTTAGGAAGATGAGTTATGGTGAATGATATTCAAAATAAGATTATTATCGTAGGTGGGGGTTTAATCGGGGAGCTTCTGCATATGATGTTGAAATCAAAAGGTTTTGAAATCAACCATTTCACAAAAGACTCAAATGTTAAAAACAGAACTTTTGCGTTATCTCCATCCTCTGTCGATTGGCTAAGGTCACTTGGCCTACCCTCAATTTTTTTTGAGTCACTTAGCGAAATTAAAAGTATGAAAATATTTGATAGCTCTATTAAAAACTCGGTCACCCTCAATGCGGACGACGCACAAAAACCAGCACTTGCTTATATGGCAAATGAAAAAGATTTTGATGAAGCGATTAAGAACACATTTAATAATAAAAAAAATTTCAAAAAACTACCCACTGATTTTGAGATTCAGAAAAAACAAGATCAAGCAATTCTAAAGTTACCTAATGAGGAGCATATAGCATCGATTATAATTGCATGTGATGGTGCTAACTCAAAGGTAAGAGAAAAAATAGCAATCGATCTTCGTAGGCACAACTTTAATCAGACTGCACTATCATTTGAGCTTAAAGTTAACACCGAAATACAAAAGCAAGCATTTCAATTTTTCTTAAAAGAAAGTATTTTAGCAGTGCTGCCGATTAGGCAGGGATTAGTCTCGATTGTTTGGTCATGTAATTCTAACTTCTTTACAAAACTTAATGGCCTTGATGATAAATCTATTGAGAATGAATTAAGTCAAATTATCGGTAATTATTATAAAGACATAAAAATCACCTCAAAAAAAGAATCCTTTCCACTTTTTATGAACAGTGTTGAGAGTATTTTTAAGGATCGTGTTTTGCTTGTTGGTGATTCAGCCCACTTTATTCATCCTATGGCAGGACAAGGATTAAATCTCGGTATAAGGGATATTATTTTCTTAGAAAAAATTATAGATAGAAAAAATTATCTGGATATTGGTTTGAGAGGTTTTTTGCGTAAATACGAGAGAGCGAGAAAGGAAGATGTCAGTCAGATGGGGTTTTTAACGCTTGGCCTTAATTGGATTTTCTCAAAGAAATCATCTATTGTGACTAGGTGTGATCGAAAAGGGTATGGGCGTGCTCGATAAATCAAAATTTCTAAAACAACAACTTATTAAAAAGGCTATCTCATGATAAAAATTGCGCTAATAATTTTTTTAACCTTTATCAATTTACAACGCTAAGTCGGGCGAGAAAGAATTAAGAGAGATTATTAAAAAAACTTATCCTGAATTAACGATTAAAAGTATTCAGAAAACAAACTATAACGACCTTTATGAAATCTTTATTGGAGGCCAAATTATTTATAGTGATGAAGATTTTAACTTTTTAATTGTTGAGGGTAGGTTAGTTGACCCAAAAACAAAAATAGACCTTACCTCTGCAAGGCTGGAGGAACTAAACAAAGTAGATTTCGATAGCCTGCCTTTTAAAAATGCAATCAAAGAGGAAAGGGGTGATGGAAGTCGAAGAATCGCTGTCTTTTCTGATGTAGATTGCCCATTTTGCAGAAAGCTTGAGAAAGAAACTATATCTAAACTAAAAGATGTGACGATTTATACCTTCTTATACCCGCTAGCTATCCACCCTGATGCAATGAATAAGTCAAAAAAAATATGGTGCTCAGGAAATAAAACAATCGCCTGGAATAATTACATGCTCAAGAATACACTTCCAAAAAATGACGGTAATTGCGACACTCCGATTGAAGAAAATTTAGAGCTAGCCAAGAAACTTGGCATATCCTCAACCCCAACTATCATCGTATCCAGCGGAAAAAGAATCGAGGGTGCTTTACCTTATGAAGATATCGTTAAATACATAGAATAATTTTTTTGTAAAATGGCTTGACTTTTATTCGGCACAGGAGTTAAATTCGGTTCAGGTGTTTGGTTTATTCGTATCAGTCGTTCTTCTAGGTTTACAATCTACAGACAACATATACAGTAAGCGATTCTTTAGGGGCCTCCCAAATTTGTAAAGGATGTATCGTAATGGCAACAGGAACAGTAAAATGGTTTAATGATTCAAAAGGTTTTGGTTTTATCACTCCAGATGATGGTGGTGATGATTTATTTGCTCACTTTTCAGCAATCGTTGAAGAAGGTTACAAAAGTTTGAAAGAAGGTGCTCGTGTGACTTTTGAGGTAACTGAAGGTCCAAAGGGTAAGCAAGCTTCAAATATCCAAAAAGCTGACTAGTAAACAAAGGGTTCTTCGGAACCTTTTTTTACATATTTGCAATAATTTCTGTTGCAAAGTCAGAAGTTGATAATGCCTCGCAACCTGAAATTTGGGATGCCAGGTCAGACGTAATCTTGTTTTCTTTCAAGGTTTTCTCAAAGGCTCCAGATATTACGTAGGAAGCTTCTGTCCATCCAATATATTCGAGCATCATTTGTGCTGATAGTATTAATGAGCTTGGATTAGCTATATTTTTGCCTGCAATATTTGGTGCAGTTCCATGTGTAGCCTCAAATATACTTGCCCCGTCTGACATGTTTGCTCCCGGTGAAATACCTATACCTCCAACTTGTGCTGCTAATGCATCAGAAGCGTAATCTCCATTTAGGTTTAACGTAGCCACTACGTCATGATCTTTTGGGTTAAGTAAGACCTCTTGTAGAAAGGCATCTGTAATCATATCTTTAATGACAATTTTTTTGTTGATAGCGTCTATTTTTTGACTGGTCGGTATCTCGTAAAAACCAAGATCATTTACTTTTGCATTGAATTCTTTTTTTGCTATCTCATATCCCCATTCTTTAAATCCACCCTCCGTAAATTTCATGATATTACCTTTGTGAACTAATGTTACAGATTTACGATTATTATCGATTGCGTATTCAATAGCCTTACGAATGAGCCTTTGACTTCCTTCCTTTGAAACTGGCTTTATTCCAATAGCGGCTGAGTTAGGGAAAGCGTATTTTATTTTTATCACCAAATTCATCAAGTAGCCCTATAATTTTTTTTGCTTTATCTGATGAGGCGGCATATTCAATACCAGCATAAATATCTTCAGTATTCTCTCTAAAAATGACCATATTTACGTTCTGAGGATTTTTAACTGGACTAGGTACGCCTTGATAATACCTTATAGGTCTTAGGCATACATACAAGTCAAGTGACTGCCTAAGCGCAACATTTAACGAGCGAATACCCCCACCGACAGGCGTTGCTAATGGCCCCTTGATGGACACAACAAATGATTTCAACGCATCAATAGTCTCATCGGGAAGGTATACACCCTCACCATAAATAGCGGTGGCTTTTTCTCCAGCAAACACCTCCATCCAAGCAATTTTTTTGTTATTTCCATATGCCTTTATGATAGCTTTATCTACAACGGCTTGCATTGCAGGTGTTATATCACTTCCAATACCATCTCCACATATATATGGAATAATTGGATTATTGGGAACATCCAATTTCAGGTTAGAATTAATACTTATTTTTTCCCCATCAAGAGGAACGCTAATTTTGCTATCCATTCTATTTTCCTTATTGCTTAAAATTTTATGCTGATTTTATTTAATAAACCTTATGGTGTTATCAGTCAGTTTTCAAAACATGAAAAGTATTCAACACTAAAGGACTTCATACCCTATCAAAATGTTTACCCTGCAGGACGTTTAGATACTGATAGTGAAGGCCTTCTTATTTTAACTGACAATGGTGCTTTTCAGAATAAAATATCGAGTCCTAGCAATAATGTTTTTAAAACCTACCTAGTGCAGGTGGAGAATATTCCAAATATCAATGACATAGACAAATTAAGCAAGGGAGTGAAATAAAAGGGGAGCTAACAAAGCCCGCAAAGGTTAAAAAAATTGATGATCCAAATTTATGGTTAAGAAATCCACCCATAAGAAAAAGAAAACTTATACCCACTTCATGGTTAGAAATTAAAATTTCAGAGGGGAAAAATAGGCAGGTGAGAAGAATGACGGCAGCGATATCTTACCCTACGCTTCGCCTAGTTAGGACAGAAATCGGTGAATTCACTATCAGCGATATGAAGCCAGGGGAATTTTCTGTTATCGAAAGGTAATTTTTTTTTAAGTATGATGCAAATGATATAATCATTGAATAATAAACTAGGTTAATTAAAAATATGTCAGGAAATACATTTGGACAAATCTTTACACTGACTTCCTTTGGTGAGTCACATGGGCCTGCTATTGGCGGCGTTATTGATGGCTGTCCTCCCGGAATGAAGCTGACTGAATTAGATATTCAAATTGATCTGGATCGAAGAAAGCCCGGAACCTCAAAGTTCGTTACCCAGAGAAAAGAAGATGACTCTGTTGAAATTTTATCAGGGGTATTTGAAGGGGTGACAACTGGAGCTCCTATTGGGTTGATCATAAGAAACAAAGACCAAAGAAGTCAAGATTACTCAAAAATACAAGAAGTTTTTCGTCCGGGGCATGCTGACATCACCTATCTTAATAAGTATGGTATTCGTGACTTCAGGGGTGGTGGAAGGTCAAGCGCTAGAGAAACTGCAATTAGAGTTGCAGGGGGCGCCATTGCTAAGAAGTGGTTAAAGGAAAATAAAGGTATTGAGGTTATGGGCTACCTTAAGCAATTAGGTGAAATTGACATACCATTTGAAAACTGGGAAGTAGTTAATAAAAATCCCTTTTTTGCACCCAACGAGTCAATATTAAAAGATCTTGAAATATATCTTAACGATATTCGAGCAGATAAAAATTCTGTGGGCGCTAATATTTTTGTATGTGCTAAAAATATGCCTATAGGCTTGGGCGAACCAGTTTTTTCAAGGCTTGACGCAGACATTGCATCAGCGATGATGAGTATTAATGCGACAAAGGGAGTTGAAATTGGAGCTGGGTTCGATAGTGTCAACCAAAAAGGTACTGAGCATAGTGATGAAATGAGCTCTAAAGGCTTTAAATCAAATAATGCTGGCGGTGTATTGGGCGGTATATCAACAGGACAGGATATAGCGGTCAATGTTGCTTTTAAACCCACCTCAAGCATTCCGCAAGATAGACATTCCATTGATACCGATGGCAATGAAGTCGATATGAAAACGACAGGGCGACATGATCCATGTGTCGCAATTAGAGCCGTACCAATCGTTGAAGCAATGCTTTCTTTAGTAATAATTGATCATGTCTTAAGAGATAGAGCCCAAAATGCTGATGTAGAAAGAAATAATCCTTTCTCAGTGTGACCCCATTTTTTTATAGTCGTCTTTCAAGCTTTTACTTTTGTTACTATTTTTTCGTAGGCCTTTTCGTGCCTTACTGGGGGATTTATCTTAAGTCTCTCTCATTTAACGCATTACAAATTGGTGCTTTACTCTCGTTATTTCAGATCAGTAGAATTTTCGCTCCAAATGTCTTGGGATGGGTTGCAGATCAATCCGGTGAGTATATTAAATGGATTAAGATATCCTCTTTTTTTGGGTTTATTATTTTCATGGGTATTTTTTGGTCAAATACCTTTGTAAATATTTTTGTCGTTATGATGGCAATGAGTATTTTTACAAGCTCAACGCTCCCACTTGCGGAATCACTGACATTGGCACACTTAAAAGCGAATAAAGCTGATTCAAAATATAGCCATATAAGGTTATGGGGTTCAATTGGATTTATTGTTGCCGCGCTATCATTGGGCGTCATGATTGACTCTTATGGAGAGCGATCATTAATATATGCTTTATTAATAACGCAATTAGTAATTTTCTTTTTAGCCTTTATTCTTCCTGAAAAAAAAATAAATTTTACTAAATTTAATAAAAGGTCCATTTGGCCAATATTAAAGAAGAGAGAGGTAATTGTGTTGCTTTTAAGTTGTGCCTTAATGGTTTCTTCACATGGGTTGCTTTATAATTTTTACTCAATATTTTTAGAAGACCAAGGTTATTCGGGGGCTACCATAGGGCTCCTTTGGTCTGTGGGTGTTGTATTTGAAATATTAATTTTCTTACTTATGCCAAAAATATTGAGTAAATTTACTCTTAAGTCAGTACTTTTAATAAGTCTAGCCTTTGCGGTTTTAAGATTTTTCTTAATTGGGGCTTATGTAGACTCAATATTAATTCTTATAGCTGCTCAAATAATGCATGCAGCCACTTTTGGAAGTTTTCACGTTGCATCAATTCAACTAATTGCTCACTTCTTCTATAATGAGCATCAAGCTCGAGGTCAATCTTTGTATAATAGCATCACCTACGGCGTAGGCGGTGCAATTGGAGGGCTGGGTGGCGGCTATATGATTGAATATAGCGGAATGGCGAACACATTCATGCTCTCGGCTATACTTCCGTTTGTGGGCTTTTTTGTCCTTCTGTTGGGTTTAAAAACTAAATTCAAAGCTGAATTTAAATAAATTAAATCAGCTTTTGATCAGTGCGTAGGCAGAGTGGTTGTGTATTGACTCAAAATTTTCAGACTCGACGACAAATGATTTAATTCTTTTATCATTTTTTAGTTCTGTAGCAATATCTCTAACCATGTCCTCAACAAATTTTGGATTATCGTAAGCCTTTTCTGTAACAAATTTCTCATCTGGTCTTTTAAGAAGGCCATACAATTCACATGATGCTTGCTTTTCAACGATTTCGATAATTTCCTCTATCCAAACAAATTCATTTGCATGAACAGTTACCGTCACATGTGATCTTTGATTATGCGCCCCATATTCCGAAATGCTTTTTGAGCATGGGCAAAGGCTTGTCACAGGCACAACTACTTTTGTTGAGTTTTTATATTCCCCGTTACTTATTTCACCAATGAAGGTTACCTCGTAATCTAACAAGCTCTCAACTTTCGATATAGGGGCTGATTTATTAATAAAATATGGAAAATTCATGTAAAGATTGCATGATTTTGACTCCAATCTATCAAGCATAGCCCTGAGGATGTCTTCAAAGGATTCAACTGATATTTCTTTATCATTTTCGTTAAGAATTTCAACAAATCGGGACATATGTGTCCCTTTGAAATTATGAGGTAGTTGCACATACATATCAAAGTTTGCGATTGTGTGTTGCGAGCCACTGGATTTATCTTTAACAACAATGGGATGTTTGATCGCCTTGATACCAACTTGGTCAATATCAAGATGTCTTTTATCGGCTATATTTTGAACGTCTTCGATTAATTCTGGAGATGTAGGTCTATTCATGAGTATTTAAAATTATTTCTAAATTAATATGATATGTTAGCATCACTTAAAGTTCATAACAATTTTCTTCCTGATGCTATCTTTATCTAAGCCGCATTGCCTGTATATCTCATCTTGTGATCCGTGACTAACAAATTTGTCTGGAATACCTATCGTTATTGTTGGAATTACTATTTTATGTTTACTTAAAACTTCAAGGACCGCTGATCCGGCACCTCCATGGACCGTATTATCTTCAACTGTCACTATAAGTTTATGAGTTTTGGCGTATTTTATAATTGCTTTTTCATCGATAGGCTTAACAAATCTCATATCAACGAGCGTTGCATTTAAATCGTTTGCAACATCGATACATGTATTGAGGGTTGGGCCAAAGGCTAATATAGCTATTCTTTCACCCGAAATAAGGGTTTTACTTTTTCCAAGTTTAATATCACTTAGATTTTTATTGAGCTTGTTACCTAAACCGTTCCCGCGAGGATATCTGACTGCGCACACTCCGTTGTATTTATAACCGAATTCAAGCATTGCGTAAGATTCATTCTCATTACTTGGTGCCATCAGCACAATGTTAGGAATACATCTTAAAAAAGATATATCAAAGTTCCCTGAGTGAGTTGGACCATCAGCTCCAACAATCCCTGCTCGATCAATAGCAAATAACATTGGAATATTTTGAAGGGCAACGTCGTGTATAAATTGATCATATCCTCTTTGTAAAAAAGAAGAATAAATAGCAACCACGGGCTTAATATTATTAGATGCTAGGCCAGCAGCAAATGTTAATGCGTGTTGTTCAGCAATTCCTACATCAAAAAATCTTTTTGGATATTTTTTAGCAAAGTTCGTTAAGCCTGAACCATCAGCCATTGCTGGTGTAATGGCGCATAATTGTTTATTTTTTTTACCGGCGTCTAGAAGCCAATTGGAAAAAACCTCGGTATAGGTAATCTTCTCAGAAGGGATACTTTTTTTACTAACACCATGAAATTTATTCGGATCAGATTCAGCCGGTGAAAATCCAAATCCTTTTTTTGTGGCTATGTGGAGAAACTGCGGCCCACTTAGAGATTTAATATTTGTGAGTGTATCAATCAATATATCGATATCATGACCATCAATAGGACCAATGTAATTGAAACCAAATTCCTCAAATAGGGTTCCGGGAATCATCATCCCTTTTACGTGCTCCTCTGTTTTTCTTGCTAACTCAAGCACAGGTGGTAGGGCTGAAAAAACTGCCTTACCAGATTTCTTGACACTGCCATAAATTTTTCCAGAAAGTAGTTTGGAGAGATAATTATTGAGCGCCCCTACATTTTTTGAAATTGACATGTCGTTATCGTTTAGGATGACAAGAAAGTCGTTATCTGAGGCTCCAGCATTATTTAAGCCTTCAAAGGCCATACCGCCTGTCATTCCACCGTCTCCGATGACAGCTATGGCTTTATTTGGAGATTTTCTAATTCTAAAAGCCTCGCTCATACCAAACGCGGCAGAAATTGATGTACTTGAATGACCCGTCCCAAAATTGTCATAGATACTTTCTTTAAGATTTGGAAAGCCTGAGAGGCCACCCTTTTTTCGTAAAGAGCTCATCATATCTTTTCGACCAGTAATAATTTTGTGTGTATATGTTTGGTGACCAACATCCCAAACGATCTTATCGTTTGGCGCATCGAAAACATAGTGAATAGCTATTGTGAGTTCTATGGCTCCTAAATTTGACGATAGATGCCCACCCGTCTCAAAAACACTTTCAATAAGAAATTCACGAATTTCTTTAGCCAAACCTTTTAGTTCTGGTCTAGAAAGTTTTTTCAAATCTTTAGGACTTTTAATGTTATCTATTAGCATTTTTTCTAGTAATCTCTTGCATAAATCTTATCAATTAAATGATTAAGAATTTGAGTATTTCCAGGAATTTTTTTTACAAGTTCTTTAATTTCGAAATAAAAGTCTTCTTTTATTTTTTTTGATTTTACAATCCCTAGGATACTAACATAGGTAGCTTTATTATCTTTCTGATCTTTCCCGGATGTCTTGCCAAGATTTTCAGAAGTAGATGTGCTATCTAATATATCATCTATTATTTGGTATAACTGCCCAAGAAGATATGCTAATTTTGAAATATTTTCCTGTACTGATGGTTCAAAAAAATTTGATATTGAATATGACATTGTGCAGGCTGCATGTATGAGTTCTCCAGTTTTTTTTCTTTGTATTTTTTCTAATAGCTTAATATCAATTTCTTTATTAGAGCATTCCATATCCAATGATTGACCATAAACCATTCCATTGATACCTATAGCTTTCGAAAGAAAGTGATCAAGTCAATTTTTTTTGCGTCATTAATAATAAATTCTGGTGAAACTAAAAATTCAAAAGCCAGTGATTGGAGTCCATCACCAGCTAGGATTGCTTGAGATGCACCGTATTTGATGTGGCAGGAGGGCAAACCCTCTTCGAATGAGTCGTCATCCATGTCAGGTAAGTCGTCATGAGTGAGGGAGTATGCATGAATAATTTCAATCGAAGCCGCAATAAAATCAAGATTAGTTTTGTCGGTGGCATTAATTTCACCAATGGCATATATCAGTAATGCTCTAAATCGTTTGCCGCCATTTAATAATGCATAAGTCGTGGCTTCATGAATTGTATTCTGGGAATTAGAATTATGTAATTTTTTTTTTAAAAATTTATTAATTCTATCTTGGTGCAGAATTTTGCCATG
Organism: Methylophilales bacterium BACL14 MAG-120910-bin43; assembly: GCA_905181685.1. Lineage (GTDB taxonomy): Bacteria > Pseudomonadota > Gammaproteobacteria > Burkholderiales > Methylophilaceae > BACL14. The sequence continues at coordinate 16,131 of CAJIYK010000002.1, read as the reverse complement.
AATCAAATGCATTATTCATCGGTATTAAAATTTTCTAATGTACCTTCTTTTGAAAGAATTTCTACTTTTTGCTCTATTTTTTTTAGTTTGTTTTGGGCATTTTTAATTAAACTAATACCTTTTTCATATGACTTAAGTGAATCTTCTACGTTAAGGTCATCACTTTCCATTTTATTTACAATTGATTCAAGTTCGGCAATTAGCTTTTCTAGATTTATATTTTCTGTAGTCATCACCTTAATCTCTTAATAAAAAATTACGTACATCAAAAATTTCTTCATTAATAACCTCGTGCCCCATTTTATATTCTTTTAAAACAAAATTCTTAATAATTTTAAGTTTTTCATAAGAGGCCTTGGCTAAATTGATGTTGATAACATTGTCATCAACCCCATGAATTGCTTGAATTTCGAGATTGGATTTTTTATCAGATAGTTGTATGTCTGGGCAGTAACCAGAGAGCGAAACTATTTTAGTAAAGTTAAATTTTGAAGTTAACCCAATATACTGTGCTAAAGCAGCTCCCTGTGAAAAACCACCTATAAATAATTTATTCTTATTTGAGATTTTGAGTTGTTTTTCTAAAATCGATTCGATAAATATCATTGATTTTTTCAATCCTACTTCGTCTTGCTTTTCAAAATTAAGTGATTCGATATCATACCAACCACGCATTTCAACGCCTTGATTCATTGTAATTTTCCTATAGGGAGCATTTGGAAGGATGAAGGTAAATTGTTTTAGATTAAGTAGATTAATAAAATCTACGAAATCATTTTGATCAGCACCGAGGCCATGAAGCCATAAAACAATAGCTTTTGGTGATGGTTGTGGATTGATTGTGAGCATAAAAAAAGCGGAGTAGATTATCCGCTTTTAATTAAATTTTAAAAAAATTATTGTGACTCAACAGATTTTTTAAATCCAGCCAACCCAGGCCCAACAATTTCTTTTACAGCGGCCACAGCAGTAGCATCATCCTGTCCTTCTGGGATGGGTGGGTTTAATTTATATGTTCTATAAAACCTTGCTGTCCATTGAACAACCGACTCATTATCATTTTCACCTTTTTTGACTCTAATCTGTGCATTGTAATCAGAAAAAGGGACATCTGTTTTTATAAGTTCGTATTTAGCTTTCATTAATTTATCTTTAAAGGATCTTACCTTCATAATTTTTTCGAATTCAGAATAATTCTTTAATGCTTCCCATGTTTTTTCTGGAGAGGCCGCTATCGTCACTGATTCTTGAACCTTTTGTGGCGTTGGACCATGAGAAAAAGCTAGAGTAGAGAATAAGATAGCCAGTAGAGTAAAAATTATTTTTTTCATTCTTTATAAATCCTTTTTATTGTTTTTTAATAATTTCATATACTACTATAAAAACTTTACTGAAGTATAAAATCTCCAAAAGACCTGCTCTGCGCGCCTGTCTTGATTTCCTTAATATGCTGAAAACTTTCAGTATCGAAAATTGAAACTGAATCGCCTCCCCAGTTAGTCACAACGAGCAAATTTTGCTTAATATTAAAATCTAAATTTTCGGGTGTCTCGCCTGTGTCTAATGTTTTTATTATTTTTTTTGAACCGAGATCATAAATAGTAATGGTGTCATCAATAGTATTTGTTACATATGCAATCTTATTATGAACTCTAACGTTATAGGGGTGCGCTCCAACCATGAATTCATATTTTGACCAATCTACTAGATTTATAATGCTAACAGAATCATCATAAACATTTGCTACATAGGCAAAATCACCTTCTGAGTAAACACCAAAAGGATGATTGCCTGTCTCTATTTTTTTTACTAAATCATCATCTTCATTATAAATTTCGAGGGTATTTGCATCTCGATTAGTGATTACTTGATACTTATATTTTTTGTTATAAGCTATTCCAGAAGGCGTGACGCCCACTTTTAATCTGCGAGTCACTTTCATTTCATCAGCTGATATTGTTAGGACATTATTTTGAAACCAGTCAGTAACATAAACTTCTGTTTCTTCTGAATTGGAAGCAATGCTGAGAGGGGCAGTTCCGAGCTTGATTGTTTTTATTAGTGTGTCGTTAACTGCATCAATGACTGATATATCGTCCGTACCAACATTCCCCACAAAAACTAATTTCTTCTTTTGTAAAATAGTTATGCCAAGCGGAGCCACTCCGACTTTTAATGTTTTTAATGTTTTTAATGTTTCTAAGTCAATTATAGAAACCGTATTATCACCTTGGTTCGTTATGTAGGCTTTGGATACATTATTAATTTCAAAGTAAGATGAAAAATAAAAATAAAGAATAATCAGAAAAAAAGTTAAAATGAATAGAATAGAAGCTTTTAAACTAAATATTGATAATTTTTTTTGTTTTACCATGTTGTAAATTTTAGAGCGTTAAAGATTATTTGAATTAATAAGGATAATACCAATGATTGATAAAGAAGGATATCGTGAAAATGTTGCGATAGTCATAATTAATAATGATCATAAGGTACTTTGGGCCAAAAGGACGAATGAAAATGCATGGCAATTTCCCCAAGGAGGAATTAAGTCAAATGAAACAATTGAAGAAGCAATGTTTAGAGAATTAAAGGAAGAGGTAGGCATCAATGAGAATAAGATAGAAATCTTGGGAAGAACAAATGACTGGTTATATTATGATGTTCCAAAGAATTGGATAAGAAAAGACAATAATTTGTATAAAGGACAAAAACAAATTTGGTTTTTATTAAAATTTCTGGGAAATGAAAATGATATATATCTTAAAAATTCACCAAAACCTGAATTTGATAATTGGTCATGGGTTGATTATTGGAAGCCAAATGATGAGGTAATTGATTTTAAAAAAGAGGTTTATTCAAAAGCATTAATGCAATTAGAAACCTTCATAAATTCTAATTAAATAAATTCAGCAATAATTGATTCACCATTCTTAACCTTTTCACCGAGCTGGACCCTTACGTTAGTATTTAGAGGTAAATAAAGATCAACTCTTGAACCAAATTTAATAAACCCATATCTTTCACCCCTTTTAAGGTCATCTCCTTTATCTTTGTAACAAAGGATTCTTCTTGCGACAAGCCCTGCAATTTGAACGCAGGTAATAATTTTTTTTGGGTTATTTTTTGATTGTATGATAATTGCACACCGTTCATTCTCATCAGAAGCCTTTGATAAAGCCGCATTTAAAAACTTACCAGCGTAGTAAACTTTCTTTAAAATTTTTCCGTCAATGGGTGCTTTATTCGAGTGAACATTAAAGACGTTCATAAAGACACTTACCTTAATGGACTTCTTTTTTTGATAAGGATCCATTGTTTCATCAATTGCTATAACCCTTCCATCTGCACCAGAGACCACTACATTTTTAGCGCTGCTAATTTTTCGTTGCGGGTCTCTAAAAAACTGAATAATAAATATACTTATTATCCAAAATGGGATGGAGATTGAATAACTTATTGTAGTTAAATAAGCGCTTAAGATAAGACTAATAGCTATATATAACCATCCCTCCCTGGCGATAATAGGATAATTTTTTATCTTCAATTGACTGACTTGTCTACAATTTTTTTAATCCAAGGCATCATCTTTCTGAGTGATTCTCCAACCTGCTCTATTTTATGTTTACGTTGGGTTTCTCTTTTAGCTGGAAGATCTCCAACGTTCTTAACAAATTCTTTAGCGAAAGTGCCGTCTTGAATTTCTTTCAGTATTTCTTTCATTCGTAGCTTAGTTTCAGGAGTAATAATTCTTGGGCCTCTGGTTACATCGCCATATTCAGCTGTATTTGAAATTGAGTATCTCATATTAGCAATTCCACCCTCATACATTAAATCTACTATTAGTTTTAACTCATGCAGGCATTCAAAATATGCCATCTCAGGCTCATAACCTGCTTCCACTAACGTTTCAAATCCAGCTTGAACAAGTGCTGTGGTCCCTCCACAAAGCACCACTTGCTCGCCAAAAAGATCTGTTTCTGTTTCATCCTTGAAAGTTGTCTCTATAATTCCTGTTCTCCCACCTCCAATCGCTGAAGCATAAGACAAGGCAATTTCCTTCGCACTCCCAGTTGCATCCTGCTTAATGGCAATAAGGTCTGGAATGCCGCCACCCCTAACAAATTCAGATCGAACTGTATGTCCGGGCGCTTTTGGCGCTATCATAATTACGTTGAGGTCATCTCTTGGATTGATTTCTCCAAAATGGATATTGAAACCATGAGCAAAGGCTAGAGTTGAGCCTTTTTTGAGGTTTGGCTCAATCTTTTCAGAATAAATTTTGGGTTGGAATTCGTCTGGCGCTAAAATCATAACCAAATCTGCTGAGGCGGTAGCCTCTTCGATTGATTTTACATTCAAATTAGCCTTTGATGCTTTCTCAGCAGATGAGGAGCCTTCCCTTAACCCAACAACAACATCAACTCCAGAATCACTCAGGTTGTTTGCATGAGCATGACCTTGAGAGCCATACCCAATAATTGCTACTTTCATACCTTTAATAACATTTAAATCCGCATCTTTATCGTAATAAACTTTCATACCATTCCTTAAAAAATTATATTTTTAAAATCCTATCACCTCGGCCAATACCCGAAGCACCTGTTCTTACAATTTCGACCACAAAAGCACTATTTAAACTTTTTAGGTAATTATCTAGTTCAGTAGATGTTCCTGTAAATTCAATTGTGAGTATATTCTCTGAAGAATCAATAATTCGACCTCCATAGCTATTACTAAGTTGTTGCACTTCATCTCGGTATTGCTTATTTGCTTTAACTTTGACTAAAACTAATTCCCGTTCAATATGATCACCATCATGTAAATCAAGAACTTTTACTACATCAATAAGTTTATTCAATTGCTTTATGATCTGTTCAATCACTTCATCAGAACCACTTGTTACAATAGTCATCCTTGAAAGCGAAAGGTCTTCAGTAGGAGCAACTGATAGAGATTCGATATTGTAACCTCTAGCTGAAAAAAGCCCTGATACCCTTGAAAGAGCACCTGCTTCATTTTCCATGAGTAATGAAATAATGTGCCTCATTTATAAATCTTCTGCATCATCAGCTAAAATCATTTCTGACAAACCCTTACCGTTTGGAACCATAGGGAAAACATTTTCTGTCTGATCAGTTATAAAATCTAAAAAAACTAACCTTTCTTTCAGTTTTGGAGAAAATGCTTCTTTTAATGCACCTTCAATATCTGATGAATTTTCAATCTTCATACCAACATGACCATAAGATTCAGCAAGTTTTACAAAATCTGGAAGAGCATCCATATAAGACTCGGCATAACGGTTTCCGTAAAAGAACTCCTGCCATTGTCTAACCATACCCATATAACGATTATTCAGATTAACAATTTTTACAGGAAGATTAAATTGCTTACATGTTGAAAGTTCTTGTATACACATTTGGATTGATGCTTCGCCAGTTACACATGCAACCTGTGAGTCAGGAAAAGCAAGTTGACAGCCCATCGCATAAGGAAGGCCAACACCCATTGTGCCCAACCCTCCTGAATTGATCCATCTTCTTGGTTTATCAAATGGATAGTATTGTGCAGCCCACATTTGATGTTGACCTACATCTGAAGTGATAAAGGCTTCACCATTTGTGACTTCATGAAGTTTTTGTATAACTTTCTGAGGCTTGATTTGCGTGCCATCATCCTCATACCTCATACAATCTTTTTGCTTCCAAAGGTTTATCGACTTTTGCCAATCAGTGCTTAAATTTAAAGAAGTATTTTCTTGAAGCGCTTTGAATGCAGAAATGAGATCTTCAAGAACAAGTTTGACATCACCTACAATTGGAACATCAATTTTAACTCTTTTAGAGATAGATGCAGGGTCAATATCAATATGAATAATCTTTTTTGGTTTGGCTAAAAAATGATCAGGATTCCCGATCACCCTATCATCAAATCTCGCGCCGACAGCTAACAAAACATCACACTCTTGCATTGCCATATTAGCCTGATACGTTCCATGCATCCCTAGCATTCCTAAAAAATTTTCATGGGAGGCGGGAAATCCACCGAGCCCCATTAAGGTATTTGTAATAGGAAAATCTAGAAGCTTAATAAACTCTGTTAAGGCTTCAGATGCATCTCCAAGCACTACGCCACCGCCTGAATATACCATTGGCTTTTGAGCATTAACTAGTAAATCCAATGCTTTATTAATTTGGCCACTATGTCCTTGAGTAATAGGATTATAAGACCTTAGAGTTACATTTTCAGGATACTTAAATTCAGCAGTTTCAGCAGTAATATCCTTGGGTATATCTACAAGTACAGGACCTGGTCGGCCAGTTGCTGCCAAATAAAATGCCTTTTTAATTGTGCTTGCAATATCGTTAATATCTTTGACTAAAAAATTATGTTTTACGCATGGCCTTGTAATACCAACAGTATCGCACTCTTGAAAAGCATCTTGGCCTATCGCGTGAGTTGGAACTTGACCACTGATAACGACCATTGGAATTGAATCCATGTGAGCTGTTGCTATTCCGGTGACTGCGTTTGTAGCTCCAGGTCCTGATGTAACTAATGCTACACCAACATCACCAGTTGCCCTTGAGTAAGCGTCTGCCGCATGAACGGCTGCTTGCTCGTGCCGAACAAGAACATGTTTGAAAGATTTTTGTTGGAAAATTGCGTCGTATATATTTAATACCGCACCACCAGGGTAACCAAAAACAAATTTAACATTCTCTTTCTGGAGACACCGGATAGCAATTTCTGCACCAGTAATAATTTCAGCTGTCATGGAATACTATATCGATAAAAAGATATGATAACCTTTTGCTATATCTTCCTCAAGCCTATAAAGGCTTTTGAGGTGAAAAAAGCATAGAAAAGTCAATGGATCTTATATTTTTAGTAATTGCACCTATAGATATTCTATCAACGCCAGTTCTTGCATAATGTAAAATATTTTTTTCGTTTATATTCCCGGAAGCCTCGAGTAAAGCTTCACCATGATTTAGCTCTACTGACTTTTTACAATCCTCAATTGAAAAGTTATCTAAAAGTATATTTTTTACTCCAAGGGAGAGCGCTTCTTTTAGTTCTTTAATATTTTCAACCTCAACCTGAATCTGTTCTATATGTTCTATGTTTTTTAGCATACTTCCAATAGAGTCATAAGTGTTTTTGTGATTTTCTTTTAACAAAATTTGATCGAATAAGCCTATTCTTTGATTATGTCCTCCTCCGATTAAAACAGCATATTTTTGGGCAATCCTAAGGCCAGGAATTGTCTTGCGTGTATCAAAAATTTTAGCAGAAGTACTTCTCACTAAATTTTTAAAATGTGCAGTTGATGTTGCTGTACCAGAGAGTAGCTGCAAGAAATTTAATGCAACCCTTTCACCCATTAGAATAGAGGCTATAAAGCCCTCCACAACACAAATCAATTGATTTTTTCTTATGCTCTCTCCATCCTCAACCAACCATGTAATTTTAATATTTTTATCTATTTGCTTAAAGCATTCATCGACCCATGCTTTTCCGCACAATATCCCTTTTTCCTTTGTTTTAATCTGAACCTGACCCTTGATATCTTTTTTTAATAAATTTGATGTGAGATCGGTTTTGCCTAAATCTTCTTTTAATGCGTATGTGATGTTCGTTTTTATGGCATCGGCCAACATAGCTTGTGAAAAACTATTTTTTCTCTCCATTTAGCTAATTGCCTTTTTGATATAACCGCCGCCAAGACAAACATTACTCTCATAAATCACCACAGATTGCCCAGGAGTAATAGCCCATTGTTTCTGGCCAAACATAATTGAACAATTACCTTTCGAGTAACTGTCAATTTCACATGGCGCATCCATTTGTCTATATCTTGTTTTAGCTGAGTAAACCCAGTTAAGCTTAGGAGGTTTTCCTGAAATCCAATGCATATCGTTTGCTGACAAACCATCACTTTGTAGAAGAGGGTGGTCGTGCCCTTGCCCAACTAAAAGAGTATTATCTTTATTATTTTTATCTAAAACAAACCAAGGCAAACCATTTCCAGTTTTTGTTCCCCCAATGTTAAGCCCTTGTCTCTGCCCAATTGTATAAAAATTAACTCCGTTATGCTTCCCAATCTCTTTACCGTCCTCATTAATGATTGAGCCTGGAGTTTTCTTTATATATTGACTGATAAAATCTGCAAATGGACGCTCCCCAATAAAACAAATACCTGTTGAGTCCTTTCTGTCATGATTATGCAAAGAATGTTTTTTAGCTAAATCTCTCACATCTGATTTTAATAGACCACCCAGAGGAAAGACAGATTTTGCCAACTGCGATTGGTTAAGGCGATGTAAGAAATAGCTTTGATCTTTTGTTCCATCAAATCCTTTGGATAGAAAGTGAAGGCCATTTTTTTCAAAGACATTTGCGTAATGACCGGTAGCTATTTTTGACGCTCCCATCTTGATTGCATGATTGAGGAAGGCTTCAAACTTAATTTCTGAATTGCATAATATATCTGGATTTGGCGTAATCCCTTTTTCTAGGCCTGAGATAAACAAAGAAAACACTTTTTCTTTATATTCCTTTGCAAAATTTACGACTTCTATATCAATACCTATCTTCTCTGAAACCGAAACTGCATCAATTAAATCTTGTTTGCTTGTACAAAACTCATCATCGTCATCATCCTCCCAATTTTTCATGAAAAGGCCAGTAACTTTGAAACCCTTATCTTTTAAAAGCCAGGCAGTGACTGCAGAATCAACACCTCCTGACAAACCTACAACTATATGTTTATTCATTACTTTGACTAATTTCTTTTGACCTAGCGTGAGCAGCTTCGATTGCTTGATTAAATATTAAACTAAGGTTTTCTTTTTCAAAAACCTTTAACGCTGCCTCAGTCGTTCCTCCTTTAGATGAAACCTTGGAAATCTGTTCTTTTAGATTTTGGATGCTCAACCCCATTTTCCCAGAGCCAATAAGAGTCATGGCGACTAGTTTTTTGGCATCTTTCTCAGAAAGACCAAGCTCTTGTGCTGAATTAATCATTACCTCCATGATATAAAATATGTACGCAGGCCCACTTCCTGATATCGCAGTTACTATATTTAAATCAGATTCTTTTTTTACCCATAAGATTTCACCAACAGAATTAAAAATTTCTGAGACAGTATTTTTTGAATTTGATTTGTCACTAACAGAGCTTTCAAATAATCCTGTTATGCTGTCTCCGTTGCTAGCGCATAAGTTTGGCATCGCTCTATATATATTCAGAAAGTTTTGAAGATGTGAGAGATTTTCTTGAATAATATAATCTTTAATTGAAGTTGTTGTTACTCCAGCTGCAATAGAAATTACTTCGGGCAAATCTTTTTTTTCTATGATTAATGAATTAATTTCATTACATATTAATTTTATCTGATTCGGCTTAACAGCTAAAATAACAATATCTGAATTACAAAATTTAATACCATGAAGGCTTTTAAGTAATTGGGTTTTACCGTATTTTTTTTTATCTATAGAAACTCGTCTATCGTCATCTTTTTCGATTAAAAATATGTTTTCGAATAAGGATTTATCAAGCCTTTGATAAATTGCCTCCGCCATGTGTCCATATCCGATAAAATAAAGTTTATTTTTTGCCATATTTATCTTGCACCAAAAATTTTTGTTCCTATTCTAACAAGGTTAGCCCCATTCTCAATTGCTAACAAGTAGTCATTGGACATACCTATTGATAAAGTATCCACAGAGCTGTAAGTAATTTTTAAGTCTTCATACAGTTTTTTTAATAATCTATATTGGGATACCAAATTTTGGTTTTCATTTGTTTTTGATGGAATTGCCATAACCCCTCGTAACTTTAAGTTTTTAAGGTTACTGATGAGTTTTGCAAATTGTTTTACATCATTAAGGCCTATACCACTCTTGGTATTTTCCTCACTGATGTTAACTTGAATGCAAATATTTAATGGGTTTTTTGAGTGCCTATATTGATTTAATTTATTTACTATTTTAATTCTATCAACGGTCTGCACCCAAGAAAAATTTTCTGATATGAGTTTGCATTTGTTACTCTGGATAGGGCCTATGAAATGCCATTCAATTTCAAGGTTTTCAAGCAATTTCTTTTTCTCCAGCGCTTCCTGGAGATAGTTTTCACCGAAAATTTTTTGTCCTGCGTCAAATGCACTTTTAATCGCAATATAGCTTTGACCTTTGCTTACTGCAACTAATCGAATATCTTTTTTTGTTTTGTGAGAATTTTGTTTAATTTCATCACGAACCAAATCTATATTTTTTTTAATTTTAAGCATATTAAATGAAATAAAAAAAACCAAGCAATTAGCCTGGTTTATTTAAAAACTCTAAGGCATTTTTATTAGCTGGTTTCTTCTTAGCTACAGGTTTCTTTCTTAGCTACGGGTTTCTTCTTAGCTACGGGTTTCTTCTTAGCTACAGGTTTCTTTTTAGCTACTGGTTTCTTTTTAGCTACGGGTTTCTTTTTGGGACTTTCATCCCTTCCAAGCAATGCATTAATAAGTTTTTCAAGCATAAATAATTCCTTATTTATTTAAATTAAAATTATTATATATATAAACCTATAACAACAGGGGTTAAATGTAAAATTATGAATAAAGCTATTAGTTAGTCATTTTTTCCATAACTGCCATTCTGATGCCTATTCCATTTTTTACTTGTTCTAAAATAACGGACTGCCTCCCATCTGCCACCAATGTATCAATCTCAACTCCTCTATTAATAGGTCCTGGATGAAGGACTATGCAGTCATTCTTTGCAAATTTTAAACGCTCTTCATTCAAGCCATAAGCTTTAAAATACTCTTTTTCAGATGGAATAGTATCTTTACTCATTCGTTCCTTTTGGATTCTAAGCATCAAAATAGCATCTACATCCTTTAAGCCATCGTTCATATTACTAAAAGCTCTTACATTCAGTTCAGAAATATTACTTGGCATCAGCGGCTCAGGTCCTATGACCCTTACTTCTTGTACTCCAAGTTTATTTAAGATATAAATTTCCGACTTTGCTACCCTTGAATGCTCTATATCACCTACGATTGCAACCTTAAGGTCACCAAATCTTTTTTTATAACATTTAATAGTGTAAGCATCTAAAAGCGCTTGAGTTGGATGCTCTTTATTTCCATCACCCGCATTAATAATATGAGCCTTATTTTTAATATTACGAGCAATTTGTTCTGGAATTCCAGGCATTGAGTGCCTAACGACAAAAATATTTACACCCATGGCTATTAAATTATTTATTAAATCAAGTATCGATTCGCCTTTTGATTGTGACGATGTCGCTATATCGAGATTGATAACATCTGCAGATAACCTTTTTGCAGCAATCTCAAAAGTAGTTTGTGTTCTTGTGCTATTTTCAAAAAAAAGATTACACACAGTTTTTCCCTGCAAAATTTTATACTTATCAATAATTTGATTATTTTTTAGAAACTTATCTGCACTCTTAAAAATGTCGTTGATAAGTGTAATATCCATCTCATCAATTGATAACAAGTGTTGAAGATCTGTGAACTTATTTCCTGTTATTTTTTTCATAATGATAGGGCATCACTATTTTTATCAGATTCAAAATAAGAGTCTAAAATTATCATGGCAGCGACTTGATCAATTATATGTTTCCTTTTTTTTAAATTTTTTTCTAATGCCTTTAATCTGAGCTCTGCTTCGAATGAACTAAATCTTTCGTCAACAAAATGAACGGGGATATTAAATTTATTTTTAAGTTTTTCTCCGAATTTTTTTGCTAGTGAGCTCATTCTTGATTGACTGCCATCATCATTAAGAGGGTAACCGACTATCAACTGGGTTGGCTTCCATGTTTCTAGTAATGATTCAATTTTGCTGTACCTATCAATTTTTTTTGATGCTTCTATTGTTTCAAGGGGGTGAATATTATTTGTAATATTATTTCCGATTGCTACCCCGACCCTTCTTTCCCCAAAATCAAAAGATAAGATATTTCCAGTAAGCACTTTTTGGTTTTTAGTTTCGGTCATATTCCATCTGACATAAATAAATTAGGTAAAAAAAAGGGGAATAATTTCCCCCTTTGTTTTTTTAAAAATTAATATGTATTTATCTTTTTTCAATATTTATATTTTATCATAAACTAAATTTAGTTTAGATATCATTTTCAATGAATTCAGTGACTTGAAGACCATACCCGGCCATACTAGGCATTTTTCTTGGCGCGGCTAAAAGTTTCATTTTTGAAACGCCTATGTCAACTAAAATCTGTGAACCTATTCCATAACTTCGAAGATCAGTTGATTTTTTTAAGGTAATATTTTCATGATTCAATTTACTTGTAATATTGTTTTGAGATTCGTTATAGTTTAAGAAAATAACTACACCATTTTTTTCATTACTAATCTTTTTCAGCGCTTTTAGTGGCGGCCAAGAATGGGGGGTTTCTTTGCTAACGAAATCCAATATTGATAAAGGCTCATGAACCCTTACGACAACTTCATCATCTTTTTCTATTTCACCTTTCACAAAGGCTAAATGTGTATTTTTTGAAAGTAGGTCCGAATAAACAATAAGTTTCATCATTCCAAATTCAGTATTAACTTTTTCCTCACTTATTCTTTTTATCAACTTTTCTTTTTTACTTCGGTATTCAATTAAATCAGCAATTGTTCCAATTTTTATTTCATGTTTTTTTGAGAATTTTAATAAATCTGGAAGTCTAGCCATGCTTCCATCATCATTTAATATTTCACAAATAACAGATGCTGGACTCGCTCCCGCAAGGGAAGCAAGATCGCAACCGGCCTCTGTATGACCCGCTCTGTATAAAACACCACCGGAATGTGCGATGAGCGGAAATATATGACCGGGCCTATTAATAAATGTATGATCCGATTGAGGCTGAATGGCGGATATGATTGTTTTAGCCTATCTCCTGCGGATATACCTGTGGTTATCCCTGAAGAAGCATCAATTGAGACCGTAAAATTTGTTCCAAGTTTGCCTTGGTTATCTTCAACCATCAGAGGGAGTTTGAGTTTATTGGCCTTATCCTCCGTCAATGTTAAGCAAATAAGACCTCTGCCGTATTTAGCCATAAAATTGATGAATTCTGGTGTGATGTGATCGGCGGCTATTAATAGATCACCTTCGTTTTCACGATCTTCATCATCCACAAGGATGACCATTTGCCCTTTTTTTAGATCACTTATTATGTCTTCGATATTATTCATAAAAAAATTTGTTTATTTTGTACAGAGATTTTGTAGGTACCTTGCAATCATATCAATTTCAATGTTTACCATGCCGCCTATTTTTAGTGATGACAGGTTTGTTGATAACAATGTATGTGGAATAAGATTGATATAAAAAATATTCTCAACAACGTGATTTACAGTCAGGCTGGTCCCGTTTAATGCCACTGAGCCTTTTTCAGGGATGAATTTCATTAATTTTTTTGAGACTTCTACACCCCAAACTTCACACATATCTTTTTTTTCAATACTGCGTATAAAACCTACTTCATCTACATGGCCTGTGACAAAGTGACCTGAAACCTTTCCGTTATATCTAAGCGATGTTTCAAGATTCAGTTTCTGAGATATTTCGAAGGGCGAGGTTCTGGATAATGTTTCTTTAGAAATATCAAAACTTAATAGATCCTCATAAATATCTGAGACTGTTAAACAGATGCCATTGACAGATATGCTGTCTCCGATATTAATATCCTGTAACTTTTTTCCATTAAGGTTAACGTTGACTTTTAGATCTTCCCCCTCTTTGTCCATGGATTCGATTATGCCAATTGATTCAATTATTCCTGTAAACATGCCATAATTCTAGCAGAATGCTCATATCGAAGTTTAACTAAATATATATTCAATGACCAAATCAGTTAAAAATAAAAAATTTTATGAATTTTGGATCGCACTCAGATATACAAATCTTAAAAATACAAATCAATTTATTTCATTTATTTCTTTGACAAGCATCATTGGCATTACATTGGGTGTAATGGCATTGATAATTGTCTTGTCAGTAATGAATGGATTTCAGGATGAACTAAAATCAAGAATTTTAAGTGTGACCTCTCACATAGAAATAACAAAGCCAGGGAAAGATCTTAAAAATTGGCAACAGACAAAAGAAACAATTGCTAAAAATATGAACATTAAAGGAGTTTCTCCATACGTAGCAGACCAAGCAATGATTTCAGTTGGTAAAAGGAACAGGGGTGTCATGGTTAGGGGTATATTCCCTGAAATTGAAAAAGATGTGAATGACATAAATACAAAAATAAGTTCAGGAGCGTATCGCCTCAATGCAGGGCAATATAATATTTTAATTGGGACTGATCTTGCAAGATATTTAGGTGTCTCTGTAGGGGATAAAATTGCGATGATTTCATCCAAATCAAACTTTTCTGCTGCAGGGATAATGCCTAGATTGAAACGCTTTAATATTTCAGGAATTTTTGATTCCGGAATGTATGAGTATGATGCAGGCCTGGTCTTGATAAACTTGAAGGATGCGCAAACATTTTTTAAAACAAACAATAATGTCTCAGGCTTAAGGGTAGAGCTTAATGAAATTGATGACACAGAAAAAATCACTGACTATTTAAAAAATATTTTTAGCTATGATCCTTTTATTTATGTTTCAGATTGGAGGATTCAACATGCCAATCTTTTCGCTGCCATTAAATTAGAAAAAAAGGTTATGTTTATTATTTTAACTTTGATTATAGCGGTTGCAGCTTTCAACATTGTTTCTACATTGGTTATGGGAGTAACTGAAAAACGATCAGATATTGCGATTTTAAGGACGATTGGCGTAAACCAAAAAAGTATAATGTATATTTTTATTGCGCAGGGATTCATCATAGGAGCCATAGGTACATTATTAGGAATTATTTTTGGAGTTGCGATATCGTTAAATATATCAACAATCGTCCCATTTATCGAAGGAGTATTTAATACAGAATTTTTAGCTAAAGATATTTATCTTATTTCTAATGTGCCCTCAAAAGTTATGATTGCCGATATTTATAGAATAGGTTTAATGGGATTAATTTTATCTTTAGTTGCCTCAATTTATCCAAGCTATAAAGCCTCAAAAACTGACCCAGCAACAGCTTTAAAATATGAATAATTTCTTTCAAATTAACTTAAAAAATGTGACAAAAAATTTTGAAGGACTCGATGTCCCTGTCCTTAAAAATTTAAGTTTTAATATAAATGCATCAGAAAAAGTTGCTATTCTTGGCAGCTCTGGTTCTGGAAAAAGTACTCTTTTGCATATTATTGCAGGGCTAGATTCACCCTCAGATGGAAAAGTTCTTTTTAACAATCTAGATATGGGAAATCTTTCTGATAACAAAATGGCAAAACTAAGGAATCAACATATAGGCTTTGTCTATCAATCACACCATTTATTGAATGATTTTTCATCAATTGAAAATGTAATGATGCCACTCACAGTGAGAAGGGGAGATTATTTAGAAGATTTCAACCAAGCAAAAAAGGTGTTAAAAAAATTAGGTTTGGGTAAAAGATTAAATCATTTTCCGCATCAACTTTCTGGGGGTGAGAGACAAAGAGTTGCTATTGCCAGGGCAATGGTAACTGCCCCTGATTTAATTTTGGCAGATGAGCCAACGGGAAACCTGGATCATAAAAATGCAAATTTAATTTTTGATTCATTTTTAGAATTAGCAGATGAATTTAAGACAGCTATAGTTCTCGTTACACACGATCTATCATTGGCAAAAAAAATGAAAAAAAATTATCTCCTAGCATCGGGGAAACTTAAATCAAACTAGTATAATATTGTAAAAATAATTACAAGGAGTTTTATATTGTGTGGGAAATAATTCAAGCAGCTGGCTGGCCTATATGGCCACTAATCTTAACCTCCATTATTGGCGTTGCAATAATTTTAGAAAGGTTTTGGTCTTTAAGAAAAAGTCAGATTATTCCTGATGGATTAATGGTTGAAATTAAGACTATGATTAAGCAAAATAATCTTGATAACAATAAAGTAAATATTTTAAAGAATTCATCACCCTTGGGAGATATCTTAGCTGTTGCTATTGCAAAGAGGAAAGATAGTGTTGAGGGAATTAAGTCCG
>CAJIYK010000001.1 GCA_905181685.1 Methylophilales bacterium BACL14 MAG-120910-bin43 | reverse complement strand
ATCATGAAGTAAATATGGTTGCTTGCTGAGTATAGGCGTCAACTTAATTAACGTTTCTGTAATAATTTTTCTTGCAGCTGTTTTTTTTGACTGATCTGATGAATCCATATCATGCATATGAATAAACAATTCACTTTCGAAATCTTTTAAAAATAGTCTTGCCCTGGCACGCATAACTGGATCAGGCGGCATAAGTTGTGGATGAGGAAATCTCTCATCAATATACTCGTTAATGATATTTGCATCCGTCAGTACCAAGTCTCTTTCGACTAAAACAGGAGCATTTGAATAAGGGCTTAGTATTGATAAATCTTCTGACTGATTGGTAAGGTCTACGTCGATCACCTCAAAATCCATTCCTTTTTCAAAAAGGACTATTCTGCATCGGTGGCTGAAGGGGTCTGTTGAATTTGAATATAATTTCATCATTGTATTATTTAATATCTCTCCAATATTCTTTCTTAAGGTTGATTGTCAGGAAAAGCAGTAAGAGTAAGAAACCGATCACATAATATCCCATTTTTTTTCTTTTAAGTTGATCAGGTTCAGACATGTAAACTAAATAGTTTGTCAAATCTGCTATCGTCGCATCATACTCTTTTGCATTTAATTTTCCAGAGCTAAATTTTTCTAACTTCTTTGTTTTGGGGTTTAAAATCTTCTCACCCTCTAGCTCCCAAAGGATGTGTGGCATTGCTGAATTAACATACACCGTATTGTTCCATCCCATTGGTCTGGTTGGATCACGATAAAATCCTCGCATGTAACTATAAATCCAATCAGCACCCCTTGACCTTGCAACGACTGATAAATCTGGAGGTGAAGCACCAAACCACTTTTTCGAATCCTTCATAGACATATTGACCGACATCGTGTCCCCAATTTTATTTCCTGTAAACAGCAAATCATTCTTAATCGTTTCTGCAGATAAACCAATGTCTTGAAGATTGCTGTACCTCATATATTTTGCACTATGGCAGTTCAAACAGTAATTGGTAAAAGTCCTTGCTCCTCTTTGCAAAGATTGATTATCTGTTAAATCGACAGGTGCCTTTGATAGCTCAATATTTTCAGCTGAGAAGCTAAATGATGAAATGAACAAAAAAATTATGATAAAAAATCTCATTACATCGTCACTCTTTTTGGGACTTTTTTTGTCACATCTTTTTTACTATAGATAGGCATCATGATAAAAAATGCAAAATATACCAGAGTAAATATACGGGCTACAAATGTTGCGACATCTACACCACCTAATAATGGAATTATAGAACTAAACTGCCCCCAGATATTTGAAGGAACTGTCCCCAAATAACCCAAAATAATAAAACTGACTACAAAGGCAGCTAACCATTTTTTATAAAGAATGCCCTTATATCTAATAGACCTTACCTTGCTTTTATCGAGCCAAGGCACAAAGAAGAATATCAATACAGATAACCCCATTGCCGCCACCCCTGGAAATTGACTTCCTAAGATAGGTGGAACTGCTCTCAAGATCGAATAGAAGGGGGTGAAATACCAAGTAGGTGCAATATGTGAAGGGGTTACTAATGGGTCCGCAGGAACAAAATTATTAGCCTCTAAGAAATATCCCCCCATTTCAGGTGCAAAAAATATGATTGAAGCAAATACAATTAAAAATACAGTGAGACCGGTTAAATCTTTAACAGTGTAATAAGGATGGAATGGAATCCCGTCTAAAGGAATACCTGTTTTTTTGTCCTTTGTATCTTTTATTTCTATTCCATCTGGGTTGTTAGAACCTACTTCATGCAATGCAACGAGATGACACATGATTAATCCAGCAAGCGCGAGTGGAAGTGCAATCACATGAAAAGCAAAAAACCGGTTAAGCGTAGCATCCGATACTAAATAGTCGCCCCTCACCCACTCAGCAAGATCTGGACCAATAAAAGGGATAGTTGCAAATAAGTTAACAATAACCTGAGCCCCCCAGTATGACATTTGCCCCCAAGGAAGTAGGTACCCAAAAAAAGACTCAGCCATTAAAAGTAAAAATATAGCTACCCCAAAAAGCCACAAAAGCTCTCTGGGTTTCTTATATGACCCATACATCAACCCGCGAAACATATGCAAATAAATTACAACAAAGAAGAGAGAGGCTCCCGTTGAGTGCATATACCTTATCAACCAGCCAAATGATACATCCCGCATGATAAACTCTACCGATGCAAAGGCTTGAGCCGCATCAGGCTTGTAATACATCGTTAAGAAAATACCCGTTAAAATTTGCATTACAAATGTAAATAATGCTAAAGCGCCAAAAAAGTACCAAAAGTTGAAATTTTTCGGAGCATAGTATTCTGTAAGATGATTTTTAATGAATGAGGAAAGAGGAAACCTTTCATCTACCCAGCCGATTAAACCAACAGATTTGTTTTGTGTTTTTGAATTTTTTTTCATTTATCCTTTCTCAGAATCACTTTCTCCAATGATAATTGTCTTATCATCACTATATCGATAGGGAGGTATCACAAGATTAGTCGGTGCAGGTGATCCCTTATAAACTCTTCCCGCAAGATCAAATTTTGAGCCATGACATGGACAGAAAAAACCACCTTCCCAATTATTGCCCATATCACCGCCATCTTTTAATTTTGGTGAAGGTGAACAGCCTAAATGAGTGCAAATACCAACCATAACCAACAAATTAGGTTTAATGGATCTCGTTGCATTTTGACAATTTTTGGGTTGTTGTGGTGAATTTGAATCAGGATCTGTCAATATCTCTTTATCGTCTAAACTTGATAACATCTTTTCAGTTCTATTTAGAACCCAAACTGGCTGTCCACGCCATTCAGCTGTTTTGAGTTCGCCATTACTGACTTGTGTTACATCAAACGTTACCGGAGCACCAGCAGCTTTAGCCTTTTCACTAGGACTCATACTTGAAACAAAAGGTACACCCAATGCGCAAACGCCTACCGCACCTGTTGCGGATGTTGCGGCTAACAAAAATTTTCTTCGCTTAAGATCGATTTTTTTGCTACTTTTTGCCATGAATTAATCCTTAAAAATCTTAATGGTATTAGCTTGTAATTTTAGTCGCCATTATAGGTTATAACGACCAATAAAAAATATTAAAATTCAAAAAAAAACATTTCTTTAAACAAAAAACTAGCTTTTAAATAATCTACCTGAAATTAATACCCCTATTTCAAATAAAAAAATGACTGGTATTGCTAAAAGGATTTGCGATATGACATCTGGTGGTGTAAAAACCGCTGCAAATACAAATGCAGCTACATAAATATAAGCCCGGTTTGATTTTATTTTATTTAACCTAAGTAATTTAAATTTAACAATCACAATAAGTATGATTGGTATTTGAAAAGCAATTCCAAATGCAAAAAATAAAGCTAAAATCATTTCAAGATACTGTGAAATATCAATCATTAAATCTACATTACCTGGAGCCGTTACTATAAAAAATCTAAAGATATTAGGAAAAAGTACTAAGTAAACAAAAACTAAACCAATCACAAACAACCCAAAACTAAATATTGAGGCTGAAAGAATAAAAACTTTCTCTTTTTTATACAATCCAGGGCCTACAAATTTCCATATTTGAGAGAAAATCAATGGTACCGAAATAATAAGAGCAACAAACAACGTAATTTTAAAAGGTGCCACAAAGGTTGCTGTTAATTTTGTAGAAATTAAACTACCATTTACAAATGAGAGTTGATTAATTAATGGCGTAGCAAAAAATTCATATATTTCGTTTGAAAAAGGGAAGAGAAAGATAAATATTACAAAAAAAATTATGGATGATCTTACTAAAACTGACCGAAGATCTTTAAAGTGAGATAAAAATAATGTCTGCTTTTTCAAATTTTTTTTATATTTTTCTTTGCACGATTTTTCAAAATTTTAAACTCATTTTCTATTTTCTTTAATTCTTGAAACTTGTCCTCTCTCTCTATTTCATCCTTTATATCCAACAAAGAATTTTTTGCTTTTCTATAAAGCTTTGACATAGCCTTGAAAAGAGTCGGGAAATTTTTAGGAGAAATAAAGATAATCGCCACAAGCAATACTACACATAGTTCTGCGAAAGAAATATCAAGCATGATTTTTATTTAGTTTTTTTTAATTTTTGTCTTTTGTTTTTTTTAGGCTCATCTTTATCGTTCATACCCTCCTTGAAACTTTTTATAGCTGACCCTAAATCACCACCTATATTTTTTAGCTTTCCTGCTCCAAAAATTACCAAAACAATTAACAAAATAATTATTAATTCCGTTGTTCCAATCATAATTTAAGCTCCTTTAAATTTTAGCTATTTTTTCGCTTCCACCATAAACATGAAAATGAATGTGAAAAACTTCTTGCCCACCCTTTTCTCCACTATTTATCATAACCCTAAATCCCTCAAGTCCATTTTCTTTTGCTAATTTAGGTGCCAGTAGCAACATTTTAGAAAGAAGTTCTTTGTGCTTTTTTTCGCATGAAAATAAATTTTCAATATGCTCCTTGGGGATGATCAACAAATGTACTTTATCAATTGGATTAATATCTTTGAAGGCAAGTAATTCTTCATCCTCAAACACTATGCTTGCAGGGATTTCTTTTTTTACAATTTTACAAAAAATACAGTCATCTTTATTCACTTTACTTTTTTAGTTCTATTTAATTTTTCTTCTATCCCAGATATACCCTGTCTCTTTTTTAACTCGTTTGTTATATCTTCAACAGTGAGGTTTTTTTTTGCTAAAACGACTAGACAATGAAACCATAGATCAGCCACTTCATGAACAATATTGCTTTTATTTTTTAATTTTACGGCATCTATTACTTCAAATGCTTCTTCTTCAATTTTTTTTAATGTTTCATTAACGTCACTTTGTTGTAGCATTGCCGTATATGATTTTTCAGGATTTTCTTCTTTTTTAGACTTAATGATGGCCAAGAGATGTTCTAAGAATTCATCTTTCATTTTTTATCCTTATATATTTCATCTGGATTCTTAATCACCTTCTCACATTCTTCAATAATATTACTTTCCATATCTACTCGATAATAAAAACAACTTTCCCTTCCCGTATGACAACTTATGCCACCTTCTTGTTTCACTTTAATAAGTAAAACATCTTTGTCACAATCAATAATCATATCTTTGATATGTTGATAGTACCCTGATGATTCGCCCTTGGTCCAAATTTTCTTTCTTGAGCGTGACCAATATATTGCTTTCTTTTGTTTAATGGAAGCTTCCAATGACAAGCGATTCATCCAGGCAAACATAATGACTTTATTTGAAATATGATCCTGTACTACACAGGAACGAGTCCATCCTCTGTCCATTTAATTTTTTCTATCCAATTTTTCATAATCTCATCTCAATTCCATGTTCGTACATATATTTTTTAGCCTCTTTGATTGAATATTCACCGTAATGAAAAATACTCGCAGCAAGCACAGCATCCGCTTCACCTTCTTTGATACCATCAACTAAGTGTCTAAGTGAACCTGCTCCACCAGAGGCAATAATTGGAATATCGACAACATCCGAAATAGACTTCATTAAATTATTATCAAACCCTTTTTTTGTTCCGTCTCTGTCCATACTTGTAATCAATAATTCACCTGCTCCAAAATCAGCCATTTTTTTGGCCCATTCAATTGCATTTATCCCAGTAGCATTTCTACCACCATGTGTAAAAACTTCATAATG
Source organism: Methylophilales bacterium BACL14 MAG-120910-bin43 (assembly GCA_905181685.1). GTDB lineage: Bacteria > Pseudomonadota > Gammaproteobacteria > Burkholderiales > Methylophilaceae > BACL14. Next base: position 319,493 of record CAJIYK010000001.1, on the reverse strand, counting down.
ATCATCAATTTTTTTTGCATCAATTGCAACTACTATAGCTTGTGAGCCAAATCTACTTGATGATTCAGAGACAAAATTAGGGTTTAAAATCGCAGATGTATTGATACCTACTTTATCTGCTCCTACATTTAATAAATTTCTAATATCGTCACAATTTCTTACTCCTCCTCCTACAGTTAAAGGAATGAAAATTTGATTAGCAACCTTTTCGATAATGTCGAATAATAAACCTCTATTATCTGAACTTGCAGTGATGTCTAGAAAAGTTAATTCGTCTGCACCTTGCTCATTGTAAGATCTTGCGATCTCAACCGGGTCTCCTGCATCTTTTAACTCAACAAAATTAATTCCTTTGACCACTCGGCCATCATTGACATCTAAACAAGGAATAATTCTTTTGGCAACGGTCATAACTACCCTGTTAATTTCTCTGCTAAATCATTAGCTTCTTTAAAATTTAACGTACCCTTGTATATAGCTGTCCCTGTTATAACTCCACGAATCCCAACATTAGCCACATCACAAAGTAATTTAATATCATTTAAATTTGAAACTCCACCACTTGCAATGACGGGTATTTTTAGTGCCTCTGATAGCTTAACGGTCGCATCCACATTGACACCAGCTAACATACCATCTCTTCCAATATCGGTATATATCACTGATTCGACACCGTAATCTTCAAACTTTTGTGCTAATTCAATCACATTATGTCCTGTCATTTTCTCCCAACCATTAATGGCAACGTCACCATCTTTTGCATCGAGCCCAACAATTATCTGGCCGGGAAAAGCAAAACATGCCTCGTGTAAAAATCCAGGATTCGTAACAGCTGCTGTTCCAATTATTACTGAATCAACACCACTATTTAAAAAGCTTTCGACTGTATCAATATTTCTTATACCGCCACCTAGTTGAATTGGAATTTCACCTCCAACCTCAGTAACAATTGACTTTATAGCCGTTTCATTAACTGGTCGACCCGAAAATGCTCCATTTAAATCAACAAGATGAAGTCTTTTGGCTCCTTCATCAACCCATTTTCTCGCCATTTCTGCAGGATTTTCAGAAAAGATAGTTGATTTATCCATTAATCCTTGTTGAAGTTGAACACACTTACCGTCTTTAAGATCAATAGCTGGAATTATTAACATAGCATTAAATTTTCCATGAAATAAAATTATCTAATAACTGTAAACCCAATTCAGCGCTCTTTTCAGGATGAAACTGGGCGGCAAAAATATTCTCTTTAGCGATTGCACAAGTAAATTCCTCACCATGATTTGTTGTACCTGTGACATATTCTTTTTTTACATCTGACGCATAAAAACTATGAACAAAATAAAAAGAACTGCCTGGATTTATATTATTCCACATAGGATGATTTTTAGACTGATGCACCTTATTCCAGCCCATATGGGGAATTTTAATTCTCACTTGCTTGTTTGGTTGAAATTTCTTTATCCTACCTTCAAAAATACCAAAACCATCAACATCACCCTCTTCACTTTTTTCAAAAAGCAATTGAAGTCCTAAACAGATACCCAAAAAAGGTTTCTTTTTAGCTGATTCAATCACCACATCCCTTATACCTCTTTTGTCTAACTCTTTAATACAATCTGGCATTGCTCCCTGGCCAGGGAAAATTACTTTATCAGCTTTATTAATAAAATCGGGGTCACTACTTACCTTGGATGGAGTTTTTGGTGCAATATACCGTACAGCGTTGTGAACTGATTTTAAGTTGCCGATACCATAATCGATAATTGCAATCATAAATAAGAATTATTTAATTAGGTTTAAAGAGACCCTTTGGTTGAAGGCATTTCACCTTTAATTTTTTCATCAATTTCAACAGCAAACCTTAAAGCTCTCCCAAAAGCCTTGAAAATGGTTTCTGACTGATGATGCGCATTATCTCCGCGAAGATTATCAATATGAAGTGTTATATTTGCGTGATTTATAAACCCTTGGAAAAATTCATGAATCAAATCCACATCGAAGTCTCCAATTCTTGCTCGGGTAAATTCAACATTTAATTTTAGACCAGGCCTACCTGATATATCTAAAACAACTCTCGAAAGTGCCTCATCAAGAGGGACGTATGCATGTCCATATCTTCTTATCCCTAACTTATCTCCTATCGCTTTATCAAATGCCTGGCCCAATGTAATTCCAATATCTTCGACAGTATGATGAGCATCAATATGTAAATCACCTTTTGCTTTAATATCAATATCAAACAAACCATGACGAGATATTTGTTCAAGCATATGATCAAGAAAACCGATACCTGAATCTAGGTTAGATTTTCCAGAACCATCAATATTGATGGTCACTTCAATATCAGTTTCTTTGGTTTTTCTTGATACTTTCGCTGATCTTTTCATAAGTGCGATTTTAGCATGAGTTTGACTATTTTTCTCTTCGGCAACGCTCGGAACAGTACTTAACCTCATTCCAAACTTTTTTCCATTTCTTTCTCCAAGAGAAAGGTTTATTGCAAACCTTACATATTTTTGTTTCTAATAAATTTTTTTTCATCTTAAAAACTCATCCAAGAGATAGAGACTAAAAATTTACTTTATTTGAGTGATTTGGAGGTTTGGCTTTATCTGCTCATACAGGTTGTCAAGATACTTCAGCGTATCTTCTGGAAAATCAATTTTTTCAAAATAACTTGTGACTAATGGACAAATCACATTCTTGTCACTACTCTCTTTGTAATCTCCTTCAACACCGATAACTTTGCTCTCCTCATCAACAGAGAAAAGATTTTGTTGTGACCAAATTTCATTATCTACTGTCTTGATATCAAAACCAATAAAGGTGGTTTGATCTTCGAGTACATATGCAGAGGCCCTACCAAATCCTTTTATATTTTTGTTTTTTTGTATTAAATAACTTACTAAATATAATTCAAGATCGTCTGTGATTCCCTTTCCATTGTTTACCTCAGAAAACATACCCGTATATATTAAGTTAAGATCGTCATTATCACAAAAGGCGATCGCCTTATTAACTGCTTTGTGTTCTAAAACATTTTTCATGTATAGATTGGTGAAATCATTTTTTAGAAAATCAAAAACTGTGGACATATTAGCTAACCTTTAATTAATTTTTTATTTTACTATTTCTTTCATAACTGAGACTAATTTATGCATTTGGTTCATTGTTCCTATAGTGATTCTAATAAAGTTTGAAATTTTTTCTGGTGACTTAAAGTGTCTAACTAAAATTTTATTTTTTCTTAATTCATCGTATATATTTTCTCCACTCTTTTGCATATGCTGTGTAAAAATAAAATTGGCACCAGAAGGTAACACCTCGAAGCCTATGCTTTTTAATTGCTCCTCCAAATATGCTCTGGCCGCAATAACTTTATTACAATTATCTTCAAAATAAATTTTGTCTGTAATTGATGACATAGCGGAAATTTGAGCTAGCCTGTCAATTGGGTATGAGTTAAAACTATTTTTAATTCGATTTAATGCTTCGATAAGGCATGGACTGCTAAATGCACAGCCGATTCTCATTCCTGCAAGCGAGCGTCCTTTTGAAAAGGATTGAGTTACGATTAAATTCTCATATTTATTAATTAATTTTATCGCCGAGCTTGTCCCAAAATCAACGTAAGCTTCGTCAATCACTACTACACTATTATTATTTGAAAGAAGAGACTCAATTTCTTTTAATGATTTCGGTATACCTGTGGGTGCATTTGGATTTGGAAATATAACGCCTCCATTTTCCATACGGTAATCATCAAGATTTATATTAAATTCTTGATCTAGGGGTATTTGCTTATATTCGATCTCGTATAACTGACAATAAACTGGGTAGAAGCTGTAAGTTATATTCGGAAATAAAACTGGTTTGTCTTTTTTTAAAAGTCCCTGAAAAATGAATGCTAGAGATTCATCAGAGCCATTACTTATAAAAACTGATTCAGGTGAAAGATTATGATATTCAGCTAAAGATTTTTTTAATTCTATACTTTCAGGATCTGGATATAATCTTAAGGAATCATTACATTTGTTCTTAATATTTTTTAAAACATAAGGGCTTGGGCCATATGGATTTTCGTTTGTATTGAGTTTCAGTAAATTTAAATCATTGGGTTGTTCTCCTGGCGTATAAGGGTTTAACTTTTCAACTATTTCTCCCCAGAGCTTACTCATTTTTTTTATTGATTCGATACTTTGCTGATTCAGCATGAGCAAATAAACCCTCGCCCATTGCGAGATTAGATGCAACATCGCCAAGACTGTGAGCCGTTTTCGCCGATAAATTAATTAGACTTGACCTTTTCTGAAAATCATAAACACCTAAGGGTGAAGAAAATCTAGCCGTACCTGATGTTGGTAGTACGTGGTTTGGTCCTGCACAATAATCTCCGACTGCTTCGCATGTATTTTTTCCCATAAAAATTGCACCAGCATGAGAAATTTCTTCAAGTAATAAATTTGGATTTTCAACAGATAACTCTAAGTGCTCAGGTGCTATGAAGTTTGATATTTTTGCTGCTTCACTTAGGTCTTTTGCCAAGATAAACAATCCTCTATTTTCAAGTGAAGTTGTAATTATCTTTTTTCTAGGCATATCCTTGATAAGGCGATTGATACTTTCTTGAACATTTTTTAGAAACTGATTATCTATCGAAATTAGAATTGATTGGGATAACTCGTCATGTTCAGCTTGTGAAAAGAGATCCATTGCTACCCAATCTGGATTTGTTTTTCCATCACATATAATTGTAATCTCAGAAGGGCCTGCAATCATATCTATACCAACAGTCCCAAATACCAACCTTTTTGCTTCAGCAACATATGCATTTCCTGGCCCTACAATTTTATCAACTTTTGGAATTGTCTCTGTACCATAAGCAAGTGATGCTATCGCCTGAGCTCCGCCAATTGTAAAAACTCTATCCACGCCAGCTATCATTGCTGCAGCAAAGACCAGTTCATTTTGTTCTCCAGCTGGAGTAGGTACAACCATAATTAAATTTTTAACGCCTGCAATTTTTGCAGGAATGGCATTCATCAATACTGAGGAGGGGTAAGCTGCTTTTCCCCCGGGCACATAAAGTCCTACTGAATCTATTGGTGTTATTTTTTGTCCGTAACTTGATCCATCATCGTCTTCATAGCTCCATGATTCCCCTTTTTGCTTGAGGTGATAGTTATAAATTCTTTCTGCTGCTAACTTAAGATCTTTTTTAGTTTTCTCTGGAATGCTCTCAAAAGCTTTCTCTAACCTTGCCTTACTTACCTCTAGCTGTGAAACGGAATTCACTTCAAGATGATCTAGTTGACCAGTTAATTTTATTAGGGCTTTATCTCCCTGCCTCTTAATATCACTAACAATAGATTTAGTGATTTTCTGAACCTCATTATTACCACTCGAATCAAATTCAAGATTATTTTTTAGATCACTAAAAAAATTTTTATCTTTTGATGATTGTATTTTTATATTCAAAATATTTATAAAGCTACTTTCGAAAAGTTTTCAATTAATGGCTTTAACTGTTCTCTTTTAATTTTTAATGCAGCTTGATTAATAATAAGCCTTGAGCTGATATCACTGATTTTTTCAAATGCTTTAAGATTGTTAGCTTCAAGCGTTTTACCTGAGCTAACCAAATCTACAATCACATCTGACATACCAACAATAGGTGCTAATTCCATTGATCCGTATAGCTTGATGACATCAATATGCACCCCTTTATTAGAAAAAAATTCCCTTGCTGCTTGTGGATACTTGGTGGCAACACGCAACCTTTTTTTTTGTTTAATGCTCCCCTCATAATCAAACTCTTTACGAGCTGCAACCATTAACTGACATTTTCCTATCCCTAAATCTAAGGGTTGAAATAGGCCTTTCCCTTTAAATTCATCTAATACATCCTTGCCAGCGATCCCCATATCCGCACCTCCCCATTCTACATAAGTTGGTACGTCAGAAGCTCTCACAATGATGAGCTGAAGGTCTTTTTTGTTTGTTCTAAAAACTAATTTTCTAGATATTTCTGGATCCTCTTCACATGAAATTCCCAACTTATTAAGTATTGGCATTGTTTCTGTAAAAATTCTTCCTTTTGATAAAGCTATAGTAATCATTTAATTTAATCTCTTTATATTTGCGCCTAACGCATTAAACTTGACTTCTAATTTCTCATAACCACGATCAAGATGATAAATTCTTTCAATCGTTGTTTTGCCATTTGCAACAAGGGCTGCAAGAACAAGTGACGCTGAAGCTCTTAAATCAGTTGCCATCACATTTGTACCGGTTAAAGCATTATCCCCTTTTGTGATTGCTGTATTTTGTTTGATATCAATTTCTGCTCCCATCCTTATAAGTTCTTGTGCATGCATGAACCTATTCTCAAAAATAGTTTCTGTAATTTCACCTACTCCATTAGCAACCACATTTAATGCCATAAACTGTGCTTGCATATCTGTAGGAAAAGCTGGATATGGTGCTGTAATAATTTTAACACTTTCTAATTTTTTATTCCCAGTGACTGAGATGCTATTCTTACTTATTTCTACTTTAGCTCCACTTTCTTTAATTTTTTGTGTGATTGATTCCATTTCTTCAGGGTTCACATTATTACAAACAACATACCCCCCTGTCATAGCAGCTGCGGTCATAAAGGTACCTGCTTCAATCCTATCGAACATAATTTTATAAGAAGCCTTTTTTAAAGATGAAACACCCTGTATTTTAATTTTATCAGTGCCTAGGCCATCAATAATCGCTCCCATCTTGATAAGACAATTTCCTAAGTCTACAATTTCAGGTTCTTTTGCGGCATTTTCTAAAATTGTTATGCCCTCTGCTAAAACCGCTGCCATCATCAAGTTTTCAGTACCTCCAACCGTAACTTGATCCATAAAAATTCTACAACCTTGGAGTTTTTTGTTTGGCAGTTGCGCTGTTGATGCACTAATGTAACCCTTATCGATAATTATTTCGGCACCCATCAATTCAAGCCCTTTAATATGAATATCTACAGGCCGAGATCCAATAGCACATCCACCAGGTAGTGACACTTTTGCTTCACCATATTTTGCAAGTAAGGGGCCTAAAACTAAAATTGATGCACGCATCGTTTTAACTAAGTCGTAGGGTGCATCAAAATTATTCACATCATTTGCGTCTAAAAAACATTCGTTACCCTGACGTTTTACCCTTACACCGAGCGCGCTTAAAAGATCTATGCATGTCTTAATGTCTTGAAGGTTAGGAACATTTTGTAAGTTGAGTGTTTCGTCGGACAACAAAGATGAAATTAGTATAGGAAGGGCTGCATTCTTAGCACCAGATATAGTGACTTCTCCTTTAAGGGGAAAGCCACCTTCAATAACGAGTTTATCCAAAGCTACTCTTTAGAAATTGTTTTTGCTAACTCGCCAGATTCATACAGTTCACGAATAATGTCTGCGCCACCAATGAATTCACCACGAATATAAAGTTGAGGTATTGTAGGCCAATTTGAATATACTTTTATGCCCTCTCTAATCTCTGGATCTTGCAATACATCAAACGTTTCAAATGGAGCATCTAGTGCACCCAAAGCTTGGCAAGCAACGCTAGAAAAACCACACTGAGGAAAAGTTGGGTTACCCTTCATGAATAGAAGAACTTCATTATCATCAATTAATTTTTTTATTTTTGCATTTGTAGTCATAAATTTTAACCTTTAAATATTATTCTTTTGACTCCATTCATCCGGAGTATATGTTTTGATCGAAAGTGCATGAATCTCACCTTGCATCATATTGCCGAGCGCTGAATAAACTTGCTGATGTTGTTTAATCATAGATTGGCCATTAAATACATCGCTAACAATAACTGCGTCGAAGTGAGTTCCATCATCACCATTTACTTTTATAAAATTACAATTTAAATTTGCTTCTATAATTTTTTGAATCTCAATAGCTTGTAACATCCTAATTCCTCAGTTTATATCCGGATTTTAACATTCTGATAGTAATAAATGACAAAATAATAAAAAATGATAAAACGATCATTAAACTTAAATAGGGAGATGTATCAGACTGCCCAAAAAAACCATATCTGAAACCGTCTATCATGTAAAAGAATGGATTAAAGTGAGAAATTTTTTGCCACATTGGAGGTAACGAATGGATAGAATAAAAGACTCCAGATAACATTGATAGTGGCATAATCACAAAGTTTCCAAAGGCTGCCATTTGATCGAATCGAGTTGCCCATATACCCGCAATCATTCCAAAGGCACCCATAAGCCCTCCCCCACAAAAAGCAAATATAAATACAAACCAAGGATGTTCTACAGGTAAATCAACATAAAACATTGCAATAACGTAAATACAAATACCTACAAACATGCCACGAACTATAGCGGCTATCAAAAATGCAAAAAAAAGTTGCAGGTAGCTTAAGGGGGTAAGCAATAAAAAAACAATATTCCCCATAATTTTTGCTTGGATCAAACTTGAGGAACTATTGGAAAAAGAATTTTGTAAAAGTGACATCATGATTAATCCGGGTATCAAAAATACCAGATAGTTAATACCCTCATAAACCTCTAAACGATCTCCTAAAACTTGAGAAAAGATGAGTAAGTATAAAATCCCTGTGATGACTGGAGCTGCCACTGTTTGAAAAGCAACTCGCCAGAACCTTAATAGCTCTTTTTTAAGTAATGTCCATGTGCCTATAAATTGATCTCTAAAGGTATTCATTTTTAAATTTAATTTTTACTAGTTAGTTTAAGAAAAATATTTTCTAAATCAGATTCAATCAACTTCAAATCTAATATTTGTATTTTTAATGAATTTAATTTTTCTATAATGTTTGATGCATCAGAAACTTTTTTTAATTTAAAGGTACACCAGTCATCCTCTTGATCGAAAGGAGTCTCTTTCAAAAGAGTAGTGATTTTTTTAATACTATTTTTTTGCAATCTTACTTTTAAATTTTTTAGAGAAAACTCCTTTAGCAAATTTTTTGTTGAATCTAATGCAACAATTTTTCCACTCTTCATCATGGCTACACGATTACAGAGTGCTTCAGCCTCCTCAAGGTAATGCGTTGTTAAGACGATTGTATGTCCCTCATTATTTAATTCTTTAATAAAGCTCCACAATTTTTGCCTAAGCTCAACATCAACACCTGCAGTTGGCTCGTCTAAAACAATCACTGGCGGTCGATGAACTAGGGCCTGAGCGATTAAAGCCCTACGCTTCATTCCGCCAGAAAGCTTTCTCATATTCGTAGATGCTTTATCAGTTAAGTCTAATCTTTCAATAACTTCATCAACCCATTTATCATTTAATTTATCTTTGCCAAAGTACCCAGCCTGGAATCTCAACATTTCCCTGACATTAAAAAAGGGATCGAATACTAATTCTTGGGGAACAATACCTACTGAATGACGTGCCTCTTGATATTCTTTATTCACGTTAAAACCCATCACATCAATACTGCCATTAGACGGCTTTACCAATCCTGCCATCATATTGATTAGTGTTGATTTGCCTGCACCATTTGGTCCCAACAAACCAAAGAATTCTCCCTTTTCAATTGTCAATGAAATGCCATCAACAGCTTTTAACTGTTTGTAATTTTTACTTACATTTTTAAAAACAATTGCTTTTTTCATTATTTTAAAGACTTATATCTTGAGAAAAAATTCAAGAGGGTAAAGAGATTTATTATCTTTAGATTAAATCTTCTACCCCATAAAGTTTTGCGAGCTTCAGCAAATTTTTTGGTGGAGTGTTAATCGTTACAATTTGATTATTTCTTTTAGCATTTCTTTTAAACTCAAAGATTAAACTTAACGCTGAAGTATCTACATGTTTAACTTGAGATAAATCAATCTGAACTGAATCGGACCAATTAAAGTTTTTTGTTTTTTCAATAACGCTCGGGATCTCGTCATATGTTATAGATCCTGACAATTTCCAGAGATTAGATTCAAATTCTATATTAAGCGGCATTATTTTTATTTTTTAACTCTTTTAAAAGACCATCAACACCATTTGTTCTTACTGATGTTCCAAACTGACCTCGGTAGTTAGTTATCATACTGACCCCCTCAATAATTAAATCTATCACTAACCATTTTCCAGTACTGTTCGATAAGGCGTAGTCAACATTAATTGGCTGCGAGCTTGCTTGAGTAATTTCTGTTTTGACAGTCACTATACTGCCTTTTTGTTTTTTCATTGGAAGTACAGTTATCTTCTGATCGGTGTACTTTGAAAGTGCGACAGCATAAGTTCTCAATAAAAGCATTTTGAAACCTGAGCTAAATTCCTCTTTTTGCTCTGCTGACATTTTTCTCCAATTCTTTCCCATCACAAGACGACAAATTTTATTGAAATCAAAACTTGGTAAAATTTTAGACTCTACCAGTGCATATATTGCTTTTTTGTTTCCAGCTTGAATATCTTTGTCAGACTTAATAGCACTAATGACATCATCAGCAGTTTTTTTTACTACCTCATCAGGGCTTAATTCAGCAATTGCTGCTCCTGAAAAGAATACTACCATTAATGCAAGAAACCACTTTTTTAAACTAAACATATTTAATCCTTATCCTTATCGTCATCTTCACCAGCACTATTATATAAAAATTGGCTGATTAATTTTTCTAAAACTACTGCATCTTGTGTATGAACAATTAAATCCCCAGCCTTCAAATTAACCTCATCCCCTCCCGCTTCCAAAGATAAGTATTGTTCACCCAATAAACCTGCAGTATAAATGTTGGCAAAGGTATCTGTTGGAAATGAATATCGTTCATCAATATTAATTTTAACCACTGCATGGAAAGCTTCGGGGTCGAAAACAATAGAACCAATCCGACCAACTACAACTCCTGATGCTTTTACAGCTGCTCTTGGCTTTAAGCCGCCAATATTTTCAAAGTAGGCTTTTACTTCATATGTTTCTTTTACGTCGTTAGAAGTTAAATTTCCAACACGTGTTGCCATATAAAACATTGCAATTATTCCTAATGCAACAAAAATTCCAACCCAAATATCTAATTTTACTCTTTCCATATCTCTATTTTCCCATAGTTTTAAACAAACATAAATGACGTTAATACAAAATCGAGTCCTAATACACTGAGTGATGAAATTACTACAGTTTTTGTCGTTGCTCTACTGACACCCTCAGCTGTAGGAGGTGCAACGAGTCCTTGGTATAAGGCAATTAATGTACAAGTAAAGCCAAAAACAATACTTTTGATCGCCCCATCAACTATATCATTATGAAAGTCAACATTTGCCTGCATTTGTGACCAAAATGCACCATCATCGACTCCAATAATTAAAACAGCAATAAAGTAGCCTCCTAAAATACCAACCATTGAAAATATAGTGGCTAAAATTGGCATACTTATCATCCCTGCCCAAAATCTTGGCGCTACAATCCTAGCAACGGGACTAACTGCCATCATTTCCATTGCTGATAGCTGCTCTGTTGTTTTCATTAATCCTATTTCAGCTGTGATAGCGGTCCCAGCTCTACCTGCAAAAAGCAATGCTGTTACTACAGGCCCTAATTCTCTGACCAGAGCTAAGGCAACTAAAACACCAATAGCTTCAGATGAGCCGTATTTTTCAAGTGTGTAATAGCCTTGAAGGCCAAGTACCATTCCCACAAAAAATGCAGACACGATAATAATAACTAGCGAAAGAACACCGGTGAAATATATCTCTTTGATCGTTAAATTGAATCTTTTAAAGCTATCAGATGAATAAATGATTGTTAAAAAGAAAAGTCTTGCACATGATCCTAAGCCTGATAGAGAGCTTCTAGCTGATGCGCCTAACTTTTCAAAAAAATTTAATATGTTATTCATTTTTAAAGTGCGAGATCCGATTGATAGCTTGGGGCTTCGGCATGAAAAGGAACAGGTCCATCTTTTTCTGAGTGAATAAATTGTTTAACAAATGGCAATTTAGATGCCAATAATTGTTTTGGAGATCCTTCTGCCGCTACCCCACCGTCAGCCAAGAAATATATATAGTCTGCGAATGAAAAAGTTTCGGCAACATCATGAGTAACTATAATTGACGTTGCTCCTAATGCATCATTCAATGATCTTATTAAATCACAAATTACGGCCATTGATATTGGGTCTAACCCTGCAAATGGTTCATCGTACATTATAATATCTGGGTCAAGGGAAATAGCCCTCGCCAATGCTACTCTTCTTGCCATTCCTCCAGACAACTCAGCAGGCATTTTTTTGTGTGCGCCTCTTAAACCAACTGCATTCAATTTCAACAACACAAGATCTTTGATTACATTTTCCGGTAAGTCAGTGTGTTCACGCATTGGAAAGGCCACATTTTCATAAACAGATAAATCGGTAAATAAGGCACCGTGCTGGAATAACATGCCCATTTTCCTTCTAATATTGCGAAGTCCTTCTCGACCTTGTTCGTGGACTACTTTGCCATCAACATTGACATTGCCTGAGTTTGGCTTTAATTGACCACCTATAAGTCGAAGGATAGTTGTTTTACCACAACCACTTCCCCCCATGATTGCAGAAACCTTTCCTCTATTAAATTGCATATTAATATCTTTGTGGAGAAGCTCTTTACCATAACCAAATGATAGTTTATTTATAGATATTAAGTTTTCGTCCATTTGTACGTGTGTGCTTTGATTATATTTAAAAGCAATCGTACTTTAGAATAAAGCTCATTGCAACTTTAAAGTTCGCCGTAAGAATGAAGGCCTGAAAGAAAAAGATTAACTCCTAAAAATGCAAAGGTTGTAATTACTAGGCCAATAACTGACCACCATGCCAACATCGGACCTCTCAGACCTTTGACTAATCTCAAATGAAGCCAACCTGCATAATTAAGCCAAACAATAAGCGCCCAAGTTTCTTTAGGATCCCAAGACCAATAACCACCCCATGCTTCTGCTGCCCAGACAGCCCCTAAAATAGTAGCAATTGTAAAAAATATAAAACCTATCGCAATTGCTTTGTAAGTCAAGTCATCTAGGATAATTAAGCTGGGTAGTCTAGACCTCAGTATGCCTTTGTCAGCTAATAAATAAGCGATAGAAATCATAGCCGCAATAGCAAAAGCTCCGTAGCCGATAAAATTTGCTGGCACATGTATTTTCATCCAATATGATTGAAGTGCAGGCACTAAAGGTTGAATTGCATCGGCCCCTTTTGAAAAGGTGTACCACAATATAAATCCTACTGCGACGGTAATAATTATAAGCACGAAAGCACCTAGTTCTTTTCGATTCATTTTTTCTTCATAATAAAGGTGCAATAACGCCGTAATCAAACAGAATAAAACAAAAACTTCATACAAATTACTGATGGGTATATGGCCAACATCAATGCTAATTAAATAGGACTCAAACCACCTTACCAGCAATCCTATAAAACCCATTGCCGTAGCAATCCATGTCAATTGGGAAGCAAAATTTCCAAAAAAGGCTTGTTTTTTTAATAAGTAAAACCAATACATTAAAAGGCTCAGGGGGTATAAGGAGCACATCCACATGATTGCAGATTGACTCGATAAGAAGTATTTAAGTATAAATTGTTCCTCGCCTGATAATAGGTTCCCCTCGTACAAAAATATTGAGATAAAGCTAAGAGCCAGAACGGATGTAACTAGATATTTAAAGCTTTGCCAATAGTTACTCATCCAAATAAATGTTAAGCCTGTTCCAACAAGGATAAACATTTCGTAATAATCCATATATTGATGAAATTTAAACAGGCCTAAGGCAGGAAGCATCAACATAGAAACAATAAATAAGTAATTAAATATTTTTTTAAAGATCATATTTTGTTTCCATTAGTTAAAAGTTTTTTTCATAAGTTGGCTAATTTTAAGGGCAAATTGGTCAAACTCAAGCCTATGTCGATTAGTAGTTAGCGCCAATAAAATATCTTTATTATCTTTTTTCTTCAAAATCCACAACCTTACTTCTTGGATGTAAATCATACAAAATATCCCAAGCACCAAAAGAATCGACCCCAAATAAACCCAAAACTGTCCAGGTGATTTAGTTAATTGCAAACCACTTGATTGGACATGAACATAATTTTTTAATTCAAGAAATATGGGTAGCCCATAAAAAAAACTGTCATTAAATCCAGTTAATGATTCTTGAACAAATTTATGGTTACTCTCGAATAAAAAATTATCAGCCTCAATGTTATTTAATTCATAGATAGTGATAAGCTCTTTTCCTACTAAAAATATAATTTTTATATAACTATTGGCAATTCTCTCTTGATCTTCAATCGGTAATGTTGTGTCAATAGATTCTGCAATCTGACTATACCCCCCTTCGATAAATCCAGACAAAACCCTATCAACCCCCTCAAAATAAATTTGGCTTTTCTCTCCACCCTCAGGGAAAGATTGCGCTACAACTCTCTTAATTGCGTTATTTAAAATTTGAGGCGAGTGAAGAAGCTCTCTGAAAATCATAAAACCATTGATCTCACCATTTGCATCGGCGGGTAACTTTAAGTATTGGTAGTCTTCTTGAGGTGTTTTTCTCATTCCACTGACGAAGTAAGAAGAATTATCAATTATCATAGGATATTGATAAGTTTGATATTCTTTTGCCTGACCAGACTCATTCCTAACTTTATATATAAAGCTAGGGCCTACATTTGTGGGTTTTTTCTCATTACCAATTTCAATATCTAAAATATTAAATTTTCGAAAGTCATTAAATTCAAAGAAATAGTTTTGATTGTTAACTACCAACTCATTTTTTTTAAAAATAATGCTTTCCATTTTTGACGTCTCTTCTGCTGAATGGAGATTCCAGACATCAAGCGATAATTCCGTCCCGCCGTCCTCAAATGATGATTGATAGATTGTTATCCCATTAAAAGTTAATGGGGAATTAACGTTAATTGTTTTTTTTATTAACTCGCCAGTCTCTTTATCTTCAACGATTAAGTCGCTCTCAAAAGATTTCGGCTGCCCTGTACTGTAATGTTCAATCCTAAAGTCATTCAACCCTACAATAAAAGGTAGGTCTTGAATGAAATAACCTTCTTTTGCCTTCAAAACTGCTACGCTCTGTTTTTCTCCTTCTCTGAGTAACATTTGAGCTCGATATGAAAAATTTGAATTTGTTAATTTGCCAGTTTCAGGTACATCATTTAAAGCCAAATCTTCATATATAATTTGTTTTGAACCTGACAACTCCTGCATCTTTAAAACAAGATTGCCATCCATTAGACCACCAATACTAATGATAATAATTGCCAGATGGGTAAAAATGTATCCTAATTTTTGAAGGTCTCCCTTCTTAGCAGAAATAATTAAGTCTCCGTTTTTATTTGTTTGTTTCTTCAACCTAAATTTATTTTCAGTAAGTAATTTTTCTAATTTACTAGTGCTAAATTTCTTAACAGGAATTTCATAACTGTGTTTAAAGGATTTTAAAGATCTTTCGCGAGCATTCAGTTGGAATTTTTTATACTCCTTTAATATTTTTGGTGAGTTTCTCGATACACAGAATGAGGTAGAGATAATTAAAAAAATGAGTATTAATAAAAACCAGAATGCTTGGTATACATTATATAAGCCCATGGCTTCAAAAAATTCGAACCAAAACTGTCCAAATTTAATAATGTAATTCTCGTAGGGCTCGTTTTGTTTGAGGATAGTCCCTATCACTGATGCAATACCTATGAAACAAAGCATAGTGATTGCAAAGCGCATTGTGCTAAGTAGGTGAATGAAAGTGTGGAAATTTTTTCTTGATTGAGCCAAATTTAAAATCTTAATTTTTTATTAGGAAATATGTATTTATAAGAGATTGATTAGCGGACGATAGTTCACTTTTTAGATTATTGTAATCCTTGAATATAGTCAGCAACAGCCTTCATTTCTTCTTCAGTAAGTCTCACTGAAATTGCTCTCATGGGTGCTGATGCTGTTCCAGGCTGATCTTCTAAAACTCTGAAGCGATTTAATTGACTCAATATATAGTCTGAATGCTGAGCATTAAGTCTGGGATAAAGATCAGGTACTCCATGCCCTGCAGGGCCGTGACAGCTTGCACAGGCGGGGACCCCTGAATCCTTAATTCCTGCTCGAAAAATCTTTTCCCCCTTGGAGCCAACACCGTTAGAGGTTGCAGCTGATAATTGAAGTTTTTGTTCGGAGAAATAAATACCTAAATTATCCATGTCTTCAGCAGATAGACTTGCGGCTATGCCCTGCATAAGGGCATTTTTTCTTATGCCATCTTTAAACTTATTAAGTTGTGTCGTTAAATATTGAGCATTTTGGGCAGCAATTTTTGGGGCAATTTTCCCGTTAAGGCTATTCCCATCCATGCCATGGCATGCCATGCAGACATTTTTTACTAATTCTTTGGTTTTTGAAAGTTGCTGGTTATCAAGAGCACTTTCAGCAAATGAAACAGAGTTAAAAAATATAAAAAATAGTAAGAAAATGTATTTATTCAAGAACATATTTACCTTAAATTTAAATTAATTTTATTAAAGACAACATATTATATACAAATGTTCCAGACGAATTGATCTAAATCAAGTTAAAATTGCGAAATGTCTTTTCTACAAAATGTTTCTTTTATCATTTCTACAAATCACTTTGAAGAACTGCCGGTAGATATTGGGAAAGAGATTGCTTTCGCAGGCCGATCGAATGCAGGCAAATCAAGTGCAATTAACTCACTTACCAATAAAACGCGACTAGCTTATGTCAGTAAACAGCCTGGTAGGACTCAACTCATAAATTTTTTTAAAATTCAGGACATGCAATCTTTAGTTGATTTACCAGGTTATGGCTTTGCAAAAGTCCCTAAACCAATGAAAGATCATTGGAGAAAACTATTACCAAAATATCTTAAGGAACGTAAAAGCTTGATTGGTCTTATTATTGTGGTTGATATAAGAAGGGAGCTAACAGAGCTTGATACGCAGATGCTAGATTGGTTTGCGCCGCAAAAAAAACCTATCCATATTTTACTAACAAAGAGTGACAAAATTTCAAAAGATAAGTCATTAAGAACACTTAAAAAAATTCAACAGGAGTTGAATGCTAGATGGGGTGAGGTGCACAAAACACAATGTTCAGCCCAGTTATTTTCAAGCTTAAAAAAACAGGGAGTTGAAGAAGCCACACAAAAAATAGAAGCGTGGTTATCGTAAAGTGATAAAAATATCCCAGACTTGATGCCCTAGCCTTAAACCCCTATTTTCATATTTAGTCAAAGGCCTTGATTGAGGCTTCTCATTAAAATCTCTTTTGGATATTTTAAAAAATTTATTCTCCTCAACTAAGGTAATAATTTCTAGAGCATATGCTTCCCAGTCAGTAGCTATATGAATGTAACCAGATTGGCTAAGCTTAAGCTCCATAAGCTTTAAAAAAGAATTTTTTAATAATCTTCGTTTATGATGCTTTTTCTTTGGCCAAGGATCAGGGAAAAAAATATGGATTCCGTCTAATGATTTATCAGGAATCATTTCATTCATGACCTCAATGGCATCATGCTGAATAATCTTTAAATTTTCAAGTTGGCTAAGATTAATTTTATTCAAAAGACTTCCAACACCAGGCGAATGAACCTCAACAGCTAAAAAATTTGAACCTGGCATTTCTTGAGCCATTTTGAATGTCGTATCACCCATTCCAAAACCAATCTCTAGTATTATTTTATTTTTTTTAGAGAAAACTCGATCAAAATTTATTGGCATTTTTTGAAAAGGGATTGTATATTTAGGTGCAAATTTCTTTATTCCACTTTCCTGGTATTTGGTGAGTCTCCCTTGTCGAAGAATATAACTTCTAACTGGTCTTTTATCTAAATCTGTCAAAGTTGAAATTTCCTATCATTTTTATTAAATCCAAAAAGGCTTGCATCCGTATTCTTTACGATACCTATAACTTTGATTAAATCCCCCATCTCAGCTGGTGATGTCAGTCTTTGGAATGCATTTGTCTGCATCTTAAAATCTGAAATATTATTAGGGTCATGTTCACTCAAAAAATCTAAAGCTCCAGCATTTATCAAAAAATTAGCCTGAGAAACAAAACCACTGACCGTACAACCAGCAATTTTCGCCAAACTTGAGATATGTGAAAAATTAATATGCCAAGTTATATCCTGTGCTCCCAAAAATGCAAATGGATTAGTATGCGCGTGATGCTTGTAATGGCACATCAATGTCCCTTCCGTTCTATCTTGATGAAACAATTCATTTTGGCAAAATCCATAATCTACAAAAAAAATCATGGCTTTTTTGATTGTTTTAAAAAAATCTTTTAGCCATTCATCTAAATTCTTAGAATATTCAAAAATATATCCCGTAGGTAAATTTTCAATATCTATTATGCTTTCGAGATAAAGGTTAGGTATATCATCTCTATTCCAGACCAGTTCATTATTTTCAATGCCTACCTTTCTTTCGAATATTTGTTTATTTTTTATTTCATAAATATTTGTTGGGAACGCATCCAAAAATTCATTTGCAAAAATAATACCTTCAAACTTTTCAGGAACTTCGGAAACCCATTCAACCTTCGAAAAAAATTCATTCGATAACTCTTTTTGCATGATCTTTTGTTGTCTTTTTACTAAATTATTACTTATTTCATAAATTAAATATTGATCAATTACGATATTATTTTTTTCTGCAGCAATAAGTAAATCAACTGCAAATTGACCATTGCCCGCTCCTAATTCAAGTATTGATGATGGAAGATGAACAAAATTTTCCTTAAATGAATTCAGAAAACATCTTGTGAATATATTTGAAATCATGGGAGCTGTTATAAAATCACCAGACTCTCCAAACTGTTCTTTATACCCAGTGTAGTAACCATGTTCTTCATCGTAAAGTACAATATCCATTAATAATGAAAATGAAATTGAGCCACCTGATTGAATAATTTCTTTTTTTAACCGCTGATTTAAGGCATCATGGACTGATTCTTCAAGTTGGCTAAGGGAAGGTAAATTCGTCATATCTTCTAGATTATAATAATTTTAGTATAAATATCTAAAAAATTTAAAACAAACCATTTGAAAACAAATAATAAAAAAATAGCGCTTGTCACCGGTGGGTCAAAAAGAATCGGGGCATCTATCTGCGAAGAATTACACAAATCAAATATTAATGTAATGATTCACTATAAAAATTCAAAAGAAGATGCCTTACATCTAAAAGACAAGCTCAATAAAATTAGAAGTAATTCAACCGATATTGTCCAAGGTGATTTATGTAAAACAGAATCATATGAAAAAATTATTTCAAATGTAATTAAAAGATTTGGGCAGCTTGATTACTTAATCAACAATGCTTCAAGCTATTTCCCTACGCAAATCGATAATCTCAATGAAGATGACTGGAACGATTTAATTTCAACCAACCTTAAGGCACCATTATTTTTATGTCAGGCAGCGGCAAAGTTTTTAAAAGAAAAAAAAGGATCAATAGTCAATATCACTGATGCTAATGAAAATAATCCAAAGAAAAATTATATTATTTATAACCTAGCCAAGAGTGGCTTGGTCTCCCTCACAAGATCGTTAGCTGTTGATTTAGCTCCCCATGTGAGAGTGAATGCTGTAGCACCAGGTGCAATATTATGGCCTGAAGATGGTCAAGAATCTGAAGTAGGTTATCGAGAAAACCTCATATCTCAAACATTTTTAAAAAAACAAGGTACACCAAAAAATATTGCAAAAGCTGTTGTTTTTCTTTTATCCACTGCCACATATACTACAGGTGAAATAATTCATGTTGATGGAGGTGGTACTAATAAATAATGGATAAAAAAAAGATTATTTATAAGTAAATTTTAATTAAAAAATTTATTTTTCAAAAAATCTATTTTCAATTAGAAGCTTGTGTAGTTGGTTTTTTATAACTATCATGCTTAATTTTCAACTTAACTCTTTTTGCTTATATGTCAAAATTACTAATAGTAGAGTCCCCTTCTAAAGCTAAAACTATTAGCAACTATCTGGGTAGCGAATATAAGGTGCTTGCCTCTTATGGTCATATAAGAAACCTCCTTCCAAAGTCAGAGGGAATCAATACTGAAAATTTTGAGATGAATTTTCAGTTAATTGATAGAAATAAGAAGCATATGGATGCTATCTCAAAAGCAGTTAAAGATTCAGATGAGGTCCTTCTCGCAACTGATCCTGATCGTGAAGGTGAGGCAATTGCATGGCATATCGCTGAAATTCTAAATTCTAAAAAACTCATTAAAAATAAAAAAATTGCTAGAATTATTTTTGGAGAAATCACTAAAAATGCAATTATTGATGCGCTCCAAGAACCTCGAGATATTGCTAGCGCCCTTGTTCATGCCCAACAGGCGAGACAAGCACTTGATTATTTAATCGGGTTTAACCTATCTCCTTTGTTATGGTCAAAAATTCGTTATGGGCTATCAGCCGGTCGAGTTCAAAGCCCTGCACTTCGTTTAATTACTGAGCGTGAAAAGGAGATTGAAAAATTTATTAAAAAAGAATATTGGTCCATTCATCTTGATACTCAAAAGGAAGATTCAAAATTTTCGACAAAATTGGTGACTCTTGAAAATAATAAAGTAGAGCAATTTACAGTTACTAACGAAGCTCAGCAGAAAGAAATTGTGGGTGAGTTAATTTTAAAAAGCGCCGGTAAAACAATAGTTAGTCGTGTTGATAAAAAACAAAGGACTAGAAAACCACCTTCACCTTTTACTACATCCACTATGCAACAAGAAGGAGTAAAGAAATTAGGATTTACAACCAAACGGACCATGATAATTGCCCAGCAACTTTATGAAGGTATTAAAATTGGCGAGGGTGCGGTTGGTTTGATTAGTTATATGCGTACTGACTCAATGACACTTTCAAAAGAGGCAATTGAACAAGCAAGAAACTATTTGAAAAAAAACTATTCTCCTGATTTTCTACCAAATAAGGCAATTGAATACAAAACGAAATCAAAAAATGCGCAAGAGGCCCACGAAGCCATAAGACCAACAGATATTTCAAGATCTCCAAAAGAACTTAAAAGCTTTCTAACTGAAGAGCAATTTAAACTTTACGAAATGATCTGGAGAAGAACCTTAGCTTGCCAAATGACATCTGCAGTTTACGATGTTGTTAGTGTGGATCTTGAAATTGGATCAAATGAAAATATTTTTAGAGCTAATGGCCAAACCATAAAATTTCCAGGATTTATGTCAGTCTATATTGAAGATCAAGAAAACGATGATACAAATAGTGAATCTAAGAAATTGCCTCCACTTGAAGTAGGTGATCAACTTGAGGTTAACAGTATCCACGGAGTTCAGCATTTTACTGACCCACCGCCCCGATACAGTGAAGCAAGCTTAGTAAAAACACTTGAAGAGTTTGGAATTGGAAGGCCATCGACTTATGCCAGTATTATTTCAACGCTGCAAGAGCGAGATTACGTTGTATTAGATAAAAAGCGTTTTACTCCAACAGATGTAGGGAATGTCGTTATTGATTTTTTGACAGAACATTTTAGTAACTATGTTGATTATGATTTTACTGCTCATCTAGAGGCAGAACTTGATGATATCGCAGCTGATAATAAGGACTGGATAAAAGTGCTACGAACATTTTGGGTAGATTTTGACAAAAAAATTAAAGAAAAAAGTGAATTGGACAGAACCAAAATAACCCAAAAGTCTATTGATGAAGATTGTCCTAAGTGTGGCAAGCCCCTTCTTTCAAAACTTGGAAGAAGAGGTAACTTTATTGCCTGTTCTGATTATCCTGAATGTAAATTTACCAGAAGCGCTAATGGTGATTTACCTCAAGAACCAAAAGTCGTTGGGAAAGATGAAGGAAACAAATATTGATATTCTTCTTCTTATTGGTCCTTATGGCCCTTACCTTCAACTCGGTACCCAAGAGGAAGATACAAAAATTAAACCTAAACGCGTGACTATTCCCCCAACAATTCCCTTAGCTGATCTAAATGAGGAAATTGCACAAAAGCTAATATCACTTCCTCGTGACCTGGGTATTCACCCAGATACAGGGAAAAAAATTATTGCAAGTATTGGTCAGTTTGGGCCTTACGTAAATCATAATAGTAAATTTAAAGCTATTCCGAAATCTGACGATATTTTTAAAATTACACACGAAGAGGCGGTGGAACTTTTAAAACCTTTAAGAAGAATAGGGATTGATCCAGCTACAAATTCAACAATTGATATTTATAAGGGTAGATTTGGATTCTATCTTCAAAGAGATGCCATTAAAGTAAACATTGCAAAGAATCTTAATTACGAAAATATTGAGCTTGAAAAAGCCATTCAATTGATCACAAAGAAAGAACTAGAAGAGAAAGATAAGAAAAAGACCGCTAAGAAAAAGACCGCTAAGAAAAAGACCGCTAAGAAATAATTGTTAATTAGCGGATATTTGGCTAATTTTATTCATTATCGATTCTTTCTTTATCCACTTCTTAACTCTCTGTGCGTCTGCAAACCTAGTTAATGTGCCGTAAGAATTCAAAAAGATCATTATAACTGGTTCATTACTTATCACTGCCTGCATCACCAAACATCGACCCGCGTCTCTAGTAAACCCTGTTTTTGATAAACCAATATCCCAAGTACCCTTCCTAACCAACCTATTGGTATTTACAAATCCAATTTCATTTTTTCTTTTGCCTATTCTAAAAGTCTCTTGTGATGTTGTAGTTATTTTTCTAATTTCTGGATATTGATAAGCAGCTTCTACCATCCTTACAAGGTCCCTAGCTGTAGATTTATTTCTTTTATTTAAGCCAGTAGGATCCGCAAACTTACTGTTATGCATTCCTAATTTAAGTGCTTTTATATTCATTGCTTTTATAAAGCCTTTCTTGCCTGAAGGGTAAGCTCTGCTTAAAGCGGAGGCCGCCCTATTGTCTGAGGACATTAAAGAAATTTTAAGTAAGTCATATCCAGTTACCAATGTACCTATCGGTATTCTTGAGCCCGTTCCTTTAAGTCTATCAATATCATGCTTTGTAATTTTAATTTTCTTTTTTAAATCAATTTTAGAATCTAGTATGACCATTGCCGTCATTAGCTTTGTAAGGGATGCAATCGATGCCTCTGAATAGGCATTCTTTTGGTATATTACTTTGCCATTATTTTGATTTACAACCATTGCTTTGGCTGACCTTACTTTTGGGTCAGACTTATATTTTGCAAACTTGCTATTAAAGTTATCAAGCTGATTATCGGAGAAACAATTAAACGAAATACTTAGAAGGAGGAAAAAGGATGATATAAAACATAAAAATTTATTCATAGATAGTTTTAATCCTCGTTTATAATTCTATGAATTATACATTTTTTTCTTTAAAACAATATAAAAGTATATTGTAAATTACCAAAAGAGTTTTTAATGACATATCCAGATAACATCATATATTCAAAAGACCACATTTGGCTTAAACCAAATGGGGATTCTTATATTTTAGGGATTACAGACTTTGCACAGGATTTACTTGGAGATATCGTTTACGTTGAAATAAATAAAAATAGTGAGTTCAAAAAAAATCAAGCGCTCGGCTCAATTGAGTCAGTCAAAACAGCATCAGATATTATTGCGCCTGAAAATGGAAAAATAATCTTGATTAACCCTGAAATTGAGTCCGCACCAGAAAAAATTAACGAAGACCCTTTCAAAATATGGATTTGCCACGTGGAGTTTATGAGCGAGGTTGAGGAAAATGATTTTTTATCAAAAGATAAATACTTAGATCTAATCAAAACCTAAGTTTTTTTTGCATCAATACTCTGTATGTTGTAACCACGATCTTTAAAGTATTGAAATCTAATTCTCGCTAGTTTTTTATCTTCTTCGTCAATAGATACTATTTCAAACAAATTTAAGTACCTGTTGAAACCATCAATCATCTGAGATGAAATATTTATAATGGTGTCGTCCATCCACTCAATACTTTTATTGCTTAAAGTAATCTTATTGAGCTTATGATGATTATTTTCTTCGTGTGGGAAAAAGCTATCAGAACTACCCCCCCACAATTTATCTGATAAATCATTTAATTGAATATCATTTAAACAATAAATCAGAGAATTTCTTTTTTTATTTAGCCTCTCTGGGAGAAGAAAAAACAAAATCTATTTTACTTTCAACGTTAAAAAAAAATTTAATATTTGTCAAAAGCGTAAATTTTATTTTTTAGACTTATGCATTAAAAACTGACTTAGTAAACTGACTGGTCGTCCTGTAGCGCCTTTATTTGCTCCAGAATTCCATGCAGTCCCAGCAATATCAATATGTGCCCATGAATATTTTTTGGTAAATCTTGATAAGAAACATGCCGCCGTGATACTGCCTGCTGCTCTTCCCCCGATATTAGCAATGTCCGCAAAATTACTATTAAGAAGTGGTTGATACTCATCCCATAGTGGCATTCGCCATGCCTTATCAATTGATTTGTTACCTGCCGCAAGCAAATCATTTGCAAGGTCATCGTTCTTACTGAAAACTGCTGATGCATGATGACCAAGTGCAATTACACATGCACCTGTTAGTGTGGCAATGTCAATTACGGTTTCTGGTTTATACCTCTCTGCATAAGTTAACGCATCACACAGAACCAATCTTCCTTCTGCATCAGTATTAAGGATTTCAATTGTTTGGCCTGACATGCTTGTTACAATATCGCCTGGTTTAACCGCAAGCCCATCTGGCATATTTTCACATGCAGGAATTAAACCCACTACATTAAGTGGTAAATTCAAGAGACCAATAGTTTTCATAACTCCCAGAACTGTTGCAGCACCACACATATCATATTTCATTTCATCCATTGCTGCACCTGGTTTAAGAGAGATGCCACCTGAGTCAAATGTAATACCCTTACCAACTAACACAACAGGTTTTGAAGATTTTTTACCTTTCTTGTGTTCTATGATAATGAACTTTGGCTCTAATCTGCTTCCTTTTGCAACCGATAAAAAGGAACCCATTTTTAATTTTTCAATCTGTTTTTGGCTTAATATTGTTGATTTCATCTTAAAATCTTTAGCAATTTTTTTTGCTTGGTTTGCTAGATATGTAGGAGTGCAGATATTAGGTGGCAAATTACCTAAATCTTTAGTTAAATTCATACCTTCTGCAATAGCGTGACCTTCTTTTATGCCCAATTTAATAGCATTACTATCCAACTTGTTAGCCTGGAAATTTATTTGGTAGTTATTTTTTGAAGCTTTTTTATCGGATTTTAGAGAATTAACTTCATACGATTCATCTATGGCTGCCTTTGTAAATAGGTTGGCTACAGTACCCTCATTAATTTTTTTATTAACAAATTGGTTGACCGGTAAAACTACTGTTCCGCATTTAATTGATTTCAACTTTTTAAAAATATTTTTTGCTGATTTCAATAGATCTTCTTCATCAAGGCTATCCTGATTTTGTATGCGAACAAAACATGTCCTTTTAAATTCTCCGTGCATATGCTCTATATTTATCGAGCCAGTATTTTTAGGGAGGTCATCTAGCTTTATTATTAAGTTAAGGGCATCTTGCAAAGTTTTGCTTAAACTCAGTGATGAGCATAGCTGATTACTTTTATTAACCGCCAATATGATAATATCAGCAGATAATTTTGAAATTGAATCTGACTTTAGTTGAAATTTCATTTAACATTCCTTAATGTTGTCTATAAGAACTAAACTTAATTAAATGCTATATAAAACAAAACTAAATAAAGAATTATTTTATACAGCTATATCAACAATTCTTATTCTTACAGGAGTCGTCGTGGCTCAAAGAATTGTCTATGTTTTTCGCCTTGCAGCAAAAGGTATTATACCTAATGACACGATTGATACGATTTTAGTTTTTAATTTATTAAAACACCTCCCTCTTTTACTTTCAAT
Source organism: Methylophilales bacterium BACL14 MAG-120910-bin43 (assembly GCA_905181685.1). Taxonomy (GTDB): domain Bacteria; phylum Pseudomonadota; class Gammaproteobacteria; order Burkholderiales; family Methylophilaceae; genus BACL14. The sequence continues at coordinate 293,547 of CAJIYK010000001.1, read as the reverse complement.
TACTTTATTTTTAACCATCTTAATGGCTCTCAGCCGATGGTACAAGGATAGTGAAATGATCGTATGGCTAAGCTCTGGATTAAGTTTGTCAAAGCTAATAAAGCCTATTATTTATTTTTCAATTCCTACTATTTTGTTAATTGGTTTTCTTTCTTTCCTTGTCAGCCCATGGGCAGTGCAAAAGGTTGAAGAATATAAAAACGGGCTGAAAACTCGTGATGAGTTTTCAGCAATTAGTCCAGGAATTTTTAAAGAATCAAAGTCTGATAATAGGATTTTATATGTAGAGGGATTTAGTGAGCTAGGAAATACCGTCAATAATATTTTTATTCAGTCTTACCAGAATGGAAAGCTCGGCGTTATGGTTTCAAGTAAAGGGAAGAGGTATACCAATGAAAAAGGTGAAAATTATATTGTTTTACTTGATGGAAAAAGATATGAAGGTGGCAGAGAAACTGAAGAATTCACTACAGTTAAATATAAGGAATATGGCATTTTAATTGAAAAAGATATCCCCTCACTTTCTGCGGTAGGTGCAAGAGTTTCAAAAATGGAGGCAAAAAAAACAACTGAACTCATAGGCAACCTATCAAATAAAAAGTTTCAAGCGGAGTTTCTTTGGAGGCTTTCCCTTCCAATATCTACATTCATTCTTATAATAATTGCAATTCCATTGAGCTTTAATAATCCTAGGTCAGGTAGATCCATGAATATTATCGCCGCAATATTACTTTTCGTTATTTATAATAATGCTGTAAGTATTTCAAATAGCTTAATAGCAACTGGGCAACTTAGTATTTGGATAGGCTCTTGGTTTTCACATTTTGTTTTTCTTAGCATTGCTATTTATTTAATTTATAGAAGATCACTTAATCTAAATTTAATGCCAACTTTTTTTAGAAAAAATAATAAATGAACCAAGTCACTAAGTATCTAAATAAAGAACTTTTTTTAGGCATTACTTTGTTCCTATTTGGAGGTATTTGCCTTTTTTCTTTCTTTGAATTTATTCAAGAGATTTCCGATTTAGATGATAAGAAGTATGGAGTAACGCAAGCAATCGTTTACGTTCTCCTTACAATACCAGGACATATCTACAAACTCATTCCAACTGCCGTATTAATTGGTGCAATGTATACTGTTGGTCAATTATCCCATCAATCAGAATTAATTGTTTTAAGATCTAGCGGCCTTTCAATAAAACAGATTGCAAAAGCTGTTATGCCTATTGCGATTTTTTTTAGCATTCTTACGTTTGCTGTTGGAGATTTGATTACACCAAATAGTGAAAAAAATGCCCAACAACTTAAAACAAGCGCAACTAACTCCTCAATCAGTATGGAATTTAAATCTGGCTTCTGGATGAAGGATGGTAATAATTTTGTCAATATTGAAAATGTTCTTCCTGATGCGACATTATCAAACATACATATATATGAGTTTGATGATCAATTTAATTTGAGAACTATTATTGATGCAAAAAATGGAAAATTTGATGATGGAAATTGGGATCTAACTGAAATAACAGTTAAGAATTTTATAGAAAATGAGATCATTACAGAAAAAATAGAGAAAGGGAAATTGGAAGTCATTGATACGCCCAGAAATGATGAATGTTTTGATAATTTCACCCGACAAAATGTCAATATTTAATTTAGTCAAATTTATTAATTATCTTAAAATTAATAATCAAAGGTCTTCTAAATACGAAACTGCCTTATGGGAAAAATTGATTAACCCACTGATGCCAATAGTCATGATTCTATTTGCCCTTCCCTTTGGTTTTTTACAACAACGATCTGGAGGTAAATTCCTAAAAATGTTCATTGGTATTTCTATCGGAATTGGCTATCAGATTATAAATACATTATTTAGACATTTAGGCTTATTGAATGACTGGCCTCCCTTTTTAAGCTCCCTGCTTCCCTCTTTTTTATTTCTATCTCTAGGTATTTATATGATTATGAGGTTCGAACGTCTCTAATTTTTAATCCCAAAATCAAATCATGCAAATATTGCTTTGCTCCAAATAAGATATTCATATAAAAAATAAAAAATAAAATTAATCCAATACACACTAAAAAATATCTTAGTACACAAGAAATAAATTTATTTTTTTTAGGAATCTCAAGCTTTATTTTCCAAGCTTTCATAGCCAAAGTTTGGCCTCCGTAATACCAAGATGAAACAAAATAAACACCTGAAGTTACCCATAAAATAAACTGGAAAAGATGAGGTTGGTCTGTCGAATTAATTGCAAAGATATATATCGTGATAAATGCAATTAGAAACCATAATGCAATTTGGATAAGTAATTCATAAAAAAAACAAGAGTAGAGCCTTAGGATGTAATTTATTTTCATTTCAGTGACAAGAAAGTACTCTTTATTTTTTTATGACATGAATGACAGGTATTAGAATTAAGGCAATTAAACACCCTAATGCGGTTCCAAATGCTAGTGCCCAATTTAAACTGACTGCCCCACCCATAAAATCACTTACGGTGTTACCAAGACCAGCGCCAATAATTGCACCTAAACCCACTTGAAAACGTCCAGGCAAATATTTTTCTAGTCCAAGTCCAAAAAATGCTCCTATAAGCATCACCCCGTTATCTACAATCCCAAATAAAACTGCGTCAAAAAAAAGTTTAAGGAATTCGTCTGTCAACATAACATCACCTCATATCTTTAAAAATTTAAATCAATTACTTAATTATTTAAATACTTGATTATAATTGAATCAATGACTTCTCAAGATAAATTATTTAGGATTGATGAAAATGGGTATCTTCCTCAAGTAACACAAATTGAGTCTCCCAATTATGATTTAAGGCCATCCAAACAAACCATTTCATTAGTTGTTATTCATTGCATCAGCCTTCCACCAAATAAATTTGGCAATTCATATATTGAAGATTTTTTTAAAAATGACCTTGATATTAGTCAGCATGCCTATTTTAAAAAAATAAAAGATCTTAAGGTTTCCTCACATTTTTTAATTAAAAGAAAAGGTGAACTTATACAGTTTGTATCTTGCCTTAAAAAAGCCTGGCATGCGGGTGAGTCAGTTTGGAAAAATAAAAAAAATTGTAACGATTTTTCAATTGGAATAGAGCTTGAGGGTTCAGATATAATAAAATACGAAGATATCCAATATAAAGTTTTGTTAAAACTTTTAAAATCTTTGCGCATGAAATATCCTGTCACAGATATTGTCGGTCATAGTGATATAGCCCCTGGTAGAAAAACAGATCCAGGTCATTTTTTTGATTGGAATTTAATAAACTCGGAAAATTTGTAATGTTTAAAAAAGTTTTTATTTTGTTTTTTTTATCCTTGATTCTTTTTGGTTGTGGGCAAAAGGAAGAGACAGAGAAAAAGAAACAAAGAATAATTAATATTAGTACTTCACCAGTTCAAATCTATAATTTTAAGGATCAAGAATCAGCCATAGGGACTATTGAAGGCTTAATGGATCCTACAATCAGATCAGAAATTGCATCTTCAGTTAAAAAAATATATACCAAAACGGGCACCATCCTAAAAAAAGGAGATCTTATTGCACAGCTTGATGATCAAGATTATCGCTATCAACTGGAATTAGCTGAAGCTGAATTAAGTCAACTAAAAATACGCTTAAATGGTCAAAATAAAACCTACCAAAGAAATTCTGAATTAGTCGATGAGAATTTTATATCCCCAAATGCACTTGATGAAATAGTAAATCAAAAAAATGAAACAGAAGAGTTAATAAAAATATCAGAAGCAAGGGCTAAAATAGCTAGGTACAGACTAAGTAAAACTAAAATATATTCACCTATTAGCGGAAAAGTTGAGAGACAAATAGCCTCTATTGGAGATTTTTTAAAAATAGGAGATCCAATAATTCAGATAATGAATAATGATCGTTTAAGAGCTCATGTTCCCTTTCCGGAAAGATTAGCAACAAAACTTAAACCAGGATTACCTATTGAATTAAAAAGTCCCATAGTAGAAGAAAAAATTATAGTCAAAATTGCAGAATTAAAGCCTCAGTTAATTTCTGATAGTCTTTCAATTGATGTTATTGCTGATATTGTAAATCAGCCTAATTGGCAAGCTGGAGGCAGTGTTAGGGGGACAGTAGTTTTTAAGGAAATAAGCAATTTAACTGTTCCTGAACAAAGCATAATCCTGAGGCCAGCTGGACAAGTTGTTTATGTAATTAGAAATGATGTTGCATATGAAAAGTCTGTTCAAACGGGAATCACCCAAAATGGAAATACAGAAATTACTTCGGGTTTAAAGCTTGGAGAAATAATAGCTGTCGAGGGTGCTGCTTATCTTACCGATGAAGCTAAAATTAATATTACGCAAAATTAAATAATGACGCTGCCTGAAATTTCAATTCGAAGATATGTTTTAGCCTGGATGATATCTGGCATCTTTGTGCTGCTTGGTATTATTGGTTTTCAAAAAATAGGAATTGATAAATTCCCTATGGTTGAATTTCCCATCCTATCTGTCACAACCTCTCTTAAGGGTGCAAATCCAGAAATTATAGATTCAAGTATTACAAATATTATCGAAAATGCTGTCAATACCACACCAGGAATTGAGTCAATTAGGTCTGAGTCCTCCCCAGGTGTATCAGTGGTAAGCATTACCTTTAATTTAGATAAGAATATTGAAGTAGCATTTAATGAAATTCAGTCAAAGGTGAGCCAAGTTGCTCGTAGACTCCCAAAAGACGTTGTCCCACCAGTTGTAAGAAAAGTCGAAACAAATGCAAGTGCGATCATGTGGCTATCTTTAACAGGTAATCGAACAATACAACAGCTTAATTTATATGCCTCAAACATCTTAAAGAAAAAAATTGAAACAGTAGATGGTGTCGGTGAAATTAGATTGGGCGGCAAAAGAGATAGGACTGTAAGAATAAACCTTTTACCTGAAAAAATGTCAGCGCTTAAAATTACAGCGGAAGATCTTATCTCCGCATTTGATAATGAACACGTTCAATTTCCAGGAGGATTTCTTGTAAGATCAAAATCAGAGAAAATGTTTAAACTCGATCTAGAGTTTCATAATGTCAATGATATCCAAGAAATGATTATTGCTTACCGGGATGGAGGAGCAATAAAGGTTAAAGATATTGCTGAGGTTGAAGATGGTCTTGATGACTATAGAGAAACAGCAAGGTTTAATGGTGAAACAAGTATTGGCTTAGGCATTGTAAAAGTAGCAAATACCAATACCGTCGATATCATAAAAAAAGTACGAGAAAAAGTTGAAAATGAAATCACACCAAATTTACCTCCGGGATTAAAAATTCAGTATTCAACAGATGATTCAATTTATATCAAGTCTATGGTGAAGTCGCTTCAGGAGCATATTTTAGAAGGTACTATTCTGGCATCGCTCATTGTTCTTTTATTTCTGGGCTCGATAAGATCGACGTTAATTATTGCAGTAGCTATACCAATCTCCCTTCTAGGAGCCATAGCTATTATGTATTTCTATAACTTTACTTTTAATAGCATGACATTATTAGCGTTGATCCTACTCATTGGAATTGTTGTTGATGACTCCATCGTCGTTCTTGAGAATGTCTTTAGACATCATAAAAAAATTGATAAGAACATTTTTAATGCGGCTGTTAATGGAAGTAATGAAGTGGTTTTTGCCGTATTAGCTTCATCCATTGCTTTAGTATGTATTTTTGGTCCGGTTATTTTTATGGAAGGAATTGTAGGTCGTTTTTTTGAATCTTTTGCCATTGTCGTCACAAGTGGAGTTCTTGTTTCATTAGTTGTTTCACTTACATTAACCCCCATGCTATGTTCAAAGTTCTTAGAAAAAAAAGAAAAACCCATTAGCTTCTTGTCAAAATTTGATAGTACTTTTATGAAGCTTGAAAAATTTTATAAGCAAGTATTAACTTGGTCACTGAATCATCGCTGGAAAGTTCTTTTGTTGAGCTTTCTTATTGTTTTATCAAGCGGTTTCTTTTTTTCGAAAGTCGAAAAAACTTTTTTGCCGGAACAAGATGAAAGTAGATTTAGTGTTAGATTTAAAACTCCACTCGGTTCCAATATGGACTATACCTATAAAAAATTACTTGAAATTGAAAATGTTCTTGATAAATACGATGGTGTTATCAAGGGTGTATTTTCTTCCATTGGATTAGGAAGCAGGGGTCAAGTCAATTCAGGGTTTATAAGTGTGATGCTTAAAGATAAACAAAATCGCCTGTTGTCTCAATCAGAAATAATAAAACAGATTAAAGGTGATTTTGATTCTTTAACTGGAGTGAAGGCTTTTATATCCGCTCCCTCCATTGCCGGCGGTAGGCGATCTGAACCTTTACAATTTTCTCTCATCGGACCAAATATTGAGACCGTTTCGTCCTTAGCAGATCAGCTACAATACGAATTGTCACAAATCGAAGGTCTAGGGCGCATTGATTTAGATTTACAACTCAGTTTACCTCAAATGAATCTTCAAATTGATAGAGAGAGAGCCGCGAGTTTTGGAATTAGTGCAGCCAATATCGCAAATTCGATTTCCGTTTTTAGTAATGGGCTTGATGTAGCTCGGTTTAACGATGAACCTGGAGATGGCCAGAGGTATGATATACGAATGAAGGCAAAAGATGGCATTATTGAGGAGATATCTGACCTTAAAAAAATTAATTTAAAAGGAGATACGGGAGAACTTGTAAGACTTGATTCTATTGCGAGCTTCACAGAAACGCTAGGTCCAGCTGTCATGGGTAGACAAGATTTACAATACTCTGCAAATTTTTATGCTAACCCAACAATTTCTCTTGGTGAAGCCGTCAAAGTTGTAAACAATGCTAGTCAAAAAATACTTCCTAGTGAGTATTCTATTAAGCTTGTTGGTCAGGCTAAGGAATTTGCCAAAACCACAAGTAATATTTTATTTGCCTTTACCTTAGCAACAGTTCTCTTATACATGGTTTTATCAAGTCTATTTAATTCTTTCTTTCAACCTTTAATCGTAATGCTCGCACAACCTTTGGCAATTATTGGTGGAGTGATGTTGTTGTGGGTAACTGGAAATAGCCTGAATATATACTCAATGATTGGAATGGTTTTATTGATAGGCTTGGTCGCCAAAAATTCCATTCTACTGGTTGATATGACCAACCAAATTAAAGCAAAGGGTAAGAGCACTAATCATGCACTTTTAGAAGCATGCCCCATAAGGTTGAGACCTGTTCTTATGACCTCGCTGACACTTATACTTGCTCTTCTACCAGCCGCATTGGGTTATGGTGCAGGATCAGAAACTAATGGTCCCTTATCGATTGCTGTTATTGGAGGCATGTTATCATCTACGCTACTTACTCTAGTAGTTATCCCGTCAGCTTACTCATTATCATTAGATTTTTTAGAACGAAAAAAGAAAGTTAATCCTTAACTAATTTATCAATAATTAAGGTTCCCACTAAGTCGCCTTCAACATTAACTGTTGTTCGGAACGTGTCTAGCAAACGATCCATTGGAATTAATATGCCAAGAGCTTCCAAAGGAAGTCCCAACACTTGAAGCACCATAGCCATCGTCACCATTCCCGCACTTGGAATTCCAGGGGCTCCGATTGAAGCAATCATAGCAATAAAAAATAAAACAAACTGTTGAGATAATCCTAAATCTAGTCCTACTAAATTTGCGATGAATAAAGCCGCTGCTGCCTCATACATTGCCGTTCCATCCATATTCATCGTAGCACCGATAGGCAAAACAAAATTAGAAACATCTTTTGATGCACCGAAGTTATTCTGTGATGCTTTGAGTGTAATAGGGAGTGTGGCACTACTCGAACTTGTTGCAAATGCCGAAATAAATGACACTCTCCCACCTTTCCATAAAGACAAAATATTTACTCTATTAAATATGAATAATAGAGTTGGTAAAAATATTATTCCGTGAAATAAAATTACCCCTATAACAATCAGCATAAAAATTCCAACTTGAGAGAAGATTGTTATATTTTGACTAACCACCATATTTACCAGTAAGCCAAATATGCCAAAAGGGGCAATATACATAATCCAATTTACAATTTTAAAAATTATTTCATAAAAGCTTTTAAAAAAATCTCTTGCTGAGTTTAATGCTTTATTTTTTTCATTTAGCGCTATGCCAATCAAGATAGAAAATATAATGAGAGGTAGGATTTTTCCGTTTGCCAGTGATGCAAACGGATTTTCAAATAAACCTAAAATGAATTGATAAATAAAATCTTTAAAAGATAATGCTTCAGACGTTACTACCTCATTTAGCTGCCAAGCATCTATTGAAACTCCTATGCCTGGCTTAAACAAATTCATTGCTATCATTGCAATAAAAACTGCGAAAAACATGGTTCCGGCAAAGTATAAAAGTGTTGATCTCCAGATAGTACCTGCTTTATTAGAGGAAGCTAGGTTTGAAATACCATTCACAATAGAAAAAAATACCAGAGGAACTAAAATCATTTTTAACGTGGTAATAAAAATTTGGCCTGCCAAAATAGATATATCTGAAACATATTGAAGTATTAATGAATCGGGAAATTTTTTTATGACTAGTCCAATTATAATTCCCGCTATCGCGGCAAGCAGTATATATTTATTTGCATTTTTCATTATCTAACTCTCTCCATAACTGCTCCAAAAAAACCATCCGTGTCATTTTCAAATGGATTTAGCTTTAGGTATTTTTTATCGTCCAAAGGAACACCATACTTTTCTAGTATTACAGATTTTGATATTAATTTAAAATCTGAATTTTCAAGGAGAAAATTTTTCACTTGTTCTTCATTTTCTTCATTAAGCAAACTACATGTTGCATATATTAATAATCCTTTTTTTTTGCATAATCTGGCTGCCGAATGAAGAATGTTCTTTTGTTTAGCTATTAGTTCCATCAATGACTTCTCTGAGTGCTTCCATTTTAGGTCTGGATTTCTACGTAGTGTCCCAAAGCCAGTACATGGTGCGTCAACAAGAACCCTGTCGAACTTTTCCTTTAATCTCTTAATTTTATTATCGTTTTCACTTGAAATTCTTTGTATTGAGATATTTGATGCACCTGATCTTTTTAATCTAGTTTTTAAGCTATCTAATCTTTTATCTGAAATATCAAAACTATATATTCTTCCGGTGTTTTTCATCATAGCTGTCATAGCTAACGTTTTACCTCCTGCGCCAGCACAAAAATCTGCGACCATCTGCCCTCTCTTTGCATCAGCTAAATATGATAATAATTGACTTCCCTCATCTTGAACTTCGATGTTACCTTCAAGATAAAGTGGATGTTTCTGTATGTAACTACCTCTGGGTAAATTAATACCGATTGGCGATATTTTAGTTTCTAGAATTTGGCTTTCTACTTCCTGAAACGATTCCTTTAGTTCAGTCATTATCTCTTGCCTACCTTTACCTTTAAGGGTATTTACTCTGACACAGAGTTGCGCAGGTGATAAAAGGGAATTAGCAATTTGTGTGGCCTTTTTTTCATTGTACTGAGCAGATAACTTTAGCCAAAACCAATCAGGTAGGCTTAATTTTACTGAGAGATCTATGTTTTTTAATTTATTTGCTTTTACTTTAGAAAGCCACTTTCCATCTTCCTCACTGATCATGGGTAATAAATCACGAATACTCCTTCCTTGTAATTTAATTAAATATATAAGAATTAATTTAAATGGATTTGATGTTGAGCCTAAAACCTCAAGATATCTTTTATTTCTAATGACATTAAAATAAGTATCAGCAATGAGCGATCTCTCAGACTTGCCTATATTTTTATTTTTTTTAAAAAAGAAACTCAACTGAGAATCAGCTGGAAAGTTATTAGAAAAGCTTTCTTCTAAAACCTCGGCACATGACTTTATAGAAAATCTATTCATCTATTTCTTTAATTTTAAGATCTGTGTTTTTTAAATTTTGGTCAATCATTAATCCACCCTTCATCTTTAATCTTATTTTAATAGGGATTCTATAAACACTTTTTGAGAGCCAAATAAAATGCTTTGAATTTTTAACTGAGGTAATTTCTCCCTCATATAATTCCGTTTGAAAATTTCTTCCATTGATTTTTATACTTTCATCTTTAATTTTTTTATATTCAATATTTCTAACTTTTTTTCCTTCTAAAAAATCAAATGAATATCTAGGCTTAGTTTTTTCAAAATGAAATTGAAGAAGTAATGTAGGTATATCTAATAAATTACCCACATACTTTTTTTCAGTTAACTTTTTTTTGTAGTCAACTTTTAGCTTGTCATTCTTTCTATCGTAAGTTACAGATACATTTTTTTTTGGTTTTTTTAGGTCATTGACTAGAAATGAATTGAATAAAAGCCCCTTATTGCCAACAAAACCTTTGCTCTGAATATCTTTATCCCCAAAAAATTTTAGAAATTTTTTAGTTTTTAACAAAACATTCAAATCATATTTTTTATTTTTCTGCTTATATTGTAATTTTATTTCGCCGGAGGATATTTGGGTTTTTTCTACTTCAATATTTCTAAGTTTTATAAACTGGAATAGCTCGTAATCAATGTAAAAATTTTCCGGTAGCTTCTTGAAGGCAAATAGACTTTGAGAAAAAAGTACTAATACTAATAAATACTTAGATAATTTGTATTTGTGGTTCATCAACAACTTTTTTGGTTATTTTTCCAATTTCAAAGGCATTTTCTTTTGAATTTCTGAGGGATATCAATACTCTGTCTTTTGATTCTTTTTTTACTATGATAACCATACCAATTCCACAATTAAATGTTTTAAATAACTCGTCATCGTCTAGGTGTGCTTCAGATTTAATCCAGCTAAATAATTTAGGCATTTGCCAGGAAATTTTTGAGATGACAGCCTTGAACTCATTAGGAATAACTCTTGGAATATTTTCAGTCAAGCCGCCTCCAGTAATATGTGCCATTGCATTTATTTTTTCAGTTTTTAAAACTTCTAAAATTGATTGCGTATAAATTTTCGTAGGCTTGATTAATAAATCACCAATAGTCTCATTATCAATTTTTAAATCTAAATTTATTTTTTTTTCAGATATTATTTTTCTAATAAGGGAATATCCATTTGAATGTGCTCCAGATGAACTAATACCAATTATGATATCGCCTTCATCTACACTTTTACCATCGATTATTTTGGTTTTATCTACTGCGCCAACACAAAAGCCCGCTAGGTCGTACTCATCACCTTGATACATCCCCGGCATTTCTGCAGTTTCACCTCCAACCAGAGAACATTTTGCTAGCTTGCATCCATCACTGATACCCTTGATAACTTTTTCAGCAATTTGAGTATTTAATTTTCCACATGCAAAATAATCCAGAAAAAATAAGGGCTCAGCTCCTTGAACAATAATATCATTGACGCACATTGCAACTAAGTCTTGTCCTATAGTGTCATGTTTATTAAGTTCAAATGCTAATTTTAGCTTTGTTCCCACGCCATCAGTGCCAGAAACAAGTACTGGATTATTGATATGATTTGGCATCTCAAACATTGAACCAAAACCACCTAACCCACCTAAAACCTCTTTTCTAAAAGTAGCCTTTGCATGTGGTTTAATTTTTTCAATTAGGTTGTTTCCAGCCTCAATATTTACTCCAGAATCCTTATATGTAATTGAGTTATCTTCAGATTTTTTTTGAGACAATTTGGTTTAATCCTTATTAGATTTGCGAATTTATGTATAGTAAGATTTTAACTTAATTTTACTCAATAGGCACATGGTGCCATAGGAATGATGGATCAACTTTTACTCGATATACAAACACCTAAGGTTAAATCATTTGAAAATTTTATTATTGGTGATAACTCTGAAGCAATTAGCATTATAAAAAAATTTATAACTGACAAAAACCTTCAATTTTTTTATTTGTGGGGTGTTGAAGGCGCAGGGAAGTCTCATTTATCCGATGTGGTAAAAAGAGGTAACATTTTTGTTATTGAGGATATTGATATTAAAAATAATATAGAGCAAGTAGAAGCTTTTAATATTTTTAATGATTGCAAAGAGAATGGTAAAAAACTTTTCATAACTGGGGCTAACTCTCCCAACAACATGGGTTTGCGGAGTGATTTAGCTAGTAGACTTAGCTGGGGTCTTGTCTATCAAATTAAACCACTAACAGATAGCGAGAAGAAATTAGCATTATTGAGTCATTCAAAACAAAAAGGAATGTCATGTAGCGAGAATGTTATTGAATATTGTATGAAACATTTACAAAGGGACTTACACTTCTTAATCGCAACCTTAGACGCATTAGATAATTGGTCTTTAAAAATGAAAAAGCCAATTACTATACCTCTCCTAAAAAAACTTCTTGAAAACAACGATTAAATTTTTTATTTAATTAATGCCTTATTAGATGGTCAAAAGCTCCTAATGCTGCTTTTGAGCCTTCTCCCATAGCTATAATGATTTGTTTATAAGGTATTGTAGTGACGTCGCCTGCTGCGAAAACACCTTGCATTGATGTTTCTCCATGGTCATTGATTTCGATTTCGCCATATTGGCTTAATTTTATATCCTCTTTTACCCAGTCACTATTTGAATTTAAACCAATTTGAATAAATACCGCTTCAATATTTATTCTCTCTTCTTTTTCATGTTTTCTATCTGTATAAACTAAGTGCGTTACTTTATCTGAGCCACAAATTTCATTTGTTTTGGCATTTAGTACAACCTCAATATTATCTAAGCTCTTTAATCTATCAATTAATACCTGATCACCATTAAGCTCGGCAGCAAACTCTAAGATAGTGACATGCTTAACGATACCTGCTAAGTCAATTGCAGCTTCAATACCTGAATTCCCCCCTCCGACTACAGCTACATCTTTTCCCTTAAATAGGGGTCCATCACAATGGGGACAATAGGCTACCCCTTTCCCCTTAAATTCTTTTTCTCCAGGAACACCTAATTCCTTCCAGCTTGCCCCAGTGGCAATAACGACTGACTTAGATTTAAGAATGCCTCCGCTATTTAGGTGAACCTCAAATAATAAATCATTTACTTTTACAATTTTTTTTGCTGTCTGAAGATTAATGACGTCAACATCATATTCTTTTACATGCTCTTCAAGCGCTTTCACTAACTTTGGGCCTTCAGTTTTTTGTACAGAAATAAAATTTTCTATTCCTAGTGTATCCATGACCTGCCCCCCAAAACGCTCAGCAATAATTCCTGTTTTTATTCCTTTCCTTGCTGAATAAATTGCAGCCGATGCACCTGCTGGACCCCCACCAACAACAAGGATATCGAAAAGCTCTTTTTGGGATAATTGATCAGCTTTTTTTTCACCAGCCTTTGTATCAATTTTATTGATAATCTCCTCTAGTTCCATCCTACCTTGCCCAAACTCAATATCATTTAGAAAGACTGTTGGGACTGACATTATTTTTTTTCTTTTCACCTCATCTTGGAATAGTGCGCCGTCAACCATACAGTGACTTATATTAGGATTTAAAAGTGATAGGACATTTAAAGCTTGAACAACATCTGGGCAGTTGTGGCATGACAAGGAAATGAAGGTTTCGAAAAAAAATTCTCCTTCTATGTTTTTAATTTGATCAACTAAATCTTCTGAAATTTTTAATGGGTGTTCACCCACCTGTAACAAAGCTAGTACTAGTGATGAAAATTCGTGTCCTAAAGGAATTCCTGCAAATTGAATACCGGTTGTTTCATTTGGTTTATTTATTTTAAAAGATGGCGTTCTCTCAGCCGTATCTTTATGAATATTGAGAGAAATTTTCTCTGTCATCTCTGCTAATTCAACCAATAGTTCACTCATATTAGTTGAAACTTCACTTTCATCGACAAATGCTTCAATCACCACATTAGAATTTAGCTTCGCTAAGTATTGTTTTAATTGTGTTGTAATTTCAGTTGAAAGTGCCATAAATAGTCTTCCGGAGCATAGCTTTGGTTGGACTTAATTTTTGCCCAACCAAACTAAACTATTTCAGGGTCTAAATTTTACCTACTAAATCAAGTGATGGAGTTAATGCCTCTTCTCCTGGTTTCCAAGAAGCAGGGCAAGCTTGATTTGGATTTGCTGCAATATGTTGAGCTGCCTGAACCTTTCTTACTAAATCGGCTGCTGAACGACCTATGCCTAAATCATTTATTTCAGCAGTTTTAATGATTCCATCTGGATTTATTATGAATGAGCCTCTCAAAGCTAAACCTTCCTCTTCAATCATTACATCAAAGTTTCTTGATATTGCGCCTGTCGGATCTCCAATCATTGGAAATTTTATTTTTTTAATTGTTTCTGATGTGTCATGCCAAGCTTTGTGCGTAAAGTGTGTATCTGTTGATACCGCATACACTTCCACACCTATTTTTTGTAACTCTTCATAATGGTCTGCAAGATCTCCCAGCTCAGTTGGACAAACAAATGTAAAATCAGCTGGATAAAAAACAACAGCGGACCATTTTCCTTTAAGATCAGCCTCGGTCACTTCTATGCCACCTTTTTCGCTGTGAAATGCTGTCGCCTTGAAAGGCTTAACTTCTGTATTAATAAGTGAAGACATGTTAATTTTCCTATAATAATTTGATAACCAGTTCTACTGCTAGGCTACTTAGTATAATTTTATCTTAAAATCATATTGATAAGTAAAACTTATCATTTATCTCTTGTGTGAAATTGTTGCTCTCTTTGGAATTGTTTTAATCTTGATTCAACTCTAGACTTTTCATAAAAATCACCATCATTTGCTTTAATTGCTAAATCCATCCTCATAATTGCCTCCTGAAGATTAAAATTATAATAAGCGGCTTCTGCTAGATTCTCATATTGAAGTAATTTTTCCCCTTGTTTTGCATAAACTTTTGCATACAAATTATAAAGAATGGGGTCTTGTGAAAATTTTTGTTCATTTTTTTTCAGAAGTTTTAGTGCTTTTTCCGTTTCTTGGGTTCTTAGATATAAATCAGCAAGGCCAAAGACAAAAGATCTGTTAGATGGGAAAGAAATTTAAATTTTGTATATATAATTTTTTTGCTTCTGTAACTTTATTTGTTTTTATTAAATAATTTATATAGAGCTGACTTAACATTGGATTTGATTGTTCATTATCAAATAACCATTGAATCTGTTCTTGTGATTTAGTAAATTCGTTATCCATTAAATAAATATATGCAAGCGCAAATCTTTCTCCTGCTTCATTTATATATATTTTATTTTTAATATTTTCCTCTAAAATATTTTTCGTATTACTTTTATCTCCAAGAAGAGCTTTTAACTTACCCTTGACGTAGTGAAAAGTTTGATTGCCCAACCTTTGCTTATATGGATAATCTTTTAATCGATCTTCAATATCACTTATTCTGTTACTTGTTATGGGATGGGTTTGTAAAAAAGCTGGTGCCGCTCCGCCAGAAAACTGGTTAGCTTTTTTAAGTGTTGTAAAAAAATCACGGGCGCCTCTGACATCAAAGCCAGCATTATTTAACGTTTGAATTCCAACCCTATCTGCTTCTTTCTCATTCTCCCTTGTAAAGTCAAGCGCTCCTTGAACTGAGCCTGCAGATGCCCCTGCCATAGTTGTACTTGCAAGTTGAGGATTCGATCTAGCCAATAAGAGTGCCACGGCCATAAGAAAAGTTGACTGATAAGAGGCTCTTTCCTGTTGCGCTAAAAATCTTGAAATATGTTTTTGATTAATGTGGGCTATCTCATGACTTATAACACTTGCTAATTCTGACTCTGTGTTTGAAGCGAGAAATAATCCTGAATGAACACCTATAACACCCCCAAGCATTGCAAAAGCATTTATTGATGAATCATTCACAATAAAAAATTCAATTTTTTTCGCGGGATCTGTGCTTGCGTTTATGAGTCTTTTGCCTAATAAATCGAGATAGTCTGAAATCTCAATATCCCGAATAATGCTATCGCTCTGATTAACTTGAAATAAAATTTGTCTACCGATGAAAATTTCTTCATTTTCACTTATTTTGGAAGAGCTGTAGTCACCAAGTTCAGGCAAATTATTAGCCATTACAATACAGCTTAAGAAAATTAATATTAATAGAGTTTTTTTCATACATTGATATTATCATTGTAATTACTTAATAAATTATAGCGGAAGATAAATAGATGTTTACTCATATTGATGAAAATGGTGATGCCAACATGGTCGATGTCTCAAAAAAGAACGATACTTTAAGGGAGGCGATTGCTCAGGGATCTATAATACTCAATAAAGAAATAATTAATGCTATTATTGAAAATAGAAATAAGAAAGGAGATGTGCTATCAACATCTAGACTTGCAGGTATCCAAGCAGCAAAAAGAACCTCAGATTTAATTCCATTGGCACATAATTTAAATCTTACTAAAATTGAAATTGAATTTTCTATTGATGATAAAGAAATATAATTAATTGCAAAGGTTTAGTAAGGTGTTTTGGTAAAACTGGAGTTGAAATGGAAGCACTCACCTCTGTTTCTGTCGCCTTACTTACAATATATGATATGTGTAAATCTTTTAGCAAAAATTTATCTATTTCAAAAATTATGCTGTTAAAAAAATCTGGCGGTAAATCAGGGAATTGGTCTAAATGAATACATAATTTAATGGTTTCGAATAAACAAAAAATGATGATGATATATTTCAAGAAAGTATACAGTTTCATCAATCTGGAGACTTAAATAAAGCACAAAAAGGATTTGAATATTTAATTTCTAAATATCCAGAGAGTGCTGACTTATGCAATAGTCTTGGTACTTTAAATCTCCAATTAGGTAATGACAAAAAAGGATGTTCATTGCTTGAAAAATCACTTCAAATAAATCCAAACCAACCTATGATTAGCTTTAATCTTGGAATTCTTATCTAAATCAAAAAAATCTCACAAAGGCTCTTGAATTTTATACAACAACAATAACAAAAGCTCCTGAATACTTAGAAGCCTATATAAAAAAAGGGGAGCTTTTAACTAATCTTAAAATTCATAATGAAGCTATTGATTGTTTAAGAGTGCGCTAGAACTAGCTCCTAGAAATTTACAAATTTTAAATGCTATAGGAGTTAATCTATTAGAAATTGGTGAAGCAAAGAATGCTTTGGAATATTTTACTCAATGCATAAAAATAGATAAAGATAATGCAATCCTTTATAACAATGCTGGTTTAGCTGCTTATAGAATGAATAGGTTCGATGAATCAATTGACTACTTCAATCTATGTATTAAAAATGCGCCAACTACAGGATACTTTTATAGTAATCGTGGCTTATCTTTTCAGGCATTAAAAAAATTAAATTTAGCTATGGAAGATTTTAATAAATGTATCTCCCTTGATCCAAAGTACCCAGAATCTTATTGGAATAAATCATTACTCCATCTTTTTCAAGGAAATTATAAAGACGGATGGGAGCTATATGAATATAGGTGGCAAAGCTTTGCAAAAGAATGGGTCAGGGATTATCCTAAAAAATTATGGCTGGGAAATGAATCTATAGAAAATAAAGTCATCTTTATATATCCCGAACAAGGCCATGGTGATTTTATTCAATGTTATAGATATATAGCTTTATTAAAAGATTTACATCCAAAGAAAATAATTTTAGAGGTCACTGAGCCTTTTTATAAATTAATAACTCTCAGGATCTGAAATAGAGGTAATTGGCCCAAATACTCAACCTCCTAAATTTGATTTTTATTCCCTATTATGAGCCTCCCTTAGCATTCAAAACTGAAATTTCGAATGTTCCAAATAAATGCCCTTACTTAAAACAAATTTAAATAAAAATAAAATTTGGGAAGAAAAATTTAAAAATAGTAATCATTTGAGAATTGGTTTAAGTTGGTCTGGAAATCCATTACATAAAAATAATCACAATAGAAGTATGTCACTTGATGATTTTTCTGAATTAATATCTCTTCCTTTTGAGTTTTACTCTCTTCAAAAAGATGTACCACATGAAGATTTAGAGATACTGAATAAATCTAAAATTATTGATCATCAAAATTCACTTAACTGACTTCTCTGACACTGCATCACTTGTTAAAATGATGGATTTTGTAATATCTGTTGATTCAGTAATAGCACATCTAGCAGGTGCATTAGGTAAAAAAACTTTTTTACTTCTTCCGGATAAATCAAGTTTTTTATGGATGAATGAAAGAAAAGATTCACCTTGGTATCCATCAATTAAAATTTTTAGGCAATCAACCTTGGGGAATTGGGACAAACCAATTAAACGAATTATTAGCGAGCTAAAATCCTAGCTTCTAGTGAGTAAATTTATTTTCCTTATCATCTCCAATTATATTTAATTTTCACAAAGGGCCTGAAAATACCGCCTATGTCTTTACTTTTTATAACATTTGCATCTAGTCTAAATTCGTTTCAAATTTTCAATCATTTTTTTATAAACTGTATCAGGGCTTAATTTTTTTAAATCATTGACCTCAAGAGTATCAAATTTACTTTTTTTTAATCCAGATCTAGTTGCTGAAGTTGAATCTCCAAACAGAGCTAATCCATTTATATCTAAACATGAGGCAATATGGCTAGGCCCCGAATCATTGCCAATCACAAAATAAGATTTTTTCATTACCCCTGATAATTCACTCCACTTCATATTCTTAAAAATTATTCCTTTAATTGACTGCTCTAACTCTAACTCTTCTGGCCCTAATATAGACTACAACTTGATAATTTTTTAATAGAAGAAGTTTTGCTAATTCTCCAAAAAAAGGCCATCGCTTCTCTTTATGTTTTCTTGATGAGCCAGGTAGAAGTACAATATATTTTGAAAAAATTTTATTTTTTTTTAAAATATTTTTTACATCTGTAGTTAACCAAGAAATATTAGGCTTTAAAGCATCTTTGGTTTTAAACCATTTTTTTTTAACATTTCTACTAAACCCATTATTCCAGATATTTTATGATCTTTTCTTTTTGTTGTTACCCACTCTGCCTTTCTGAAAAAATATTTTTGATAAATATATGTTCTCTGTGAATTTTGTAAATCATAAATTTTTGAAAAATTATAATTGATTAATTCTTTTAAAAAAATTGATGTAAAAATTTATATTAATGAAGGAAAGCCTATCATCTATTAAAATATCGTTAATATATGGGCTCTTTGCATTAAGTTAAAAATTTTTTGAGGTAATTAATACTATATTGGCATATTTATGTTTAACCTTATTGACTTAAATATTCCATCAGCCTGAATAAGATCACCCAACGCTCCATGCTTTATGATCAATATATTTTCTTTTTTTTTCATTTATTTTTTTGATCTCATTAAAATATTTTTTATTTTAAAAAATTTAAGATTTCATTTTTTACATACTCATATGAGGGTTGATCACCTTCCTCATTAATTACTTTTACTTTTGTTGAATGAGGATTCCAACTTCTTTGATATCTATAACTTACTCCTCCAAACCTTTTCGAACCATTGTGTTCTGAAGTCCATACCAAGTGTGGGGTTTTACAAAGACTAGCTAAATGCATTAGACCCGATGACGGCCCTACACAACACTTTGAACTTGCTAAAATTGAGCATAGTTTTTCTGTTTCTATCCCTCTTAAGATCTAGTACTTTTTTGGGGCATATGATAAGTCCTTTATACCTACTGCTGCAATTTTTAGATGTGATAAAGAATTGCATACATTTTCCCATGAATCTATCGGCCAATTTCTTAACGACTTTCTTTTTATTCCCTCTACGGGCTGGAATTTGTCTTGCATGAATGATTAAATCAAATTCATTTTCTTTCTTCTTCTTTCCAAATGTTATGAATTTTTGATGTAATAATCCTTGAAGTTCTTTGCATCTATTATCTGCAAGAAGTATATCTTGACCTTCGAACTGTTCCGCCCATTTAGTAGTAATTGAAATTTTTTAGCTCATATGCATCTGAATCCCATGATGAAGACATCTAATTCTCTAAATTCCGATACAAAGTCTTTATATAAATATGAAGAGGAAGCTCTGCCATAAACTATCGTTTTTTTATAAAATTTTGAAAGCTGTCTAATATAACCTTGCCACTGCATAAGCTCCCAACCAAACTCACCAAGAAATGGTCCAGCAATTAAGCACTCACTATCTCCTTTAAAATCGCAAGAGACAAATAAGGCTTCTTTCTTAAGAAATTTTTTACCTTAGGTTGTATTTTGATTATATTTTTTTGCAATACTCATTTTTATATTTCTCTTACCATTTTTTTGTATATTTTTAACGTATTTTCTAGCATTTTTTCAAGTGTAAAAGAATTATTTCTTTTTATTACCGGTGGTTTATTTATCCACTCACAAGCTAATTTAGCCACATTATTAATATTTCCAACACTTACTAGCCCTTCCGGAAGTATTTCACTCAGTTGCTCCTTAACTCCACCATGAGAATATGCTATTACAGGAACGCCTAGGCTTAGACTTTCAAGGGATATGCGACCAAATGCCTCGGGAACTTTTGTTAATGAAAAAACTAACCTTGAAATAGACATTATTTGTTTTACATCTTTTCGATGACCAACAAAAGTAATACTCGCATCAAGACCAAAACTTGTAACTTGATCTTTTAATTCTCTCATATATTTAGTTTTGCTTTTCTCTTCTCCAATTATAAGGCCATGAATATTTGGATATTTTTTTACAATTTTATCAATAACCTTTATAAAGTGATCCTGCCCCTTGATTCGAGTAATTCTTCCAGGAATAGTTAATATTATTTTTTCTTTAGTTTGTGGAAATTCTTCATACCATTTTATTAACCATTCTCTAGTGGCATTATATTTCGGAGAAAATTCTTTTTTTGAAACACCTCGATAATTAGAAAGAGTTTTTTCTTGTCTACTTTATAATTTTTTAAAACATATTTTTTAATTGTTTTAGAAACAACTATTACCATATCTCCTTTTGCCATAATACTACTATATTTATTTACAGAATATGCCCCATGAAATGTAGTTATAAATGCTGGCCTAATATTTTTTTCAACAAATTTAAAGCAAAATAACATACCCATGCCGGTAATCTTGATCTAGCATGAACAACATCAATCTTATTTATTTTAATAAAACTAATAAGCTAGGAATCAAATAAAGTAAGGAAAGTTTTTTTACCTACTGCTAATTTATAATGCTCTCCATTATCATTAATTAACTCATCTACCATTCTTCCACCATTAGATACCACGATAGACCGATGGCCTTTTTTTGTTAAGTACTTATTAACTTCCACAGTCCCTTTTTCAACACCACCTGAGTTGAGATCTGGTAAAACTTGCAAGACTGTAATTTTTTTATTTAAAACCATATCTTTTTAATAAATTTAGCAACTACTTTCGCTTCATTTTGAATAGGTATTTTTCTTTTATTTATTTTTAATTACTTTCATCTCTCTAGATAATTTTGAATCTTGTTTAACTTTAAGATCTAAGATGTCTACATCTGCACCACTTGCAATTGCTTCTGTAACCATAGAATATGAATCATTCGTAACCCAAATATTCTTTACTTTATTAATATTCTTATCAAGCCAGTCATTTTTAATTTTTGAATATTCATAGACTTTAATATCAGAAATATTTAATTCATTTAATTGGTCTAGAAAATCAAATGGCGTCCTTCTCGAAGTGTAATACCAATTTTCTAAATTTAAATTTCTTTGAAATCTTACATATTTCTTCTAAGACTATCTTTGAATCCCAAAAATAATGTTTGGAGGGGCCTCCTATTAAAATTAAACCTGTATTTTCTTTTTTTTTAAGATTTGAATTGAATTTAACTAAGCTGCTTTGGGTATTGATAATATTAGGACCATTTTTTATGCCATCATGTTTTGGGATTATGCACAAATCAAAAAACATAAGGGGTAAGCTTGGTTTCATAATTACTACTATTTTTGCATTAAAACATCTTTTTATAGCTAATAAATGTAAATGAGTTTTATGCCCTGCACCTATAGCAATATCAGGTTTTGTTATACCTTCAGGTAACTTATAATTTTTAAAGATTATATTTAAAATTGGGTTGCGTTGACCTTGGACATTGAAATCAAATAATCTACACTTAGTTTGGTTCATTAAGCTTTCAACAAGGGCCTAATGATTGTTTATCGTGACCTGCTTTGCCATCTGTAAAGCGCCAGATAACCTTAATTTTTTCATGTTTATTTGTCTTCAATTAATTTTAATACCTCATTAGCAGATTTTGGAGCCATTGTAATCCCATATCTATAGTGCCCAGAATTTATATACACATTTTTATAATTGTTATCTTGCTCTATGAACGGGATATTTCCTTTTACACCCGGTCGTAAACCAGCCCATTGCTTACAAGGCTTAAAATTTCTTAATTCAGGAACAAGATTGATAGCCTTTTCATTGAGTTCATTTGCCGCTTTTGCAGTTACTGTTTTATCAAAGCCTACATTTTCAATTGTACTTCCCGCCAAAATAGAACCACATTTTCTTTGTAATAAATAAAAATTTTTTGAATAAAGAATTTTA
The DNA here is from genome assembly GCA_905181685.1 of Methylophilales bacterium BACL14 MAG-120910-bin43. GTDB lineage: Bacteria > Pseudomonadota > Gammaproteobacteria > Burkholderiales > Methylophilaceae > BACL14. The sequence goes on along the minus strand of CAJIYK010000001.1, from coordinate 271,033 downwards.
TCTAGTTTAATTTCAGATTTTGGATATCTAATTATTTGGCCTCTTATTGGATAAATTTTATTTTTGTAATCATCATTAATTTCTGAGCTCCACGCTCCTACCGTGGTCACAAAAAAATCGCCCTTTATAAGTTCATTGTTTTTAGTTGGCCATCCATCTAAATAATTAGATTTTTTTTCTATTTTACGCATATTCACATTTTCTATAAGCTCAATGCCAAGCTCGAATATATATGCTTTAAAGATTTCATTAGTTTTGTTGGGATTAATTGTGCTACTTTTGCAAGTTCATATGATGGCCTATTGTTAAATAAATATTCTTTTATAGTAAAATTATTCTTTTTTCCCCATTGCACAATTTTTTTTTTATCTGATGGATCAATACAAATCATTCCCGACTCAATAAATTCTGGATCTTCAAATCCAGCCTTTATTAACTTAATTGATAAATTCTTATAGAAAGATAATGCTCCTAAACATAAATCAAATACCCTTGATTCATAATTCCAAGGCATTAATGGAAATATGATGCCCGCTCCTGCTGCTGATGATTCTTCACCAACAACTGATTTGTCTACCACAGTGACATCGTAACCATTTTCTTTAAGTTTAATTGCAGTTATACAACCTACAACTCCTCCCCCTATTATTACGGCTTTTACAGCCACAAACTATTCTCCATTAATGGTATATTTTTCAAATAAATTTAAGTTTTCTTGAGTGCCTATAATTACTAATATATCTCCGGCGGATAACACAATATCTGGCCTTGGTTCTATATTTTCCAACATATTAGGTCTTCTTATATATTGAATTTCAACATCAAAATTTTTCAAAGATAAGTTTGAAATTGAATTATTACAAATAGAAAAATATTCTTTTATTTCAACTGAGTGAAGTTGAGGTAAGTCTTGACTAGAAGTCTCCTGATCAACATCCGTTGCCCCAGCAAAATATCCTCTAAACATTTTGTATCTTTCACTTCTAAAGATTCTGATTTTTTTAATTACATTACTTAAGGGTATTCCAAGAAGAACAAGCGCATGTGATGCTAACATTAAACTCCCTTCTTGTACCTCAGGAACTACATCTGTAGCTCCTGCATTTTGCAATTTATCTACAGACGATTCATCTTTAGTTCTGACAATTACCGGTAAAATGGGATAAGACTCTCTAATAACGTTAAGCACTTTTTCTGTTGACCTATCATCTGTGTAAGCAACGATTACTGCCTTTGCTCTTTCAATTCCCGCAGCTCTGAGTACGATCCTCCTGCTAGCATCCCCATACATAACATTTTCGCCAGCTATAGAGGCATCACTCACTCTATTTAAATCCATATCGATAGCGATAAAACTAATATTTTCTTCTTTTAAAAATCTTCCAAGATATTGTCCACTTCTCCCATAGCCACATAAAATCACATGGTCTGAATAATCATGTCCTACCCCTTCAATTTGCTTAACAAGAGTTTCTGATTTTTTTGAATATCCTTTCGCAATCCATCTAGCAATTCGACCATTTAATGGAATTAATATTGGTGCTATCAGCATAGATAATAAACATACAGATAATATTATTTGAAATATATCTCCTGTAATAATTGCATTTTTTTGGCCTAGCGCTAAAATCACAAAACCAAACTCTCCCGCCTGAGATAAAATGACTCCTGTTCTAATCCCACACCTAGCTCATACTTAAACATGGTTGTTAAAGCAGTGATTAGAATAATTTTAAAAACTGTAAAAGTTAAGAATAATAAAATAATTAGCGAAAATTATCTATTAATATCCGATATTTAACATCATGCCGACACTTATGAAAAATAAGCCTAATAAAATATTTCTAAATGAAGTAATGTCTGATTCTACTTGGTGTCTATATCGAGTTTCAGAGATAATCATGCCAGCAAGAAATGCTCCTAGAGCATAAGATAAACCAGCTAATTTAGTGGCATAAGAGAAAATAAGAGTGATCATTAAAACATTTAAAACAAATAATTCTCTCGATTTATTTTTTGCAACAACATCAAACCAAAAGTTCATCACTGGTTTACCAGCCTTAAATACAATAAATAATAAAAAAATAATTTTTAATAATGCAAAGATAATTAATTTAAATAAATCTGCTTCTAAATTATTAAATACAGGGATCAATATTAAAATAAATATCACTGCAATATCCTGAAACAATAGAATCCCAATAGATAGTCTTCCATGTCGGCTATTTAAATCTGATCTCTCAATCAAAATCTTAGATACTATCGCTGTTGATGACATCGTAAGTGCTGCGCCAATAATAAATGCTGAAGGTAATTGCAATCCAAAAAACACTCGCACATTATTACAACAGGAGTGTTATTAAGACTTGAGATCCCCCTAAACCAAATAATATATTTCTCATTGAATTTAACTTAGGTAAACTAAATTCCAAACCAATTGTAAACATTAAAAATACAATACCAAATTCAACAAAATGGCGACTTGATTCAGAATCTGGAAGAATTCCTAAGGCATTAGGGCCAAGAACAAGCCCACGACAAAATATGCGATCATTGGGGGTAATGATAAATATTTAAAAAGTGCCACCAAGAACACGGAGCTTACTAATAATAAGATTATTAACTGAAGAGATTCAAACATAAACTATAAAACCTTTTTTTATATTCTTTATTCTACTATCAAACCACACTATACTTATGTAATTGTAATTAAAATTTAGCTGGAATTATGTCACCAAAAATAATAAAGCTTGCTCAAGATGTTTTAAATATTGAAGCAAATGAAATATTAAAAGCGAGTGACAAAATATCAAACGAATTCTCTGAAGCGGTGGAATGCATTCTTCGCTGTGAAGGAAGAGTTATTTTAAGTGGTATTGGAAAATCAGGTCATATTGCTGGAAAAATAGCTTCTACTCTTTCAAGTACAGGAACACCATCCTTCTTTATGCATCCTGGTGAAGCCAGCCATGGTGACCTTGGTATGATTACGGAGAAAGATATTGTTATCTTTCTTTCTAATTCAGGAGAAAGCCAAGAACTCATCTTCTATCCCACTTATTAAGAGGATAGGAGCAAAAATAATTAGTATTACTGGTGATACTAACTCTACTTTATTCACTGAAAGTAATATTCATATTAATTCCTCAGTTACAAAAGAGGCATGCCCCCTGGGCTTGCACCAACAGCAAGTTCGTCCTTAATGTTAGCATTGGGCGATGCACTTGCAGTTTGTGTTCTTAATGAAAGAGATTTTAGTACAGAGGATTTTGCAAGATCTCATCCAGGTGGCTCCTTGGTAAAATCGTTCATATTAAAGATATTATGATTAATTTAGAATCTACACCAAAAATTAATCTTGAAGCTACTATTAAAGATGCAATAGAGGAAATTACAAATAAAAAATTAGGTTTTACAGCCATTGTTGATAAGCAAAATGTACCAAAAGGAATATTCACTGATGGTGATTTAAGAAGATCACTTTTAAGCAATTAGTCTTGATACGCCTATTTCTAATGTAATGAAAAACTCACCCTTTACATTGAATGGAAAACAAATGGCGATAGAGGCACTTAAAATTATGGAAAAACAAAAAATTACATCTTTTTTAATTACTGATACAGATAATTCTTTAGTTGGCTCTCTAACACTGCAAAGCCTTTTCAAGGCTAAAATTTTATAATTATTTTATGAATTTACTTTCAACGGCTTTTGCTTTTATTTTTATAGCTATTGTTGCATTAGCATCTTTTTGGCTTAAAGAAGAGGTTATAAATGAATATAAAAACTTTACGATAAGTAAAAATAGTGGGCCATCATTCTTTCTTAAAGATTTTGATTCAACTAAAACGGATGAAGATGGGAATTTACAATCCTCCCTTCAAGCTGAGTATATGAAACATTTTAAAGAAGAAGATAAAACCTCTTTGTTTAAACCCTTCTATACTAAATATAAAAATAAAAAAAACATTCGACTATTTATAGTGATGTAGGTGAAATAAGCGACAAGGGTGAGGAAATAATCCTTAAAGAAAATGCTATTCTCATAAGGCTTCCTACAAAAACAAAAAAAACTTTAAAACTCTATACTCATGAACTAAATATATATTCAGAATTAGATATTGTCACAAGCCAAAAAGCTGTAAAAATGATTCAAGAACCAAATATTGAAATAGATGGAGTTGGAATGAAGTATGATAATAAAGATGGAATTTTAAAACTTTTAAGCAATGTAAAAGTACGCTATGAAAAACCAACAGGTGATGAAAGATTCAAATATTGAGTACAAAAAATAAATATATATATTATGTTTTCGTAATATCAATTTTATTCTGTCATTTTGCTATTTCAGAAGAGGCAGATAGTGATAAACCTATTGAAATTGAGGCTGATACAATGACAGTAGAAGAAACAAAAAATACTAGTACTTATGAAGGGGATGTCATTCTTACCCAGGGATCACTCTTAATAAATGCAGATAAACTTATTATTAGAGAAGATAGACAAGGTTTTCAACATAGTACTTCCATAGGTAACCCAACAACTTTTAGACAAAAAATGGAAGGTTCAGATGAATATATTGAAGGCAAGGCGCTTCGTATTGAGTACGATGGTCACATGGATAAAATTCACTTATATGAAAAAGCCTTTGTAAAAAGAGGTGATGACGAGGTATGGGGAGATTATATTATGTATGATGCCACTAGTGAATTTGCTCAAGCACTATCAAGAAAAGATGAGAACGGTTCAGAGACAAAAAAAGGGCGTACAAAAGCAATAATAAAGCCTAAAAAATAATGTCTACTTTAACTATACAAAACTTAAGAAAAAGTTATAAAAAAAATATTGTTGTTAAAAATGTTTCATTAAAAATAGAAAGTGGACAGATAGTAGGTCTTCTAGGCCCTAACGGGGCAGGAAAAACAACAACTTTTTATATGATAGTTGGTTTAATAGCAGCTGATCATGGCAACATTTTATTAGATCAGAAAAATTTAACAAAAACTCCCATTCACATAAGAGCAAAACAAGGTATCTCATATCTACCACAAGAACCATCAATTTTCCGAAAGATGGATGTAAGTGAAAATATCATAAGCATTTTAGAGCTTCGAAATTTAAGTAAGCATCAAATTAAATTAGAGCTTGAAAACCTTTTAAAAGAATTAAATATTCAGACACATTAGAAAAAATACAGCTATTAGCCTTTCGGGTGGGGAAAGAAGAAGAGTTGAAATTGCAAGATGCTTGGCAATAAACCAAAATTTATTCTTCTTGATGAACCTTTTGCCGGAATTGATCCTATTGCCGTCATTGATATTCAAAAAATTATCAAACAACTCGCCTCTAATGGAATTGGCATCTTAATCACTGACCATAGCGTTAGAGAAACTTTAGGTATCTGTGATCAAGCATATATTGTTAACCAAGGTGAAATTTTTGCACAAGGTACGCCTAAAGTTATCGCTCAAAACCAGAGTGTCAAAGATATATATTTAGGCGAGAACTTTATACTTTAAAATGAAGTTAGGTTTAAATTTAAGATTATCCCAATCTATAAAATTAACTCCCCTGCTACAGCAATCAATAAAGCTTCTTCACGCATCACAATCAGAACTAAATGACCTGATTGAGGAATATCTATCAGATAATATTTTTCTTAAAGTAAAAGATACAACTTTATTATCTAATCAAAGTTCAAAATCTAAGTATTCATCAGATGAAACTTATTATGATATTTTAAATAATGAAGAAATAAACCAAACTCTAAGAGAATATTTAGTTGAGAATATTGCTATTTTTAACTTTAGCGAGGAGGACCAATTAACTCTGTCTTACTTAATAGATTCAATTGATGAAAATGGATATTTAATTGACTCTACAGAAGATATTAGAAACTCAATCCCTATTGAAAAAAAACCAGCAATACAACGAGTCGAGGAGTTATTAAAAATAATACAAAATTCAACACACCCTGGTATTGGTGCAAGAAATCTAACCGAATGTTTAACTATTCAATTAAAACTTATCAATAATCAAGAAAAGATTTGTAATCTTGCTAAGAAATTAATAAAAAATCACTTAAGCGTCCTGGGAAACAAAAATTATGAGGAATTAAAAAAGAATTTAAAATGTAGTGAAATAGAACTAGCGGATGTTGTCTCCTTAATTAAAAATTTAAATCCAAAACCTGGGCTAATCTTTCAAAAAACTGATCGAACATCATATATAGCAGCGGATGTTTTTGTTAAAAAAGAGGGTAGTCAGTGGATAACAACTTTGAATGAAGATAATCATATTAAACTGAAATTAGAAGAAAATGCTCAAGATTTATTGAGTAATTCACTTGAACAAGATTTGAAAGAAAAATTTCAAGAAGCAAAATGGTTGATAAAGAATTTAAATGAAAGATCAATTTCAATTTTAAGAGTTTCTAGAGCAATTATGCAAAATCAGATTAACTTTTTAGAACATGGAGAGTCTGGCATCAAACCTTTAACATTAAAGAAAATTGCATCTGATCTTGAATTGCATGAATCAACTATTTCGAGAATTTCTTCAAATAAGTTTATTGCCACACCACATGGAATATTCGAAATAAAGTTTTTCTTTAACTCTTCGGTTGGGAATGAAACACCAGATGTTTCATCAAGATCACTTCTTAGTAAGATAAATACCCTAATTAGCAAAGAGAATCCCAAAAAGCCTTATTCAGATTCTGCGATATGTAAGATTCTAAACGACGATGGAATAGAAATAGCCAGAAGAACTGTTGCAAAGTACCGTATCAAATTAAAAATCTTACCCTCTAACCAAAGAAAAGTATAAAATATTTGTATGAAAATTAACATAATAGGACATCACCTTGAGATTACCGATGGCTTAAAAGATCATATCGGGAAAAAACTAAAAAAAATAGAGGGACATTCTCAAGAAATTTCAGAAATTAAAATTATATTGAGTGTTGATAATATCACTCATAATGCTGAAGGTAATATTTACCTTCACAAGACTGATCTACATGCTAAATGTTCGAGTTCTGATATGTATCAATCAATTGATTTATTAGTTAGCAAACTCGACAAACAAATTATTAAGCATAAAGACAAAATTAAGAGCCATCAATCTCACAAGAATATCAAAAGAACTGATTTTTCAGCTGAAAATTAATTTAATTTGAATTTTTTTTGTTTAATAAAGCCACAATGTTTTAATTTCAAGTTTTCTATTTAATATGAACCCTTTTTTAGTAAGAGATAAATTGCCGGATTTTTTTAACGTAAAACCTAAACACGTGATTCCTGCAATAAATAAAGTAATTAACGAAAATCTCAAAGTTGTTTCAAAAATAGAATCTATGAGCGAATCACCTAATTGGATGAACTTTGTAGCTCCCTTAGAAGATATGCAGTGAGAGACTTAACAGAGTCTGGTCTTACATTAATCATATTAACGCAGTTAAAAGCTCAACATCATATAGGAAAGTCTATAACCAAGCGCTTGCAAAAGTTACTGAATATTCTACTCATTTAGGTCAAAGCCATATTCTTTATAATAAATATAAAAATATACTTCAAAATAATAATCAATTATCTCATTCACAAAAAAAACTTATTAAGAATGAAATTATATCTTTTGAGCTTTCTGGTGTTGCTTTACATGAAAAACAAAAGACAAGATTTAAAGCAATTCAAAGCAAACTATCAAAGCTATCATCTTCTTTTGATGAAAATATCTTAGATTCTATGAATAATTTTAAATTAGTTATTTCAGATAAAAATTTATTAAAAGGAATTCCAGATCATGTTGTTAAATCTGCACATTTAAAAGCTAAAGCTAAAAAAACGAAGGGTTTTTTATTTACCATTGACTTCCCAAGCTATTTACCAATCATGCAATATGCAGATAATCGTAAACTAAGAAAAGATATTTATACTGCATATAATACAAAAGCTTCTTCATTGATGGATAGTAAGTTTGATAATACAAAAAATATAAATCATATACTGAAACTTAAATATGAGATGTCAAAGTTACTTGGCTACTCAGATATCTCATCAATGCTCTTAAAAACTAAGATGGCTAAATCTTCGGAAGAGGTTATATCTTTCTTATCAAAACTTACAAAAAAAGCAACGAAATCGGCCTTAGCTGATATTGATGATATTAATGATATCGCAAAAGAATTTAATATTACTAAAGTAATGCCATGGGATATGCCTTATCTTTCTGAAAAACTAAAAAAGGAAAAATTCAGTATTACTGATGAAGAAATTAAACAATATTTTTCTATTAATAATGTATTGAATGGGCTTTTTAATATTTGCAAAAAGATTTATGGTTTAGATATTCATGAAACAAATGCATCAACATGGCATGAAGATGTTAAATTTTTTGAAATATTTAATAAGAAGAAGCAGTTAGTAGGGAAATTCTATTTAGATTTATATGCGAGGAAAGAGAAACGTGGGGGTGCTTGGATGGATGAAGCAATTTCTAAATATAAATTTATGAATGAAGAAGAAAGCCCCGTTGCATATCTGACTTGTAATTTTACTCCTCCATCAAATGGTAAAGCATACTTAACACATGATGAGGTTATCACTTTATTTCACGAATTTGGACATGGGCTTCATCATCTTCTAACTGAAGTGACAGAATATTCTATTTCAGGAATAAAGGGAGTAGAGTGGGATGCAGTTGAACTACCCAGTCAATTTATGGAAAATTATTGCTGGGAATGGTCTGTCATAAGAGATATGTCGTATAACAAAAAAACTAATACCTATATGCCTAAGAAGCTCTTTAATAATTTGTTAGAGTCAAAGAATTTCCAATCAGGTTTACAAACATTGAGGCAAGTTGAATTTGCATTATTTGATATTAAACTTCACACAGAATATTCACCAAAGAATAGAAGTTTTATGAAGATTCTGAACAACGTTAGAGCTCAAGTTTCAGTTATAAATACACCTACGTGGAACAAATTCCCCCATAGCTTTAGTCATATTTTTTCAGGAGGATATGCTTCAGCCTACTACAGCTATAAATGGGCCGAAGTGCTTTCTGCTGATGCCTATAGCTTATTTGAAGAAATCGGAATTTTATCAAAAACAGCAGGTAATAAATTTAAAAAAGAAATTCTCTCTAAAGGAGGGTCTCGAACTGCAATGGAATCTTTTATTGCTTTTAGGGGAAGAAAACCAAAAATAAATGCTTTGCTAACCCATCATGGACTAACTAATTAATGAAGATAGCATCGTGGAATGTAAATTCTTTAAAAGTTAGACTTCCTCAAGTTTTAGATTGGATAAATTTGAATCAACCTGATGTTCTTTGTTTACAAGAAACAAAGCAAAATAATGATAATTTTCCGCATGATGTTTTTGAAAAGAGAGGTCTCTTCTCATATCATAACGGACAAAATACCTATAATGGTGTTGCCATAATAAGCAATAAAGAATTAATTGATGTTCAATTTGATATTCCTAATTTCTATGATGAACAAAAAAGATTGATATCTGGAATATACCCTAATGATGAAGATCCTAAGTTTCGTGTTATTTCTGCTTACATCCCTAATGGACAATCACTTAACTCAGATAAATTTGAATATAAAATGAATTGGCTCAAATCATTTATTAGTTTTTTACAAAAAAAAATTGATGGAATTGAAAATATTATTACTGGAGATTTTAATATTGCACCAACAAAGCTAGATTGTTATGACTCAAAATCATGGGATGGCAAAATTTTAGTATCGCCTCAAGAGCGAGAGTATTTCGATAAATTACTTAATCTAGGATTCATTGATACATTTAGAGAGATGAATCCTAATGCAAATGAATTCTCCTGGTGGGACTATAGAATACCTTTTAAACGAAACTTAGGGATGCGTATTGATCATATTCTTTTATCAAAAAACTTATTAACTTTTATAAAAAAAGCTTACATTGATAAAACGACACGAACTCTTGAACGACCATCAGATCATGTTCCAGTAGTTACTGAATTAAGCCTTAATCCCTAATTGTTTAAGCTTTCTATAAAGGTGTGTTCTTTCTATTCCTGTTTTTTTCGCTAAGTCGGTAATAGACTTATTTTGACTAAGGTGATGTTTTAGATACATAGTTTCAAACAAATCTCTTGATTCTTTAAGAGGTTTTTCATATAAAAAATCTATTTTTATTTCATCATTACTATTTATGATCAATAGATGAATTATGTTGATTAAAGTAATTATCAACATCATCTTTATCAATTAGTTCAGTATCTGATGTCTTAATTAGTGATACGATAATTTTATCAAGTTGGTCTAAACTTTCTATTCCAGCTTTATTTCTTAATGTATTTAAGGCCGAAATATCAAGAATCTTAAAAGATATATTAGGATTTTTATTTAAATGAAATGTAAGCAATGCATTAGATAAATCAGGGATTAAATCTCTATCATTAGATAACTTTGGTGGCTCAAAAATAACAGCATTATTTTCATTTTCAAAAAAACTCTCAAGTAAATCTTTCTCTTTTTCTAAAAAAATGATCTTTATTTTATTCGCAATTAACTCATTAAATAATTTTTTATTATCATGATAATTTATTGCTCCATCAAGGCAATTTTCGAACAATATAAATTTTAGCCCTGATGTCTGAATTAAATTTAATAAATTACTATTTATATCAGAAACTTTCTTCACTAAATAGTAATTAGTATTAAATAGCATAGATATAAAAATTTCTATAAAATTAGTTTTATTACCTACAAAAGCAACCAAATCATTCGTCTTAAGCTGATTAATTTCAGCTTCAATATCTTTTATAAACTTTAAATTACATTCGTCAAAAAAGGTCTTATCAGTCTTTTTTAACTCAACCGAATTTTTAAGGGCGCTTGAAATAGTCTTAAGAAGTTTTTGTAATGATATAGGTTTCTCTAGGAAATCGGTTGCGCCAATTTTTGTTGCCTCAATCGCCGTATCAATAGTTCCATGTCCAGACATCATAACAACTGGACAATTTATTTCATTATTGGATGCCCACTCTTTTAGTAAGGAAAGGCCATCAATATCTGGCATCCAAATATCAAGTAAAATTAAGTCAAAAGTTTGGGATAATTTAATTTTTTTTGCTTCCAACGCATTTTCAGCCAGGTGAATTTCATAACCCTCGTCAATTAAAATATCTTTTAGTGAATCTCTAATATCTTTTTCATCATCAATGATTAGAAGTTTAATTTTTAGCTTATCCATTTTTAATCTCCATCAGAGGAAGAGTGATTAATATGCATACTCCGTTTGGTTTAGTATTTTTTATTTCTATATCACCAGAATGTTCTTCGATTATTTTATTTACAATTGCTAATCCCAGTCCTGTTCCTGTTTTTTTTGATGTGACATATGGCTCATAAATTTTATCAATTATTTCTGTTGGTATCCCTATCCCATTATCTTCAAATTTAAGCATAATGAAATTTTTATTATATTTTACTGTAATAATATTTTGGGATTCTTTATTTTTTCAGTTGCTGCTTTTGAGTTATCAAAAATATTTATTAATACCTGCCTAAATTTATTTTCGTCTATTTTTATTTCTTTAATTTTTTTAGGATAATTTTTTTTGATTTCAATATTTTGATCAGAGTATAAATAAGAAATTTCATCAATTAGCTCAGTAATATTAATACTTTTTCTTACAATCTTGGAGTACGAGAATATTCAGCAAATTCATTAACCATTAACTTTAAGGCATCTACTTGTTTAATTATTGTATTAGTTGATTTATTTAATAATTCTTTGTCTGCCTCATTTAACTTATCTATAATTTTATTTTGAACTCTTTCAGCTGATAGCTGAATTGGAGTTAGAGGGTTCTTAATTTCATGTGCTAATCTTCTTGCAATCTCACTCCAGGCAATTTGCCTCTGGGCTTTTGCAACTGTTGAAATATCTTCTAATACAAGGATATACGAAATACCAGAGCTTTCACGTAATGCTGAAAGTTTTAAGATTAAAGTTTTTTCATCTTCCTGTGAACCTATAACAATTTCTTTTGATATATCTGTGATCTTATTTTTTTTACCTAATGATTCTTCAATGAAATTAATTACCGTTTGAAATTTCTGCATATCTTTAATTGCATTTTTTAAATTCTCACCAACCATATTTGATAATTTAAAATTCAGTAATTTTGCTGCCGACTTGTTATACAATTTTATATTTATATTTTTATCAATAACCACAATTGAGGTTGCTAAATTTGTAAGAGTGGCATCTAAAAATGCTCTTGCCTCCTCCAAGCGCTTTCTATTTTTTTTAGAATTTTTTGTGGCAGTATCTAGTTGATATGTCATCGAGTTAAACGATTTGACTAATATTCCCAATTCATCCTTACCTACCTCTGGTATTATTTTTTTATAATTCCCTTTTGCTATTTGATTTGTTGCTTCGGATAATAGTGAGAGTGGCCTTGTAAATCTTCTACTTAAAACAAACGAAATTGCAACCGAAGTTAAGATTGCTAACATGAGAACGATTGTTAATGTTAACGTGTAAATAATTTTTAATGAGTTTCGACTATACCTTAGTTGCTGATACTCTTCGAATACTGACTCGACTGAAATTGCCATATTTGATATAGACTCGGGAACCGGTTGAGACAACATTAATATTTCTTCTGAACCAATTAAATCTATTGTTTGATTTTTATCGTTATAAAAAATTGGGATAAATGCTTTAAGTAATAGATTCTTATTTTTTGTTTCTTCAATTCTTCCAAAATATCCATTTTGGACTCTTCTTATATCTTCCAGGCTTATAGTTGACGACCTTATAGTTGGATTACTTTCTGATATTGCAGATATGCTTCCATCATTTTTATATAAAACTGCGCTTGATATACTAAATTTTTCTCTTAAATCAATTAAGATGTCCTCTCTTTTTTCATATGGCTTGTTTGCAATTGCATATGCAATACTTTTCCCCTTCAATTCAATGTCATCTATTAAAATGTCTATTGTCTTTTGCCCAAGATTTAAACCTCCCTCGAGGGCTGACTCAACACGAACATCAAACCATGACTCAATAGATTTTGTTAGGAAGTTTACGGATACCAAATATACAATTGACACAGGAATAAGGACCATCAATCCAAATGAAATGACTAATCGTAATGTTAATTTGCTACCAGTAATTTCTTTTCTTACACTTTGAAGTAATTTGAATACTTGGAAAATAATAAGAAGAAATAGACATACAACAAAGGCTATAGAAATTACCAGTAAAACTATAAAAGTATCATTTGATACTAAGTCAGTATTCGATAATGACTGTGCTAAAAGAATTAAAAATCCTAATCCAATTACAGCTACTGAGGTAATTAGGTACTTCATAATTTATTCATATCAAAAATTATTATGTTTGACCTGCATCCCACGACTTGTTGAATATATCTGCCTGAATTGCTTTCGGTAATCTTTTTTTATCAAGCTCTACCCATATTTTTAATTTTGTATTATTTAGATGACTATATTTTTTTATTATAATTTCTTTGTCACTTAGTAAATTTTTAATAGCCTCTTGTTCATCTTCAAAAATTTTTTTATTTCCATTTATATCAATAACCTCAAAAACTTTTCTCAGTGAAAAATATTTAATTTGGTATACAAAATTATTCTGATCTATTACCTTATCAAACCAATACTTTTCTTCTTTGATTAAGTCAATTTTTAGATTAAAGGCAATTGGAATACCTCTTTCAAGAAGCTCTATGATTTTTGGGGATAATTGCGAGCTTTGCTGTAGATCAATAACAATATTTTCTTGGTTATTTTCTAGCTTAATTTGACTTATGCTAATTTGATTATTTATGTTTGCAAACGTTAGGCTCAGATTAGAAATAAAGATAAAAAAAAGTAATAAATGTAAATTATTTTTTTTGAAATAGCACATAAAATAATCCGTCATGAATTAATGAAGGTAATAGCTGATTATCATCTACATTCACGTTTTTTGGAAATTTAATTTTAATTTCTATGGCAGTTTTCTCTTCTTTTAAAAATCTATTTACTACTGATCTATTCTCTTTCTCAAATATTGAGCAGGTAACATACAGAAGTTTACCTAAAGGCTTTAACATCTCCCATGATGCTCTTAGTAATTGAAACTGCTTTTCGTGGAAATAATCAAGATCATCACGCCTTCTTAACCATTTTATATCTATATGTCTCCTTACTATTCCAGATGCAGAACATGGTGCATCTAATAAAATTCTATCGAATAAATTTTTATCCCACCATGCGTTGCCAGCTTTAATTTCAGAATTTATTACTTTAAAAGTATGCCAAGCCTGTTTAGGTTTTCATTAATTCTTTCCACTCTTTGTTTGTCGGCCTCTACTGCTGTCAATTTAATTTCTTCTATCTCATTCATGTGACAAGCCTTACCACCTGGAGCTGCGCAAGCATCTAAAACATTATAATTTTTCTTTAAATCTAGTAAATGTGTTGCGAGTTGAGCTCCATAATCTTGTATTGAAACCTCCCCCTCTTTAAAACCAGGTAAAGAATCTATTGGCATTGGTTTTTTTATTAATATTGCTTCCATACCTAAATATAGATGCTCAATATTATATTTTTCCAATTTTTTAATGTAGTTGCTTATACTTCCTTTTTTTATATTTACTCTAATAATAAGGGGTGGATGTGAGTTTCCTATATCAAGAATATTTTCCCAGGATTTTGGATATTCATTTTTTATCAGATTTATCCACCAAATAGGATAGCTATATTTTGCTTCATCAATCTTTTCAGCTTTATCTAGGATACTTACCTTTTCCCTAAGAAAGGATCTAAGCACACCATTTATGAATTTAGTGTGTCTTTTATTTATCATGTTTGATGCTGAAACAGCTTGATCTACTACTGTGTATGAATTTGACCGATTAGAAATGAGTTGGAATAGTGCGATATGAAGCAATGTTAAAATTAAGGGTTAGATGGTGTTCTTTTAACTAATTTATTGATAACAAATTTTGTTTTCCCATAGGAGCGAAGGGTACCAAAAACAAGATCTTTTATCTGAGAAATATCTTTTGGATTAATTTTATTTTCTTGTGAATATTTTTGAAAAACTTTATTTAAATTATTGCCCTCCATTACATCTATTACTATTCCTGCGGCAGTAAGTTGAGCTTCTTTCACTGATTAACTGAATTAATTTTCATGACTTGATGCCCTTTTACAAAATCTGAGGCTATCATTGTTTTCTTTCCTTCAAGTCGAACTTCCTCTAATTTTAAGATCCCTGAAGAAAGCTTTAATAATAAGTCTTCTCCATGTAAGAATAATTTTCCTGATAGCTAAATTATGCTTAATTTCTTTATTATAAATTTTTGCTTTAACAATCTTCAAACTCTTTCCTTCAAAATTAATATTAATCATTGGGAATGGATTAAATGCCCTAATCTTCTGACATAAAACTTCAGGAGAATTATTAAAATCAGCGATAGCCTCTAATTTATTTATTTTTTTTGCATAAGTAACATTCTCTTCATTTTGTTTCTCCAGCTTGATTACTTTTCCTCTTTCAATATTGTTTAGTAAACTAGTGAATCAACATGATCCAAATCTGATAATTTTTTAGATAAAGAATCAGTCGTATCTTCTTCTGAAACAGATAATTTTTCTTTCATTATCATAGGACCCGCATCAAGTTTATTGACAATCTTCATAATTGTAATGCCCGTTTCCTTATCTCCCGCCTCTATGGCTCTATGAATCGGTGCAGCCCCTCGCCACCGAGGTAACAGGGAAGCATGAATATTGTATATATGTCCGTTATATGCGTTTAAAATTTCGTCTGGAATAATTAAGCCATAGGCTACAACAATTAAAATATCTGCTTTTTTTGAAGTGATTTTATTTATAGCCTCCTTATTATTTATTAAAACTTCAGGTTGATACACAGGTATGTCAAGCTCAATTGATTTTTGCTTCACGGGGCTTTTTTTAATATTCATGCCCCTACCTGACTTTCTATCAGGCTGTGTCAAAACAAGTTTTATTTCAAAACCAGCTAAATTGATTTTTTCTAATGCTGGCACAGCAAATTCTGGGGTTCCAGCAAAAATAATGCTTATTTTTTTTATGCTCATTTACTCATCTTATATAATTTTTTCTTAATTCTACTTTTCTTTAAATTTGACAAGTAATCAACAAATACTTTTCCCTCCAGATGATCCATTTCATGTTGAATACAAACAGCTAACAAGCCTTCGGCTTCTAATTCGAATTTTTTAGCATTTTCGTCTAAAGCAGATACTTTGATCCATTCAGCCCTTTTAACTTTTTCGAAAATTTCAGGTACAGACAAGCAACCTTCCTGATTAATTTTCTCTCCTTTTTTTTCAAGGAGAACTGGGTTTATCAAAACTAGCAAATCATCCTTATCTTCTGATATATCAATTACTATTATTCTCTGATGAACATCTACTTGCGTTGCTGCCAAACCAATTCCCGGTGCTTCATACATCGTTTTAGCCATTGCTGAGATTAATTGTTTTGTTTTACTATCAACAATCTTTACCTCACTGGCAACCTTGTATAGCCTTGGATCAGGATATTTTAGAATGTTTAGTGTTGTCATTTTATATTTCTGCTAAAAAAAATTTGAATTAATTGCTTTAGTTACATATCTGATATTATAACAATAAGGATTTATATTCTTTAACCAAACTTTAGGGCTAAAAAAATGTTAGATCTACTCATTTATCTATTCGAAAATTATATAAGTACAAAACCTAAATTAAATATGAATGACATTACAGTTGAGCTTGAAGAAGCAGGCTTTAATGACAAAGATATTTCATCTGCGTTTGATTGGTTTAATCATTTGGAAAAAATTAGTAATGGTTTTGAGCTAACAAACAAAAATAGCTTAAGAGTTTTATCAAAAAAAGAATATGAGAAAATTTCTAGTGAGGCTTTTACCTTTCTTACATTTTTACTCAACGCAAAAATTCTTAATTCAACAGAATTTGAAGTAATTTTAGATCAAATTATGATTTTGAATCAAAAATCTATCAACATTGATGAAATGAGATGGATTGTTATGATGACATTATGGAAAAGTGGGAAAGAAAACAGCTATCTATTTGTCGAAGACTCACTATTTCAAAATAAACGTACAGAACTTCATTAGCATTTAAGATATATTTTTTATTATCTTTGACAATGTCTTTGAATAGTTTAATGAATAAAAATGTATGCTTGGGACGCCATATTGAATCAATGTTTCAGATAGTTCACTTATAAAATCTACGCCAAACTCTCTTAGTGAATCTAAATCGTCTGAATAATCTTCTAGTTTAAATTTTAACCATCTTGGTATTTCAGCTCCACAATTATTTGCGAACCTAATAAGTTGTTTACTGTTATAAATTGGCATAATCCCTGGGACAATCGGGATATTTATTGAATTCTTCTGACATTCATCAACGAATTTGAAATACGCATCAACATTATAAAAAAACTGAGTTATTGCTGAATCTGCACCGGCTTCAACTTTATTCTTAAAGTTTATAAAATCTTGTTTTGCACGTTTCTGATTCGGGATGAACCTCTGGATAAGCGCCCACATCAATTTTAAAAGTATCTCCCATTTCTGACTTAATGAAATTGACTAACTCATTTGCATAATTAAGTTCGCCAAAATTTATGCTCCCCGAAGGGTTATCACCTCGAAGTGCCACTAAATGATTTATTTTATTCGACTTATATTTATCTAATAACTCTTTAATTTCAGCTTTTGATGATGAGATACATGAGATGTGTGGTGTTGCATTAAAGCCTGACTTTTTGAGATCTAAAACAGTATCTAAGGTCTTTTCTTTGGTCGAACCTCCTGCACCAAAAGTAACTGAAAAAAATTCAGGATTATACTCATTAAGTTCTTTAGCTGTTTGCATCAACTTAGTAACCCCCTCTTGAGTTTGAGGGGGATAAAATTCAAAACTTAATGTTGTATTCCGAGCCATTAAATTACTTAATAACGATAAGTATCTGGCTTAAAAGGCCCTGTTACATCAACATCAATGTACTTTGCTTGTTCAGGAGTCAGCTCTGTTAACACAGCATTTAAGTTTTTTAATTGTAGGATCGCTACTTTTTCATCTAAATGCTTAGGTAATGTATAAACACCCAGAGGATATTTTTCTGGCTGAGTAAATAATTCAATCTGAGCAATAGTTTGATTTGCAAACGATGAACCCATAACATAGCTTGGGTGCCCTGTACCACAACCTAGATTAACTAATCGACCTTGAGCAAGGAGAATTATTCTTTTTTTATCTGGGAAAATAATATGATCAACTTGTGGCTTAATTTCTTCCCACTCATAATTTGATAGTGAATCAACATCAATCTCGTTATCAAAATGTCCAATATTACAAACGATTGCCTGATCTTTCATTTTCTTCATATGCTCATGTGTGATCACATGGTAATTTCCTGTTGCACTCACAAAAATATCTGCATGTTCAGCAGCATAATCCATGGTAACAACTCGATACCCTTCCATTGCTGCCTGTAATGCACAAATAGGATCAATTTCTGTCACCCATACTTGTGCAGATAGTGCCCTCAGTGCTTGGGCAGAACCCTTACCGACATCACCATAACCAGCAACGACTGCAATTTTTCCTGCAACCATAACGTCAGTGGCTCTTTTAATTGCATCAACTAATGATTCACGACAGCCATAAAGATTATCAAATTTTGATTTAGTAACTGAGTCATTTACATTGATTGCAGGAAAACTTAATTCGTCATCCCGGAACATTTGATAGAGCCTCATGACTCCTGTTGTAGTTTCCTCAGTAACTCCTTTAATGTGACCAATTCTTTCTGAATACCATGTGGGATTTGTTTTTAATTTTCCTTTTATCGCTGAGAATAAACATATTTCCTCTTCAGAGGTTGGATTATTTAGCACTGAAATATCTTTTTCAGCCTTAACCCCTAAATGAAGCAGAAGAGTAGCATCACCACCATCATCTAAAATCATGTTAGAAAATTTTCCACTTTCCCATTCAAAAATGCGATGTGTAAATTCCCAATACTCATCAAGACTCTCACCTTTAAAAGCAAAAACAGGCGTTCCACCTTCTGCAATCGCAGCCGCAGCATGATCTTGAGTTGAGTATATGTTGCATGATGCCCATCTAACTTCTGCACCTAATGCAACAAGCGTCTCGATAAGAACAGCTGTTTGAATTGTCATGTGTAAGGAACCACTAATTAGCGCGCCTTTTAAAGGCTGGCTTGCGGCATACTCATCCCTAATCGCTGTTAAGCCTGGCATTTCTGTTTCAGCAATTGCAATTTCTTGCCTACCAAACTTAGCTAGCTTAATATCTGATATTACGTAATCTTTAGTTTTAGCTTCAGTCACTGTATTCATTTTATTTTCCTTTAAATAAATAATTGTGACCAGTTGGGGATTTTGTTCACCTATTATCCCGTTCTGGTACGGTAAATGGTGAACGTCGTTACAAATTTATCATTTGTAATCCAAGCCTGGGATTGAATAATCTCGCAACGTTCCTTGGAAAATGGATATTAATTCATAATTAGCACTAAATCAAGGCCTTATGAATTATTTTTCATTTAGGTTAAATCTTTTTTATCGATCTTTTCCCATGAAAATTCGGGTTCTGTTCTGCCAAAATGTCCATAAGCGGCCGTTTTTCTATATATAGGCCTCAAAAGATCAAGCATATTCACGATACCTTTTGGTCGAAGATCGAAATTTTCCATGACAATTTTTGAAAGCTCTTCATCAGATAGTTTTGCTGTACCAAAGCTATCGACCATGATTGATGTTGGTTTAGCAACACCAATCGCATATGAAACTTGAACTAAACATTTATCAGCTAAGCCTGAAGCAACGATATTTTTTGCAACATATCTTGCAGCATAAGCTGCTGATCGATCAACTTTTGTTGGGTCTTTTCCTGAAAAAGCACCCCCGCCATGCGGTGCAGCACCCCCATAAGTATCAACTATAATTTTTCTACCCGTTAAGCCGCAATCACCCTGAGGTCCGCCAATAACAAATCTACCTGTCGGGTTGATTAAATAGTTAATTTCTCCCTTGATAAGATCTTTAGGAAGTACTGGTTTTATAATTTCTTCAATTACTGCTTCCCTCAAGTCCTTTCAAAGAAATTTCTGGTGCATGTTGTGTTGATAGCACGATCGTATCTATTCTCTCTGGAATTCCATCTTTATATTGCATCGTCACTTGTGATTTAGCATCCGGCCTTAACCAATTTAAAATACCTTTTTTCCTTATAAAGGACTGTCTTTCTACTAAGCGATGTGCAAGATGAATGGGCAGTGGCATAAACTGATCAGACTCATTGCTTGCAAAACCAAACATCAGACCTTGATCGCCAGCACCTTGATCTAATGGATCATCAAACGCTCCGTCCACACCTTGGGCAATATCAGGCGATTGAATGCCATACTTTATTTGCACTTCACAAGTTTTATAATCAATTCCATAGTCAATATTGTCATACCCAATGAATTCAAGGGTATCTCTGACAACTTGCTCGTAATCGACTTTTGCTGTTGTTGTAATTTCTCCGCCAAGCACCACCAAATTTGTACTTGTTAGCGTTTCTGCTGCGACTCTAGCAACAGGATCTTGTTCTAAAATTGCATCTAAAATAGCATCAGATATTAAATCAGCAACTTTATCAGGATGACCTTCTGAAACAGATTCAGATGTAAAAAGATAATTTTTCATAAGGATATTTTTTTAGTTAAACTTTAAAAAGAGCTAGAATATCAAAAAGACTTTCAAAAAGATACTTATGAAATTTACAAAGATGCAAGGCACAGGAAATGACTTTATAGTTGTTGACCAAAGAGATAGAGAATTTAATTTATCAAAGTCATTAATTAGAAAACTATCTGACAGATACTTTGGTATCGGATTTGATCAACTACTCATAATTGAAAAAAGTGATTCCCACGATGCTGATTTTAAATACCGTATCTTTAATTCTGATGGAGGTGAGGTTGAGCAATGTGGTAATGGTGCGCGTTGTTTTTATAAGTATATAAAAAATTACGGATTATCTGCTAATTCAACAATAAAAGTTGAAACGCTATCAGGCATCACATTACTTTCACAAGATAGTGAAGGTTTGGTTAAAGTTGATATGGGATTACCTGATATCAGAACAACAATTAATAGGCATGGAGTTAATTATGATCATGTCTTAATTGGTAATCCTCATGCCGTCATAAATTTGGCAGACAACAATATTTCAGAAGAAAATTATCAAGATGTCGCTCTTGATATCCAAAGCACTTGGAAGGATGGAATTAATGTAGGCTTTATGTCTATTATAGATAAAAATTCAATACAACTTAAGGTTTTCGAAAGGGGTAGTGGCTTTACTATGGCCTGTGGATCAGGAGCTTGTGCTGCTGCCGCGGTTGCTATTTCAAAAAATAAATTAGAGACACCTATCACTGTAAACATGGATGGCGGAGTTGTTCAGATAGATTGGGATATGAAAAATACAATGACTTTAAGTGGGTCAGCTGAAATCAGTTTCGAAGGAGAAGTGAATCTTAATGCATATGCTTAATTTTATAAGACTATGAACGATATAAAACATCTTCAAGCCTATAAAGACTTCATATCGTTCGAGAGAAGATTAAGCGATCATACAGTTAAAAACTACTTTAGAGATATCGATATGTTGATTCAACATAATAAAGGCATATCACTTGGGGAATTAAAATCAAATAACATTAGAAATAGCATTGCATCACTTCATGCAAGAGGTCTCAGTAGTAATTCATTATCAAGAATTCTCTCATCCTGGAAAGGTCTATTTGTTTTCCTTGTTGATCAACATCATTTTAAGCATAATCCAGTTTTGGAAATTAAGGCGCCTAAAAAAAGTAAAAAATTGCCGCAAACACTTTCTGTCGATCAAACTATAAAGTTAGTCAATATTGCTGGAGATGATTTTATTTCTTTGAGAGATCATGCCATTTTGGAGCTGTTTTATTCTTCAGGGTTAAGGCTATCTGAATTGGTTAACTTAAAGATAGAGGATATAAATTTTTCAGATGAGATTATTACGGTTTTAGGTAAAGGTAAGAAAATGCGTATTGTTCCTGTAGGTAAAGAAGCCATCCAAGCTCTCAGAAAATGGACTAAAAGTAGATCTCAACTTAAAAACGTAACTAACAATTCAATTCTTTTTTTAACTAAACAAACAAAAGAGCTCACGCAAAGGGCAGTTCAATATCGTTTAAAATTTTGGGCAAAAAAACAGGGAATATCTGAAAATATTCATCCTCATTTACTTCGACATAGTTTTGCCTCTCATTTATTACAATCAAGCCAAGATTTAAGAGCTGTTCAGGAGTTATTAGGTCACGAAAATATTAGTTCTACACAAATTTATACTCACTTAGACTTTCAGCATTTAGCAAAAACTTATGACCAAGCACACCCACGTGCAAAAAAAAATAAAAAGTGATCGAAGTTTTCATTGATAGCTCTTATGAATTAAATTATAGTTAAAAGATGGATGAAGAAATTACAGCACTTGAAGCTAAGTTAACTGAATTAGTCAATGCAGTCAGCTCACTTAGACATGAAAATAATGAAATCAAGCCTTCTGTTGAAAAATTACAGGAGGAAAACAGAATTTTAAAATCCAAAATTAACGAAGCCACTATGAAAATTGAAAATCTTCTTGGGCAACTCCCAAGCTAATTATGAAACAAGTCGAAATCAAATTATTAGGTCGAGATTTTACAATTGCATGCCCTGAAGAAGAGGAAGCCAACCTTCAGAAATCAATTAATTATTTAGCTAATAAAATTGATGAAGTTCAAAAATCTGGCAATATTATTGGCGTAGATAAAACTATTATTATGGCTGCTTTAAATATTACACATGAATTTTTGAACCATGATGTAACTTCAAGCGTCCATATAGTAGATTATAAAAAAAAGATATCGAATTTAACTTCAATAGTTGATCAAGCACTAGAAAGTTAAAGTTTAATTTTTTTGATGTTGCTTAGATTATTTATTCCTTGAACTAGTCTATAGCATCGGTTTTAGTCAATCAGAATGTGGTGTGATCACACACGATTGGGTTACCTTTTAAGGGCTCTTGGCGTGTGAACCTAAAGCTTCTTAGTCTATTACCACCTGAACCTTTGGTTCTGGATGCTAATCTAGGCAGCATCAAAAAAATTCATAGCTTCGCATGGTATTTTAAGTCACTTATCTCAATTACATCCAAAGCTCTCTCGTTAGTGGCTTCTAGGATAACCGCTGGTGCACTGCCTGCATCAGCAGATTCAAGCCATCTACTTGCACATAAACACCATCTATCTCCAGCTTTTAGGCCAGGAAAATTAAATTCTGGCCTAGGGGTTGTAAGGTCATTTCCTTTTTCTTTTGAGAATTGTAAAAACTCGTCAGTCATCTCGGCGCATAAAGTGTGTTGTCCGCTATCAGTCTCACAGTGGGAACAACTCCCGTCCCTAAAATACCCCGTCAGTGGTTCTAAACTACAAACCTCTAATTTTTTACCCAAAACATTTTTTTTTACCATCATTTTATCTCTTGTATTAAAATCTAAGTAACGATAACAAGAAATTAATAATTAAGGAACAATTTAGTATGCGCTACTGGTTAATGAAATCAGAACCTTCAGTTTTTACTATAGAAGATTTAGAAAAAAGTCCGCAACAAACAGTCAAGTGGATTCCAACGAAAGGGATAAGAAACTATCAGGCTAGAAATTTCATGAGAGATGATATGTCTTTAGGTGACCTTGCTTTTTTTTACCAATCAAATTGTGATACGCCAGGCATAGTTGGAATAATGGAAATCTCTAAACTTGCTTATCCTGATCCTCTTCAATTTATTGAAGGGCACAAATATTTTGACCCTAAATCATCGATGGATAAACCAAGATGGTTAAATGTAGATGTCACTTTAGTAAAAAAAATACCTCTTATTGAGCTTAAGCAATTAAGAGAATTTTCTGAACTTGAAAGTATGTTAATTCTAAGAAAGGGTAATCGGCTTTCGATTACCCCTGTATTAGAAAATGAATGGGAGTTTATAAATAACCAAATTAATTAGGTTGATCTAAACTTCCAATTGATTTTGGATAAGTCACTATTCCCCATGGGATACCAGCCACCGGAATTCTTTTTTTAATTTTTAGGCTTTCTGAATCAATAACTAAAACTTCATCGGACCTTCCGCAAGCTAGCAATATATCTTTAGCATCTGGTGTAAATGTAAAATGCCAACATCTTCTACCATCTGTTCTCACTCTATCAATCTTCTCAAATGTCTTGCCGTCATAAACCTCTAGAGTACTTCTTTTTTTATAGCCGCCACTTGCAGCAACATATAACTTATCGCCACTATGATTAAAGCTTACACCGTAGGGTGAATTACCCGTGTGCATATCACCTTCATCAACATCATGTTGAGTATCAACCGTTTTAATGTAATCAAAATTCTTATCTAAGACGATAAAATTGTTACTGTGTTCTAAAGTAGCAATATAAAATTGACCATTAGGTGAAATTTTTATTCCTCTGGGTCTTAGAGCCATAAGCTGAAGCATCAACTGTCTTTACGATGTCTCCTGAATCAAAATCATGAATAGTGACAGTATTATCAGCTTCATTAGTCACTATTACTTTTGAACCGTCTTCACTAAACTCGATACCTTCAGTTTCAGGTCCGGCAGTAATCTCTCTTACTTTTTTATTTTGATCTAAATCAACAACGGCAACTTTTGCTGGTGTTCTATCATCATCGTCATCGTCATCTTCTTCATGATTCATCTCCCCTTTTACAGGTGGCTTACCTGTTGAAGATGGTTCTGTAGAAACAAATATTTGATTTTTATACACTCGTACAAATTCAGGGTTGATCCCTACATCAATATTTATTACTTCCTTCGTATCATAATTAATCTTTGATAAGTTAGCATCAGCTTTATTGGCTGTAATTAAATATTTGCCGTCATCCGTAACACCTATACCCCTTGGATAGCCTGCACCTACCTCTATTTGCTCAGCTACTTCCATTGAATTTAAATCAATGACAGTGATACCACCCTCTTGTGATGTAATGAATGCCTTTCCTCTGTCAGCCTCGCCACAACCTACTAACAGTATTACTAAAAAAAATAATTTAACGTATTTCATAACTTCCTCATATTGATGTAATTTTTGTAAATAATATATATTCTGAATAATCTAACAACCTGAAAATCATTAAAAGTGATTTTTTCCTAAAAATATTTTATAAGCTTCATTATTGGTTTCATTGATATAGGTATAACCGAGTTTCTCTAAAAATTCTAAGAATTCTTCTTTACTTTCTTTATCAACCTGCATACCCACTAAAACTCTTCCAATATCTGAACCATGATTTCGGTAATGAAATAAACTTATATTCCAATGGCCCATATGTTCAAGAAAATTTAATAGTGCACCCGGTTTTTCAGGAAACTCAAATCTATAGATGACCTCATTTTTAGCAGCTGGAGCATGGCCCCCAACTAAATGTCTCAAATGAAGTTTTGCTACTTCATTATGTGTCAAATCAATTGGATCAAGCGAAGCTTTTTTAAGCTTCTCCATCAGTAATTCAGACTCATCAAAATTTTGTACCCCTATACCAACAAAAATATTTGCACTTGAATCACTTGAGTATCGATAGTTGAATTCGGTAATATTTCGTTTACCAATTAAGCTACAAAAATCTTTAAAAGCTCCTGGTTTCTCTGGAATTGTGACTGCAAAAATTGATTCTCTTTCTTCACCAATTTCTGCCCTTTCAGAAACAAAACCCAGACGATCAAAATTCATATTTGCCCCAGAAGCGGTCGCAACAAAAGTTTTTGAGTCCACATTATTTTTTTTAATATATGACTTTACCCCTGCGACTGCTAGGGCACCAGCAGGCTCTAAAATAGACCTTGTATCCTCAAATACATCTTTTATTGCTGCACATATTTCATCATTGTCAACAACAATCATCTCATCAACATACTGCTGACAAATCTTAAAGGAAAGTTCTCCAACTTGCTTTAGCGCTGCCCCTTCTGCGAATAAACTTACTGAATCTAAAACAACTCTCTTATTTGCCTTTAAAGATTGTGTCATCGCGTCCGCACCTTGTGCTTCCACTCCGATTATTTTTATTTCAGGTTTGACAGCTTTTATATAAGCAGCGATGCCTGAAATTAAACCCCCACCTCCCACACAACAAAAAATAGCGTCGATTGGACGAGAGTAATCTTCTAAAATTTCTTTGGCTATCGTTCCTTGTCCGGTAATAACTTCTTCATCATCAAATGGATGAACAAATATTGAGCCTTCTTTTTTTTGAATAACTAAAGCACGATCAAAACACTCATGAAGTGTTTCCCCATGAAGGACTACTTTCGCCCCATGCGACTCAACCGCATTAATTTTTATGGTTGGTGTTGTTTTTGGCATCACTATAGTTGCCTTACACTCTAATATTTTTGCTGCTAACGCAACACCTTGAGCATGATTTCCTGCTGAACAAGCAATCACACCATTTTTAAGATTCTCATCGCTTAAGTTTTTCATTTTATTGTAAGCGCCACGAATTTTAAAAGAAAAAACAGGCTGAAGGTCTTCACGCTTCAATAAAATATTATTTTTGAATCTTTTTGATAAATTTATTTGCTTTTCAAGAGGTGTCCTCGAGGCTGCATCATAAACATTTGCATTATCAATACTGTCTTTAAACTTATTTTTCATAACTTATAGTAATACTCAATAAACACTTCAACGTGTATCATATAACCATAATTTACGTTTAAAACAAAGGATTTACGAAAAATGGCTTTAACACAGGATCAATTAAAGAAACAAGTTGCGGATGCAGCAATTGAGCATGTCAAATCAGGAATTATTGGCGTTGGTACAGGATCGACGGCCAATTTTTTTATCGATGCACTTGGCGAAATTAAAAACAAGATCGAAGGGGCTGTCGCTAGTAGTAAATCAACGGCTGATAGACTTGAGGCTCATGGTATCGAGGTATTCGACTTAAATAGTGTGAACAATATCGATATTTACGTGGATGGTGCAGATGAAATTACCGAGCATATGCATATGTTAAAAGGTGGTGGTGGTGCGTTAACAAGAGAAAAAATTGTTGCTGCTAATTCAAAAACATTTATTTGTATTTGTGATGAAAGCAAATATGTTCCGACCTTAGGTAAGTTTCCTTTGCCTGTTGAGGTTTTGCCTATGGCAAGAAGTTATGTCGCTCGAGAGTTGACTAAATTAGGGGGGCAACCTCAACTGAGGGATTTTACAACAGACAATGGAAATGTCATTTTAGATGTGCACGGATTAACAATTAAAGATCCCATCG
Source organism: Methylophilales bacterium BACL14 MAG-120910-bin43 (assembly GCA_905181685.1). Taxonomy (GTDB): domain Bacteria; phylum Pseudomonadota; class Gammaproteobacteria; order Burkholderiales; family Methylophilaceae; genus BACL14. Next base: position 243,543 of record CAJIYK010000001.1, on the reverse strand, counting down.
AAATGGAAGCTGAGATCAATCAAATTGTAGGTGTCGTCACTAATGGTTTATTTGCTAAGCGACCTGCAAATATTTTATTGCTTGGCACAAGTGACGGAGTTAAAACATACGCAAAAAACTAGGCAATATTCATATTATTGTCATAAAATGTTATTAAAATTTAAGTTTTTGGAAAAAATATTATGGCTTCAGAACACATATACAAACAATTTGACTCAGATCTAGGCGATGTTCGAACAAAGGTACTTGAGATGGGCACTATTGTTGAAGAACAAATAAGTAATAGCGTTCTTTCAATGGTTGAGTCTGATACCAAACTAGCTGGAGAAGTCATCGCTCGTGATAATGAGGTCAATTCACTTGAATCTGTCATTAATGAAGATATTTCATTGATCATTGCAAAAAGATCACCCACGGCAGGTGATTTAAGAAATGTATTAATGATGTTTAGAATTATTACTGACTTAGAGAGAATCGGGGATGAAGCAGCAAAAATTGCTAAGGCGACTATTAGGATTTTTGAGAGTGACCGAATGAGTAAACCTAGATTTAAAGAAATTAAAAGTATCGCCACTAATGTTCAAAGCATGCTCAAATCATCTTTAAATGCGTTTGCAAGACTTGATACAGAAGATACCATCAATGTCCTAAAGAAAGATGAAGAAGTCGATGACGACTATCGATCTTTTATGCGACAACTGGTGACTTTCATGCTCGAAGATCCAAGAACCATCTCAATGTCGTTGGAAATGATATTTGTGACTAAATCCCTTGAGAGAATAGGTGATCACGCAAAAAATATATCAGAGGGTGTTATTTATACAGTAAGTGGCGAAGATGTTCGACACGAACCCATTGAAAAAATTATTAAGACACTAAATTCTTAAATAACCTACTTTGTAGGTACGTACCCAGAAGCTTCATCAGCACCATCGCCAAAAAAATAAGCCTCAGTTTGTTCAGTTAAATACTTTCTCGCTTGAGGATCTACTAAGCTAAGCCTATTTTCATTGACAAGCATGGTTTGGTGTTTTAACCAACCTGCCCATGCTTCTTTGGATACAGTTTCAAAAATTTTATTCCCTAACGCACCTGGGTAGGGAGGAAAATCTAATCCTTCGGCTTCCTTGTTAAGCTTTACACATTGTACTTTTCTTGCCATCCTAAAAATCCTTTAATAAATTTGATTAGATTAATATAAATTAATAAACTTATGTTAATATAAATTTTGATTGAGGTGATAACTAATTTTTCTTTATTAGTTATTTAAACGGGAAGACAAGTGAAATGCTTGCACTGCCCCCGCAACAGTAATTAAGGATGGATATTCAATTCAACCACTGGGTTCATACCTGGGAAGGTTTTATATTTAGTCTTATGAGTCTGGAGACCGGCCTTATCAAACTAGCTTGAAAGTATTGCGGGGAGAGCAATATTTGTTGATAAGACTTTTTTCTTAAAAAATTTTTACAATTTTATAAACACTCTCTTAATACATTCATATTTATAAACGTATTTATCCGGGGAAGGATAAATTAGGGAGAGAAAAGTTGTCAAAATTTAAAATAGCATTACCATTATTATTAGCCTTACCACAAATAGCCATAGCAGATCTTGCACTCGAAGAAATTGAAGTCACCACACCTTTAAGAGTTCCAGAAGAAAGAAAAAAATGTAATTGCTGATACAACCGTTATTACATCAGATGAAATTGAAAGAGCAGGTTTATCAACAATCCCTCAACTTCTTCAACAACAACCAGGAGTAGAGGTTACAAACTACAGGTGGGCCAGGTAAAGTTTCAACAGTTAATCATTCGTGGAACTAGCTCAACACATTCAATTATTTTAATAGATGGATTGAGGGTCGGTTCATCGACAACGGGTACTACAGCCATACAAAATATTCCACTGTCACAAATTGAAAGAATTGAAATTGTGAGAGGTCCAGCTTCGAGTCTTTATGGCCAAGATGGTATTGGAGGTGTGATACAAATTTTTACAAAAAAAGGTAAAAAAGGTTTTCATCCATATGTCTCTGCAGGTTACGGAAGATATAAAACAAAAGAAATGGCTGCCGGCGTTTCTGCTGGTAATGATTCAACTTCGTTCGCACTAAATCTTGCTGGAATGAATACAGATGCTTTTTCAGCTTTTGTGCCAAATGATAATGCATTCAAACATCGAAATCTTGATAAAGATACCTATAGAAATCGAAGTGTTTCATCAAATTTATCTCATCAATTTAATGATAAGATAAAAATTGATTTTCAATATTTTTTAACTACAGGTAAAAATATGTTTGATAGCGTTTGCTGAGTATGACCCACTTATTATAGATTATAAAAATAAAACTAAACAAGAGGCTTATCGACAAAATTACGGGAAAATAAACGATATTGGGAATCATCATTAAAGATTGGTAAAAGTACTGATTATACTCTGATCAACATGATCAAGACTTAGGTGGTATCAGTGCAAAATTGATAAATTATGAAACTTCACAATATCAACTTGCATGGCAAAATAATATTAATCTTGATTATGGATCATTAGTACTTTTATATGATTATTTAAAAGAAGAAATTGATACAACCAACGTTTATGATAAAGATAAGAGACAAATAATGGTTTCGTGATTGGCTACAATATACAATATGAGAAACATACTATCCAAACAAGTCTTCGAGAAGATATAAATAGCCAATATGATAATGAAACAACAGGTTCAATTGGATACGCTTATCAAATCAATAACCAATGGAAAGTCAGCTCGTCATTTGGGACTGCATTTGTAGCGCCAAGTTTTAATTATCTTTATTCAAGGGTAGCTTAGCTAATCCAGATCTAAAACCAGAAAAATCTAAAAATATTGAGGCAAGTTTAAAATATTCAGATAATTCAACTTCAATTTCTTTAACTGCTTATCAAAATACAATAGATGATTTTATTATCAGTAGTGGAGACCCAAGGTAATTAAGACAATATTAACAAAGCTAAGATACAAGGTATGACATTAGCTGCCGATCATTTTTTAGGTAACCTTCAATTAAAAGGAAGTGTAACCAATGAATCTCCAAAAAATGAAGATACAGATAAATATCTGCCATAAGAGCAAATTTGTATGGTAGTGCAAATCTAAATTACTATGTTCAAGATTGGATATTTGGATTAGAACAAATAGGATCAGGGAGTCCGTTATAATGATGCTAGATAATACCGTTAAAATTAAGGGGTACATGATTACAAATCTCGTAACAAATTATGTATTCAATGAAAAATTTACAATCAATGTCAGGCTAGATAATGCGCTTGATAAAGATTATGCTCTTGCATATACGGGAATCCCGATACCAGTGGATTTATTTACCAGACACCAGGCAGAAGCCTTTCTGCAAACGTAAGATACGATTTCTAAAAATTAATTAGTTTAATGGATAGGTTAACTTCCAACCTATCCATTAATTAATTCTTTGGGCATCTGTTATTTTTGTTATAATTCATCCTGTTTTTATAAGGCCAGATAGCTCAGTCGGTAGAGCAGTGGATTGAAAATCCTCGTGTCGACAGTTCGATTCTGTCTCTGGCCACCATTTTAAAAAACTATTCCCCAACATACTCAGCCGAAGAAAATTTATAAAATAGGCCCTATATAAGCTGAAGTCTAATTGCTTTTGAGAGCAGAAGTAAACTGACTAAATCTTTTAAGTTTAAGTAAAAAGAAAAAGATTAGACCATAAACCATATTAGTTAACAAATATTCTGGGTAGTAATTCCATCCATGAAGAATTGATTCAAAAAAGCTAGGATTTCCAAATAGTCCTGAGAAAATATAGTATGTATTTGTTGAAATGATAAAGGCAAAAGTGATGGAAATTAATAGAATAGGAACGTAAAAATTCAGATGTTGATATAAATTTTTGCTCTTTAATAAATAACCTGAATAAAAAAGAATTGCATACGTGGGGATCAGGCCCCAGTAACCATCTGTTAAGCAGAACCCTTTACTGACATCAAATACCGCAGAACCAAAATCTATTAAAGCACCCACAAAAAACAAGGTGAAAAATAATGTTAAGGACGGGATAAAAAAACCAAGTATTAAAAATAATATTAATGACATATCAGGCAAGTTCAACTCAGTTAAAAAATGACTTCCCCTAGTCATCAACATCAATGAAAGAATTACAGTCAAAACTATGACTCTGTTAGCCGATTAAATTACCCATTTTATTGATCTCAAATATAAAGTTAATGTATTTAGATTAGTTTCCAATTATACATGTCTGATTAGAATGCTAAAACGGATAGATTGAAATTAGCTAGAAGAAAAATTGCGAATGAATAGCTTGTCTAGATAGGGTTCTATTTATAATAACTAGTTATCTATTTAAGCAAGTGCATAACATAGACTGTGCACTAATGGCTTTCACTAAAATCTAAAAAATATTATTTATTTTTAGATTTTAATTCAATGTTTTTAAATTCTAGGTAAGTCATAACGACACCTACAATTGCTAAAACAAAGCAAAAAAGTCCAACAAAAAATATTAATGGATCTTCCATTTTTATTTTCCAGTAATAAGTTTGAAAGTAGATGGCAAATGTCAAAATTGATGGAATCCAAGTTGCAGTAAACAACCCTTCTTCTTTCTGACCATTAAACCAAAGATATGCGGTTGTAATAAAAGCAACGCCGACTGATACTAAAATACATAGATCTGATGTTTTCATATTTATTTATCCTTTAAATAAATTAAGATTAGTCTTCTTTCCAAAAAGCCCATGAAGCAATTAATAAAAATATAACAGCTAATGTTGCATGTGACCTAATTTCTGTCGTGCCAGGAATTTTAAAAATTAATAGGTCAATATCGTAGATTCCCAACATTACCATGCCTACCACGAGCCACACAATGGTTATAAATGAAACTGCCAGGGCTAATTTACCAATTAATTTTTTCAAGCAACAATCCTATAATGTAATTTTTATGATTATGATACAGACTTTTATTTTACTTAATTTTGAACATGATAGACAATATAATTTAATAGATGTTCAATGATTCATGTAATTCATTTTAGGGAATAAACTATGTTATTAATAACCGCTTTTTTTTCTTCAATACTCGCGCTAATATTTTATAAGCTTTCAATTAACGTTATAAGGTTAAGAAGGAAGTATAAAGTCTCATTAGGTTCATCAAAAAAACATAAAGACTTAGAGCAAGCAATACGTGCGCATGGCAACTTAAGTGAGTTTCTTCCCATAGGATTGATTTTGTTAGCTTGTTTAGAAGTAAATCATCTTCCCAAAATCGTTGTTTTTATGTGTGGTCTATTTTTTCTCATTGGCAGATATCTTCATGCAACTTCTTTTTTAAAAGAAGAAATTAATTCATCCAATCGTGTATTGGGAATGAAAATAACTCATTGGAGTATTATCCTTATGGCAATCTTAAATATAATCACAGTTATTGTTCGAGTCATTCTCTAAATATGAAATATAAATACAAATAATAGTAATTCGTATTAACAAGATAGTTTTAAAATTATGTTTTAATTTGAATGTAAATTTAAATTAAGGAAATATATTATGGATAAAGAAAAAATAATTAAATCATTAAACCAGATTCTTGAAATGGAACTGGCTGGGGTTGTGCGTTATACACACTATGCATTAATGGTATGTGGATATAGTAGAATTCCAATCATTGAATGGCTTAGAGGCCAGGCAACTGAATCTCTAGATCATGCAAATCAGGCTGGGGAGCTTATTACAACGCTTGGTGGTCACCCCTCGCTTGGTATTGGCCCTTTATTAGAATCTCATAATCACGATATTGGTAATATTTTAAGAGAGTCCCTTGATCATGAGATTGCTTCTCTAAATTGCTACAAAGACCTTCTTAAGTTAGTTGAAGGTGATTCCATAATGCTCGAAGAGTACGCAAGAACGATGATACATACTGAGGAAATGCATTTAGGTGAAGTAGATAAAATGTTAAGAAACCCTGGTGATGTTGAACCCTTTAACAAATGAAATTTGACTTAGAAGTCGATGCTATTGGTCTCAAATGTCCTCTCCCAATTTTATATTGTAAGAGGGGACTAAATAGCATATTGGATAATCAAACATTAAAAATTAAAACCACAGATAAAAGTGCTCATAAGGATTTCAAATCTTTCTGTGATAAAACCGGGCATCAACTTGTTGAGCATTTTAAAGAAAATGAAGTAACTATTTTTTATATCAAAAAATTAGCTTTGTAATTTTTTTAGCTGCTGTACTAACTTGTCTTTATGCTCAGTAAATTTATTGAGCCTTTCTTCTTCTTGTTTAATAATTTCTTTAGGGGCTTTGCTTACAAAGTTTTTATTATTAAGTTTTATGCCCGCTTTATTTAAGTCTATTTCTGCTTTCTCAATTTCTTTTTTTAATCTTATTGCTTCTGCTTCCTTATCGATTTCTATATTCAGCATGACCTTATAATTACCAATAATCGCAACAGGTGCTTCCTTTTCTGGAAGATCTGCAGTAATTTTTGCATCAGATAGTTTTGCCAAACTGATGAGATATGGCAAGTATTCCTCAAGCTCTTTTTTATTTCCTGATAACGCTAATGGAATTTTATTCGCCGGTGAAATATTCATCTCGCTCCTGAGACTTCTAACATTATCTATTAATTTTTTAAGCGTGTTTACCCATTCAATTGAATGCTCGTCAATTTTTTCTTCCCTTAATGTTGGAAATTTTTCAAGTGTAATAGATTCATGATCTTTTCTAATTAATGGAATAATTATCTGCCATATTTCTTCAGTGATAAACGGTATGACTGGATGGGCCAATCTCAAGATAGATTCTAATGTAGATAGTAATGTTCTTCTGGTTGCTCTTTTTTCAGACTCATTGCCCTGCTGAATTTGGACTTTCGCAAATTCTAAATACCAATCACAAAATTCATCCCAAATAAATTGATAGAGCTCTTGAGCTACTAAATCAAACCTATATTCGCTATATGCCCGCTCTATATTTTTAAGTGTATGTTGCAGTTTACTGACTATCCATCTATCTGCCTGAGAAAAACTTAAATAACCATCTACACATTTTCCAAAACCGTTATCTTCCTCGTCACAATTCATCAATACAAATCTTGACGCATTCCATAACTTGTTACAAAAATTACGATAGCCATCACATCTTTGTAAATCAAATTTAATATCTCTGCCTGGACTTGCTAGGCTCGCAAAAGTAAACCTTAAAGCATCTGTTCCAAAAGATGAAATGCCCTTAGGGAATTCTTTTGTTGTTTTTTTAATAATTGATTCAGCTTGTTTTGGGTTCATTAAACCTTGGGTTCTTTTTTTTAATAAGTCTTCAAGTGAAATGCCATCTATTAAATCAATAGGATCAAGAACATTACCTTTTGATTTACTCATTTTTTGGCCATCTTGATCTCTAATCAAACCATGAACATAGACGTGTTTAAATGGAATCTTATTTGTGACATATTTTGTCATCATTACCATTCTGGCTACCCAGAAAAAAATAATATCAAAGCCAGTAACGAGGACTGATGAAGGTAAATACTTATCTAATGCTAAATTAGATTTTTGTGGATATTCAGGTGTCCAATCAAGTGTTGTGAATGCCCAAAGTGCAGATGAAAACCATGTATCTAAAACGTCATCGTCTCTTTTCAAAGTTCCTGTATAGCCTTCTTTTTTTGCTAACGTAGTCGCTTCTTCAAATGAATGTGCTACAAAAACCTCTTGATTTTCTCCATACCAAGCTGGTATTTGGTGTCCCCACCAAAGTTGCCTTGATATACACCAGTCCTGAATATTTTCTAGCCATTGGTTATAAGTATTCACCCAATTATTCGGATAAAACTTAATGTCTCCTTGCTCCACTAAATCAAGCGCTTCCTGCGCAATACTTTTTCCATTTGGACCATTTGATTTTGTCATTGAAACGTACCATTGGTCCGTTAACATTGGCTCTATAATTGAGTTTGTTCTATCGCCTCTTGGCACTTTCAATTTGTGTTTCTTAATTTTATCTAGATATTTGTTTCTCTTTTAAATCTTCTATAATTTTTTTTCTAGCAGCAAACCTATCCAAGCCTTCATATAAATCTGTTCCATTTTTATTGATGTGCCCATCAAGAGTTAAAATGTTTATTATTGGCAGGTCATGTCTTGCACCGACAGCATAATCATTGAAGTCATGAGCAGGGGTAACTTTTACAATTCCTGTGCCAAATGTTGGATCAACATAATCGTCTGCAATAACTGGAATTTCTCTATCAATAAGAGGAATGAGTACCTTCTTACCAATTAATTTTTTATATCGATCATCATCAGGATGCACCATCAAAGCTGAGTCACCTAACATTGTCTCAGGTCTAGTTGTCGCAATAGTCAGGTAATTTTTTTCATCCTTCAGAGGATAATTAATATGCCATAAAAAACCATCTTCTTCTTCTTGTAAAACTTCCAAATCAGAAACAGCTGTTTGCAGGGTGACATCCCAATTAACTAATCTTTTACCTCTATAAATTAAACCATCTTGATATAGTTTGACAAAAACCTCCGTCACGCTTTTTGATAGGCCGGCATCCATTGTGAATCTCTCTCTTGCCCAATCTGGTGAAGTTCCTAGGCGGCGCATTTGTTGCGTAATCTTTCCACCTGATTCTTCTTTCCACTCCCAAACTTTTTCAATAAATTTTTCTCTTCCTAGTCATGCCTTGAAATGTCTTTTTGATCTAACTGCCTTTCAACAACAATTTGAGTTGCAATACCTGCATGATCAGTACCTGGCTGCCATAAAGTATTTTCACCTTTCATTCTATGGTACCTAGTGAGCATATCCATAAGCGTTTGATTGAAGCCATGCCCCATATGAAGTGTTCCAGTAACATTTGGAGGGGGTAACAAAATTGAAAAGGAATCTAATTTAGATTCATCCTCACCCATCTTATAGTAACCATTAGATTCCCAATATCGATACCATTTATCCTCAATATCAGCAGGTGAAAAGGTTTTCGCTAATTCTTTTTTCATTAAATTTAGTTAGGAGTTTGAAGTGATAATATTAACATGCGAGATGATTCAACTTTCTTATTTTAGATAGTTTTTAAGAACATATTTCACAATGTTTATCTTTCTGAATTTTAAGGATTTTAAAATCTATATCTCTATGGTTGATTAATAATAATTTTCCATGAAGTGTAGTTCCTATATCTAATAAAACTTTAATTACTTCGCCTGCTTGAATTGAGCCCACTAAACCAACTAATGGTGAAAAGACTCCATGATCAGAACATTTTAAATTTTGTTCTTCATCATTACTTGGAAAGAGGCAATTATAACAAGGAGAGTTATTAGTTCTAAAATCAAATATAGATACTTGGCCATCAAATTTTATCGCAGCTCCAGAAACTAAAGGGCACTTTAAGTCAAAAGCAATTTTATTTAAAGCATAACGAGTTTCAAAATTATCAGAGCAATCCACAATAATATCGACACCTTCTGCAATAGACTTAACTTCGTCAATATTCAATTGTTTTTTTATAGCTACAACATTTATATCTGAATTAATTCTAGTAAGAGCTATTTTTGCAGATTCAGCCTTATTCAGTCCTATTGATTTTTCTTCATGAATGATTTGCCTTTGAAGATTTGATAAGTCAACGATGTCAAAATCACAAATTGTAATTTTACCAACTCCAGATGCTGCTAAATAAATAGCAACAGGAGATCCCAGACCCCAGCACCTACAATTAAACAATGACTTTGAAGTAATTTTTTTTGCCCTTCAAATTCTATTTCTGGCAACAAAATATGTCGACTGTATCTTTCAAGCTCTTTGTCTTGCATGATTTTTATATTTTTTGAATTTATAAAGAGTATTTCACATCTTAAAATAAGAAACAAATTGGGGTGGCTGATGGGGCTCGAACCCACGACAACTGGAATCACAATCCAGGGCTCTACCAACTGAGCTACAGCCACCATAAGATTGGCCTGCCCGACAGGATTCGAACCTGTGACCCTCTGCTTAGAAGGCAGATGCTCTATCCAGCTGAGCTACGGGCAGCTAACTAAATTATAGTAAAGCATTTTTACGGGCTTGCATTTACTTTTTTTTATATGGTCGGGGTGGAGAGATTCGAACTCCCGACATCCTGCTCCCAAAGCAGGCGCGCTACCAGGCTACGCTACACCCCGAACGCGCAAATATAGCGTAAATAAGGCATTCGGTCAAATTTAATGTTTATTCTTATTTAAATTGTCAATATATTAATTTCATTATCTTCTGATAAAATATATTGTTTATTTAACAGGAATTAATTAACTATGACTGCAAAAATTATAGATGGTAAAGCAATTGCCGAACAAAATCTTAAGATAAACTTAAGCAAGAAATTCTAGAAAGAGAAAATGAAGGTATAAGGCCTCCTTGCCTTGCTGTTATTTTAGTAGGTGATGATCCTGCATCTTCAATCTATGTAAACAAAAAAAAATCTGCGTGTGAAAATGTCGGAATAAAATCAGTCTCGCATCAGCTGCCTACTGATACAACTCAATCTGATTTAAATGATTTAATTAATACTCTCAATCAAGATGAAGATGTTGACGGTATTCTTGTGCAATCTCCACTGCCTAAACATCTTGATGAAGAATTAATAATTGAACTCATCAGCCCAAATAAGGATGTTGATGGTTTTCATCCATTTAATATAGGTTCACTTGCCATAAGACAACCAAGATTAAGATCTTGCACACCTTATGGTGTTATAAAAATGCTAAAAGCATCAAATATTAATTTAGAAGGACTTGATGCAACCATAGTAGGAGTTTCAAATAATGTTGGTCGCCCAATGGCATTAGAATTATTACTTGAGAAATGTACTATTACATCTTGTCATAGTAGAACAAAGGATTTAGAAGAATAAAGTCCGTCAGGCAGATTTAGTTGTTGTAGCTGCTGGGAAGCAAAATCTAGTAAGAGGGGAATGGATAAAAAAGGGAGCGATAGTTGTTGATATTGGAATCAATAGAATTAATAATAAATTAGTTGGTGATGTTGAATTTGAAGTAGCAAGCCAGAATGCCTCATATATAACACCTGTACCTGGAGGTGTTGGTCCTATGACAGTTGCAACTTTAATGGAAAATACTCTACAAGCACAAAAGTTAAATGCTATTGGCTTGCAATGAATATCAAAAAGTGTAAACTTCGGCGTTCAGAAATTTTTTAGGATTTAGTTATGGCAGAAAAAAAATCGTTGTTATCTAAGGTTAGAGCTGCAGTAAAAAAGTTACTGCTAAGCCACAAGTTAAGAAAACAGCTACTAAGTCAAAAGTTACTGCTAAGCCACAAGTTAAGAAAACGCTACTAAGTCAAAAGTTACTGCTAAACCACAAGTTAAGAAAACAGCTGCTAAGTCAAAAGTTACTGCTAAACCACAAGTTAAGAAAACAGCTACTAAAAAAGTTACGCTAACCCAAGTTAAGAAAACGCTGCTAAGTCAAAAGTTCGTATCTGGATTAAAACAGTTTAAGACTTACTCACCCAAAAAAAATGAAAAGTATATGAGTAAATCACAAATTGCTCACTTTAAAAAAATTCTTAATGACTGGAAAGTTGAATTAAGTACTGAGCTTAGCAGGACAGTAAGTCATATGCAGACTGATGTCACTACTTATGCAGACCCAAATGATCGTGCAAGCCAAGAATCTGAAATGGCTTTAGAGTTAAGAAATAGAGATAGAGAAAGAAAATTAATTAAAAAAATTAATGAAACCTTAAAAAATATTGATGAAGATGAATATGGATACTGCATGGGTTGTGGTGAAGAAATAGGACTAAATAGATTGCAAGCGAGGCCTACAGCTACCTTATGTATTGATTGCAAAACTTTACAGGAAATAAAAGAAAAACAAATGGCAAAATAAAAGCCCTCGAAAGGGCTTTTAATAATACTATTCTTCTTTCGCAGGTGGCTCAGTAAGTGCCTTTGAACTAACTCTAACTCGACCTTTATCATCAACTTCAATGACTTTCACCTTAACCTCGTCACCCTCGGAGAGATGATCCTTAACTGCCTTAATTCTCTCATGTGATATTTGAGAAATGTGAAGCAGTCCGTCTTTACCTGGTAATAATGATACTATTGCACCAAAATCAAGTATTTTAATTACTTTGCCGTCGTATATTTGATCTACCTCAACATCAGCAGTAATCTCTTTAATCCTTCTTAAGGCCTCTTCACCTGACTCAGCTGAAGTACATGCAATCTTGATAAGGCCATTATCATCAATATCGATTGTAGCACCTGTATCGGCAGCTAACCCCTTAATAACCGCGCCACCTTTACCGATTACATCTCTAATTTTATCTGTATGTATTTTTAGAGTAAGTATTTGAGGTGCAAATTTTGAAAGTTTTTCACGACTGCCTTTAAGCGACTTTTTCATTATTTTTAAAATATGATCGATGCCTTCTCTCGCTTGGCTTAAAGCTACTTGCATAATTTCTGTAGTAATGCCTGTAATCTTGATATCCATTTGAAGGGCTGTTATTCCATTATCTGTTCCAGCTACTTTAAAGTCCATATCTCCTAGGTGATCTTCATCTCCTAAAATATCAGTCAAAACTGCAACCCTATTATCTTCTTTAATTAGACCCATTGCTATTCCAGCTACATGATCCTTAACAGGCACACCTGCATCCATCATAGCCATTGTTCCGCCACAAACAGAAGCCATTGAACTTGAACCATTTGACTCAGTAATTTCAGATACAAGCCTAATTGTATAATCAAAATCTTCCTGTGAAGGCAACGCCGCACTTAATGCTCTTTTAGCTAACTTACCATGTCCAATTTCTCTTCTTTTTGGCGTTCCAACTCTTCCAGTTTCGCCAGTCGCATAAGGAGGGAAATTGTAATGAAGCATAAATCTATCTTTGTATTCTCCTTGAAGGGCATCAATTATCTGCTCATCCCTTCCTGTTCCAAGTGTTGCTACAACGATTGCTTGCGTTTCACCTCTTGTGAACAAAGCTGAGCCATGAGCTCTTGGAAGCACACCTGTTCTTATCTCGATAGGTCTAACTGTTCGAGTATCTCTTCCATCAATTCGAGGATTCCCATCAAGAATTTTTGACCTAACAATTTTTGCTTCAAGATTATGAAATTCATCTTTAATTTGGTTAAGTTGATTTGTACTTGTATCTTCTTTAACGAGCTCATTTAAAACTTTTTCTCGTGTTTGACCAATTTTTTCTGATCGCTCACCCTTTGATTTGATTGCAAAAGCATCTTCAAGATCTTTCGTTGCAATCTTTTCAATATTTTTAACTAATTCTTTATCAACCTCAGGAGCTGACCAATCCCATGGATCTTTAGCGGCTTCTTTTGCTAAATCATTAATTAATTTTATTACTGGCTGCATAGCCTTATGCCCCTCTAAAACGGCATCAAGCATCACTTTTTCTGGAAGCTCTTTAGCTTCAGATTCGACCATTAAAACAGCTGAGTCACTTCCAGCAACTACTAAATCAAGCTGGCTAGTTTCCATTTGTGTCTTTGAAGGGTTAATAACAAATTTATCATCAAGATAGCCAATACGGGTTGCGCCTATTGGTCCATGAAAAGGAATACCTGATATTGCTAATGCCGCTGAAGCACCAATAATAGCTGGAATGTCCGAATCAATTTCACTATCAGACGACATTACTGTTGCTACTATTTGTATTTCATTATAAAAGTTATCTGGAAATAATGGTCTTAGAGGTCTATCTATTAACCTACATGTTAAAGTTTCTTTTTCGCTTGGCCTTCCTTCTCTCTTAAAAAATCCACCTGGAATTTTTCCTGCTGCATAATTTTTTTCTTGATAATCCACTGTGAGTGGGAAAAAATCTTGACCTTCTTTGGCCTCTTTTCTTCCAACTGCTGTAACTAAAACCACAGTATCTCCATAACTTACCTTTACTGCGCCATCTGCTTGCCTAGCTATCTCACCTGTTTCAATATTAAATCATGCTCACCAAACTTAATACTTTTCTTTATTACATTAAACATTTATTTTTTATCCTTTTATATTTTATTAAAGTCTCATTATTCACTTCCTAATAATGGACACATCTTCATAACAAAAAAGCCGATTCTACAATTAACTAAATTGTATGCAATCGGCTTTAAATTTCATTAACCTATTATTTTCTTATGCCTAGGCGTTTAATTAGTTCTTGATATCGACCTAAATTTCTACCTTTCAAATAATCGAGAAGCTTTCTTCTCTGGCTAACTAAAGCAAGTAGCCCTCTTCTTGAATGGTGGTCTTTTGCATTAGTCTTAAAGTGTTCAGTTAGGTAGTTAATACGGTCAGTTATTAACGCGACTTGAACCTCTGGTGACCCAGTATCATTTTTTGCCGTTCTGAAACTCTGAAACTATTTTTGCTTTTTCAACTGCAGTACTTGTCATTCTTTTCTCCTATTCGCGACCGCATATTTTAACGGCATTCTTGTTAATTAACAATATTTTTTTAATTTAAATTTGTTGATATTAATCTGACTGCTTTTAATAAATTATTACTATCAATTTCTCCTAGCCCAATAAATGCGTTATTTTTTGAAAAAAGTCTATAAATTTCAGCATTTACTTTTTTTGGAAGCTGAATAGGTTGCCCATTTTTAATTAAATTTTCTTCTGATTCGATTAAGATAATTTTTGGATATTCATCCACTAGTGCTTCAGTTGGCCTTATAAAATCATTTCTCTTTACTATTGAAAGTGCTTCAATTTTATCCAAACTTAGCGCATCTTGAACGTTTAAATTACCAATTTTTGTTCTTCTTAAATCTATTAAATATCCATCCATCCCAAGTTTATTAGCTATATCTTCTGCCAATGTTCTGATGTAAGTTCCTTTACTACATGACACCTCAAATTTTATAATATTTTTTCATAATTTAATAATTTTAATTCTGAGATTTTTATCTCTCTTTGTTGTCTCTCAATTTTTACTCCTTCTCTAGCTAATTTATATAATGGTTGTCCTTTATGTTTCAGTGCAGAAAACATGGGAGGGGTTTGATTTGATAATCCAACAAACAAACTAAGTACTTCTTCTAATTTATCTAAAGATATCGAAATAATTTTTGATTCCGTCAACTTTCCTTCAGCATCACCTGTTGAGCTTTTCCATCCAAGTTTTATTGAAGCTTCATACGTTTTTTCTGAATTGAGGAGGTGGCTTGAAAACTTTGTTGCTTCACCGAAGCATATCGGTAATAACCCAGTGGCTAGCGGGTCAAGAGTTCCTGTATGACCAGCTTTTTTTGCTGAAAAAATCCATTTAATTTTTGATAGTGCTTGATTTGACGAAAAGCCTAAAGGCTTATCAATTAATAAAAGCCCATTAATCTTAAGCTTTTCTTTATTTTTACTCATCAGAATTTTTTACGAAATCACTGAATCCAATAACTTTGATATTTTTGTACTTTCATCAATTGTTTTATCATATTCAAAATGCAGTTTTGGTATGCCTCTAGTTGACATTCTTTTTGCCAAGAGTGACCTAAAAAATGGTAATGATCGCTGAAGACCCTTTACAATTTCTTCATCATAATGATCTGCGACATAAAAGACTTTTGCATTTTTCAAGTCATGTGCAACTTCAACATCAATTATTGAAACACTTTTTAGTGCTGGGTCTTTAATTTCTATACTTAAAATATCAGCTATTTCTTTTTTTATCTGTTGACTGATACGATCACTTCTTGGATAGTCTTTAGGCATTTATAATTTTCTTGCTACCTGAACGTGTTCATAAGCTTCTAATTTATCATTTACTTTCAAATCATCAAAATTCTTGATTGATAACCCACATTCAAAATTTGATTTTACTTCTTTTACATCATCTTTAAATCTTTTTAGGGAATCTAATTGGCCTTCATAAATTACAGTATCATCTCTTAAAAGCCTTATATTTGAACCTTTTTTTATTACACCATCAAGAACAAAACATCCTGCAATTGTTCCTACTTTTGAGGCTTTGAAGATTTCTCTTATCTCGACCATACCAAGAATAACTTCTTTTTGTTCAGGAGATAGAAGACCTCCAAGCGCTGCTTTAACTTCGTCTACAGCTTCATAAATAATACTGTAATAACGAACGTCGATATCCAGACTTTCTCCTAATTTTCTTGCTCCTCCGGAAGCCCTAACATTAAAAGCAATAATTACTGCATTAGATGCAGAGGCAAGATTAATATCAGATTCATTAACTGCACCAACCGCTGAATGAACTACTTTTACTTTGACTTCGTCCGTTGAGAGCTTTTCAAGAGAACCTGCTAATGCTTCAGATGAACCTTGAACATCAGCTTTTATGATTAGAGGGTAAAAATCTTACCTCAGCTTCCGTCATCTGTTCCATTATATTTTCAAGTTTTGATGCTTGTTGTTTTGCTAACTTAACATCTCTAAATTTACCTTGTCTGAATAATGCAATCTCTCTTGCTTTTTTCTCATCGTTGATGACTATAAATTCATCCCCTGCATTTGGTACATCTGATAACCCAATGATTTCTGCTGGGATTGATGGGGTAGCCTGCTTAATATTTTTGCCATTTTCATCAAGCATTGCTCTTATTTTTCCAGACGCATTTCCAGCTAGCAATGTATCAGACATATTTATAGTTCCAGATTGAACTAAAAGTGTTGTAACAGGCCCTCTTCCTTTATCAAGCCTGCCTTCTACAATAATACCTTTGGCAGGAGTATTAATTGGTGCTTTTAATTCAAGCACTTCAGCTTGCAATAAAACGGCATCAAGTAAATCATCTATTCCTTGGCCTGTCTGTGCTGAAACTTCTATAAACATAGAGTCGCCACCAAGCTCCTCAGGTATTACCTCATGTCCTAAAAGCTCACCTCTAACTTTTTCAGAATTAGAATCAGGCTTATCAATTTTATTTATGGCAACGATTAATGGAACCCCCGCTGCTTTAGAGTGATTAATTGCTTCAATTGTTTGTGGCATCACGCCATCATCAACAGCAACAACTAAAATAACAATATCTGTAGCTTTTGCGCCTCTTGCTCGCATTGCAGAAAAAGCCTCATGTCCAGGTGTATCAAGGAATGTAATCATTCCTTTTGGCGTTTCAACATGGTATGCACCAATATGTTGTGTAATACCGCCTGCCTCACCTTTTGTGACTTTGGTAGTTCGAATATAATCTAGTAAGAAGTTTTTCCGTGATCAACATGTCCCATAACCGTAACGACAGGTGGTCGTGGTTCAATCACCTCATCCAATGAAGATGATTCTTCATCTAAAAATGACTCTAAATCATTTTCTTTAGCTGCTTCTGGTTTATGGCCCATCTCTTCCACAAAATAATAGCTGTATCCTGATCAAGAACTTGATTTATAGTTACCATCATTCCCATGCCCATCAATGTTTTAATTACTTCGGTAGCCTTCACTGACATTTTGTGCGCTAAATCACCAACTGAAATAGTTTCAGGAATTAATACATTTTTGACAATTGGTTCAGATGGGGCTACAAAGTTTTGATCATCAGTTTCATCTTTATTTTTATTTTTATTTTTTGGTGAACGCCATCCCTGGTTATTGTCATTACGGGTTTTAATTGGTCTCTTTTTAAGATTTTTATCGACCCATTTATCTTTAAGTTCGTTTTCTTTGAATCCTTATCTACTTTCACATTTGCTTTCGACGCAGGTCTATGAAGAGTTCCATCCTTAGATTCCTGGTTTACTTTGGCAGCTTTTTTATTTTTTACTTCCTCTGCCTGGGCAGCCATTAAAGCCGCATTTCTTTTTTCTTCTTCCTCACGGATTTCTTTTTGATTCTTATCAGCTACAGCTCTTTTTTCAACTGCTGAGGTATCTTCTTTTACCAAATCATCTTTAACTTCTTTTCTTTGTTCTGGTTTGACAATTGTTCTTTTTTTTCTTACTTCAACTTGAATAGTTCTTGCTCTTCCATCACTGTCTGTTTTTCTAATTTGAGTATTTTGTTTTCTTGTTAATGTAATTTTATTTTTGTTTGTATTCGATGCGCCGTGTTCAATTTGTAGATAATTCAAAAGAGCTGATTTATCTGCTTCTAATAGCTCTTCAGCGCCGGATGTCTTTTTAATTCCTGCGCTTTCAAGTTGCTTAAGAAGTAAATCTATTGGTAAATTTAATTCATTGGCAAATTTTTCTACTGTTGATTTTTCCATGTTAACTCCAATAAATTTTTATTAAACAAACCAGGGTGCTCTTGCTGTCATTATTAATTCTTTTGCTCTCTCTTCATCCATTTTAACTATGTCAAGTAGTTCGTCAGCTGCGAGCTCTGCTAAGTCTTCCATTGTAATAATTGATTTCGATGCCAATAGCTTGGCAGTATCACTATCCATTCCTTCCATATTTAGCAAATCATCTGCCGGTGATTGAATTTTTTCTTCATTTGATATTGCTTCTTTCAAAATAACAGCACTTGCTCTTGAGCGAAGCTCATTTACAGTATCTTCATCAAATGCTTCAATTTGTATTAGCTCATCTATTGGTACATAAGCTATTTCTTCTAGAGTTGAAAATCCCTCATGAACTAAAATATCAGCTATGTCTGCATCTACATCTAACTTCTCAATAAATAATTGACTAACGTTGGTATATTCATCTTTTGTTTTCTGATCAGATTCTTCTTCACTTAAGATATTTAATTCCCACCCTGTTAGCTCAGTTGCAAGCCGAATATTTTGACCATTTCTTCCAATTGCTTGGGCTAGTTGGTCTTCAGACACAACTAAGTCCATACTTTTTTTATCCTCATCGACCATAATGCTAGATATTTCTGCCGGTGCCATCGCATTTATGACAAATTGAGCAGGCTCAATAGACCAAAGGGCAATATCTACTCTTTCTCCTGCTAACTCACCAGTAACCGCCTGAACTCTAGATCCTCTCATTCCTACACATGTACCCACAGGGTCTAACCTTTGATCATTAGCTTTAACTGCAATTTTTGATCTCAAGCCTGGGTCTCTTGATGCCGCCATTATTTCTAATAAGCCTTCCTCTATTTCTGGTACTTCAAGCTCAAATAATCTGATTAAAAATTCTGGAGAGACTCTAGAAAGAATTAATTGTGGGCCTTTAATTCCCCTATCAACCTCCATCACTATAGCTCTAACCCTATCACCGATTCTTAAATTTTCTTTTGGAATCATTTGTTCTCTCGGAAGAACCGCATCGATTCTTCCAATTTCAATGATTGCATTACCTCGTTCCATTCTTCTAATTTGACCTGAAACTAATTTTTCATCTCGGGCCAAAAATTCATTTAGAATTTGCTCACGCTCAGCTTCTCTTACTTTTTGAAGAATTACTTGCTTAGCTGCCTGCGCCCCTATTCTGCCAAACTCTACTGACTCTATTGGTTCTTTTATGATGTCATTTTCAACAAGGCCTTTTGCTCTATCGTCCTCTAATGAAACTTGTATTTCTTCATCTTCTACTAAATCTTCAGGAAGGATAGTCCATTTCCTAAAGGTTTCATATTCACCTGTCTCTTGGTCAATTTCTACTTTTATGTCAATCGCATCTTTATGCTTCTTCTTAGTAGCTGAAGCAAGTGCTTCCTCTACAGCTTCAAAAATAATCTCACGCTCAACACTTTTTTCGTGTGCCAAAGCATCTACTAACAATAAAATTTCACGACTCATTTAATACACTCCCTACTTCAAAATTAACTATTTAATAATCCGGATCTAAACGTGCTTTATCAATATTCTCAAAATCAATTAATAATGACTCATTATCAACTTCTATCATTATTGATTCCCCTTTTGTGCCAGATAAAGTACCTTTAAAATTTTTTCTATTTTCTATCGCAAATCTGGTTTTTATCTTTATTTTTTGCCCCTTAAATCTATCAAAGTCGTTTAATTTTTTTATGACTCTGTCTAGACCAGGGGATGAAACTTCTAACCTTTCATAATCATAGTCAGTTTCAACACTCAAGACATTATTGACATGATTACTAACTTTAGTGCAATCTTCAATGTCAATTAAATCACCTTTGTCTATGTATATTCTCAGAATCTGGCCACCATTAACTGTCTCAAAATCAACCAATTCATAACCTAATTGCGTTACTAATTTCTCTATTAAGGTTTCAAGATCATCCAAAAAACTAAGCCCTCAAATAACAACTTTAGCGAAAAAAAAATGGGCTCAAGGCCCATATATTGCGAGTATTATATCAAAAAAATAGTGGGATTAATACAATTTAAAGATTGATTTCACATTCTTCCAAAAAGATTTACTTTCAAGTAACAATTTTTCCAAATTTTCTTTTACCAACTTGAATGACAAATTGTTCATTTTGAGCAACAGTTTGTTTGGTATCACTCACTTTTTCTCCATCAATTTTAACTCCGCCTGCCTTTATAAGTCTCATTGCTTCCGAAGTGCTTGTTACAAAATTTATAGACTTTAATAGATTGGCTACTCCTAAACCATCAGAACCAACGTCTACCTTATATTCTTCTAAATCTTCTGGAATACCGCCAACAGCTCTATTTTGAAAATCTTTCTCTGCATTTGTGGCCTTGATTTCTGTATGGAACCTACTTACTATTTCTTTTGCAAATTCTACTTTAATATTTTTTGGGTTTTCACCTTGTTCGACCCTTGTTTTCCATTTGTTAATGTCATCTAATGATCTTAAAGAAAGTAATTCTATATATCTCCACATTAATTCATCTGATATAGAAAGTATTTTTGAAAACATTGTCTCTGGTAATTCGTTAATACCAATATAATTGTTCAATGATTTTGACATTTTTTGAACTCCATCAAGCCCCTCAAGCAATGGCAGAGTAACAATACATTGTTGTGGTTTACCATAATATTTTTGGAGTTCTCGGCCCATCAATAAATTAAATTTTTGATCCGTTCCACCAATCTCAATATCAGCATTTAACTCCACTGAATCAAAACCTTGAAGAAGCGGATACATGAATTCATGAATTGCAATTGGTTGCTGCGATTTATATCTTTTTGAAAAATCGTCCCTTTCAAGCATTCGAGCCACCGTATGTGTAGCGGCTAATTTAAGCATTCCATCTGCTCCCAGTTTACTTAGCCACGACGAATTAAATACAACTTCAGTTTTTGATTTATCTAAAATTTTAAATACTTGAGATGTGTAAGTGATTGCATTGTCTTCCACCTCTTTTTTCGTGAGAGGAGGTCTCGTTGCATTCTTACCAGTAGGATCTCCAATCAGACCAGTAAAGTCTCCTATTAAAAATAGAATGTGATGACCTAAATCTTGAAACTGTCTTAATTTATTTATTAATACTGTGTGCCCCAAATGAAGATCAGGTGCTGTTGGGTCAAAACCTGCCTTAATTCTGAGAGGTTTTCCAGTCTCTAATTTTTTTAGTAGCTCTGATTCAACTAAAACTTCATCAGCTCCTCTGGCTATTATTTTTAATGATTCTTCTGCTTTCACTATTCTCATCCCACTTTTTTATACAAGATATTCTATATCAATTAAGGTATTTAGAAACAATTAGTGTTATCTTGTTCACAGAGTTATATATAAAATTTATTAATATGATAAATTCTAAAATTTTAATCGGTATTATGTCAGGGACCAGTCTCGATGGTATTGATATTGCCCTTACTAGAATAGATAAGAAAAAAATTTCTGTACTAGATTTTTTACATATTAACTATTCAGCCGAATTAAAAGAAAAAATTCTTAAACTTCACTTCCCTGAAAAAAATGAGCTAGAAAAAAGTTCAATGCTCTCAAATGATCTTGCCGTATTAACTGGAAGAGGTATCAATCGTTTACTAATTAATAATAATTTATCAGCCAAGCAAATAAAAGGGGTTGGCTATCATGGTCAGACTATAAGGCATAGACCTGAAAAAGGATTTTCTACTCAAATTGGCAATGCTGATCTATTATCGGAGATAACTAATTTGACAGTTGTATCTAATTTTAGAAATAGAGATATAGCTGCAAAAGGTCAAGGGGCACCTCTAGTACCAGCTTTTCATAAGGATATATTTTATTCAAAAACCAAAAATCGAGTTATTTTAAATATTGGTGGTATTAGTAATATTACCTACCTTCCTACAGACGGTTCTATTATTGGTTTTGATTGTGGTCCGGGGAATATTTTGATGGATCATTGGATCAAGGTTAATCATGATTTAAATTTTGATAAAAATGGTAAATGGGCAAAAAAAGGACAGATTATTGACGACTTACTTAAATACTTTCTGAGTGATAATTTTTTTAAAAAGAAGCCTCCAAAAAGTACCGGGAGGGACTTATTTAATTTAGATTGGATCAAAAAAAGTATTAAAAAAAGTTACTCTCCCGAGGATATACAACGAACACTGCTCGAGTTAACGGCAATTTCAATCGCAAAAGCAATTAAAAAGTATTGTTCAAAAGCAAATGAAATATATGTATGTGGTGGTGGAGCAAAAAATATCTTTCTCATCGAAATATTAAAAAATAAAACAAACTTAAGCATTCAAACTACCGGCGATTTAAATCTACCGGAGCAACAGGTTGAGGCAGTTGCTTTTGCTTGGCTTGCAAATCAAACGCTTAATAGAAAATTTAATAATTCACCAGATGTTACTGGAGCGAAGGGTTTTAGAATTTTAGGCTCCATACATCAATCCTAGCTTTATTTTCTTTTGTATTATAATGTCAGGCTGATTAAAACAAATGAATAGAGTTGTTAAAGTAAATGACAAAAGAAAAAATTAAAGTTGTACTCGATGGTAAAGAAAGAGAGCTTCCTGTTATTGAAAGCACTATTGGCAATCCATCTATAGATATTAGAAAACTTGGTAAATATAATTATTTTACTTATGACCCAGGATTTACCTCTACCTCTGCCTGCACATCCAAAATTACCTATGTTGATGGAAATAAAGGAGAATTGCTATACCGAGGCTATCCTATTGAGCAATTAGCTGAAAAATGTGACTACCTTGATGTGTCATATCTTCTAATGCATGGAGAACTTCCCGATCAAGCTCAAAAAACTGTTTACTTAAAATCTATCGCCAGTCACAGCCTTCTTCATGATCAACTTAATAATATCTTTGGTGGTTTTCGACGTGATGCTCACCCAATGGCAGTGATGGTAGGTGTCGTAGGATCTATGTCCGCTTTTTATTTCGATAATATGGATATTAATGATCCAAACCATAGACAAATTTCAGCACAAAGATTGATCGCGAAGATTCCAACGATTGCTGCATGGAGCTATACCTACAATTTAGGCTTACCATTCGTCTATCCAAAAAATGAATATGATTTTGGTACAAATTTTTTACATATGCTTTTTTCAAGACCTTATAAAGATTATGAGCCTAATCCCATAATTTCTAAAGCCTTTGAAAAAATTCTTATTCTTCATGCAGATCATGAACAAAATGCTTCTACATCAACTGTAAGATTAGTAGGTTCAACAGGTGCCAATCCATATGCCTGCATAGCGGCAGGTATTGCGTCATTGTGGGGGCCTGCTCATGGAGGAGCCAACGAGGCAACTCTGAGAATGCTAACTGAAATTAAAGATGAAAGCAGAATCAAACAATATATTAACCGTGCCAAAGATAAAGATGATGAATTTAGATTGATGGGCTTTGGTCATCGGGTTTATAGAAATCAAGATCCAAGAGCCATCATCATGAAAGAAACATGTCACGAGGTACTTGATGAGCTTGGATTAAATGATGATCCTATTTTTAAATTAGCGATGAAATTAGAAAAAATTGCGCTTGAAGATGAGTATTTTATTGAGAAAAAATTATACCCCAATGTTGATTTTTACTCAGGCATTGTAATGAGAGCTATAGGTATCCCTTTTTCAATGTTTACTGCTGTTTTTGCTTTAGCCAGAACGGCAGGTTGGGTTGCTCACTGGAACGAGATGATGATGAGTGATGAATCCAAGATTGGAAGACCAAGGCAAGTCTACAAAGGCAAAACAAAAAGAGATATTAAATAACTTACGCAGAGAATGACGAACCACATCCACAAGTAGTAGTTGCATTCGGGTTCTTAATAACAAATTGTGACCCTTGAACGTTGTCCTGATAATCAATCTCAGCGCCAGTTAAATATTGAAGGCTCATTGGGTCAATAAGTAACATAACATTGTCTTTTTCTACTTTTGTATCATCTTCATTTACACTTTCTTCAAATGTAAAACCATATTGCATTCCAGAACAACCGCCGCCACTAACAAATACTCTAAGTTTAAGGTCTGGTGTACCTTCCTCTTCTATTAACTCTTTAACTTTTTTTACGGCATTATCAGAAAAGTTAATTGGTGTTGGCATTTCTATAGCTGCTGACATATATTTCTCCTATATGTATCTTTAACGTTTATTTTTTAAGTAATTTTTTTAGTTACTCTTAATTTGTGATTTATATTTTTTTTTGGCTTCTATTTTTTTACTATTTTTACTAAATTTTAAGTTTCCTGTAATTTTTGAACCTTCATGAACCTCAATTATGTCATATTCTATACTTCCATTGACAATTGCATTGGTATTTAATTCTAAATAATCATGGCATTTTATATTTCCGTTAATTTCTCCATTGATAATGGCTTTCTCTACCTCGACGTCTCCAGTTATTTTACTTCCATGCCCCATAATTAATAAGCTACCTTCCTGCCATGCACCTTAAGATTTCCATTAATTTTTCCATCAATTCTAATTCCACCCGTATAAGTAGTATCCCCAGATATCACGATATCCTTATCAATTAATGTGGTAATAGCAACAAATTTTCTTTTTTTCTTTATCATTTATTTTCTTCTTTTACCCAACATTTTCTCATAAAACAAAACGTCTTCCTTTAATTTATTATTTTCTTCATTTAATTCTTTATTTTGTTCAGATAGTTTCTGCATTGAAATGTCATTTTTATCAATTTCTAATTTAATTTTTAGATTCTCATTGTTTTGCTCATAATTTACATTTTGCAAATCAATTAATTGAGCATAAATTTTTGCATATTTACCGCCATCTAATAAATAATAAGTAGTACTGACACCAATAATAAGAAAAAGAGCAGAAAAAAAGATGTAATTGGGCCAATTTGCTCTTGTTTGGATATGGGGTTTCTTTCTAACTAGATAATGCGCTCTAATTTTTTTTTTCATAATTTTCTAGGCTTACGGAGTTATCGGCACTAGGTTTATCCCCGTTGACTCTTGCCAGTCCATCATAATATTCATATTCTGTACTGCTTGTCCAGCAGCACCCTTCATAAGATTATCAATAACTGAGAAAATAATTAGCCTGTTACTTGCTTTCTCTTTATGAAATGAGATTCTACAAAAATTTGATGCTCTCACTGACTTGGTATTTGGGGGCATATCGGCTGGCATTATGTCCACAAAAGGTTCCTCTTTGTAAAAAGATTCAAAAATTTCCTCTGCATTAAAATTTTCAATGCAATCAACATATATTGTTGCATGAATACCTCTTATCATCGGGACCAAATGGGGGATGAACGTTAATTTGACTTCATCGCCACAAATATTTGCTAAATTCTCCTCTATTTCTGGTAAGTGTCTATGCCCCGCTATGCCATAAGCCCTAAAATCCTCTTCAGCCTCTGACATTAATAGCTTTAGCTCTAGATTTTTCCCAGCACCACTTATCCCAGATTTAGCATCAGCAATAATACTTATTGGATTGATTAACTTTTTTTTAAGTAGGGGAATGAGTGCTAACTGAATCGCCGTAGGATAGCACCCAGGATTAGCGATCAATTTAGCTTTTTTTATACTATCTCTATTAATTTCAGGTAATCCATAGACAGCTTTATCAATTAAGTTTGGAGATTTATGTTCCATTCCATACCATTTTTCCCAAACACCTTTATCTTTAATTCTAAAGTCAGCAGCCAAATCAATGACTATTTTGCCGTTTGATATTAAGTTATCAGCATAATTCATCGCTATGCCATTCGGCGTAGCGAAAAATACGATATCTACATTCTCAAGATCTGCATCTTCAGGTGATACAAATTTATTATTCAACATCCCTCTAAATGATGGATAAACTTCATCTACCCTCTTACCTTTATCTTTTCTGGAAGTAATTTGATAAATTTCTACATAAGGATGACTTAGAAGTAATCTTATCAATTCAACTCCTGTATAACCCGTTCCGCCAAATATACTGATTCTTGATATTTTCTTCATAATTTCCATTTTAATCTTTTATTTCATAAAAACCATATAAAAAAAAAGCCGCTAAAGCGGCTCTTTTTTATTTTGTAAGCATTATCTCTTAGAGAATTGTTTACGTCTTCTTGCTTTTCTGAGGCCAACTTTTTTTCGTTCAACTTCGCGATCATCACGAGTCACAAAACCTGCTTTCGACAGCTCAGGTTTTAATGCTTCATCATAATCCAATAGAGCACGAGTAATTCCATGTCGAACTGCACCGGCCTGTCCTGATTCACCGCCACCAGTTACATTAACTTTGATATCAAAGGCTGTCTGATTTTCTGTTAGTTCCAAAGGTTGTTTAAGAACCATTTGAGATGTGTGCCTTGAAAAATATTCTTCTACAGGCTTATCATTAACAACGATAGCGCCTTTACCAGGCTGAATGAATACTCTAGCTACTGAGCTTTTTCTTCTACCTGTTCCATAATAATATTTACCTATCATAAAAAAACTGTCCTATTTAATTGTAATCAGCTGAGGTTGTTGAGCTGAATGTTGATGATCATTTCCGGCATAAACTTTCATTTTTTTTATCATTGCATAACCTAAAGGTCCTTTTGGCAACATACCTTTAACTGCTTTTTCTAAAGCTCTTCCAGGAAACCTAGCTTGGAGTTTAGTAAAATTTGTAGAATAAAGTCCACCAGGAAAACCTGTATGTCTATGGTAAATTTTATCCTCAGCTTTATTGCCCGTTACTTTAATTTGTTCTGCATTTATCACGACAATATAATCACCAGTATCAACGTGAGGAGTATAAATAGTTTTATGCTTGCCTCTAAGTCTGTGGGCAATACCACTTGCCAATCTTCCAAGTGTCGCATCTTTTGCGTCAACTAAAAGCCAATCTCTTTTGACTTCATGTGATTTAGCAGAAACTGTTTTCATTCTTAATACCTTAGTAAATTTAATTCAAGAGGCGAATTTTAGTCTATTTAGGTATAAATTGTCAATTTATTAGTCGTTTTTTCTATGATTGAGATAAAAAACCAACAAATATAAAAAAC
Organism: Methylophilales bacterium BACL14 MAG-120910-bin43; assembly: GCA_905181685.1. Classification (GTDB taxonomy): domain Bacteria; phylum Pseudomonadota; class Gammaproteobacteria; order Burkholderiales; family Methylophilaceae; genus BACL14. The sequence goes on along the minus strand of CAJIYK010000001.1, from coordinate 216,194 downwards.
CCCACATAATTATTTGATATAAAAGCATTAAAATTAGCCTTTGGGTCAAAAAGTAAAGACTTTTGCCAATTAATAAAGGCTAATAGAAAGGCAATAAATAGTGCAACAAAATAAAGGACACCATAGCTACTCATTGATCCTATAGTGACAAGTAAAATAAAAGTTACTAGATAACAGCCTCCAATAATTTTCATGGTCGACTTACCAAAAGTTAATGGTACTGACATCACTTTAATTTTTTTATCGTCAATGCTATCCACAATCCCATAATGTGAGTCATATGCCAGAACCCAAAAAGCATTAGCAGCAAATAAAAGCCATGCATCAAAGGTAATCTGACTTTGAGTAAAGGCAAATACCATTAAAATACTAAATCCAAAAGTTATGCCTAAGAATGCCTGAGGGAACTGGTAAAAACCTTTTAGTAAATGGATATAAAAAAATGAAAAAGCAATGCGATGCATGAAATTTTAATTGCGTATGTATTTAGCTGAAACACCAAATAAAGAGCAAGTATTGCAAGAGCTATTATTAAACAAAGCAGCCTCATTAACAGAAATTTGTCCAGAGGCTAATGGTCGATTTTTTGTTCTAAGGACCTTACTGTCTATATTTCTATCTACCAAGTCATTAACTGCGCATCCTAAGCGATCTTGTCACAATAACACCTAGAATAAAAATCCCTAAAATTCTCAAATCGGGCATTCCATAACTTGAAAGCCATAATGCCCAAAGGGTTGGCCATAAAAGTAAAAAAATACCTATAGGTCTATTTAGCCTTAGAAGGTTTATGAATGCCAAAATTTTAATCATATAAAGCGATTAATATCCTTGAAAAAAATTTCTGTTAAAAGAATTCTTTCTCCTTTACATAAAAAGTTTGATTGCCTTGCGCCAACAAATTTTTTTATTGCTATTTGCTTTTCATTTAATCTTTTTGATAATTTATAATTAGGAGACATATGGCTAAAAATAAATTCTGATCGTTTAGTCTTTTTTTTGAAAACTATATTTGCCAACGGATTTTCATTCAATTTTTTAACTAACCCAGTCAATTGCCTCAAATTCTTCTTAAAGACAGTTCTTGCATAAATAATAGGTTGATCATTAGCGTAAATTAAAACTTCCCTTAAGAACAAACTACCCGACCTACTTGTCTTAAAAAAAAGTTTTTCATCATTAAAAATTGTATTTGGGAAATCTTTATTTCTCTCTATTTTTAAACTAGCTTTTTGACTAATTTTATTTGTAATTGAGCTTTTGTAGTTAAGAAAGTCTTGGTTTTTACCCTTATAAATTTTATTTTTCCAATTTATTTTCATACCGTAACTATCTCTTCAAAGTTTCTTAGCCAACGTTTCATATGTTCATTGATTCTTACATCATTTTTTTCAATTAAGCTATTGGCATCATTTCGAGCATTTTCTAAGATAACTAAATCTCTATTTAAATTAGCAAATCGTAATGTAGGAAGACCACTCTGCTTATAACCCAGAAGTTCGCCTGGCCCCCTTAATTTTAAATCTTCCTCTGCAATCTTAAATCCATCAGTATTTTCGTAAATGATCCTCAACCGTTGCTTGGCTGTTGATGATAATTTATTTTTATACAGCAATACACAAAAACTACTTTTTTCACCCCTCCCAATACGGCCTCTAAGTTGATGTAATTGGGATAAACCTAATCTCTCTGAATTTTCAATAATCATTAATGTTGCGTTTGGAACATCAACTCCGACTTCAATAACAGAGGTGGCTACTAATATTTGTATTAAATTTTGTTGAAATTTTTTCATAATTTCTTTTTTTTCTTCAGCTTTCATTTTTCCATGAATTAACCCTACCTTTTGGTTAATGAAATATTTTTCAAGCTCCTGATATGTATCATTCGCTGTCTCTAAATCTAAGAATTCGCTTTCTTCTATTAATGGGCATACCCAATAAACTTGATTATTTTTTTTACAATGCTCATCTATTAAATTTAATAATTGTCTTCTTTTATCATCCAAGTAGACCTTTGTTGTAATTGGCCTTCTTCCCCCTGGTAACTCTTTTATAGTTGAGACATCCATATGTGCAAAAAAACTCATAGATAATGTACGAGGAATAGGAGTGGCACTCATCATCAATTGATGGGGCTCAAAGCCCTGTAGATTTTTTGAATTATTTTTTAATAACATCCTTTGCTCAACACCAAAGCGATGTTGTTCATCAATTATATAAAATCCTAAATTGTTAAAAGTCACCGCCTCTTGAAATAAGGCATGCGTTCCAATGACTATATCAGCACTGCCTTTTTCAATTTTTAAATAGGTTTCTAATTTTGCCTTTTTAGGCACGCTTCCTGTGAGCAAAAGAATTTCATAGGAAGTATCTTTAAACCAATTTATTAATTTTTCATAGTGTTGCTCAGCTAGAATTTCTGTAGGTGCCATAAATGCAACTTGAAAACCTGCTTCTATACAATCAATGGCGGCAATAGTTGCTACAACCGTTTTTCCGCATCCAACATCCCCTTGTAAAAGTCTGTTCATTGGAAAGCCTTTTGTAAAATCATTTTGTATTTCTTCTAATACCTGTTTCTGACTATCCGTTAACTTGAAATTTAATTGTTCTAAAAAGATCTGTTGTTTTGGTTGTGCGTGCTTAAATTTAGGAGCTTTATTTTTTTTCAATAAATTATATTGTTTTCTTAGGAATAATTGTTGAGCGAGCAGTTCATCATAAATCAATCTTTTAAAAAACTTAGAGTTATGAATATTCTCTATATCATCAACTTTTATTTTTGGTGGTTCATGCAGAAAACTAATTGAATCCATGAAACTAGGAAAATCATACTTCTTATACAAATTTAAAAATAGTTCTTTGAATAATTCTTTTTGAGTTGCACCTTCTATATGATTTTTTATTAACTTTCTCAACATGTTTTGAGATAGCCCTTTTGTAATTGAATATATAGGTGTTAAATTTTTTGAAAGGCCCGTTGAATCATTGACTAAGGAATATTCAGGATGAATCATTTCTTTATAATTGGATTGCTGCCTAACTTCTCCATAAAATCTGACAAGACCTGCTGATTCTAGTTGTTTAATTTGACTTGGATAATAATGCAAAAAACGTATTTGCATCTGTCCTGTTAGATCAGAGACATATAAGATTAAGTTTTTTTTTGGTCGATACTTTACTTCAAGATCATTTACATTAACCTCAATTTGACTTTTTCCCCCAACAAGACTGTCATTGATGGTTTGAATTACAGTTTGATCATTGTACTTATTAGGTAAATATAAAAGTAAATCGATTGTTGAGGTAATGCCTAATTTTTTTAGTTTCTTTGCTTGAAGTTCCGTCAATAATTTTTTTTTAGACAAAATTTAATTCAATCAACAACTAAAAATCCATCTGCCTCAACTAATGATCCTTTTGGAAGTGATGCAACTCCGATAGCTGCTCTTGCAGGATACGGCTCGCTAAAATATTCCTCCATAATAGAATTCACCAAAGCAAAGTTACTTAAATCTGTGAGATATATATTCAATTTTACTAGATCATCTAAAGATGCATCTGCGGCTTTTATAACAGCTAAAATATTTTTAAACACTTGATGAATCTGATTTTCAATTCCCTCGACCAATTCCATAGACTCGGGATTTAAGGGTATCTGACCTGATAGAAAAATAATATTTCCCTTTTTTACAGCTTGCGAGTATGTTCCGATTGCTGCAGGAGCTTCATCTGTTTTAATAATTTTTTTCATATCATTCAATTCCTTTTTAAATTTTAATTCTTATAATTTTTAACTCTCGTTATTTTGTTAACTTTGGTAATTTTCCTAAGATTTCTTATCAGCTCAGCAAGGTGCTGTCTATGTCGAACTTGAACCAAAAAATTTAGTGTTGCAAATGGACTCCCATCCATATCTTGAAGTGAAACATTATCAATATTTGATTCTGCATCAGCAATGACCGATGCAATTTTACCTAACATCCCTCTTTCATTAACCACCAGGACGCTTAATCGGACATTGAATAATTTTTCAGAATCAGGCTCCCACTCAACATCTACCCATCGGTCATGATCGAGTGATAACTCATTAACAATCTGACAATCATGTGTATGAATTACTAAGCCTTTTTCCTTATTAATATAGCCTAATATAGGATCTCCAGGAATTGGATGGCAACAGTTTGCAAGTTGAATCGCCATATCATCAGACCCCTTAATTGTAATGACATCAAGCATCTTTGTTTGTTTTTTATTGCTTGCAACCCCATCCATTAGATTTGTTAGTTGGTGGGCTACCATCACATTTACTTTTTTACCTAGTGCAATATCCATTAAAATCTCATCTTTTGATTCAACGTGATAGTCCAAGATTAATTTGTTCCAATGCTTTTTTTTAATTGCAGTTGGATGGATATGAAATGCATTAAGTGCATTATTTAACATTTTTTCACCTAAAAATATTAGGTCTTTCGATTCAGCTGATCGAAGATAATTTCTTATTTGCGATCTAGCCTTACCTGTAATGACAAAATTTAGCCAAGTAGGATTTGGTTTTGCTAATGTTGAAGTAATTATCTCTACGTGATCCCCAGTTGAGAGCCTTGTTCTCAAAGGAACTAACATCTGATTTATTTTTGCTGATACCGCTTTATTTCCCACATCACTATGGACTGCATATGCAAAATCAATAGATGAAGAATTTTTAGGTAAAGCAAATATTTTACCGTCTGGAGAAAAAACATAGACCTCGTCAGGAAATAGATCAACCTTTAAATGTTCTAAAAATTCTAGCGAATTAGAACTGTCATTTTGAATATCTAGCATCCTTTTCAACCATTGGTTAGTTTTTTGCTGTAAATCTGTAACGTGTGCATCTTTTGTTTTATATAACCAGTGAGCGGCAACGCCAGCCTCCGCTAATTGATGCATATTTTTTGTTCTAATTTGAATCTCAACCGGAACGCCGAAAGGACCTAAAAGAGTAGAATGGAGTGATTGGTATCCATTTGCTTTTGGAATGGCAATATAATCCTTAAATTTTCCAGGGATAGGGTTATAAAGCGAGTGCAATGTTCCTAAGGTTAAATAGCAATCGTTAATATTCATTAACGATTATTCTAAACGCATAAATATCATTTATTTGATTAAAACCTGTCTGATCTTCAAGCATTTTTCTATGAATACTTGCAGGATTTTTTTCTCTACCTGTTATTTCAGCTTTCGTTTTAACAGAATTTAATTTATGACTAATCTCATTTGATATTTTCTCGATAACTTCTTTTCTATTACCTCGACTGGCCTTAATCGCTTTTTGAATTGTTTTGTATCTAACTGGATGTAAAACTTCAAAGCATAAATCTTCAAGCTCTTGATATAAATTATTTAGGCCAAGTCTGTTTGCGATTGGCGCATAAATATCTACAGTCTCTTGAGCAATTCTAATCTTTTTACGCTCATCTAATGATTGAATAGTTTGCATATTGTGGAGGCGATCTGACAGCTTTATTAACATAACCCTTACATCTTGAGTCATCGCTAACAACATTTTTCTGAAGTTTTCAGCTTGAGCCTCATTTGCATCTTGAAACTCTACTTTGTCTAGTTTTGATAAACCTGTAACAAGCGTACTCACTTGCTTACCAAATTTTGACTCTATTTCTAATTCTGTGGATTCAGTATCTTCAACTACGTCGTGTAAAAGTGCAGCCTGAATTGACTGACTATCCAAGTGAAATCGAGCAGCAATGCAAGCTACAGAAACTGGGTGGCTGATGTAAGCCTCTCCACTCCTTCTTTTTTGGCCGCTATGGGCTTTTTCGCTGAATCGGTAGGCTTCCCAAACTTTATCAATCTCTCTCTTTGGAAGATAAGTCTTTACAAGTTGGGTAGGCTAGAATTGTCTTGGTCAACAGGAAGCAAAAAGGATCGATGACTTTTATTTAAATCGGCTTGGCTGGTGTGAGCGGTGTTAGCCAAAGATTACTCTCCTTTAAAACAAATTTCTCTTATTAACCTGGGTTTTGAATTAGAATTTCTTCTCCAATTAAACCTGCAGCAATTTCCTTAAGCGCTATTACTGATGATTTATCTCTTGAACCTTCCATATCAATTAAAGGCTCAGCGCCATTCACAAGTTGTCTTGATCTAAGAGCTGCTACAAGGGTTAATTGAAATCTGTTAGGTATTTTTTCTAAACAATCGTCTACGGTAATTCTTGCCATTATTTTGTTGCTCCAAATATTTTTATTTTATTGAGTCAATTAAACCCTGAAAAATTCTTTTTTGTTTCGAAGTTTCTAAATTTATTGATTCGGGAGAATCATTAAACACAGATTTTAAATCACTCAAGGCCTGATCAAACTCATCATTGATTATAACATAATCAAACTTTTCAAGATGGCTGATTTCCTCTTCAGCAGCAGCCAATCGTCCTTTTATCTCAGCCTGTGAATTTTGACCTCTTCCCTCTAGCCTTTCTTTTAGAACAGCCATTGAAGGTGGAATAATAAATAGACTGATTGCATTGGGGAAAACTTTCTTAACATTTATAGCCCCTTGATAGTCAATCTCTAAAATAATATCTTTGCCCGTCTTTATGCTCTCTTCAACAGGACTCTTTGCTGTTCCATATTTGGCACCATGGCATTCGGCATTTTCTAAAAACTCTCCACTATTCTTTAAAGTATTAAAAGCATCGTTATCAACAAAATAGTAATCGATTCCTTCTCTTTCGCCTTTTCTGGATTTTCTAGTTGTATGCGAGGTAGATACTTTAAATTGCGGACATAATTCAATTAATGCCTTTATTAGAGAGGTTTTTCCTGCACCTGATGGTGCAGTCACGATAAACAACCTTCCTTTTTTATTTTCTTCTGTCATATCTAAAGTGCCGTTATTCAATATTTTGTATTTGTTCTCTTATTTGCTCTATTAAGACCTTTAATTCAACTGCAGATTGTGAAATCTCAACTGCAATAGCTTTTGAGCCTAATGTATTCGCCTCACGATTAAATTCTTGCATTAGAAAATCGATTTTTTTTCCAACAGGCTCGGATAGACTTACTAATCTCTTTAGCTCATGTGAATGAGAATTTAACCTATCAAGCTCTTCTTCAACATCACTTTTTTGAATAAAAGTTACAAGCTCTTGTTTAATTTTATCTTGGTCAATATTTATTAGAGCATCTTTAAATTTCTTATTTATTTTACTTTGATGAATATTTATATACTTTGGTATGATCTTTCTAATTTTGGATACTTCTTTTTCTATCTTTAAACCCCTAGACGTAATCAATTGCTTAATTTTTTTGCCCTCACGCTGACGATCATCAATAATTTTTTTAAGTGCATTATCAACAAGGGGAAGCAATACCTTATCAAGCCCCTTATAATTTTGTTTATTATTTGTTTCACTATGAAGCCGAATAATTTCTACAGGACTTATTTGTTTTGGTCTTTTAATAAGTTCTGATATTTTTTCAACAGATTTTATTAGTTTTTTTAAAGCCTTAAGGTCATTACTTTTAATTTCAACTAAGTCTTCTCTTGCTTTCAGAAAAATTTTACATTCAATTTTTCCCCTTGAAAGTGTTTTAGCTATTTTTTTTCTGATAACAGGCTCATAAATCCGAAGTTCATCACTCAATTTAATTTGTAAATCAAAAAATCTACTATTTAACGTTTTAATTTCTAAAACCAAACAGCCATAGCTTGTCTCTTTTGAAACTGAGTGATAGCTTGTCATGCTCGAGATCATCTTTATTCCTGGGTTAGTTGTGAAGCTTTTTGATAGTTTAACAATCTATTTTTAACTAAGGTAAGAAACATTTAAATTCTACAACGGCTATTTAACTTACTTTGGATTATAATCACCATTCAAAATTACGAAGAGAATTTTATGAGATCAACGGAAAGAGCAAATAACGAAATTAGACAAATTGAAATTCTAAGGAACTATACAAAACATGCGGAAGGATCGGTTTTGATAAAGTGCGGAGATACACATGTTATTTGTAACGCCAGTGTAGAAGAAAAGGTACCCTCATTTTTAAAAGGAAAAGGTCAAGGGTGGGTAACAGCTGAATATGGAATGCTTCCAAGGTCAACATCCACGCGTATGTCAAGGGAGTCTGCGCGGGGAAAGCAATCAGGAAGAACTCAAGAAATACAAAGATTAATCGGTCGTAGTCTCAGAGCAATTATCGATTTAAAGGCATTGGGAGAAAGGACCATTCATATAGATTGTGATGTGATTCAAGCTGATGGCGGAACAAGAACTGCAAGCATTACAGGAGCCTATGTAGCACTTTGTGATGCCATTAATCCTCTTATTGAAAAAGAAATTTTAAAAACCTCACCCATAAAAGATGCAGTAGCAGCAATTTCATTAGGAATAAAAGATGGCGAAGTCTTAATCGATCTTGATTATGATGAAGATTCAAACTGTGATACTGATATGAATATTGTTATGACTGAACAAGGTAAATTTGTTGAAATTCAAGGGACCGCTGAAGGAGAGCCTTTTACAAAAGATGAAATGAATAATATCATTCAATTTGCAGAGCAAGGGATTGCCGAATTAATTCAAATTCAAAAAAATGTTCTCAAATAATACATAATGCAGAAAATTATTTTATCGACAAATAATGAAAAAAAATTATCTGAAATTGAGACATTGCTTCATGACTTACCCATTCAAACTGTTGCGCAATCCAAACTCAACATTGGTCAAGCAGAAGAGCCTTTTGGAACATTCATAGAAAATGCACTAGCCAAAGCAAGGTTTGCTGCAAAAGCATCGAATTTACCCTCCATAGCTGATGATTCTGGATTATGTGTAGATGTATTAAATGGAAAGCCTGGCATTTTATCAGCCAGATTTTCAGGGGAGGGAGGAAACGATAAAAAGAATAATATTAAGCTACTTGAACTTTTAAAAAATGAAAAAAACAGAAGGGCTCATTATTATTGCGCAATAGTTTTTATTACCTCATGTGATGACCCTCAACCTATAATCGCAGAAGGAATATGGCAGGGTGAAATTTTATCTTCTCCAAGAGGTAAAAATGGTTTTGGCTATGATCCTATATTTATGGATTTCAAAACAGATCTTTCTGCAGCTGAACTAGACTTTAATTTAAAAAATAAAATTAGCCATCGTGGCCAAGCTTTGCAAAAGTTAAAACATAAACTTAGAATACTTTATGGCGAATAAAAATCAAAAATGGCCTACATGGCTAAGAGATGACAAATCAGTTGTGTCCTGTACTGAAAAAGTTAAAGTCATGAATGAAAACTTTGATGAATTAAAACAGATCGCACAAGATGCCTTTGATGATGGAGTACTAATGGAAGTTTCTGAAGAACAAATGAAGAAAATTCTTTTTGCATTAATTGAAAGTTTAGAAAGCCCTGTAAAGAAAAAATAACTTTGGTTTTACGTTAACTCTAAGTATGCAATACCCACCACTCTCAGTTTATATTCACATTCCCTGGTGTATTCATAAATGTCCTTATTGTGATTTCAATTCGCACGAATTCAAAGATCAAAATATTAAGAACAACGAAGAAGCCTACACCCATGCCTTATTGAAGCAAATTGAAAATTATAATATTGAACCTAACAGGCCGATACATTCAATTTTTTTTGGCGGTGGGACACCAAGTCTATTCAGTCCTAAGGCTTTTGATACTCTCATAAAAAAATTAGAAAATACTTTTGGCTTAGATAAAAATTGTGAAATTACTATTGAAGCTAACCCAGGGACATTTGATAAAAAACATTTTTATGGCTATAGAGATGTTGGAATCAACAGAATGTCACTTGGCATTCAAAGTTTTAATCAAACCCACCTAAAAAAACTTGAGCGTATTCACAGTCCAAAAGAAGCTGCGAGTGCTGCAAATTTAGCTGTCAGAATTTTTGATAAAGTTAATATCGACTTAATGTTTGCTTTGCCTAGCCAAAGTCTAAGTGACGTCAAAGAGGATATCACTAAGGCCCTTGAAATCGGTACCTCACATATTTCTTACTACCACCTGACTATTGAACCGAATACTTTCTTTTATAAATTTCCACCACAGTTACCCGATGAAGAAAAAAGTGCAGAAATATTTGATTTGATTAGTAATGAGCTTAATTCTGCAAAATTTGAACATTATGAAACTTCCGCTTATGCAAAAAAAAATAGCCAATGTTTACATAATTTAAATTATTGGAATTTTGGAGATTATCTTGGCATTGGAGCAGGGGCTCACAGTAAATTGTCTTGTGAAGGGAAAATTTCTCGTAAGAGTTGTTTTAAAAATCCACGCGATTATATTAAAAATGCAAATAATCATAAATTTTATGATGATGAAAAGTTATTATCAGAAAATGACTTAATTTTTGAATTCATGATGAATGCCTTAAGGCTAAACAAGGGTTTTAATCAATCTCTTTTTGAACAACGAACAAATTTGCCTATTAGTATTATTGATAAAGAATTGAGTTTAGCAAAAGATAAAAAACTGATTATTCAAAAAAATGGTAGGATAAAACCAACTGATTTGGGACAAAGTTTTTTGAACGAGCTATTACAAATATTTTTGAAGGATTAGAACATGCAATTAAATAAAATTATTGATGATTATGTTGTATCTGAACAAATCACAGTTGATGATATACAAACAATTAAAGAAGCCGGATTTAAAACAATTTTTTGTAATCGGCCAGATAATGAAGAAATAAATCAAGTAACCGTCGAAAGTATAAAAAATGCTGCCCTTAAAAATGGCCTTAAATTTATTCATCAACCCGTCATTGGTGGGCAAATAACTCAAGTCGATGTCGATCAATTTGGTGAATATTTTGATGCTTCTGAAAAACCTATTTTTGCTTATTGCCGAACTGGGACGAGATCAAGCATGTTATGGGCATTATCTGAATCAGGTAAAAGATCGGTTGAAGATATACTTACTATGACCTCTAAGGCTGGATATAATTTAAATAATTTATTCCTATAGTTTAGATTTTGCTTTTTTAAGTGCTAAATTTACAGCAGTAAATCCGGTACTTCCAATATGCTTTCTTGACTGAATTGATCCCTTTAACGATAAAAATTTGAAGACATCCTGATCTATCAATTGATGGAATTTTTTAAGCTCAGATAGATCCATTTCTGATAAATCATAACCTTGATCAATTGCATATTTCACAGCTTTAGCCACCACGCCATGAGACTCCCTAAAAGGTAAACCTTTTTTTACCAAATAATCCGCTAAATCCGTTGCCGTCGCATACCCCTTCAAGGCTGCATTTTCCATATTTTCAGGAAATACCTTAATTTTAGAAATCATCTCCCCATAAATTTTTAATGTATCTAAAACAGTATCTACAACGTCAAAAATAGGTTCCTTATCCTCTTGATTATCTTTATTATAAGCAAGCGACTGACCTTTCATTAATGTGAGTAAGCTGACTAGATGCCCATTGACTCTTCCTGTTTTACCTCTAACTAATTCGGGTACATCAGGATTTTTTTTCTGGGGCATTATGCTTGATCCCGTACAAAAACTATCTGAAATCTCAATAAAATTAAAAAATGGGCTCGACCACATCACTAATTCTTCTGACCATCTTGAGAGATGGGTCATTAAAAGTGATGAGTTTGCATTAAATTCGATCAAAAAATCTCTATCTGATACTGCATCGATTGAATTTTCCATGACTCCTTCAAAATCCAATAATTTAGCTACAAACCTTCTATCAATTGGATAAGAGGTACCAGCGAGTGCCGCTGCACCTAAGGGCAAAGTATTAATTCTTTTTCTAGAATCAATAAATCTTGCCTTATCTCTTTCTAACATTTCAAAGTAAGCAAGCAAATGATGGGCAAAGCTAATTGGTTGAGCTACTTGAAGATGGGTTAAGCCAGGCATAATGGTGGTAACGTGTTTTTCGGCCTTAGCTAAAGTAGCTTGTTGTAATTTTTTGATTAAATTTACTAATTGATCTGTGGCATCTCTGAGGAAAAGCCTCATATCAGTTGTCACTTGATCATTTCTTGATCTGCCTGTATGCAGTTTTTTTCCTGCCTCGCCAGCAATATCAGTTAATCTTTTCTCTATATTAAGATGAACATCCTCAAGGTCAATGGACCACTCAAAATTATTTGCGATGACTTCTTTTTTGATTTGATTTAAACCTTTTTTGATAGCACTAAAATCTTTGGATGAAATGATTTTTTGTTTTTTTAACATTTCTGCATGCGCTAGTGAACCTGCAATGTCATATACTGCAAGTCTTTGGTCAAAATTTACTGACGCTGTATATCTTTTAACTATCTCACTAGTAGGCTCCGAAAATCTGTCTGACCAATTTTGTTTACTTTTTTTCATTTCTACAAATTTTTCTATTATTTTCAATGAATTATATATGAAAATCATCAATCATATGATTAATCTAACAATCCTCGCTGTGATAAAATCCTAATGGATATGTTAAAAAAAATAATCATTGCATCAAGGGAAAGCCCCCTTGCTATGTGGCAAGCAGAATTTATCAAGAAATTGATATCTGAGGTTCATCCTGCTATTGAAATAACCATTAAAGGTTTTAAAACACAAGGTGATATCTTATTAAATGAATCGCTAGCTGCGATCGGAGGCAAAGGTCTATTCATTAAGGAGCTAGAACATGCATTGCTTGAAAGAAAAGCAGATTTAGCCGTTCATTCAATGAAAGATTTACCTATGGATATCCCTGAAGAATTTAAATTAATAGCTATCTCAAAACGCGAAGATGCAAGAGACGCCTTCGTCTCTAACGAGTATGGTTCTTTAAAAGATATGCCAAAAGGTGCCATTGTTGGTACATCAAGCCTAAGAAGACAAAGTCAAATTAAATCAAAATATCCCCACTTAATTATTGAGCCACTGAGAGGAAACCTACAAACAAGATTAAAAAAATTAGATGAGGGTCAATATGGAGGAATAATTTTAGCTGCTGCTGGACTTATCCGCCTGGATTTAAAAAAAAGAATAAGAGAATTTATATGCCCTTCGGAAAGTATACCTGCTGTTGGACAAGGAGCCTTAGGTATTGAAATCTTATCTGATAATAAAATATTGACAGATTTATTAAGACCTTTGAATGATGAAGATACAGCCCGATGTGTATTGGCAGAAAGGACCGTAAGTCGATCTCTCGCAGGAAGTTGTACAGTTCCATTAGGTGCCTTTGCATCAATCAACAATGATATTTTCTCTATAAGGGGGTTTGTGGCAAAACCGGACGGTTCGGAAATTATTTATGCTGAGAAGAATGGATCAAAATCAGAATTTTATAAACTTGGTGAGGCATTAGGAGAAACTTTAATTGCTAAAGGAGCAAAAAAAATCCTATCAAATTTATAAAGAATGAATAGACCAAAAAAAATTGCTCTTATATCTACAAGGCCGCAGGGAACTAATGTGCAATTATCAGACGATCTTAAAAATTCAGAAATTAAGCTTTTAAGTTTCCCCCTCACTGAAATTCACCCACTTAATAACTACCAAATTTTTGATGGGGTTATAGAAAACATAAAAACTTATCAACATATTATTTTTATCAGTACAAATGCAGTTCATTTCTTTCTTGAAAGAGTAAAAAAACTATCACTTCAAATCCCTAAAAATTTAATATTCTCAAGTATTGGTCCTACGACAAAACTATTATTACAAAAAAAATTGTCGGTGGATGTTCATTCCCCAATTAAGACTTTTGACTCTGAACATCTATTAAAAGAGAAAATTTATAACAATGTAGAGGGTCAAAAAATACTAATTATACGTGGCGAAGGTGGTCGTGAAACGCTAAAAAATGCTTTAGAGGAAAAAGGAGCTATTGTAAATTATGGTGAATGTTATGTAAGAAAATATGTGGATATTGACTTAAATCAACTAAAAAATGATTTGGTAAACTACCATCATCAATTCTTTCTTTTTTCGAGTACTAATAGTGCCAAGCACTTCATTCATCAATTGAGTAACGTCGATTCGCATTGGTTACAAAACATAAAAATTATCGTTAACCATAAAAAAATTGAGGGGCTTCTTAGTAAAATTTTTAAGGATATTTTTGTTTGTAACAATATTGACACTCAAAATATTCGCAAACTTATTGTTTCAGAAAGCTTAGATTAAAATAATTTTCTTATTTCTTTTTAGGTGCAAATGTAAATGCATCTGCAAAAAATTGATTCTCAGGAAGACCATTCTTTGTTAGGTCTATAAATGCATTTTCAACTAGCCCGGGTGCGCCACAACAATAAATTTGAACATCACTTAGGTTTTTAAAATCTTCTAGGACAGCATGGTGAACGAACCCGCTCCTCACTTTTTCCGAAAGTCCATCCTCAATGACGGGAATATAATTTAAATTTTTTAACTTTTTATTCCAATCAGTAACTAAATCAGCCATATAAAGATCTTCTTTTGATCTCACGCCCCTATACAAATATACTTTTCTTTCATTTTTAGTAAAAATCATATCTTCAATAATAGATTTTATTGGTGCAAATCCAGTTCCGCCCGCAATAAAAACTATAGGCTTATCACTTGCTCTTAAATAGAACTGCCCAATAGGACCCTCGATTCTATGAATTGATTTTTCTTTCATTTCATTAAAAACAAAACTTGTGAATTTTCCACCTTCAATAAGCCTTAAATGGAGTTCAATCATTGATTCATGAGGTGCATTTGCCATTGAAAAAGCTCGTCGACTTCCATCGGCCATTAAAAATTCAATATACTGACCTGCTTTAAATTTTAATGTTTCAGATGCAGGTAACTTAAGATACATCTGCATTACGTCATGATTTAAATTTGCTAAACTTTCTACCCTTACAGGATAAATTTTTGGCGAATATTCATCATACGTATCTGGAATATTTGGTTCAATCACCAAGTCTTCTTGTGCCATTGTTTTACAATAAAGCGTCATTCCCAATTTGATATCAGATTCTGTTAAAGCAGATGATTGATGGTCGTTTAAGAAAAATTTACCAGATATTATTTTTCCTTTGCAAGAACCACAAGCGCCGTCTTGACATCCATATGGAATCGTAATTCCAGCTGCTATAGCACCTTCTAGTATTGTTTGGCTTGGCTTGATTTCAAACTCTTCTCCAGACGACTGTATTTTAATTTTATAAGTTGTCATTATTTTTTTTATCCTCTCGGTGAAACTCGCCTTCAATAATGTCTGGAGTTTTATCTTCATGAGGCTTATACGCTTGTTCTTTTTTCAAAGCCGAGACTTTTCCTCCTTGCAATAAAATTAACAAACCAAATACATCCGTTATTACTCCTGGAAATAAGAATAAAATACCTGCTAGAAAATTTTTTGCTGACCCCATAATTGCTTCAGCAGGATTTCCACCCTTTGACATTAATCCTGTTAATTTACTTAATGCATTTGCCTTTTCTTCTCTAATTAATTGCCAGCCTAAAATAGCGATTAATATTAAATACAATAAGAACCACCAGCCATAAAGATTAAAGAAATAAATAATCCCTGCTAACTCTAGGCCAGGCAATAGAATTAAAAAAATGATAATTATTTTTCTCATGTTTTAATTAAAGTTATGAAATTCATTGAGTAATTAGTCTTAATTGCGGATAATTATAAGCTTGAAATACTATTCTATAAAGATGTTAAGACATATTAATTTAGTTTTTATTCTGTTTTTTTTCAGCCTTTCATCATTTGCGAATGATGGTTTTAGTTTTTATGATGAAAAGGAGGCTTTTCTCCCTGTTGAAGAAGCATTTCAATTTCAACTTTTGCCCGATGAAAATAAATCACTAATTAAAATAGAGCTTAATAATGCCCCCGGTTACTACACCTACAAAGACAAATTTAATGTTTCTTTAGAACCTTCAACTACAATTGAAATAACATATCCTCAAGGGGAAATCAAAGAAGACGAATTCTTTGGAAAGCAAGAAGTTTATTTTGGTAAACAAATTATTACTATTCTGCTCAAAGATCGGGTACTAACTGATCAAAAAATTAGAATAGATTATCAAGGGTGTAGTGAAAAAGGCCTTTGTTATCCTCCTTCAACTCATATTATTAATATGGAAGGTCAATCTAATATAAATTACCTTTCTGAAACAGACTCATTTGTTGAAACACTTAACGACAGAAATTTCTTAATTATTTTAATAAGCTTTTTTCTTGCAGGGTTATTATTATCCTTAACACCTTGTGTTCTGCCGATGGTCCCAATTTTATCAAGCATCGTCATATCATCAAACAAGGATCATGCCATTCGTTATACTTTAAGTTATGTTGCAGGTGTATCTGCGACTTATATTATTTTTGGCATTGTCGCATCTATTACAGGTAGTTTTTTATCCTCTAGCTTACAAAATATTTATTTCTTATTATTCAATGGATTTTTATTTCTCATTTTTGCACTTGCCATGTTTGATATTTTTCATTTTAATATTTCTGAAAATAATTTTTTATCAAACCTTCTGAATAAAATAAATAAAAAAAATATCATACATATCTTTTTTCTAGGTTTGTTTTCAGCACTTATATTAAGCCCCTGTGTTGCACCACCTTTAGCGGCAGCAATTTTATATATAAGCCAAGCAAATGATATTCTATTGGGTGGCCTTTCTTTATTTATTATGAGCATTGGAATGAGTGTTCCTTTATTGCTCATTGGTTTTTCTGCTAATAGGTTTCTTCCAAAACCTGGAATTTGGATGGTGAAAGTTAAAAAATTAATAGGGTTTGTATTGATTGGCATGTCAATTTATATCATCCGTCCTTTATTGGACGAAGTAGTTTTCTATTTACTTCTAAATACCTTATTAACAATCACAATATTTTATTATTTATTTTTTACTGAAAATAAAATAGCTATTTTTAAAATAGTCTTAATTTTGGGGTTACTTATTTCCTTTTTGTTTAATATTTTTCATACTAAAAATTATATTGAAAAAGATATGGGATTAACATTAGATAATAAACCTGAGTTTATAGCTATAAATTCACTAGACCAATTAAACAATATAATTGCTTCTAACAAGGAAAAACCTATTATGCTCGATTTTTATGCAGATTGGTGTGTAGCCTGTCTTGAATTTGAAAAGTTTACTTTTACTGATAAGGAAGTGAGTACTTTGATGCAACAATATATTCTACTAAAAGCTGATGTAACAGAGAACAACCAAAATGATAAGGCATTAATGAAACGATTTAACATTTTTGGCCCTCCTGCTATTCTATTTTTTAACAATTCTGGTGATGAAGTTAAACAAATAAGAACGATCGGTTTTAAAAATCCGAAAGATTTTAAAAAAATATTACAAATAGGATTGGATTAATGAAAAAAAATATTAAATTTATATTGTTGCTCGTATTTATTGCCATAGTTGCTGGTTTTTCAGGTTACCTTATGAAAAAAAATAATCTTAATGACGAGTTAATCATTTCTGATCCAACCGATATCTCAACCGCATCACTATTTAACGCTAATATTATGGATAACTCTGGTGAAATAATTTCTTTTTCCAAATTTGAGGGTCAATGGTTATTAATTAATTTTTGGGCAACATGGTGTGCACCTTGTCGAGAGGAAATACCTGAATTAAATGAATTTTCTCATAAAAATAAAACCATCCAAACCATTGCAATCGCTATAGATGATTTGGAATCTGTTAATAAATTTACAAAAAAGATACCCATTGAGTACTTATCTTTTATTGCTGAGAACGAGGGAGTTCAACTATCACAATCACTTGGTAATGAGCGGGGCGTTTTACCCTTTAGCGTCATTATTAGCCCTGAGAAAAAGATTGAAAAAGTATTTTATGGAAGACTCAAATTAAATCAATTAAATCAAGCATTAAACTCAATCATTCATTAGACTGGGCGCTAAATTCACTTAAAATCTATTAAAATATAGACAAAATGACTTAATTTCGGCAAAATAAACTAATTGAAGTTATATATATAAAGAAATAGTTATGTCAAAAAAGAAAATAAGTGTAATTCACGGACCAAATTTAAACTTACTTGGTGAAAGAGAACCCGAACATTATGGAAGCATGACGCTTGAAGATATTAATTCTATGCTTAAAGATCGAGCAAGCGAATTAAGTATAGAAATTGATATTTTTCAAAGCAATAGTGAAGCCGAAATAATTGAAAAAATTCAATCACTAACCAGTGACTTCACTATCATCAATCCTGCTGCCTTCACGCATAGTTCAGTCGCTATCAGAGATAGTCTTGTTGCCAAAAAAATAAAATTCATCGAGGTTCATCTCTCGAATGTTTTTGCACGTGAAGCTTTTAGAAAAAATTCTTTTTTCTCTGATGTTGCTGTTGGAGTTATAAGTGGCTTAGGGCCTGAAGGGTACATCGCAGCCCTTAATTATATAAATCAATCTGAATAAATTTCGAGGTAAATAAAAATGGATTTAAGAAAGTTAAAAACCTTAATAGATTTAGTTGAAGCATCAGATATATCTGAACTTGAACTGACAGAAGGTGAGGAAAAAGTAAAAATTAGTCGTCAAAATAATACGGGGTCCTCTTTACCACCTGCTAATTATGTTCAACAACCCATCCAACCAACAGTAAATCAACAACCTCAAGTACAATCTGAGGTACCCTCAGACAAGGTAGAAACAGCACAACAGATAATAAAAATTCTATTACTTCACCAATGGTTGGTACCTTTTATAGAGCTGCCTCTCCTGATTCGGCTCCTTTTATAGATATTGGATCAACCGTTAAAAAGGGTGAGACATTATGCATTATTGAGGCTATGAAAATTCTTAATGAAATAGAGTCTGATAAAGAGGGTACCATTTCTAAAATTTTAATTGAGAATGGTCAACCCGTTGAGTATGGTCAGCCACTCTTCGAAATAAGCTAACAATACAATGTTTGATAAAATTTTAATTGCCAACCGTGGCGAAATAGCTCTTAGAATCCTCAGGGCTTGCAGAGCCATGGGAATTAAAACAGTCACTGTTTATTCCGAGGCGGATGCTGAGGCCAAATATGTAAAACTTTCCGACGAATCTGTATGCATTGGTCCAGCGCCTTCCAACTTAAGCTATTTAAATATACCAGCAATCATAAGCGCAGCAGAAGTTACCGATGCACAGGCCATACACCCTGGTTATGGATTTCTATCAGAAAATGCAGATTTTGCTGAACGCGTAGAGAAAAGTGGCTTTACGTTTATTGGTCCAAGGCCCGAAACAATCCGAATGATGGGAGATAAAGTCAGTGCAAAAGAGACCATGAATAAAACGGGTGTGCCTTGCGTTCCTGGTTCTGATGGTGCAATCCCAGAAGATAGTGATGAAATCAAAAAAATTGCAAAAAAAATTGGCTACCCTGTCATTATTAAAGCTGCCGGTGGAGGTGGAGGGCGAGGTATGCGAGTAGTTAACACTGAAGCGGCACTTTTAAATTCTGTAGTAATGACGAAGAATGAGGCACAGGCAGCATTCGGCAATCCTGTCGTTTATATGGAAAAATTCCTTGAAAAACCTAGGCATGTTGAATTTCAGGTATTAGCTGACTCACATGGAAAAGCAATTCATCTTGGATCAAGAGATTGTTCACTTCAAAGACGCCATCAAAAAATTATTGAGGAGGCACCCGCACCTGGTATTAGTGAAAAACAAATGAATAAAATTGGTGCTAGATGTGCATCAGCTTGTGAAAAAATAAATTATCGCGGTGCAGGTACATTCGAATTTTTATATGAAAATGATGAGTTTTATTTCATTGAAATGAATACAAGACTCCAAGTAGAGCATACCGTTACCGAACTTATTACGGATATAGACTTGGTGCAAGAACAAATTAAAATTGCTTTTGGAGAAAAACTAAGTTTTCGCCAAAAGGATATCAGATACCAAGGTCATGCTATTGAGTGCAGGCTAAATGCCGAAGATCCATATAACTTTATGCCTTCTCCCGGCACAATTTCTAGGTTTCATCTTCCCGGAGGACCCGGAGTCAGAATTGATACGCATGCTTATGGAGGTTATAAGGTCCCATCAAACTATGACTCAATGGTTGGAAAGTTAATTACTTACGGAGAGTCCAGAGATCAGGCACTTGCTAGGATGGATATTGCTTTATCTGAAATTGTTATAGAAGGTATTAAAACAAATGTGCCCCTTCATCTCGATCTTGTGAATGATCGCAGCTTCATGGATGGAGGTGTAAATATTCATTACCTCGAAAATAAACTTAAGAATAAATCCTAAAAAAATATGGCATGGATAAATTTAACTTTTTTTGCAGAAGAAAAAGATATTGATCTATTAAGTGAAGCGTTAGAAATCCGAGGTGCATTATCCATATTTATTCAAGATAAAAACTTAAACAATAGTGATGAAGAATTAATCTTCGGTGAGCCTCATAGTGGGCCAAATAAATTTTGGGCCACCAATCAAATTCAAGCGTTATTTAATGATTCCGTGGATATAAAAGAAATTCAAGATGAGCTCGTCTCGAATTTTCAGGATATTGATTTTAAATTTACTGCCTCATCTGTTTCTGAAACAGATTGGGTAAAATTATCACAATCTCAATTTAAACCAATTTGTATTAAAGATAGAATTAATATTGTTCCATCATGGCATAAAATAAATAACCCAAAACTAATTAATATTATTTTAGACCCTGGTTTAGCTTTTGGGACAGGAGCTCATCCAACAACGCATCTTTGTACTGAGTGGCTTATTGATAATGTTTCTAAAGAAAAAAAAGTACTAGATTACGGATGTGGCTCAGGTATTTTAGCTATCGCTGCCTATAAACTGGGTGCTAAAATGGTAAAAGGGGTTGATATAGATCCCCAAGCTATTATTGCAAGTAAAGAAAATGGAGCTGTAAATGAATGTAATATCGATTGGTTAAATACAGATAAAGATTTTAAGTTCCAAGCTGACCTATTAGTTGCAAATATTTTATCTAGCGCACTCTCCGTATTAGCGCCATTATTAGCAAGTTACTGTGCGCCAAAAGGCAAGATTGCCCTATCAGGTATACTTGAGTCACAGGAAAATCAAATAAAAAAAATTTATGCGCCTTGGTTTACGTTTGAACAAACCTTAAAGAATAATGGATGGGTGTGTCTAAGTGGAGTTAAAGTATAGGATGAGATTATATAGTTGGGTATTTATCATAATTTTCATAACCTTTTCATTTGGGTGTGCGTCGACCAAAAAAGAACAGCTTCCAGCACCTCACAATAATTATAGTGGCTTAACTGTTGATACTTATTTCAGCGGTGAAGATGGTGTAACTTCTGAAATGATGAGAGCATGTTCACAATATGGTGGGCTTGATCAAAACAGTATAAATAATTCTGGTGATGATTTATTATTACAAGATGTAGTAAGTTATCAGTGTAATTTTGCGAATAGGTCATCTGATGAGATTACTATTGATGGGAAATCTGTTAAGAGGTTATCTGGAAGTGCTGCTAAAAAAAAATGTGAAGAGCTTGGCTTTAAAATTGGCTCAACAGAATTTCCAAAATGTTTGAGGATACTTACACAATGACAAAAAAAATAAAATGGGCCTTCATATTAGTAATTATTTCTATGAGACTTTCGTTTGCTGTTGCAGAAAATAAAACTACTAATTTTAAATGCAAGGGAATTGCAACATTTGAATTAATGGGTTCATCAGGGAAAAAAGAGGAAGTTAAAACAATGTCTTTTAATTTCATTGATGGCTCGTTACAAGATTTAAATAATATTGACTGCGTCTGGTCTAAGGAACTAATTAAATGTACATCGAATTTTTTAAATGTACGAAACTTAGAAATTAATCTTAAAAACAATACAGCCACCGACTTTATTTCAGGCAATAAGGGATTTGGTCAGTATGTAGAAACATTTTCAGGTGATTGTGAAAAAAGTTAACCTATGATATCAGTTGAAGCTATTGATAATAATTCATTTAAAGTTTCAGTCACTAAAGATTCCGCAACCGAACATATAGTTTTATTAAATGATCGTTTTCATCAAGATGTCACAAATAATAAACTAACAAAAACTGAGCTTATCACTCAATCTTTTGAGTTTTTATTAAAAAGAGAATCAAATCAATCCATATTAAAAAAATTTAATCTTGAAGTTATCAGCCAATATTTTCCTGAATATATTGATGAAATAAAAAAAATTATTCTATAATTAATCACTAAATATAATAACTTAAGGACTACTGCTTAATGGTAAAAGCTTACGCTGCATTAAACCCTGGAGAAAATCTTAAACTCTACGAATATGAACCTGAAGTATTAAAACAAAATGAAGTTCGAATTAAGGTTCACTCTTGTGGCATATGCCATAGTGACATTAGTGCAATAGATAATAGCTGGGGAAAATCTAAATATCCTATGATTGCAGGTCATGAAATCATAGGCGAAGTGATTGAGACTGCTCCTAATATCTCAATGCACAAAGTTGGAGACAGCGTTGGTCTAGGTTGGCATTCGGGATATTGTAATAAATGTGATTATTGCCATGCAGGTGATCATAATTTTTGTAGTAACACTAAGAAAACTGTATTTAGTCAGTTCGGTGGTTTTGCTGAAGAAGTTGTTGCTGAAGAAGCAAGTGTAATTCCCATACCATTAAAGCTAAATCTGAACTGATACAGGTCCATTATTATGTGGCGGAATAACCGTATTTACACCCATAGTTGAATTTGGAATTAATGCCAATCATAAAGTAGGAATTATTGGTATAGGGGGGCTTGGCCACTTAGCTATAAATTTTTATAAAGCCTTAGGTTGTCATGTAACAGCTTTTACAAGCTCGCAAGACAAAAATGAGCTAATCAAATCAATGGGTGCTGATGAGGTAGTATCGTCCACTGATCAAGTGACCTTAAAAAATATGGGTGCGAAATTTGATCTAATAATATCAACAGTTAATGTTAGCTTAGATTGGAATTTATTTTTAAACACTATAAAACCAAGGGGGAGACTTCATTTTGTTGGAGCTGTCTTAGAACCTATTAAATCTTCAGTATTCTCTCTAATGACGGGTCGTCGTTCTATATCTGGATCTCCTGTAGGGAGTCCAAAAAATATTAAAAAAATGCTTAATTTTTGTGTTCAACATAACATTAAACCTATTGTTGAGCACTTTAAATTCAGTGATATTAATAATGCGATTGATAAAGTTAGAAGTAATGAGGTCAGATTTCGTGCGGTTTTGAGCTGGTAATTACAACATGGCTAACTACAATGTGAGTGGACTTGAAACATTAGCTGAACTAGCTCGCTTATCAAAAGATAGTTGGTGCGTCTATATTTTAAAGTGTACAGATGGTACGTTTTATACGGGAATTACCACAGATATTAATCGCCGAATAAAAGAACATGGTACAAAAAAGGGTGCCAAATATACAAAACAACGTGGTCCTTTTAAATTAGTTTATAAAGCTTCTTTTCATAATAGAAGCTCAGCCAGTAAAGAGGAGCATAGAATTAAGTCCCTACCCCTTCATGAAAAACTTAAATTACTTAAATCTGATGCTGTCCTTCCATAAATAAGAAATAATTAAAAGATTGAAAATTTACTTTATTTTCAATTACCTATATACTTCGCACTCGTAAAGATTATCTATAATTTATCATTAGGTCTAATCTTCTCATAGACATCACTTAAGGATAATTTTTTGTCATTTAATACCCTAAACCTTGCTCCTGAAATACTCAAAGCAATCCATGAGGCTGGATACAAAGAGCCTACCGCAATTCAAAAAAAATCCATCCCGCACATCATAAAAAAAGAACATATTTTAGCAACGGCTCAAACAGGCACAGGTAAAACAGCAGCTTTTGTTTTACCCATTTTAAATCATCTAACCACTACAAAACGAAAGGGCAAAGGGCCAAGAATATTAATTATCTCACCAACCCGTGAGTTGGCTAATCAGATATCAGACAGTATTAAAACATACTCTCGTTATCTTAAAATATTTTCTGTCACCATAACTGGTGGAATGTCATATCAACTTCAAAACAAATTGCTATCAAAACCTGTAGATATTCTCATTGCAACGCCGGGTAGGCTTCTTGACCTGCACAAGCAAAGAAAAGTTAAAATTAACGACACTGAAATTATGGTTTTAGATGAAGCAGATAAAATGCTCGATATGGGCTTTGTGCCAGATATTAGAAAAATTTTCAATGCAACAAATAAAGAACAACAAATGCTAATGTTTTCAGCGACGCTAGATCCTGATGTATCAAAGATTGCTGAAGAGTTCTTAAAATCACCTACAAAAATATCTATTGAGCCACAAGCAATTGGTCATACAAATATTGAACAGACTTTGTATTACGTTGATAGTCAATCACATAAAATCAACCTACTCGATCATTTCTTGTCGCAAGATAATGTTAATCAAGCAATTATATTTACTGCGACTAAAAGATTAGCTGATAAATTATCCGATGATTTGTACCATAAGGATATAAAAGCGTCTGCACTTCATGGTGATATGACTCAAAATAGTCGAACAAGAACTATCAATCGGTTCAAAAAAAATGGGATAAAAGTTTTAGTTGCAACAGACCTTGCATCTAGAGGGATAGATGTTAAACATATCACTCATGTATTTAATTATGACCTCCCACGCTTTGCTGAAGATTATGTCCATCGAATTGGAAGAACTGGTCGTGCTGACAAAAAAGGTTTTGCTATTAGTTTTGTAAATGAACCAGATAAGGAACATTTGAGAAAAATTGAACGATTCACAAAATTAAAGATAAACGTTCAGACTGTCGAAGGAATGGAACCTACTAAAACAACAGCAGATGTTCATAAAAAGAAAAAGCGCCGCAGTGGAAAGAAAAGGCCTTTTATTAAGTCAACAAAGAATTTTAAGAACAGCTCAAATGCTGAGAAAAGAATACGAAGTAAGAATAGAAAAGAAGGTCAATCTCCAACAGCTAAGTCTGCTAAAGAATAAACGCCCGTCGGTCTTTTTTTATCAGATCCCCAATATTTATCTTTTACAATACAACAACGGTCTCTATTCATGTCTGCGACACCAAATTTTAATTTAGCATTTGGAATAATTCTATATATGTACCTTTCAATTCCATCAATTGATTCTGGAGCATCGTCGTGACCACAAAATATTAAAACATTTTTTTGTTTAGCTTCTGTTTGTCTCACACATTTGATGTCTTCCCTTCCAATTTCAACCATTAATTTTTTAATTTTATCTGTCTCTTGATTTGTTAAGGGCTCAAGCCTTAATAAACTTATCCTTTTCATAACGGATATTGCATTTGCATTAATCTTTTGTTTATTCAAAATTTGTGGAATAAATCTAACAATCCACATTTCCTTCTCCTTTGATGACTTAAAATTACTGATTATCTTATCAACTGGATATTTAGAGAGGATTGGTGGGCGCATAATTTATTCTATATCACACATAAAAGGATTATTTTAACCTACTTTATTTATCTTAAGTTTAATAAAGATACATTGGTTAAAAATTAGATTAAAATTAGGTCATGTCTTATATTGTTTCAAATATATTATTACAGCAGGTTTAATTGTCCTTATATCAGAGCTGGCTAAGTTTTCAGATAAAATTGGTGCGCTTACAAGTGCTTTACCTTTAGTCACAATCAGCGTGTTATTTTGGTTATTTTTTGAAAACCAATCAACTGAAAAAATAGCCAATCATTCTTACTATACTTTCTGGTATGTACTTCCAACACTTCCCATGTTTCTTCTTTTTCCATGGATTATTAAGCATTGGTCATTTTGGCCTGCCATAGTTTTGTCAATTGGATTCACAGTTGTTTTATTTATTGTTTATGTTGCTGTTTTAAAAAAGTTTGGTATTGATTTATTGTAAGTTTGAATTAAATCTTTTATTTTAGTCTTGATAATATGTTTTATTTATTAAAAATTGTTATTGCTCTTGTTGTCATTATTGGTGCAACAGAACTGAGTAAAAAAAATACAACCCTTGCGGCTATTCTTTTAGCAATGCCAATTATTTTTTTTGTATCTTTCACATTAATTTGGGAGGAATCAAAAGATCGATCACTGATCAGTGGGCTTATACAAGAAACCACAATGTATATTTTGCCTGTTATCCCTTTTTTATTTTTGTTTAGTTTCTTAGTGAAATCAGGTTTTAATTACTATTTAGCTCTTGCCATTGCAATCGTTGGAATAACAGTAGGTACCTTGCTAATGAAGAAGTTCTATTAAAAAAGGGACCTATTAAGTCCCTTTTTTTATTCAAAATAAAAAATTTTTACTTACGTGATTTCCAGATTGAATATAATACCCATAAAGCTACTAAGCCAATAAGGACCTTCACTTCCTAGTTGAGCCAATATTCCTGAAACATTTCCAATTACATCGGTTTGACCGATAAAAGGTACGTTTGAAGTACCCATCAAGATTTGAAGAACAATTGCAAGAGCCATAAGACTAACTACTGTTTCAGCAAGTCCGCCAGCCCACTTTCTAATAGTTGCTAATATATCCATTTCAATTTCTCCTGTAATTTAAAAATAAGTTTAAACTTTCATCTCTTTAAACTGAGTAAAGTTTACCCTTATAAATCAAGGAAAATACAATATATAGTATTTTTTTTTAAAATTTTACTATATGATGTTTTTTTGGTATAAAATTGTAGGTTCCCCTGCAAAGAATACAAATATTAATAATTTGCTTATTAATTGTTACTTTTATGGAATAGAGTAATGCGTCCAGACAGCAAGTAATTAATTACAAATAAAAACACAATTAGAAATGACGCTATCTTCCAGTTATTTTTTTTATGCTCCCAAAACTCTTTTTTAGCTTTATTCCTAACTTCAATATAAATATTTTTATATTCCATGCCTAATCTTTCTACTTCTTGTTGATCTGAATTTCCATTTGCTTCTAGCATTTGATCTGCTAAATTCTCTTTCAATTCTTTTTCATTTTCTGTTGCGTACTTATCAAACATTTCCCATCCATCCATGTTTAATATCTGAAAATAATTAAATGCATAGAATCCTGTAAGGGATAAAAGGGCAATAAAATAAAGATTCATAAATCTTTGTAAGTATATTTTCATTTTTTTTCTTTTATGAATTTTTGAGAATAATTCTCATTTAAAGTTTTTTAGTTTTTTTATTTATTATAAAGCTTTATATACTAAGGATGTTAATTATGGATTGTGGATGTGGAAGAAGCCCAAATGGTAAATGTCTTGGTTGGCATGACCTTTCTGAAGAAGAATACCTTAGAAAAGCTAATAAAAGGAGTATGAAAACAAATCAAAAAGCACGAAGGTTTTAGCTAATTTTCTGTTGATATTGGTTTTAACAGAAGTTTAGTCCACTCTTATTACAACTGTATACTGACTTTTGCTAAATTTCTTGGTTTATCTACATCTGTTCCTTTTCTTAAAGCAACATGATAAGCAAGCAATTGAACTGGAATAGTATGGATAATAGGAGATAGGATTCCAGAATGTCTTGGAGCTCTGATAACTTTAATTCCTTTTGTTTCTACAAAATGACTGTCAGAATCAGCAAATACAAATAATATACCTCCCCTTGCTTTTACTTCTTGCATATTAGATTTTACTTTTTCTAACAAGGCATCATTAGGCGCTATAACAACAACAGGCATATTTTTATCTACTAATGCTAATGGACCATGTTTCAACTCACCTGCAGGATAAGCTTCTGCATGAATATATGATATTTCTTTTAATTTTAAAGATCCTTCTAAAGCGATTGGATAATGAACGCCTCGACCCAAAAATAAGGCATTCTCTTTATTTGAGAAATGTTTTGCCCATTGTTTAATCTGTGGCTCTAAATTTAAGGCGTTTGAATTCCTCCAACAAGCTCTCTTAAGTCATTTAGATATTTTGTTTCTAATTTTCTAGTAATGAGTTTTTTATTTTTAGCTAAGGTAATCGTTAAAATAAATAAGGATACGAGTTGTGTAGTAAAAGCTTTCGTTGAGGCAACACCAATTTCAATACCTGCTCGTGTATAAAAAGTTAGCTTTGATGCTCTCGCTATTGCACTTTCTTGAACATTACATATCGCTAATGTTTTTTTATGCCCCATTTTCTTAGCATGTTTTAACGCTTCAATTGTATCTAAGGTTTCTCCTGACTGTGAGATGCTTATAACTAATTGATTTTTATTTGGGACTGTATTTCGATAACGATATTCACTTGAAATTTCTACAGAAGTTTGAATTTTTGCAACATCCTCTAAGCCAATACTTAGCAGTAAGCCCAGCATAATAACTTGTTCCTGCAGCAAGAATAAGAATGCTATTTACATCCTTTAATACATTTTTTGCATTTTTACCAAATAACGCACTATCAAATTTATTGTTATCTATAACTGCTTCGATTGTATCCCCAATTGCTCTGGGTTGTTCGTAAATTTCTTTTTGCATGAAATGATCATGAGGGCCTAAATCCATCGACGATGTTTTAACTTTGCTCTCATTAACTTTTCTTTTAACTTTTTTCAAATTAGAGCCAAAAATTTCTAAGTTATTTTTAGTTAATTTTGCAAAATCTCCATCCTCTAAATAAATTACTTTTCTTGTAATAGCAATTAATGCACTAATATCAGAGGCAGCAAAATACTCAGATTTTCCTTGGCCAATTATCAATGGGCAGCCTAGACGAGCACATATTATTTCATCTTTATTTTCAATAGAAATTACAGCAATGGCGTATGCGCCTGTTAAATCTTTTGTGGCAAGTTGCGTTGACTTAAGTAAATCATTTTTCTTATGATAATGATCAATTAAGTGTGCAATTACTTCTGTATCTGTTTCAGACTCAAACTTATATCCTAATTTCTTTAATCGAACACATTGTTCTTCATGATTTTCAATAATGCCATTATGAACTAAAGCAATTTTATTATTTGAAATATGCGGAGTGCGCATTCTCTTCAGTTACTCCTCCATGCGTTGCCCACCTTGTGTGTCCAATTCCAATTAAACCTTCTAATTTTGATTTTTTAACTTTAGTTTTAATTGAGGTGACTCTTCCCGTAGATCGAACTCTCTTAATTGATCCGTTTAAGATTGCAACGCCAGCTGAATCATAGCCTCTGTACTCTAGATGCTCTAAACCTTCAATAAGCTTTGGTAAGACATTTTTATTTGAGATGCCTGCGACAATTCCACACATATTTATTTCTTCTTAGGCCTTTCCCAGCTTGGGATACTTGTCTGTTTTGATCTTGCGAGAGATAACTGATTTGCTGGAGTATCTTTAGTAATTGTTGAACCAGCTCCTATTGTTGAACCCGCACTTATTGTAAGAGGTGCAACCAGTTGTGAATTTGAACCAATAAAAACATCATCCTCAATGATAGTTTTATGCTTATTTACACCATCATAATTACATGTAATACAACCCGCACCAATATTTACATTTTCACCTACTTCACTATCACCGACATAGCTAAGATGATTAATTTTGCTACCTGACCCTACTATTGAATTTTTTATTTCGACAAAATTCCCAATATTTACATTATTCTTTGTCTTAGCACCAGGCCTTAATCTTGCGTAAGGACCTATATTATTATTCATACCAATTTCTGATGTATCAATATGCGAATAAGGTTTTATATTAGAGTTATCTAAAATATTACTGTCTTTGACATGAGAATAAGCACCTACTTTTACATTATTTCCAAGCTTTACTTCACCTTCAAATATACATCCCACATCAATTTCAACATCCGACCCACAAACCAGTGATCCCCTTATTTCAGTTCGTGAGGGATCGATTATAGTTACCCCTTGCTCAATAACTTCTCATTCTTTTTTTGCTTCATTATTTTTTCCATAGCAATCTAATTCAGCTTTAGAGTTTATGCCTGAAATTGTACTTTCATTTTTTGCTTCATGAGTCACAATTTTAGTATTATCTTTTTTTGCTAAAGCTACTATATCAGTTAAATAATATTCTTTTTGAGAATTATTATTGGTTATTTGAGATAACCAATTATTCAACTTACTACTGTCGATACACATAATGCCTGTATTTATTTCTGTTATTTTTTTTTCTGTTATTGAGCAATCTTTCTCCTCTATGATTCCTTCAACCACACCTTCTGTCCTTTTAATTCTCCCGTATCCTTTAGGATTTCTTTTATCAAATGTGAGGATGCCCAAGCCATTTTCAGATACTTGTATCAATTTTGTTAAATCATTGATATTTATTAATGGTACATCTCCATAAAGAATTAAAGTTTGTGAGCCTTCTAAGAATGAAGTGGTGTATTTAACGGCATCACCTGTGCCAAGTTGTTCTTTTTGGACAACCCAATTGATATCTTCTTTTGAGAATTCTTGCTCAATTAATTTAGATTTATAACCTACTACTACATTTATATTAACTGGTTTTAAATTTTTGGCTGCATTAATTACATATTGCAATAGAGGTTGATTTGATAATTCATGCAATACTTTTGGTTTCTCGGAAAACATTCTAGTACCTTTTCCAGCAGCTAAAATAACTACACTTAGTGTCATTTGTTTTCCTTTTTTTAAAGAGTATAAACAAAAAAAACAGCCTATAGCTGCTTTTTTGAATTTACAATTTAATTATTATTTTTTTCTAAGCTTAGCAATGGCTTGAATTTGGGCAACTGCTTCCGCTAATTCTGCTTCTGCTAGAGCAAAATCAATGTCGCTACCTTTTTTACTTAATGATTCCTCAGCTGCTTTCTTTGCTGCCTTGGCTTTTGTTTCATCTAAGTCTTTTCCACGAATAGCAGTATCCGATAAGATAGTAATCTTGCCTGGTTGAACTTCTAAGAATTCCACCTGAAATATAAATCAAGTCTTCATCTGATTTATTAACTTTTTTATACGAACCGATCCTGCTTTCAATAATGTAATCATCGAAGCATGATTAGGGTATATTCCTACTTCGCCCATTTTTGCTGGAGCGACAACAAATTCAGCCTCTTCTGAGAGAATAGATTCTTCCGCGCTAACAACATCAATTTGAATTGTATTTGCCATTTGGTCCTTTATTTATGAAACTGTTTTTGCTTTTTCAACAGCTTCTTCAATGCTTCCAACCATGTAAAAAGCTTGCTCTGGAAGATCGTCATATTCTCCATCCACAATTGCTTTAAAGCCTTTAATAGTATCTTTTAGAGATACATATTTACCAGGAGACCCCGTAAATACTTCCGCTACATGGAAAGGTTGTGATAAGAATCTTTGAATTTTTCTGGCACGCCCCACCGCTAACTTATCTTCAGGTGCTGAAGCTCATCCATACCTAAAATTGCAATAATATCTCTTAGCTCTTTATACTTTTGTAATGTTGATTGGACTGCTCTAGCAACTGCATAATGTTCCTCACCCACAACTTGAGGATCTAATTGTCTTGATGTTGAATCAAGTGGATCAACAGCTGGATAAATACCCAATGATGCAATATCTCTTGATAAAACAACTGTAGAATCCAAATGTTGGAAAGTAGTAGCAGGGGATGGATCTGTTAAATCATCAGCAGGAACATAAACTGCCTGAATCGATGTAATAGAACCCGTTTTTGTTGATGTAATTCTTTCTTGAAGTTTACCCATCTCATCAGCAAGTGTTGGTTGATAACCAACAGCTGAAGGCATACGACCTAATAATGCAGAAACTTCTGTTCCTGCCAATGTGTAACGATAAATGTTATCAACAAAAAATAAAACATCTCTTCCTTCATCACGGAATTTTTCTGCCATTGTAAGACCTGACAGTGCAACTCTTAGTCGGTTACCTGGAGGCTCATTCATCTGACCAAAACCATGGCAACTTTTGACTCTTTCATATTTTCTAACTGAATTACTCCAGCCTCTGCCATCTCGTGATAGAAATCATTTCCCTCACGAGTTCTTTCACCAACACCAGCAAAAACCGATAAACCAGAATGTTGTTTAGCAATATTATTAATAAGCTCAAGCATGTTAACTGTTTTACCAACACCAGCACCACCAAACAAGCCAACTTTTCCGCCTTTTGCAAAAGGGCACATTAAGTCAATCACTTTAATACCTGTTTCTAATAATTCAATTGATGGTGATAAATCATTAAATTCGGGTGCTTTTTGATGGATAGACCTAAATTCTTTTGAATCAATCTTGCCCACCTCATCAATTGGTCTACCTAAAACATCCATAATTCTTCCTAAGGTACCTTCTCCGACTGGAACTTGAATCGGTGCTCCTGTAGAAGCAAATTGAGTACCTCTTGATAAGCCATCAGATGAACCCATCGCAATAGTTCTAACAACTCCATCGCCTAATTGCTGCTGCACTTCTAAGAGTTAAGCCTACTTCTGCTGTAGAATCT
Organism: Methylophilales bacterium BACL14 MAG-120910-bin43; assembly: GCA_905181685.1. Taxonomy (GTDB): domain Bacteria; phylum Pseudomonadota; class Gammaproteobacteria; order Burkholderiales; family Methylophilaceae; genus BACL14. The sequence goes on along the minus strand of CAJIYK010000001.1, from coordinate 183,768 downwards.
TTGTCATCAATGATTAATGCATCATAAACTTTAGGAAGTTGGTCACGTGGAAACTCCACATCAACAACTGCCCCGATACACTGAACTACTTTTCCAATTTGTTTGGTACTCATTTAATTTATCCTTACTTTATTTATTTTAAAGTTAATTAAAAATTTTAAGATACAGCAGCTGCTCCACCAACAATCTCTGATATTTCTTTGGTAATCGCTGCTTGTCTTGCCTTGTTGTAAACTAATGTTAATTCATCAATAACATTGCCTGCATTGTCAGATGCTGCTTTCATTGCAACCATTCTTGATGATTGTTCTGAAGCCATATTTTCTGCAACTCCATGATAGATAAGTGTTTCAATATATCTTGATAACAATGCATCTATTACTAAAGTCGCATCAGGCTCATAAATATAGTCCCATGTGCTATCTGGAGTTTCGACTTTTATCACCTGAAAGTGGAAGCAATTGTTCCATATTAGGTTCTTGCTTCATAGTATTAATAAATTTTGTATAACAAATATGCAGCTGATCTATCTCTCCAGATACATATCCATCTAACATTACCTTAATTGCCCCAAGTAAGTCTTCCATATGTGGGGTATCTCCCATTCCAGAAACTTGGGATTTTATATTTGCACCCACGCGCCCCATAAAACTAATTGCTTTTGAGCCAATTGCAGAAACCTGTACTTTCTTTCCTTGTTTTTCCCAATCTTTAATTTGAGAGATTGAAGACCTTAATACATTCGTATTTAGACCTCCGCAAAGCCCTTTATCAGATGTAACAACGATAAGACCTATGTTCTTAATATTTTCTCTCTCGATAATAAAAGGATGTTTATATTCTGACTGTGCATGAGATAAGTGAGCAGCAACAGACCTAATTTTTTCCGCATAGGGTCTAGCTGCTGTCATTCTATCCTGTGCTTTACGCATTTTAGAAGCAGCTACCATCTCCATCGCTTTAGTGATTTTCCGTGTATTTTCTACACTTTTAATCTTTGTCCGTATTTCCTTACTTCCTGCCATTTAAAATCCTATTTTTAATAAGTATTTGTCGCTTTAAAATCTTCGATTGCTTTTATTGCTTTCTTCTCACTATCTTCACTCAATGATAATGTGGACTCAATGTCATCCATTACCTTTTTATATTTTGAGGACATGAAACCATGTAGAGCACTTTCAAATGATAAAACTTTTTCAGTAGGCACATCATCAAGATAGCCATTATTAGCAGCCAATAAAGTTATAGCCATATTAGATACAGATAAAGGAGCATATTGTGCTTGTTTCATAAGCTCTGTAAACATTCGACCTCTATCTAATTGTTTTCTTGTCGCTTCGTCGAGATCTGATGCAAATTGAGCAAATGCAGCCAATTCTCTATATTGAGCTAAGGCTAATCGTACCCCTCCACCAAGTTTTTTAATTACTTTAGTTTGTGCTGCTCCACCAACTCGAGATACTGAAATACCGGCATTTATTGCTGGTCGTATTCCCGCATTAAATAAATCACTTTCTAAGAAAATTTGACCGTCTGTAATAGAAATTACATTAGTTGGAACAAAAGCTGATACGTCACCTGCCGCAGTTTCAATGACAGGTAGGGCAGTTAATGATCCTGTTTTATCCTTAACCTTTCCTTTTGTAAATTTGTTTACATATTCAGCATTTACTCGAGCCGCTCTTTCTAATAATCTAGAATGAATGTAAAAAACATCACCAGGATAAGCTTCTCGTCCTGGAGGACGTCGGAGTAATAGCGAAATTTGACGATAAGCAATTGCTTGTTTTGTAAGATCATCATAAACAATTAATGCGTCTTCTCCTCGATCTCTATAAAACTCGCCCATTGTACAACCAGCATAAGGTGCTAAGAATTGAAGAGCTGCAGAATCAGATGCAGATGCACTGACAACTGTTGTATATTCCATTGCACCATTTTCTTCTAATTTTTTAACGACATTCATAATCGTTGAGGCTTTTTGACCAATAGCCACATAGACACATTTCATATCCTGGCCTTTTTGATTAATAATTGCGTCAACTGCCACTGCAGTTTTACCTGTCTGTCTGTCTCCAATAATTAACTCTCTTTGACCTCTCCCAATTGGTACCATTGAATCAACCGATTTAAGACCTGTCTGAACAGGCTGAGAAACTGATTGTCTATCAATAACACCAGGCGCAACTTTTTCTAATTTATCAGAAAATTTAGTTTTTATCGGACCCTTGCCATCAATCGGAACTCCAAGTGCATCAACAACGCGTCCTAAAAGCTCTGGGCCCACCGGCACTTCCAGGATTTTACCTGTACATTTACAGATATCGCCTTCAGTAATATGTTCATAATCACCCAAAACAACTGCACCAACCGAGTCTCTTTCTAAGTTTAAAGCTAGCCCAAATGTATTACCGGGAAATTCTATCATTTCACCTGACATTACATTCGACAGTCCATGTATCCGAACAATACCGTCTGTAACTGAAACAACTGTTCCCTGCGTTCTGGCTTCAGAACTTGTAGAGAAATCTTTTATTCTGTTTTTAATTAGTTCACTTATTTCTGATGTTGATAACTGCATTAAATATCTCCTAATTTTAAGCTTTTAATGTATAAGCTAAATTATCTAATTGTCCACGAACTGATGCATCAATGACGGTATCACCAACTATAATCTTGGTGCCACCAATAATGCTCTTGTTTATTTCTACCTTGCCTTCTATTTTTTTATTAAACCTTTTTTCTAAACTTTTAATTAAATCATCAACTGTTTTTTTACTTGGCTCTTCAGCCATTATTATGTGTGCCTCAACAACACCTTCATCTGCATCTTTGAGTTCTTCAAAAAATGATGCAATTTCTGGTAAAACTAATAAACGTTTATTTTCAATTAGTAATTTAATAAGGTTCTCAACACTTTTATCAATCTTATCTTTACATATTTTTAGAATGACTTTTTCTCTATCAGAATCTAAAACTTTTGAATCTGCTATGAAATCTTTTATTTGACTCATCTGAAACTACATTACTGAGCAAGCTCAACATATTTGACCAGTTAGATAAGCTTTTATTCTCTTTGGCCAAATTAAAAATGGCAGTTGCATAAGGTCTAGCAATTGTTGAAATTTCAGCCATAGTAGCTTATAGATCCTTTGCTAATTTAGATAACATATCTGCATGCGCTTTTTTATCAATTTCTTTACTTAAAATTTTCTCGGCACCTGCAATTGCCAAAGTAGATACTTGTGTCCTAAGATCTTCTTTTGCCCTATTAATTTCTTGATCAATTTCAGATTTAGCACTTGTTATAATTCTATCTCCTTCTTCTTTTGCAACTTTTTTTGCTGACTCAACAATTTCTGAAGCTCTTTTTTCTGCTTGGCTTACAATTTCCGCTCCTTTTTGTTTTACTTCGTTAAGGCTTTCGGCATTTTTTTTTGCCGCAACCTCCAAAGAAAGCTTTCCTTCTTGAGCAGCAGCTAAACCATCAGCAATTTCCTTTTGTCTTTTTTCAATTGCATTGAGTAGCGGAGGCCAAACAAATTTAATTGTGAACCAAATTAAAATTGCAAAGGCTATTGCTTGAGCAATTAATGTAAAATTAAGATTCATCTTTTCCTCGTCTGATTAAAATTTCTAAATATTAAATTGATATTAAGCAACTACAGCTAATAATGGATTTGCAAAAGCAAACATCATAGCTAAGCCAACGCCAATAATAAATGAAGCATCAATCAACCCTAATAACAAGAAAACCTTAACTTGAAGTTGAGGGATCATTTCAGGTTGTCTAGCAGCACCTTCCAGAAAACTTGCACACATGATACCAATACCTATACATGCGCCTGCAGCACCCAAACCAATAATAAGACCAATACCAATACCTGTATATGCTTGTATTAAAGCTAAAAATTCAACTGATTCCATAATTTACTTCCTTTAAAAGTTAAAAAAATTAATGTCCTTCTTGAGCCATTGCTAAATAAACTACTGTTAGCATCATAAAAATATATGCCTGTAGAACTACTATTAGTATATGAAATATCGCCCAGCCCGCTCCTAGGATAGAGCTAAAAAATATTCCAGAGACTCCTGTAGCCGCCCACAATCCTAAAAGCAAAAATATAACTTCGCCGGCATACATGTTACCAAATAATCGAAGCGAATGAGAAAGTGGTTTTGAAACATATTCAATCAAATTAAATAGAAAGTTTGCTGGCCATACCCAGATTTTAGAACCAAACGGCTCACAAAAAAATTCATGAAGCCAGCCCCCTAAACCTTTAGCTTTAATTCCAAAAAATATCATTAAGAACCATACCCCCAATGCTAATCCAAATGTTGTATTAACATCTGATGTTGGAACATGTTTCCATTCATGCAATCCGAGAAAGCCATAAAATTTTGACATAATATCAATAGGTAAGAAATCCATCGCATTCATCATTAAAACCCACAAAAATACAGTGAGTGCTGCGGGGGCAACAAACGTGTGACGATTACCATGAAAAATTGCCGAAACTTGACTGTCAATAAAACTAAAAATTAACTCTACAAAAGCTTGCGTTTTTGTTGGAACTGCTGAGGTCGCTTTACGAGCAACCAACCAAATCAAACCTATAGAAAAAAGACCAATAATAATTGCCATTACCACAGAATCAAGGTGAAGAATCATTAGATCATGGTCACTTAATGCATAGGTGTTGTTGGTTAAGTGATGGCTAATATAATCAGCTGGAGTGTTGTATGCGCTATCTGCCAATTTAGTTTATATGTCCCTTATTTAATGTCTACTTTTGATATTGCTATACCAGAAAAAATTGCTGCTATTGCTAAACCTAATATTATAAAAATTGGTACTATTGCTGTAATAAAAATAAATATCCCTGCCAAAGAAACAACTATGGTTAAAATTTTAACCAATTCACCTTTTAGTGCATCTGTAACTACTTTTGATGCCGCAACAGTGCCTTTAGCTTTATAAGCTATTGGAGCTGAAAATATTATGCCTAAAGTTACACACATTGCTCCCAATACAACCGAAATTGCTGCTGTAAAGCCTGCTATAAAGAACACAATTAAAGCTACCACCAGAACAATGATGAGAAGCTTTTTCATCATATCAATTACTTCTGATGGAATACTTTTTAACAAAGCCATATTATGTTATTTAATGTTTTGATTTAATTAAAATAAAGCTAAACGAAATAAACCCTTTAATTTAACGCTTTATTACTTAAATACCAAAGCTCGCAATTTTCCCTTTATTTTACTAATTCGTCAAGCTTTCTAACCCAATAATTTTAACTTAGAAATAATTCTTTCTAGCTCATCTAGATTTGAATACTTAAAATGAATAGTACCTTTTCCGGATGGTTTATGACTTATTAATATATTAGTTCCAAACCTGTCAGACAATTCATTTTCCAAACGTTTAATATCATGATCTTTTGATTGCTTTGGAGTTTTTTTTGTTAGTCCTTTTGAAACTTCTTTTTCAACTTCTCTGACGGTAAGTTTCTGGTTAACTATTTTTTGACACATCATCGCTTGATCTATTGGGCTTAAAGAAAGGATTGCCCTAGCGTGACCCATTTCTATTTTATTCGTCTCTAATGCATTTTGTGCATGTTCACACAAGCTTAACAATCTTAAAGTATTAGATACGGCAGCTCTTGATTTTCCCACTGCTTCAGCAGCAGCTTCATGTGTAATATTAAATTCATCAATCAAACGCTTTATACCTCTTGCCTCTTCAATAACATTCAAATCTTCACGTTGAATATTTTCAATTAAAGCCATAGCTAATGCTGTTGAATCAGATATATCTTTGACAACAACTGGGACCTCATCAAGTTTTGCAATTTTAGCTGCTTGCCATCTTCTCTCACCCGCTATAATTTCGTACTGATTATTGGACGTCATCCTCACAAGAATTGGTTGGATAATACCTTGGGCTTTTATTGATTCAGCGAGTTCTTTCAATGAGTCTTGATTAAAATTTTTCCTTGGCTGAAACTTTCCGGGTGTTAGCTGGCTTAATGGCATTACGTTTGTTGTCTCTATTTTACTTGATACATTATCGCCATCATTGCTAAGCAATGCATCTAACCCTCTACCTAACCCTCTATTTTTCATTTTGTATTCCCTTTAATATTTCTTCAGCTAAAGCTAAATATGCCTTAGCACCTTTAGATGATCTGTCATAGAACATAGCAGCTTTACCATGACTTGGAGCCTCAGCCAATCTCACATTTCTTGGAATGATAGTTTTATAAACTTTTGAACCAAAGTGCGAGGACAGTTCATCAGACACTTGCTGAGCAAGCGTATTTCTTTTATCAAATAATGTCCTTAATAAACCTTCTATTTCTATAGTGGGGTTCAATTGTTTTTTTACTCGCTTAATTGTGCCCACTAAATCAGACAGCCCTTCTAATGCATAATATTCACATTGCATAGGAATCAGGACAGCCGTTGCTGCAACTAACGCGTTAACAGTTAGTAAATTTAGTGTTGGGGGGCAATCAATTAAAATAAAATCGTAGGTTTTTTTTAATGTGCCAATTGCATTTTTAAGCATATATTCTCTGTTTTCAATACCGACTAAATCTATCTCTGCGCCAGCTAAATCTTGATTAGCTGGTGAGATATCAAACAAACTTTCTTTGGAGTGCAGAATCGTTTCGTCTAAGGAAACCTCTCCTATTAGGACATCGTATATGGAGTGTTGGATCTGGCTTTTATTTATTCCTCCACCTGACGTTGCGTTACCCTGAGGATCGAGGTCAATTAACAATACTTTTTTATTCATGCTAACAAGGGATGCAGCTAAGTTTACTGTTGTTGTAGTTTTACCTACTCCGCCTTTTTGATTTGATATTGCTATTATTTTCATGAGCTTGATACCTTAACTAAATATCTTTCAGCCTGTAAAAATGGGACATCAAGTTTTTCTAAGGCCCAAGGATCATTGATATTAATCATCTCATCATCCAAAATCTTTTTACTTTTCATGCCATACCAAACTCCTTGGCTTTTTATAAGGTGTTTTGTAGATTTTATAAAAACCTCCATATTTGAAAAAGCTCTAGATATAATGCCATCATATTTTTCTTCAGAGGTTAATAACTCCACTCTGTCATGGTATGTCTCAATATTTTTAATCTCTAATTCGGCGACTAATCCTTTTAATGAAAGTGATTTTTTTGCCAACTTTATCTATCAAACTTACCTTAATATCTGGATTTACAATGGCAATGACTATTCCTGGTAAACCTGCACCTGTTCCAACATCTAACAATGTTGAAGACTTAATAAAAGGAATAACCGCGAGACAATCTAAGAAATGATGTGTCACAATTTCTGTATTTTTAACTGAGGTTAAGTTAAATGAATTATTCCATTTTATTAATAATTCTCTTATAAATCAATAGTTTACTAATAATTTGAGGGATATTTTCAAAGCCTAATATTTGCATTCCTTTTTCTAGTTGTGCTTTATCATCAAGCAATTTTTTCTTTCCTCTTAATTGTTAGCTTATCTCTATTTTTTTTAATAAAAACTAATAAGATTGATATTGCTGAAGGTGTTATGCCAGATATCCTTGATGCCTGGTCAACTGATTCTGGTCGATGTAAATTTAGAAGTTGTCTAGCTTCAGTGCTGATGCCGTGAATTTCATCAAATTTAATATCCTCTGGTATAAGTACGTTGAGTTGCCCTTTAATTCTGGCGATTTCCTCTTTTTGTCTCATGATATATCCAGAATATTTTGCTAAGATATCAATTTGATCTGCCGCATCCCGCCTTATGTTGTTGTCTTCATTGAGTGATTCCATGAGATCATCGTATTTTAAATTCGGTCTTTTCAATAAATCAAATGCTTTGTAGTCTTTATCGAGGTGATGTCCGAACATTTTTATTTGATCATCTTTTTTTAAATCATTTGGCTTAACAACTAATTTCTTTAGTCGTTTTTCTTCATCGTTAATGATAGCCTGCTTCTCAGAGAAGTTTTGCCATTGATTATCACATACCAAACCAACCCCTCTTGCTTTTTGTGTCAACCTTTCATCAGCATTATCCTCTCTTAATAAAAGACGGTATTCAGCCCTGCTTGTAAACATTCTGTAAGGTTCTGTGACACCCCTTGTAATTAGGTCGTCTATCATAACGCCGATATAAGATTCTTCTCTTGATGGCGTCCAATATTCTTTGCCATCTGCCCTCAAAGCCGCATTCATACCTGCTATTAGTCCTTGGGCTGCTGCCTCCTCATAGCCTGTAGTCCCATTAATTTGTCCAGCAAAAAATAAACCTTTAATATCTTTTGTCTCTAAGCTCATTTTTAGGGCGCGTGGATCGTAATAATCATACTCAATGGCATAACCCGGTCTTAAAATATGTGCATTTTCTAAACCTTTGATAGATCTTACTAAATCTATCTGAACATCAAAAGGAAGGCTTGTAGATATGCCGTTAGGATATATTTCATTTGTTGTTAAACCTTCTGGCTCTATAAATATCTGATGAGAATCTTTATCAGCAAATCGATGAATTTTATCTTCAATTGATGGGCAATACCTTGGACCTATTCCCTCAATAACCCCGGTATACATTGGAGATCTATCAATTCCACTCTTTATAATATCGTGTGTTTTATTATTTGTATGGGTGATCCAACAAGAGATTTGTTCAGGATGTTCAATTTTTGGTGTAATGAAAGAAAAATGAGGGGTGGGACTATCCCCCGGTTGCTCTATCATTTTTGATTTATCTATAGTTTTACCGTCAATTCTTGGTGGTGTCCCGGTTTTTAACCTTCCTACTGGAAGATTTAATTCTTTAAGTTTAGCTGCTAACTTTGTTGAAGATGGGTCACCTGCTCTACCTGCATTATAATTTTCTAAACCTACATGAATTAAACCCCCCAAAAAAGTTCCGGCAGTTAAAATTACGTTGTTTGCGAAAAACTTTAGGCCCATCTGAGTTTCAACGCCCTTAATTTCTTGATTTTTTAAAATTACATCATCGACTGATTGTTGAAAAATCCATAAATTATCTTGATTCTCTAAACTTTTTCTTACATATGATTTATATAGCAAGCGGTCTGATTGAGCTCTTGTAGCTCTAACTGCTGGTCCCTTACTTGAATTAAGTGTTCTAAACTGAATGCCTGCATAATCTGCAGCTCGACCCATGATGCCTCCCATTGCATCAATCTCTTTGACTAAATGTCCTTTACCAATGCCTCCAATTGACGGATTACATGACATTTGACCAAGTGTTTCAATATTATGAGTTAACAAGAGAGTTTTTTTACCTAGACGTGCCGAAGCCAGCGATGCTTCAGTACCAGCATGCCCACCACCGATTACAATAACGTCAAAATTATTAGGAAAATCCATAGTTTTTTATTTAATTTTATTAAGATTTAATTTTACTGGATTTAATTAGATATTGATATGTCGTTGTTTCACGTGAAACCATTATTCTTCTTTTTTTAAATTGTTTCACGTGAAACCTATTTACCTATACAAAATTGTCCAAATATATGGCCTAACAGATCATCGGATGAAAATTCACCCGTAATTTTGCTTAAGGAATTTTTGAGCAATCATCAGCTCCTCTGCTACCAGCTCCGGTGATTGGAGGTTTAAAAAGGCTTTGTTTAAGAGCATGTTTTACTTTTTCAAGCGCTTCTATATGCCTTGTTCTTGCCATAAATAAATCTTCTTTATTGCTTGAATGCTCGTCTCTATGGACAATTTTGAAGATTTCTTTTTCAACTAACTCTATACCATTTCCTTTTTTAGCTGATATAAATATCTCTGTTACATTGTTCTGCTCATCAACCCTAGATTGTTGTTTTAGTAAGTCTATTTTATTTCTTATAATAATTATTTCGTTATCCTTAGGTAGCTCTTTTTTTAATTTATTTTCATAATTAAAATTATTATCTGTAACGTCAACAATTATTAATGTGATATCAGCCTCTTTAATTGATTCCCAAGTTTTTTCAATCCCTAGCTTCTCGACAATATCTTCGGTTTCTCTTAAACCTGCAGTATCAGTTAAGTGAATTGGAATACCTTGAATACTAATATCACTTTTTATTGGATCTCTTGTAGTGCCTGGAATTTCTGTCACAATTGCCTTACTTTCTTTTGCTAGTTGATTCAATAAGCTTGATTTACCTACATTAGGTTGCCCTATTAAAGCTACCTTTAACCCATCCCTTAATAATTGGCCATGACGAGCAGCGTTTAAAATTTCACACACATCTTTTTCTAAATTTTTCAGCTTTTCATCTACCTTGCCTTGATCAATAAAGTTAATATCTTCTTCAGGGAAATCTAAGCAAGCTTCAACAAATATTCTCAGCTCAGTAAGATTTTTAAGTAAGTTATTGATTTTATTAGAAAAAACTCCACGTAAAGAATTTATAGCACTTTTAGCGGCTGCTTCCGTAGATGCATTAATAAGGTCAGCAACAGACTCTGCTTGGGAGAGATCCAATTTATTATTTAAGAAGGCTCTTTTAGTGAATTCACCAGGTTCGGCTAAAATAGCTCCAAAAGATAAGCAGGCATTTAAGATTAAATTTAGAACCATAACGCCTCCATGGCCTTGAAATTCAACGATATCTTCACCCGTAAAAGAACTAGGAGATGGAAAATATATAACGATGCCCTGATCTAAGGTAACATTTTTTTTATCTTTAAAAGAGGTAAATTCTACTTTTCGAGGAGATAGGTCAGCTTTACATATATTTTTTGCAATTTCAAGCGCACGTTTACCAGAAACTCGAACTACGCCAATACCACCGACACCTTTTGCTGTTGATATTGCAGCAATTGTAGGGCTATCGTTAAGCATGGCCTTTCTTTTTCAATGCCGCCGCATGTATTTTTCTGTTGATATGCCATTGTTGCGCCATGGAGAGTAAATTATTTACAAGCCAATATAAAACTAGACCTGCTGGGAAAAAGAAAAAGAATATGCTAAATATTATTGGCATCATCATCATTAATCTTGCTTGCATTGGGTCTGTAGGCTTTGGGTTTAACTTTGTTTGAACAAACATAGAAGCAGCCATTAAAATTGGCAACAAATAATAAGGATCTTTTGAAGATAAATCTGAAATATACAAAAACGGTGCATTTCTCAATTCAACCGAACCCAACAAAACCCAATATAAAGCAATAAATACTGGAATTTGAACTAGAATAGGTAAACACCCTCCCAGAGGATTAATTTTTTCAGTTTTATATAATTCCATCATTGCCTTTTGCATTTTTTGCTTATCATCACCAAATTTTTCTTTCATACTTTGAAGACGAGGTGCAAGTTCACGCATCTGTGCCATAGATTTGTAACTAGCTGCCGATAATGGATAAAATAAAAGCTTAATTAGTACAGTAAGCAATATGATTGAGACTCCCCAATTTACGACAACCTTTTGAATGCCAGATAATACTGAAAATAGTGGCGCTGCTAGTATAGTCAGCCAACCATAATCAACCGTAAGTTCCATTCCAGGCGCTGCTTTTTCTAACAATTCTTTAGCTTGAGGACCGCTATATAAAGTAGCGTTAAATGATAATGATTCTCCAGGTAAGATTTCTGAAAGCCCTGTTTTTAAACCAGAGGCATAAGTATTGGATGTAACTTCTTTAGAAAAAAATTCTCTCTTTGCTTTTGAAGAAATGATCCATGATGATGCAAAGTATCTTTGAATTATGCCAATCCACCCATTGTTAGCGTTTAATGTAAATGGAGCGCTTTCTACATCACCAAAACTAATTTTTTGAAAATTCTCAGTATCAGTATAGTAAGCTGTGCCAGTGTAAGTTGGCATAAAAGTGGAGCCCTGATTTGATTCTCCATCATGAATAAACTGATAGTAAGCAGTAGGGGTGATATTACTTTGAGATTTATTCATAATTTCAAAGTCGTACCAATTTCGTATGAATCTGCCCTAAATGTGTATACCTTCTTAACAAGAAAATCGTCATTTTCAAAAATTAACGGTACCTGCAGAGTCTTTCCCCTCCATTTTGTAATTATTTACAGGTGATTCATAAATAGATCTATGAGTAGGGAGTGATTTACCCAACAAGCCTGATTGAGCTATATATAAAAGTGGGTCAGCAGCATCACTCATTAATTGATAAGAATCATTAGAATTTTTGTCCTTATATTTTTTTAAATATAAATTTCTAATATCTCCACCCTCTTTACTAATAGAGGCTTTGTACATATCAGTTTCTACTTGTACATAATTTGATTTATCTAAACTAAAGCCTGTTGAAATCTCTTTGTTTTTTATATCACTTGGTAATGATTTATCTTCAACTACATTTGTATCATTACTAATATCTTCATTTGGCTTATCAGGTTGAGGCCCAAAGAAAGCCAGTATTAAAAATGATAAAACGACAAATATAATTAGATTTTTAGTTTCCATATTTACCTCAAGTATTATTTTGGTTCGGGGTCATACCCACCTTTACAAAATGGATGACACCTTAAAATTCTTTTGAAAGCAAACCATGAGCCCTTAAGGATTCCGTGATTTTTTAAAACCTCAATTGTATATTCTGAACATGTAGGAGTAAACCTACATCTAGGCAAAATAAATGAGCTAATACACGTTTGGTAAAATCTTATTAATAAAATAATAATTTTTCTCATTTTTTTAGTGGGGTAACTTTAAAAAGAGGGAATCTACCTGTGCTTTGAGCGAATGAAAATCATCTTTGTAAAAAGTTTTTTTAATGCTGACAATAAAATCAAAAGAATAATTATGGTTTGATTTAAAAATACTCTTGAAGATTTCCCTTAGCGATCTCCTCATATAATTTCTTCTAACGGCAAGCTTTTCAATTCTTTTAGGAACAACAAATCCCAATCTATTTTTACCCATCTCATTTGGACGGTAGTAAAGAAACAAGTTTTCTGAGGATAACCTTTTTTTATGATTAAATACCGCTGTAAATTCATCTGAATTTACTAGTTTCATGATGGAAATTATAAACCTAAGCGAGCCCTTCCTTTAGCTCGACGTGATGCTATTACAGAACGACCGCCACGAGTCTTCATTCGCACCAAAAATCCATGAGTTCTTGCACGCTTTATTTTTGATGGTTGATAAGTGCGTTTCATTTTAACTCCTAGTTACTTACAATAATTTTTGAATCAGAACATTACGTCATGTAGTGTATTTTGTCAACGAAATGTGCCTTAAATAGATTAAAAAAAGGTTGTGGATAACTTTTAGAATTTAAGATAACATCAGTGTAAATATTTGAACAAATTTGTTGGTTTAGAAACAATAGAAATAATGGATGATATAAGAGAATGATGGAAGAGACTGAATTTTGGGAGTTATGTCTTGATAAGTTTTCAAAGAAACTTACCAACCAACAAATTAATACGTGGATAAAGCCCCTTTCGTTCAAAGCTAGTAAAAATCAATCTACTATCCATGCCCCCAATCAATTTGTTCTTGAATGGGTAAAAGACAGATTCGATAAAGAAATATCACTTCTGGCTAAAGAATATTTAAATACTGAAAATATAGAATATTTAGTAACCAAAAAAGGTAAGAAAAAAGACCCCTTACTTCAGGCAACCCCAAACAAAATTCCAAAAAAGGAGTCCCTCAAATACAACAGCAAACGGACTCAGTAAAAGCTTTGATTTTGATAATTTTATAACAGGAAAAGCAAACCAACTGGCAACCGCTGCTGGTAAACAGGTTGCTGAGAATCCTGGAGAAACTTATAACCCACTTTTTATATATGGAGGCGTTGGGCTTGGCAAAACCCATTTAATGCATGCAATTGGCAACCACGTTAAACTATTAAAACCTGATTCAAAGATTAAATATTTACATGCTGAAAGGTATGTACATGCTGTTGTAAAAGCATATGAAAATAAATCGTTTGATAGCTTTAAGAAAACTTTCCACAATTTAGATCTTCTACTTAATTGACGATATTCAATTTATTGCAAAGAAAAACAGAACCCAAGAAGAATTCTTTTATGCATTTAATCATTTAATTGAAAATAAAAAACAAATAATTATTACTTGTGACTCTTATCCTAAAGAAATAATCGGTGTTGATGACAGACTAAGAACAAGATTTAGTTGGGGGTTAACAGTCTCTATTGACCCACCCGAGCTTGAAATGAGAGTTGCAATTCTTTTAAAGAAAGCAGAACAAAATAAAATTAATTTACCTGAAGATGTAGCATTCTTTGTGGCCAAACAGATTCGTCAAATGTAAGAGAGTTAGAGGGAGCATTAAACCGCATAGTCGCTATGTCAAACTTTATGAATGTACCTATTAATACAAACCTAGCCAAAGAATCATTAAAAGACTTAATTGCTGTTCGAGGGAGACAAGTAAGTGTAGAAAATATACAGAAGACAGTAGCAGAATTTTATAAAATAAAGATTAGCGACATATTAAGTAAAAAAAGATCTAGAAATTTTTCACGCCCTAGACAAATAGCTATGACACTTACAAGAGAACTTACCAATTTAAGTTTTCCTGACATTGGCGCTGCTTATGGTGGGAGGCACCACACAACAATTATGCACGCATGTGAAGAAATTGAAGCATTAAGACTTAAAGACCAAAACATTGGTCAAGACTTAGGTTTTTTAACGCAAGTATTGCGAGGTTAAAAATGATAAACTGTGGATTGGTTGTGAATAATATTAGAGTTAACAAAAACTAAATTAGTTTTATTTTAATGCACAATTTGTTCACAATTAAAACTAATGAAAATCATAGGTTTTAAAACACCTTAAGTTAATGATTTATAAAGGTTATATTAAGTTTATTTTTAAAACCGTCCTATTATTATTATTATTAAATATATAAAGAAAATATTATGAATATAGAAATAGATAGAGATACTCTTTTAGACCCCTTAAGTAATGTAGCAGGAATTGTTGAAAGAAAACTAAGCCTTCCTATTTTATCAAATATCCTACTTGAAGGATCTCAAGGTAATTTAAGATTTACAGCCACAGACTTAGAAATGCAAATTTCTCTTTCTGTTGAGACAAAACTTGAAGATTCTTTTGAAACAACTATTTCAGCAAGAAAGATTCTTGATATTACGAGAGCGTTACCTGAAAAATCTAAATTAAATATCCAAATAAACGATACAACAGTTTTGGTAAAGGCGCTAAAGAGTAAATTTAATCTTCAAACATTAGCTGCCCAAGATTATCCTGTTATGAAAAAGGATGAAGAAGAGAATACTTTTGTTAAGCTTAAACAAAAAGATTTCAAAGCCATCTTAAAGCAAGTTGATTTTTCTATGGCTCAACAAGACATAAGATATTATTTGAACGGATTATTATTTGAGGTGGACAACCAAAAATTAAATATTGTGGGTACTGATGGTCATCGATTAAGCTTTACCTCAATCAAACTTCAGAAAGATTTTGGCAAAATTCAAACCATCATCCCAAGAAAGACAATTTTGGAACTAGTAAAGCTATTAGGTGATGGAGATGATGATATAGAAATTAATATCAGTAAAACTCAAGCTCATTTTCACTTTAATAATATTGATTTAATTACTAAGGTTATCGATGGTAAATTCCCTGATTATTCTAGAGTGATTCCGGTTGGCCATCCAAATATTTTTGAGATAGATCGACAAACTCTTTTAACTGCCATGCAAAGGGCTTCTATTTTATCAAATGAAAAATATAGAGGTATACGGGTTGTGATAACAAAAAATAATTTGAAAATGATTAGCACGAACAGTGAACAGGAGCAGGCAGAAGAAGAAATGGAAATAAAGTATCAAGGTGAAGATATTGATGTTGGGTTTAATGTTACATACCTAATAGATGTATTGAACAACATACAATACGATAAATTAAATTTTGCTTTTAAAGATTCATCAAGTAGTTGTTTAGTTACCATCCCAAACAATGAAGATTATAAGTATGTAGTAATGCCAATGAGAATATAAAGGATTATAGATGCCCGCAGACAATGAAAACGTAGACTACGACTCAAGTAGCATTAAAGTTCTTAAAGGGCTTGGATGCTGTTAGAAAAAGACCGGGGATGTATATTGGTGATACATCTGATGGAAGTGGTTTGCATCATATGGTATTTGAGGTTCTTGATAATGCGATTGATGAGGCGCTAGCTGGTCACTGTGATGATATAAAGGTCATAATTCATCCAGATAACTCTGTGTCTATTAGTGATAATGGTCGAGGTATACCTACAGATATTAAAAAAGGGGATGAGCTAAAAAGAAGTGCAGCAGAAATTGTAATGACAGAGCTCCATGCGGGTGGAAAATTTGATCAAAACTCATATAAAGTGTCTGGGGGCCTTCATGGTGTTGGGGTTTCAGTTGTTAACGCCCTGTCAGATTGGCTAAAGTTAAAGATATGTAAGGGTGGAAAAATACATGAAGCAGAGTTTCAAAAAGGCAATATTGTTGAGCCGTTAAAGGTTACTGGAAAAACAGATAAAACGGGCTCAGAAATAACTTTCCTCGCATCTAAAGAAACATTTACCGATGTAAATTTTCATTTTGATTTACTGGCTAAGCGTATACGTGAACTTTCTTTTTTAAACAATGGTGTAAAGATTGAATTAATTGATCATAGAACGGGTAAGTCAGAAGATTTTGCTTTGTCTGGAGGGATAAAGGGTTTTGTTGATTACATGAATAGAGCAAAAAATGTACTACACAAAAACCCATTTTATGCGGAGACAGAAAAAGACGGTATGACGATTGAGGTTAGTATGCAATGGAATGACTCATATGCAGAGAACACTCTTTGTTTTACAAATAATATCCCTCAGAGGGATGGCGGCACCCACCTAACAGGTTTGAAGGCGGCCATGACGAGAACTATCAATGCATATATTGAGAGTAATGAAATAGCAAAGAAAGCTAAAGTAGAAACATCGGGTGATGATATGAGAGAGGGCTTAACTTGTGTTCTATCTATCAAGGTTCCGGAGCCTAAGTTTTCGTCACAAACCAAAGATAAACTTGTGTCAAGCGAAGTACAACCTGTTGTATCAGATGTTGTGGGCAAAAGATTAACAGAGTTTTTATTAGAACACCCCCAAGACGCCAAAGTTATATGTAATAAAATTGTAGATGCAGCAAGAGCAAGGGATGCTGCCAGAAAAGCTAGGGATATGACTAGAAGAAAAGGGGTAATGGACTCAATGGGACTGCCAGGTAAACTAGCTGATTGCCAAGAAAAAAACCCAGAGAACTGTGAAATATACCTGGTGGAGGGAGACTCAGCGGGAGGGTCTGCTAAACAAGGTAGAGATAGAAAAAATCAAGCCATTCTCCCTTTAAAAGGTAAAATTCTTAATGTAGAAAAAGCACGAATTGATAAGATATTATCTTCCCAAGAAATTACCACACTCATCACAGCGCTTGGAACAAATATAGGAGCAGAATTTGATGTTGAAAAATTAAGATATCATCGAATTATAATTATGACAGATGCTGATGTGGATGGCGCTCACATTCGAACTCTCTTGTTAACATTTTTCTTCAGACAAATGCACGCGCTGGTTGAAAAAGGCATATCTACATAGCACAACCCCCTTTGTTTAAAGTTAAACAAGGTAAAGACGAAAGGTACTTAAAAGATGAGGAAGAATTAGAGCAGTATCTAATTGAATCTGCTCTAAATGATGCATCGTTAATCACAAAAGAAAAAGGCGATGCGTTGGACGATGAAAGTCTTAGAAATATCTCAAAAGAAATGTTAATAACAGAATCTATTATCAGGCGATTATCAAGTCGTATGATGAATCATTACTAAGAGCCATACATCACATTGGGGATATTAATTTAGATAGTGAAGATTCTACTAAAAATTATTTAGAACAACTTAAAGACATTCATGAATCAAGATAATATTAATTTTGAATTAAAACATGATGAAGAAAACAAGAAATATTCAATAGAAATAAATCAATTTGTTCATGGAAATTTAAATACAAGCAATATTGACTCTGAGTTTTTATTAAGCGGTGAATATAAGCAAATCATAAAAACATCCCTTTTAATTAAAGGCTTAATTGGACCTGGGGCTATTATAAGTAGAGGTGAAAAATCTAAAAATATAGAATCATTCCAGGAAGCCATAGAATGGATGCTACAAGAAGCAAGAAATACCTTAAATGTTCAAAGGTACAAAGGTTTAGGGGAGATGAATCCTGAACAGCTATGGGAAACTACAATGGACCCTAGTGTTAGAAGATTACTAAAGGTAACAATAGAAGATACACAGATAGTAGAGGAAACTTTTACTGAGCTTATGGGCGATAATGTTGAACCACGACGTAAGTTTATTGAAAGTAATGCGCTTGCAGTTAGTAACTTAGATATATAAATTTGTAAATGACACTCAGTGAGCTAAGGTTTGTCGTCTCAGTTGCTCAAGAAAAAAATTTCAGGCGAGCGGCTGCAAAAAGTTTTGTTAGTCAACCAGCCTTAGCTTAGCAATAAAAAAAATAGAAAATGAATTAGGTGTGTTGATTTTTGAAAGAAACCGTATGGGAATTTCGCTAACCACTGTTGGTGAAAAAATTGTCAATCAAGCACAAATAGTTCTAGAAGAAGTTGATAAGATTAAAGCAATTTCAGTAGTTGAAAGAAATACCCAACAAGTTGAAGTCAAAATAGGTTTAATATACTCGATAGCTCCATATTTGTTACCTTCAATAATTCCATTAGTAAAAAACTCATCCCCAGAAATTATCCTTGAAGCTGAGGAAGATATCACCACAAACCTAGTTAAAAAACTAGAGGAGGGATCAATTGATGCTGCAATAATTGCCCTACCATTTGATGTTCCTGGTATTGAAACACAGCCTTTATATGATGAACCCTTCAAGGTTTTAATACCAACAAAGCACCCTTGGAACAATAAACAAAAAATTAATGCTAAAGAGTTAAAAAATGAAAAGATTTTATTGTTAGACAATACTCACTGTTTTAGCATGCAGGTAAGGGAGGCATGTCCAGGTATATCAGATAAGGCCGAGGTTCAAGCTGGCACCTCTCTTGAGACAATAAGAAATATGGTTGCTTCAAATTTAGGGATTTCTATATTACCGCAAAGTGCAACTGCTAATAATTATTCAAATGACTTAATAAACATTCTGCCTTTTGAAAGTCCAATACCATTTCGCCGTGTTGCTATGGCATTTAGGCGGGGGTCGTCAAAACAGTCATCTCTTGTTAAGATAGTAAAATCAATAACGAGCGTTAAAGAAAAAATAATAGCAAGTTAGATATCAATTCTACTCATCAGTAATTTTTGAGTGAGTGCTGGATATCTTGGTTTAAATTTTGGTAAGGAGCAATAATGAAGATAGGTGTTTTAAAAGAAACAGTCAGTGGCGAATCAAGAGTCGCAGCTACTCCGGAAACAGTAAAAAAAATGATTGCCTTAAGCCATTCTGTTTCAATAGAAGCGGGTGCCGGCATACAAGCTTCGATATCAGATGAAGATTATCAAAATAATGGCGCTGATATTGTCTCAAGAGACCAGGCCCTTAAATCAGATTTGTTATTAATGGTCAGGCCTTTAAGTGAAAAGGAGATAACCACATTAAAACCAACTCAGTTTATGGTGGGTATGTTAGAGCCTTTTAACAATGAATTGCAAAATTTACTAAAAAAACAAGGAGTATCAGCTTTTGCCTTAGAAGCCTTACCTAGAAATACAAGAGCACAGTCCATGGATGTTTTATCGTCTCAGGCAAATATTGCAGGTTACAAAGCGGTAATACTTGCCGCTGATTACTATAAAAAATTTATGCCTATGTTGATGACCGCAGCGGGAACTGTCAAAGCAGCTAAAGTAATAGTTTTAGGCGCAGGTGTCGCAGGGCTTCAAGCAGTTGCAACAGCTAAAAGGCTAGGCGCAGTTGTTGAAGCCTCTGATGTCAGACCATCAGTACAGGAACAAATTGAATCCTTAGGAGGTAAATTTATAGAGGTGCCTTTTGAAACAGAAGAAGAAAAAGAATGCGCAATCGGTCAAGGGGGTTACGCAAAACCAATGCCTAAATCGTGGTTAACAAGACAATCAAAAATAGTGGCTGAGAAAGCTATTTCAGCAGATATTATTATTACTTCTGCTTTAATTCCTGGTAAATCACCTCCACAACTTCTATCTGAAGAAACAGTAAAGAAAATGAAATTTGGATCAGTGATAGTTGATATGGCGGCAGGTAGCGGTTCTGATGGATCTGGTAACTGTCCACTAACACAGAATAACAAAGTTTGTCAGGTGGAAAACGTCACCATAATTGGTTTTAATAATTTACCAAGCATGTTGAGTACGGATGCCTCTGCTCTATATTCTAGAAATATCTTAGAATTTACAAAATTACTAATCAATGAATCGGGGCAATTACATATAAATGAGAATGACGAATTGGTGACAGAAACATTAATATCGAAAAATAATAAAAAGGGATAAAGATGACGGATTTATTAACAGTTCAAAACATAACTATATTCGTTCTAGCAATATTTGTTGGATATCACGTTGTCTGGAACGTAACTTCAGCACTACATACACCTCTCATGTCAGTGACAAATGCAATTTCTGGCATAGTCATCGTAGGCGCGATATTGCAAGTTGTTGAAATTAACGGAGAAATAATAACATTTAGCAGCATTTTAGGAGCATTTGCTATATTTTTTGCAGCTATTAACATTTTTGGCGGGTTTTATGTTACTCAAAGGATGTTAGAGATGTTCAAGAAAAAAGAGAAAAAAGAGGAGGCTAAAAAATGAAAAATGAAGCATTTGCAATGATTAGCTACTTAATTGCGGCAATATTTTTTATATTGGCTTTGAGGGGACTGTCGTCTCCAACCTCCTCAAGATTAGGAAACATATTTGGTATGGTGGGGATGGGGATAGCCATTATCACTACTTTAATGATTGGCACAATTTAATTTCTTTATTAATAGCGTACCTCTAATATCTGGAGCATTTATTGGAATTTACGTAGCTAAAAAAGTAGAGATGACCAAGATGCCAGAATTAGTAGCGTTAATGCATTCGTTTGTAGGTTTAGCCGCTGTGCTAATCGCGACAGCTGCAGTGCTCAATGTTTCAGAAATTCATTCGGTAGTTCAAAGGTTTGAATTATTCATTGGTGCATTCATCGGGGCAATTACATTTTCAGCATCTGTCATCGCTTTTGGAAAGCTATCAGGAAAGTTTGGGGCAAATCCCTCCATATTTAAGGGCCAACATTTACTTAATTTAGTATTAGCTATAATTATGGTTGGTGCGGGCGTAATATTCTTTCAAACAGAATCACTATTTGCATTCTTCGTCATGCTTTCAATTGCTTTAGTTTTGGGTGTTATGCTGATCATCCCAATTGGAGGCGCCGATATGCCAGTTGTGGTTTCAATGCTTAATAGTTATTCTGGTTGGGCAGCCGCTGGGATAGGCTTTACCTTAAATAATTCAGTGCTTATTATTGCAGGTGCGTGTGTCGGGTCTTCTGGTGCAATCCTCTCATACATTATGTGTAAAGCAATGAATCGCTCAATCATCTCAGTCATGCTGGGCGGGTTTGGGGGCGAGCAAAGCTCACTTCAAACGGATGATAAAGAAAGAAATGTTAAATCTGGTTCAGCAGACGATGTTTCATTTTTAATGTCAAATGCGGACTCGATTATTATAATTCCAGGTTATGGTTTGGCTGTGGCCAGAGCGCAACATGCCTTCAAGAGCTCACAGAAAAGCTAATTGAAAAAGGGAGTATCGGTGAGATATGCGATTCACCCTGTAGCTGGAAGAATGCCGGGGCATATGAATGTTCTATTAGCTGAGGCCGATGTGCCATATGAACAGGTTGTTGAAATGGAGGATATTAATAGTGAATTTAGTCAAACCGATTTAGTTCTTGTTATCGGGGCAAATGATGTCGTCAATCCTGCTGCAAAAACACCTGGGAGTGCAATCTATGGCATGCCAATTCTAGAAGCAGACAAAGCAAAAATGATTATTGTTAATAAAAGATCTATGTCACCTGGTTATGCAGGTTTGGATAACGAGCTTTTTTATTCCGATAAGACAATGATGTTATTTGGAGATGCGAAGAAAGTAGTAGAAGATTTAGTAAAGCAGATATAAAAAAGGGCCTCAAAGGCCCTTTTAAAAAGCTTACATGCTACATATCATCTACAGCATCCTCTACATCTTCAACAACTCTTAACAACTTCTTCTGTGGCATCGATTGCTTGGGCAACTTCTGATTTCATATAATTATTGTATACATACCAACCGATGGCCCCAATAATTACTAATAAGATAATTTTCTTTAACATTTAGACTCCTAAAAAATTTAAAATAATGAAGGTAATATTAATCACTAACAACATCATCAGGATTTAATTCTCCAGGATGTTCTTCATTGACAACTCCATCAAGGGCAGCAATTTCTTCATTTTGCATATAATTTGTATAAACCATATAGCCACCTATAATAATAACGACTAAGATGATAATATTTTTTAACATAATTAATCCTAATAAATATTAAATGTAAAAACATGTTAGCACATTATAATGAAGGTAAATATAGACAATTAAGCTATGTATGAGGCATTTGAACATTTAACCGATTTATATCTATCAGAATTTATTGTGGCAATTCTGATCATTTCAATCATTGTTGTTGTAATGTCTATTTTTCATATAGTTATGACACCAGTTGATAGCAAGCCAGAAATTAGTAGAAAGATAAAGCCAACAAAAAAACCATTGCAAAGAACCTAAAATAAAATATAGCAAAGAGTTTTTAAAAAGAGTGAAGGGGATTGATTTAGATTTGAAAGATCAAGATAAATAAATTGAATTTTATTTAAATCAGACTCTCTATAAATAAGTAGGCTATTCTTATTGCTTACCTGGCTTCATAAGCTTACTCCTCCCTTAGCTTGTGAAGCCTCTTTTAGGAATATTTACTTATCGAGAAATTTTGTATTGCGAAGGACAATATGCTCTTGTCACTTCGGATGAACGTAATTTCAAATGCTTGATAGATTTTTCTTTTACTCTTTTCCGCCATAATTTGTATGATGATTTTTTTAAATTAGACTGCATGAGGCGCATGAGTTTAGGCTCATCTAATCCGTAATTTTTTAAAATAGCCTCAAAGGGTGTGCGGTCTTCCCAAGCCATTTCAATTATGCGAGAAATATCTTCCTCAGAGAAATCGGAGTTAACTTTTGACATCTCTAATAGAGCGTTACGCTTAAATTGCTAAAACTAGCAACAAGCAGTATGAGAGCAATAGACTTATTGCTATAGATATATGTATTAGATAAGCGATTAAAATATTCATATTTCAGATTATATGAGTATTTTAAATTTGTTATGTTATTGCGAATCATTATTATTTTCATTCATCAAAAACAATATGACTTATTTTTTTGATCTTAAGTTCCATAAGGTTACCTTACCAAACATTGCAAAATTGAAAATTAAAATTGCACAGTAACCAACAAAAACATACATCCATAAATCATAGTAAATTTCGTAAGGATCTTTTGTAAGATTCTCCATAAAAAACTCAATGTAAATAACGAGTCCAAGATAAACGGTGTTAAGAAGTGTAAAAAAATTTAATATTGCTTTACGGAAATTCATAACTTATCTTAATAAAATTAATTGAGAAATGGCCGATTGATCTGACCAAACAATCGCATTTTGATTGAATTTCTTACCTAGTTCTTTGGCAGCATTTAATGTCATCCCAAGAATGAGGAAACTTTCTTCCCCAGGCCATTTATTATCTGGACAGATGCCTTCTGCATGAATAAACGGTAATTTTTTGTTTTTTAAAATTAGCTCTAACTGTTGATTATTTTGTTTATTATCGTGATCGTTTGTCTCTTGGCTCATCGGATTATAAGCAGTTAAAACGGCAGCTTCATTTACTCCATATCTTTCATATAATTTATGTAGGCCTGAACATTCTGAACCAATATTTATAACAAATAGCGGCTTATCGTAAATATGATAGTTTGCATCTTTGTATGACTGAATATTGACAGAATTAATCTTGGTAAAGCTAGGCTCTTTTTTTGTTGTCCTTTGATCATCAGGCTTATCCAATGAATCAGCACGACCATGATTTACATCTGCGTGGTTTTGTTCATCAGCCCTAACCACCTTAATAACATCAAGCAACTTTGCATCGTCTGCTAAATTCCAATAATCTTTTGCAATTTGTGGTGCGTCGACATTTAAAGTTAAGTCTGCAGAAACTTGGTCATAGTAAGCGGTATAACTAATCACAGCTTCATTCTCAAAATAGCCAACAAGCCTATGGGCGGTTCTTGGGAAAAATACATACAATAAAAAGTAAAAATTCCAAAAGATTGCTTGAGCAGCAAGAATAATCCATCTTTCATACCACTTCGGTTGGGCAATCTCGATAAATGTCATCAGATGCATCCTCTCATTTTCAGCCTCATCAAGCAGTATCTTTATCCATCCTCGATCACTTTGCATTTTTCTTAAACAAGTCAAATGAATCCACATCCCCCCAACCATTCCTGGAACGGCGGCCACAGTTTCTAGAACAACAGCTCTATGGCCATAACGTTTTGCGAAAAATGTGTCTGCAAAAAAACGAAGAAATTTAGTGATAGTTAAAGCGACGTGATCGCTAATATTTTCTGGAGTACGGTGCTGATTCATCAATTGACCTATATAAAGATCATATTTTAAATTAATTGATATCCTTTAGCGAGAAAAAATATTTAAAAATTATTCGCTAGTTTTTTTTCGATCGTTTCTAATATTCTCAATAATATAATTTGTGATATCAATAGCATTTTGTTCTCCACCTGCCATCGTGCTTGAAGTCATGTAGTTACCATCAATAATGATTGTTGGAACCCCTGTCGCGCCAGCTTCTTTAAAAATCTTGTATGATTTTTTTAATTTTGTATCAATCGAAAAACTATTAAAGGCAGCCTTAACTTCCTTTTCATCAAGTTTCCCATTTAGAGTTACCCAACTAATTAAAGCAGCTTCATTATTTGGGTCAACATCCTTTTCTTTGTGGATGGCATCAAATAACTTTTCATGTAACTTTCCTTCTAAACCAAGTGTTTCAAGTGCGAAGTAGGCCTTCGCTCCTGGAACCCAACTCTTTCTCGGTATAGCGGGTACTCTTTTAAATACAACGTCATCAGGGAGAGAGTCGGCCCATTTATCAAGGTAGGGATCCATGGAATAGCAATGGATACAGCCATACCAAAATAATTCGAGAACTTCTATTTTTCCTGGAGATGAAGTTTCAATTTCATTTTTGGTTTGTTTAAAATTATCATTGAATTTTGGTTCAACAGCAAAAGTTGTGCTTGATAATAATAAAGCCAGTAATAAAATATATTTCTTCATAGTTTTCAAGTCCTTTTATTAATTATTCTTTAGGTGTAGTTAATTTAATTAAGTTCGCTTTAAATCCCTCAAGAAAGAGTTTTTCACGGTTGTCTTTTGCATCGTCATAATTTTTATAGGGACCAACACTTACCCTATGAAAAGTATTGACTCCGATTTCAGCTGTCATTACAACAGACTCGTAACCCATCAGTGCCAAACGGGCTTTTAAATTGATGGCAGCTCTTTTTTCTGAAAAAGCACCAACTTGAATATAGTAAAGGATATCTCGGTCATTTCTTGGTTCGGCCACTTCAGAAGGCTCCGCATAAGCCTCTATATTTGCATCTTCATCAATATTGATAACATCCTCATCACCCAAGGCTGAGTTAACTTCTATGCAAGATCCTTCAGTTTTTTTTGAAATAAAGGGGCTTTTCCCACTTGTGACCAACAGGGTAATGACGATAGCCATGACTATGCCAAGAAAGACACCAAAAAATAAGCCGTTCGCAAAGGGCGTCCCTTTATATTTTTTTTGTTCTCTCGATTCTTTATTATCAATCATTGGCTTTCCTTTTTACATTTTATTTGGAGCACTAATACCCAGTAAATTCAATCCATTTTTTAATATAAACTGCGTTGCCCGAATTAGAGCAAGTCTGTCCTCCATGATATTTTTATCATCAATAAGAAATTTTGTATCATTATAGTAGCTGTGAAATTCCGCAGCGCATTCTTTAAGATAGTTTGCAATTTGGTGAGGTGCTAATTCTTCCGCAGCTTGTATGACTGCTTCTGGAAATTCACTTATGCTTTTGATAAGCTTTAGCTCATTTAAATTTTTTATGGTATCTCCATTTTTGACAGAAAGTCTCTCTTGATTGCCATTCCATTGTTCAAGCACTCTTGAGATTCTCGCGTGTGCATATTGTATATAATAAACCGGATTTTCATTATTTTTAGTTTTGGCAAGGTCAATATCAAAAATTAGCTGTGAATCAGGTCTTCTTGCGGTTAAAAAGTATCTCGTTGCATCACAGCCAACTTCATCAATAAGGTCTCTTAAGGTGACATAGCTTCCTGCTCTTTTCGAAATCTTAACTTCTTTTTTATTCTTCATGACTGTGATCATCTGATGCAGAATATATTCAGGCCATTTCAGAGGTATCTCCATATCTAGTGCTTGTAATCCGCCTCTTACACGATTAATCGTGCTGTGATGGTCAGCTCCTTGTTCGTTAATTACCCTTCTGAAACCTCTCTCCCATTTATCAAGATGGTAAGCAATATCAGGTACAAAATATGTGTACTCACCATCAGATTTCCTCATTACTCTATCTTTATCATCACCAAATGAGGTTGTTTTAAGCCATAAGGCATCATCTTTTTCATAAGTATGGCCATTTTTTATTAGCATATTTACTATATGCTCGACCTGCCCGTTTTTGTATAGTGAAGATTCAAGGCTAAAAATATCAAAATTGACATTGAATGCTTCAAGGTCTAGATCCTGTTCATGGCGAAGATAGGCTACACTGAATTCTTTGAGAGCTTGAAAATTTTCAGCATCCCCTGATGGGCGAATCATATTACCGTTAAAATTAAATTCTGATGCACTCAAAAATCCATCTGCAATATCGTTAATGTATTCACCTTGATAGCCATCTTTAGGGAATTCTTTATCACCTGGACTAATTTTTTTTGCCCTTGCTTGGACTGACAAACCTAAAGAATTAATTTGAGCGCCGGCATCATTGTAATAAAATTCTTTCGTTACATCCCAGCCTGTAGCTTCTAAAAGTCTAGCGATAGAGTCTCCAATAGCAGCACCTCTTCCATGACCAACATGAAGGGGTCCCGTTGGATTAGCCGAAACAAATTCAACTTGTACTTTTTGATTTTTTCCAAAAGTAGATTTACCAAAATCTTCTTTTTCAGCCAGAATTTTGTTAATTAACTCAACGCGCGCTTCAGAGCTTAAGAAAAAATTAATATAGCCAGGCCCAGCTATTTCAACTTTTTCTATTAAGGTTGATGAAGGAATGCGCTCAACTATTCCCTTTGCTATTTCAATAGGTGCCTTTTTTAGAATTTTTGCTAACGGCAAGCTAACATTGGTAGAAAAATCACCATGTTGAATTTGTTTTGGCCTACTAACCTGAATAATGTCTTTATCAAAACTTTCAACTAAATCTTTAAGCGCATTATTAAGTAAATTGGTTAGATAATCTTTCACAAGGTTACAATATAAATATAAAAAAACATTTTACCCTATCTATTGTTGTTGTTGTGTGATTGAGGAATTTTCTAAAATTGAGTAAAGATCAAAAAATATTTAAAATTGCTTTAGATGTTCCCGTCAATAAGTTCTTTGACTATATTTCTGATGATATGAGTATTAAAATTGGCCAATATGTAAAAGTCCCCTTTGGTAAAAGAAATTTAATTGGAATTTGTTGTGAAACATCTATCGAATCAGAGATCCCTGTTGAAAAATTAAAACTCATTATCAGCACAGAAAATGAAATTGTTTTTGATGAATCCATGCTTAAACTTTTGTATTTTGTATCTGATTACTATCATCATCCTATCGGCCAAACAATTATGTCTGTTGTTCCAAGCAGAATAAAAAAAAATTCATTAACCTCAAGTAAGAAAGAGCTAATATTCAAGGCAGATAAATGTCTTACCAGTGAAGTAATTGATAATTTTCCCTCGAGGCAGCTTCGTTTGAAAAAAGTAGCCCAGGCAATTTTGAATAAAGACTTAAGACAGAAGGATTTAAGTAAACTTGTCTCAAATGGATCTGAGTGTGTTGGAAGGCTTGAAAAAATGGGGTTAATATCCTCAGAAGTATTCATCCAAGAAATTAGTAGATCCCAACAAGATCAGCCAATTTTAAATAAAGAACAAAGAAAAGTAGTCGATGCAATCAAAAATAATAAATCATTTAAGCCTTGGTTGATCCATGGGGTTACAGCAAGCGGTAAGACTGAAGTTTATATGAATTTGATAGCGGAGTTCTTAGAGAATTCCCAAAGCCAAGCGTTAGTTCTAGTCCCAGAAATTAATCTAACACCTCAATTGGAAGAAAGATTCCAAAATCGTTTTTTTGATAAAAAAATTGTGGTTCTCCACAGTTACCTGTCGGACATAGAGCGATTGGATAACTGGAGAGAATCTAAGTTAGGTAATGCTGATATTGTCATCGGAACGAGGTTGGGTGTTTTTACGCCTATGCCAAATCTTAAAATTATTATCATTGATGAGGAGCATGATCCCTCATTTAAACAAAGTGAAGGCTTACGATACCACGCAAGAGATGTGGCAATGATGAGAGCAAAAAATTTAGACATTCCAATCATTATGGGATCTGCGACACCCTCTTTAGAAACTTGGTTCAAAGCAATCAATACAAAACAAAATTTTAAATATTTAAAGTTAAACTCAAGGGCTGTTGAGAGCGCAACTCTCCCAACGATTAAAACAATACAAGTCAATGATAAAACCAAGCTTCAAGTCTCAAAGGAAGTGATTGATGCAATTCAAAATAGATTAGATAAAAAAGAGCAAACAATCGTTTTTATAAATCGGAGGGGGTACTCACCTGTCTTAATTTGTTCTTCTTGTGGGTGGGTTGCTGAATGTGAGCGTTGTTCATCTCGATTAGTGGTTCACCTTAAGAAAAAACGCCTTAAATGTCATCACTGTGGTTATGATCAAAAAATCATCAACTCATGTGTTGAATGTGGCAACACAGACTTATTGCCTTTAGGAACAGGCACTCAAAAGATAGAAGATGTATTGAAATATCATTTTTCTGAAGCAAAAATAACAAGAGTTGATCGTGATACTACAAACTCGAAAAAATCTATTGAAGATCTTTATTTAAAAATGAATAACAGAGAAATAGATATTGTTATAGGCACACAAATGTTAGCAAAAGGTCACGATTTTCCGCGAGTGACATTAGTGGTTGTTTTAGATGCTGATAATGCCTTATATAGTCCAGATTTTAGGGCAAGCGAAAGATTATTTTCACAATTGATGCAAGTTTCTGGTCGAGCAGGCAGAGGAAAAATTAAGGGTGAAGTGTTAATACAATCTGTTTTCCCAAATCATCACCTATTTGATTCATTGAAAGCGAATGATTTTGATTCATTTAGTAATCAATTGATTAATGAAAGGGAAAGTATGGGTCTATCACCTTTTAGCTACGATGCAGTCTTCACGGTGAAATCAAAAAATTTAAATATGGCAAAACAATTTATAAATGATGTATCTGGTTGGGCAGAAGAGTCTTTAGTGTCAACAATAAATATTTTAGGCCCAGCAAGACCAACTATCGAAAAGCTTAAGGGATTTGAACGTTTTCATCTATACATACAAGCACCTTCTCGAAAGGACCTTCATATGATGTTAAAGCCGTGGATTTCTCAAATAAGACAACATCCATTGGTGAATCGCGTAAAATGGAGTGTAGATGTAGACCCGACGGACTTCTAAATAATGAGACATTTGTTATCACCACCAAAAGTAATGACTTTTTCCGCAACCGACCCAACAGGCGGTGCAGGACTGCAAGCAGATATATTGACACTGGCAAGTATATATTGCCATCCTATTTCAATCACGACAGCAATTACAGTCCAAGACACAACAGGTGTTGAATTAGTATCACCTGTAGACTCTCAATTATTAAAACAACAAGCAATAACAGCTCTAAAAGATGTAGAGGTGGCTATTTTTAAATTAGGTTTATTAGGAAGCCTCGAAAATATAAAAGCCATATCAGAAATCCTCGAAAGCTATCCCGATATACCAGTCGTGTTGGACCCTATTATCGCTTCAGGCCGAGGGGATATTTTAATGAATGATCAAATGAAAAAAGCAATGATTCGCTTGTTACTTCCTCGTGCAACATTGATAACACCAAATAGTATAGAGGCAAGAAAATTAATTTGTTATGACAATGAAGATTTTGAAAGTATTTCAATTTCAGAAAGTGCTAAACGCCTGTTTAATCTTGGCTGTAAAAATCTTCTTATTACAGGCGGCGATGAAAAAACGGCTGCTGTCACCAACACGCTTTATTTAGAAAATGGAGAAGTTATTCCGTTTGAATCAGAGCGTTTACCCAACAAATATCATGGTTCAGGATGTACCTTAGCTTCGGCCATTGCTGGATTTTGTGCCCAAGATTATTCATTAAAAGAGGCCGTAAATGAAGCGATACACTTTACTTCATTGGCTTTAAAGAATGCATTCAATATTGGACATGGCCAATTAATTCCCGATAGATTTCATTGGATATTTAATAATAGTTCATATGAGGAAGATGAGGATGGCAATAACCCAACCCACCATTAAGGGTATATATGCAATTACACCAGATCAAAAGAATACTGAATTTCTGCTAAAACAAGTAAGAGATTGTTGTGATGGCGGTGTCAACATTTTACAATATCGATCTAAGTCGCTGCCTTGGAAAACAAGACTCGAACAAGCCAAGGAAATAAAAAAAGTGACGGACGAATACCAAATACCATTGATAATAAATGATGATGTTGATATTTGCGTACAATTAGATACTTTTGGCATACATTTAGGAAAAGATGATGAAAGTATCAAAAATGCGCGTTCAGCCCTTGGGGCTGATAAATGTATAGGCATGTCCTGCTATAATCAGGCGGACAGAGTAGAGATGGCAATAAAAAATAAAGCAGACTACATTGCTTTGGGAGCTTGCTTTGAAACTAAAACAAAACCTACTGCTCCTATAGTATCTTTAGAAATGATAAGAATGGTAAGACAAAAATATGATATTCCTATGGTAGCAATCGGAGGAATAAACATTGATAATATAGGCGCTTTGAAAGAGACAGGTATTCAATGCTTTGCTCTAATCAATAGTATATTCACATCTACGGATATCATATCGACAATTAAACAATTTAAATTAAAAATTAAAGATGAATAAAAATAAAGAATTATTTGAACAATCAGAAGTATTTATTCCAGGAGGTGTCAATTCACCCGTTAGAGCATTTGGTTCAGTGGGTGGGACGCCGATATTTTTTAAAGCTGGAATGGGTAGTCGTCTCATTGATGAAAATGATAAAGAATATATCGACTATATTAATTCATGGGGGCCTATGATTGTTGGGCATGCAAACCCAGAAATTATAAATGCAGTTAAAAAAACAGCAGAGTTTTCATTATCATTTGGAGCCCCGACATCAAGAGAACTTACAATGGCGGAATTATTGGTTAAATTAGTTCCAAGCATAGAGCAAGTGAGATTAGTGAGTAGTGGAACTGAAGCAACAATGAGTGCGATTCGTGTTGCCAGAGGCTACACCAAAAGGGATAAAATCTTAAAATTTGAAGGTTGTTATCACGGGCATGCAGACTCTTTATTAGTAAAAGCTGGCTCAGGTGCATTAACTTTTGGACAGCCAAGCTCAGCAGGTGTTCCTGCTGATACGGCTAAACATACCCACACCCTTGAATATAATAACGTTACAGCCCTAGAGGAATGTTTTAAAAAAATGGGCCACGAATTAGCTTGCGTAATAATTGAGCCGGTAGTTGGAAATATGAACCTAATAATTCCGAAAATGCCGTTTTTAAATAAATTACGAGAGTTATGTACAAAATACGACACAGTATTAATATTCGATGAAGTAATGACGGGGTTCAGGGTGGCGTTAGGTGGCGCGCAATCTCTATTTGATATAAAGCCAGATATGACAACACTAGGTAAGGTAATAGGAGGAGGTTTGCCTGTAGGTGCATTCGGAGGAAAGAAAGAAATTATGCAACAACTTGCTCCATTAGGTCCAGTCTATCAAGCTGGAACGTTGTCAGGTAATCCAGTTGCAGTATCTGCAGGTATGAAAACTTTAGAACTAATTCAAAAACCAGATTTTTTCGAAAACCTTACAAAAAATACAAAATCCTTAGTTGATGGACTTATTGAGGCAGCTAAAATAAATAATGTTGAATTTTCTGCTCAAAGTGTTGGCGGTATGTTTGGTTTTTATTTTAGTGCACACCCACCTGAATCTTTTGGTGAAGTTATGGTCTCTGATAGAGATAAATTTAACAAGTTTTTTCATTTAATGCTCGATCAAGGAATTTATTTTGGCCCATCCGCTTTTGAAGCAGGGTTTGTTTCCTCAGCTCACAGTATGGATGATATTAACCAAACTATTAAGGCAGCAGAAATTAGCTTTAAAAAGCTTAAATAAAAACAGAAAAATGCGTCTAGAACATTGAATTAACAAGGAAAAAACGATAACATTGTCATCCAATTTAATAATTAAATATTAGTAAGCATGAAGCATCATCTTAAACAAAAAAAACAAGGCTTATATAATCCTATCAATGAGCATGACTCCTGTGGAGTTGGGTTTGTAGCTAATATTCACGGCAAGCAAAGCCATAAAATTATTTCTCAAGGTCTTGAGTTATTAACTAACCTAACACATAGAGGTGCCACTGGTTATGACCCTAAATTGGGTGATGGTGCAGGTATTTTAATTCAAATTCCCGACGCTTTCTTCAAAAATGAATTTGAAGCAAACGGTTTAAAGCTTCCACCTTTAGGTGATTATGCTGTTGGAATGTGTTTTCTTCCGCAAAGCAAAAAAAATCGAGAGCTATGTGAATCGAAAATTAAACAGATTATTGAAGATGAAAAACAAGCTTTTATTAGCTGGCGTGATGTGCCATTTAATAACGATGATATCGCTGATGCTGCAAAGGATGTTCAACCAACGATAAAACAAGTGTTTATACAGAGAAATAAGAGCCTAGCTAATCAGGCAGCATTTGAAAGAAAATTATTTGTAATTAGGAAAAGAATAGAAATAGAAGTTGGTAAATTATTAATAGACGACCCTGCTAATTTTTATATTTCTTCTATGTCTTCAAGAACTGTCGTTTATAAAGGTATGCTCATGGCTCATGAGGTGGGAGAATTTTTTCCAGACCTCGTTAATGAAGTAGCTATATCTGCTATCGCACTTGTACACCAAAGATTCTCTACTAATACGTTTCCGGCTTGGGAGCTTGCGCACCCATACAGAATGATTGCTCACAATGGTGAAATTAATACGGTAAGGGGAAATATCAATTGGATTAAAGCCAGAGCGGGAAAAATGGAATCAATGCTTCTGGGAGAAGATTTAGAAAAATTGTGGCCACTAATAGATGAAACTCAGTCAGATTCAGCAAGTTTTGATAATTGTTTGGAGTTACTAGTAGCGGGTGGGTATAGCCTCCCCCATGCCATGATGATGCTTGTGCCAGAAGCTTGGTCTGATAATCCATTAATGAATGATGATCGAAAAGCTTTCTATGAATATCATGCAACCAAAATGGAACCATGGGATGGGCCCGCAGCGGTCGCTTTCACGGATGGGCAAATGATAGGAGCGACTCTCGATAGAAACGGGCTCAGGCCAGCAAGATATCTGATGACTGATGAAGGGGTTGTCATGATGGCTTCTGAGATGGGCGTGTTGAAATTTCCTGAAGAAAAAATTGTAAAAAAATGGCGCTTAGAGCCAGGTAAAATGCTTTTAATTGATTTACAAGAGGGTAGATTAATAGACGATGATGAAGTTAAAACGCTTTTATCAACAGCAAAGCCTTATAAGAAAAAAATTAAAGACTCACGATTTTGTTTGTCAGATTTGACTGTAAAAACTGAAGATTTTCCACTCAATGAGTCTATTTTAGATACGCAACAAGCATTTGGTTACTCGCAAGAAGATATCAATTTTATAATTAAACCTATGATTGATGCTGGTATGGAACCGTCGGGGTCTATGGGAAATGATGCGGCACTCCCCGTATTGTCGAACAGACCTAAGTTAATTTTTAATTATTTTAAACAGCTTTTTGCGCAAGTTACTAATCCACCAATTGACCCTATACGTGAAAACATCGTGATGTCATTGATGACTTTTATTGGTCCAAAGCCAAACTTATTTAATCAAACAGAGGATACTGCTTCACCGAGGCTTGAGGCGAACCAACCAATTTTAACAATCAGTGACCTAGACAAATTAAGTTCGATCGAAAATCTAACTGATAATAAGTTTAAATCTTGCACAATAGACATTACTTTTGAGGTGAAAAAAGGTCAGTCGTTTGAAACGTCACTTGTTAATGAGTTAGATAGAATTTGTAAGCTCGCAAAAGAATCTATAGAAAATAATAATATAATAATTCTATCTGATAGAAATTTATCTAAAACCGAATGGCTGTGCCGGCTTTATTAGCTTGTTCAGCGACTCATCAATACTTGATTGCTGAAGGCTTAAGAACGCATACAGGTTTGGTCGTCGATACTGGATCTGCAAAAGAAATTCATCATTTTGCTTTACTTGCAGGCTACGGAGCTGAGGCTGTATGTCCTTGGCTAACATTCAAAACAATTGAAAACATTTCAGATGATTTTATTGTCGCTCAAGATAATTATATAAAAGCGGTTGGAAAAGGCTTATTTAAGGTTATGTCAAAAATGGGCATCTCGACTTATCAGTCATATTGTGGAGCGCAAATTTTTGAGGCTGTGGGCTTAAATCAAGATTTTATTAATCAATATTTTAGAGGTACTTCAACAAATATTGAGGGTATTGGAACAAAAGAAATTGCTGAAGAAATGAGTAGAATTCATCAAAAAGCATTTGGTGATGACCCTGTATTAATAAATGCACTTGATGCTGGCGGAGAATATGCTTTTAGAATTAGAGGTGAGGAGCATATGTGGAATCCGGATTCTATAGCCAAGCTTCAACATGCAACGCGCACCAACCAATATGAGACATACAAAGAATATGCGCAGTTAATAAATGATCAAACTAAAAAACATAAAACCTTAAGAGGTCTCTTTAGTTTTAAGAAAAAAACAGCTATCAATCTTGATGAGGTGGAGTCGGCTAAAAATATTGTAAAAAGGTTCGCAACGGGAGCGATGTCATTAGGATCGATTTCTACAGAAGCTCATTCTACTTTAGCAATTGCGATGAACCGAATAGGCGGTAAATCCAATACAGGCGAAGGTGGAGAAGATAAAAAGCGCTTCTTTCCAATCAAAAATGATTCATCGATCGCGGAACATTTAGGAAGTGAAATCATAGAGTCCGATTTTAAATTAAAAGCGGGTGACTCTATGCGATCTAAGATAAAGCAAGTTGCATCAGGTCGATTTGGAGTAACAGCAGAATACTTATCAACGGCAGATCAAATACAAATTAAAATGGCTCAAGGCGCTAAGCCTGGTGAAGGCGGTCAATTGCCTGGCCATAAAGTAAGCACATACATTGCTAAATTAAGATTCTCGGTACCTGGAGTAGGTTTGATATCGCCTCCCCCTCACCATGATATCTATTCAATTGAAGATTTAGCGCAATTGATTCATGATTTAAAAAATGCCAACCCACAAGCGAGCATATCTGTAAAACTTGTTTCAGAAACAGGAGTGGGAACAGTAGCAGCAGGAGTTGCAAAAGCAAAATCTGATCACATTGTTATAGCCGGTCATGATGGCGGAACAGGCGCTTCACCTATATCTTCAATCAAACATGCAGGGACCCCATGGGAATTAGGTTTGGCAGAAACACAACAAACCTTAGTGCTCAACCAATTAAGAGGAAGGGTGGTACTTCAAGTTGATGGTCAAATGAAAACAGGTCGTGATGTAGTTATTGGTGCCCTACTTGGAGCAGAAGAATTTGGTTTTGCGACAGCCCCACTTGTTGTCGAAGGTTGTATCATGATGAGAAAGTGCCATCTTAATACCTGCCCTGTCGGCATAGCAACTCAAGATCCAATATTAAGAAAAAGGTTTGCGGGTCAGCCAGAACATGTTGTCAATTTCTTCTTTTTTGTTGCAGAAGAAATTCGAGAAATAATGGCATCACTTGGAATTAAGAGATTTAATGATTTAGTAGGCAGAAGTGATTTGCTTGATACAAAAAAAGGCATTGATCATTGGAAGATTCAAGGACTTAGATTTTTCTAAAATTTTCTATCAACCTGATATGGGTAAAGAAGTATCAAGATACAATACAGAAACTCAATATCATGCACTAGATAAAGCACTTGATAATGAGTTAATTAGTCGCGCACAGAATGCCATAAAAACAAAAGAGCCTTGTGAATTTACTATGCCCATTAGTAATACCAACCGAACTGTAGGTACTCTTTTATCTCATGAAATTGCTAAAACATATGGAAATGAAGGCCTCCCTGATGACTCTATTAAAATTAATTTAGAGGGAACCGCAGGCCAAAGTTTTGGGGCTTTTTTGGCAAAAGGTATTACATTTAATTTATATGGAGAAGGAAACGATTATGTCGCCAAGGGATTATGTGGCGGAAAAATTGTGATAAGACCTCCAGAAAACTTTAAAGGAATTGACGAGAAAAATATCATTATTGGAAATACGGTAATGTATGGTGCGACATCAGGAGAAACCTACTTTAGAGGCATTGCTGGAGAACGTTTCTGTGTAAGAAACTCTGGGGCATCAGCTGTTGTAGAAGGAGTAGGTAATCATGGTTGTGAATATATGACTGGAGGAACTGTCGTAGTTTTAGGACAAACGGGACAAAATTTTGCAGCCGGTATGTCAGGAGGCGTCGCTTATATCTATGACCCATTGAATAGATTTGGTTTAAATTGTAATCATTCAATGGTGACTTTAGAAAAGATTAAAAGAGAAAACGAACAAGCGTCTGGCCCTAGACATTTAGATCAGGCTGATGAAAAAATTCTTAAGTCTTTAGTAGAAAAGCACCTTCAATATACTGATAGTAAAATTGCAAAAAAAATTATTGAACACTGGGATAAAGAGTTAGTCAATTTTATTAAAGTAATGCCAAATGAATATAAAAGGGCTTTAGATGAAATGTTTACTGCTTCTAATAAGGAGGCCGCATAAATGGGAAAGGTAACCGGATTTTTAGACTTCCCCCGACTTGCAGAGGGTTATGTAGCTCCTGCTGAAAGAGTAAAAAACTATAAAGAATTTGTAATGCATCTTTCAGATGAGGAGGCAAAAACCCAAGGCGCACGCTGTATGGATTGTGGAATTCCATTTTGTAATAATGGATGCCCAGTTAATAATATTATTCCTGACTGGAATGATCTCGTTTATAAGCAAGACTGGGAAGGTGCATTGGAAGTCTTACATTCAACAAATAATTTCCCTGAATTCACCAGTAGAATTTGCCCAGCACCCTGTGAGTCTGCTTGCACACTTAATATCAATTCAGATCCTGTGGGCATCAAGTCAATAGAACACGCAATTATAGATAAGGCATGGGAGAATAATTGGGTATTGCCTCAAGTTACAAAAATTAAAACAGGAAAAAAAATAGCAATCGTTGGTTCAGGCCCTGCCGGAATGGCAGCTGCTCAACAATTAGCCCGTGTTGGTCATCATGTTGTTGTTCTTGAGAAAAATGACCGAATAGGTGGATTACTTAGATACGGTATCCCAGATTTTAAGATGGAGAAAATACATATTGACCGAAGAGTCAAACAGATGGAAGAAGAGGGCGTTGTATTTAAAACTAATCAAAACGTAGGTGAAAACGTTAAACCTGATGATCTTATAAATGAATATGATGCAGTGATTCTTGCCGGCGGGGCAGAATGGCCAAGAGATCTGCCAATACCAGGCAGGGACTTAGATGGTGTGCATTTCGCAATGGATTTCTTACCACTGCAAAATAAGGTTGTTGCCGGTGATAAATTTAAGGACCAAATCATGGCTACAAACAAACATGTTGTGGTGATCGGAGGTGGAGATACAGGATCGGATTGTGTTGGAACTTCAAACCGCCATGGCGCTGCTTCAATTTCACAATTTGAACTAATGCCGCAGCCCCCAGAAAATGAAAACAAATTATTAGCATGGCCTTATTGGCCGCTTAAGATGAGAACATCAAGCTCACATGAAGAGGGTTGTGATAGAGATTGGTCGATTGCTACAAAATCATTTGTTGATGATGGCAACGGTAAAGTTAAAGAATTGATAGCAAGTAAAGTTAAATGGGAAGATGGAAAAATGAAAGAAATTCCTGGATCTGAATTTAAATTGAAAGCAGATCTCGTGTTGCTAGCGATGGGTTTTATTAGTCCCCAGCAAAAAATTCTAGACCTATTTAATGTCGAAAAAGATCAACGTGGAAATGCTAAAGCTGATACAGAGGGAGAGAGCTCATACGCCACCTCTAAAAATAAAGTTTTTGCTGCAGGCGATATGAGAAGAGGTCAATCTCTCGTAGTATGGGCAATTAGAGAGGGCCGACAATGTGCTCGATCTGTTGACGAATTTTTGATGGGTAAAACGACTCTACCTCGATAAAAGCAATTCCCTCAAATTCATGACAAAAATAATAAACGACTCTTTTTTAAAAACCTTAAGAAGAGAAGCAACTCCTTATACCCCTGTATGGATGATGAGACAGGCGGGCCGATACCTACCAGAATATAGAGCATCAAGAAAAACAGCAGGAAGCTTCTTAGAGCTCTGTAAAAACAAAAACTTCGCGACGGAAGTAGCCTTGCAGCCACTTGATCGATACCCATATTTAGATGCCGCTATTCTATTTTCAGATATTTTAACGGTCCCCGATGCAATGGGATTGGGACTTCACTTCGTAGAGGGGGAAGGGCCTAAATTTAAATATCCTTTGCAAAATGAGGAAGCAATTTTCAAATTAGATATTCCTGATGTTGAGGAAAGTTTGAAATATGTTTTTGATGCAGTTAAATCAATCAAAGAGGCACTTAATGGCAGAGTCCCTCTTATAGGTTTTTCAGGAAGCCCTTGGACATTAGCTACCTATATGATTGAAGGTCAAGGAGGTACAGATTTCATGAGAATAAAGAAAATGATGTATTCACGGCCTGACTTAATGAACCATATTCTAAAAATAAATGCCGAAACAGTATCAAGATATTTAGCATGTCAAATAAAAGCGGGTGCTGATGTGGTTATGTTATTTGATACCTGGGGGGGCATTCTTGCACATCATGAATATGAACAATATTCATTAAATTATATGAAAGTTATTATTTCAAATCTAAATATCCTAGGTTTTGATAAAATCCCTAAAATTATTTTTACTAAAGGTGGGGGTCAATGGATTGGAAAACAAGCAAAAATTGGTGCAGATGGTATAGGGTTGGATTGGCAAACAAATTTAAATAAAGCAAGAAACGAAGTAAATGATCAAATTACATTGCAAGGTAACCTTGACCCATCAATTTTATTATCTGAACCCAAAGTAATTGAAGCATCAGTAAAAAAAGTGCTGGATGATTACGGAATTGGCGAGGGCCATATTTTTAATTTAGGGCACGGTATTACACAGTTTACGCCGGTAGAAAATGTATCAGCAATGCTTGAAACGATTAGAAAATATAGTAAACAATTCCATTAAAATCTACTCTCTTTTCAAAGAAAGCGAATTAATACAATACCTTAAACCTGATGGCTCAGGGCCGTCTGGGAATACGTGCCCAAGATGTGCATCACAGCAATTACATGTCACTTCAATTCTTGTCATCATATGAGTCGTGTCAGCAGTATAAGCGATTGCGTTTTCTTTTAAAGGTTGCGTGAAGGAAGGCCAGCCTGATTGTGAATCAAATTTTTCTGAGGCATCAAAAAGTAATGTTCCACAGCACGCACAAGCATAAATCCCAGGCTCAAAACGTGAACACATTTCTGAGCTAAAAGCATGTTCCGTGCCTGATTGCCTTGTTATAAAAAAAACATCATCACTTAATAACTTCCTCCATTCTTCCTCAGTCTTGATAACTTTATTTTCAGGTGCGGGAACACCATTTTTTACAAAGTCCTCGATTTTTTTCCAAGTCAGCATATTAATAAGTTAGTGTGAAGTGTTAGCATCAATACCAATCCCGGTCTGGGATCTAAAATATTGAGAATCAAATTTATTAATTTCTTTATATCCATTCTCAGACCTATCGAATGTACAAAGTATCCAAATAGTTATAAACGTGATTGTCATGGAAAATAATGCCGGATATTTGTAGGGAAAGATTGGGTTAGGATTCCCTAAAACATCTACCCAAACAACCGGACCTAAAACGACAAATGTGATTGCGGAGAATAATCCAAGAGAACCGCCAATCACCGCACCTCTAGTTGTCAGTTTTTTCCAGTAAATTGAGAGTAACAATAAAGGAAAATTTGCACTTGCCGCAATTGCAAAGGCGAGCCCAACCATAAAGGCAACATTTTGATTTTGAAAAATAATACCAAGATAAATAGTTAGAATACCAAGCAATATAGTTGCTAATTTGGAAACAAACATTTCATTTTTTTCACTTTGTTTTCCTTTTAGAAAAGCATTAGCATATAAATCGTGTGAGATTGCAGAGGCACCTGCAAGCGTAAGTCCAGATACTACAGCTAAAATTGTGGCAAATGCTACAGCAGAAATGAAGCCTAGCAATATTTCGCCTCCCACAGCATCAGCTAAATGAATGGCAGCCATATTGTTGCCTCCAATCAGCGTATTAGAGGCATCAAGATAAGCTGGATTATTTGAAATTAAAATGATAGCACCAAAGCCAATAATAAAAGTTAATAGATAAAAGTAACCGATAAATCCAGTTGCGTATGCAACAGATTTTCTTGCTTGTATGGCATTGGGGACCGTAAAAAATCTCATTAAAATATGAGGTAAGCCAGCTGTTCCAAACATTAAAGCAAGACCTAGTGAAACTGCTGAGATTGGATCTGAGATTAAGCCACCCGGAGATAAAATAGTAATCCCCTTTTTATGAATACTTGTTGCCTCATTAAAGAATAAATTTAAATCAAAATTAAATTGAAATAGCACAAGCACCGCAATAACAGTTGCCCCAAACAATAATAAAATAGCTTTGATAATTTGCACCCACGTCGTCGCCAACATTCCACCAAAGGTGACATATAGAATCATTAACCCCCCAACAATCATGACAGCCGAGTAATAAGGTAATCCAAAAAGAATTTCAATAAGTTTGCCTGCCCCTACCATTTGAGCGATTAGGTATAAAATAACGGTGGAAAGTGATCCACACGCAGCTAAAATCCTAATGGGTCTTTGGTTTAAGGCGAAAGGAAACAACATCAGCGAAGCTATATTTTCCAAGATTCCTTAACGGCTCAGCAATTAATAAAAGAATAATGGGCCAACCAATTAAAAAACCAATTGAGTATATTAATCCATCGAATCCTGTTAAATATACCAGCCCAGAAATGCCTAAAAAAGATGCAGCCGACATAAAATCTCCAGATATGGCTAATCCGTTTTGTAAGCCTGAAATATTCCCACCCGCCGTATAAAACCCATCTGCAGTTGAAGACTTTTTTGAGGCCCAGTAGGTAATGAAAAGGGTGACAGAAACAAATAAAACAAACATGATGATAGAGATATGATTGTCTCCACTATTACCATCACTGGCTAGAGCAAAGGTTGCTAAATAATAAGATTGATAAAATTAATTTA
Organism: Methylophilales bacterium BACL14 MAG-120910-bin43; assembly: GCA_905181685.1. GTDB lineage: Bacteria > Pseudomonadota > Gammaproteobacteria > Burkholderiales > Methylophilaceae > BACL14. The sequence continues at coordinate 141,743 of CAJIYK010000001.1, read as the reverse complement.
TTCATTATTTCTTGATGGCACTAATCTGTGGCTCAATAAATTTGTTGGCTAGATAAACATATATGATCGTAATGATGAATATCAAAAGAATAAGTACTAATCCTAAAAAAATCCCTAAGGAAATATGAGTATCAAAAATGAAAGGACTAAACATTTCGGGTTTAAATGCAATAACTCCAATAAAAAAGAAATATGGAGCTATAGTTAAAAATAAGAGTGGGCGAATTATTTTTGCCCTCAATTTTATTAGAACATTAAGTTGATGGTTATAATTTGACTTCATAAAATATACTGTAAAGTAAAAAATAAGGTTACAGGATTGAATTCATATAGCCAAATTAAAAATAATGATGCTATTTAAATTGTGCTTAAAGCTTTATATATTTTCTGATGTGCCTCATTTGCAATAAATTTTCTATTTTTTTTACTGGATACTGCTGGGAGCACAGATATGTGTGCTGTTAAATTTTTTACCTTTATTAAGGCCCACATTGATTGGGCAAGGCTGATATCTCCTGCATAGGAAGGAGCAGAGGAAAATTTACCATCAGAAGTATATCGTATCGATAAAGGTAAGATATTTATATTGCAATTGATAGCAGTTTGAAAAAAGTTACTTTTAAAGGGGAGCAATCTAGATCCATCCGTTGCAAAACCCTCAGGAAAAAAATACACGCTATCCATTTTATTTAACTTTTTCTCAATTTGATTTGATGCCATTGAGAGTGATTTTTTGTTTCCTCTCTTTATATAAATCGTGTCTGCACATTTAGTTAATTTGCCAATGAGTGGCCATCTTGCTACATCACCCTTTGATAAAAAAGAAATAGGAACGATGGAGTTAATTAAGAAAATATCTAACCATGAGATATGGTTGCTTACAATTAAAAAATGTTTATTAGATAAAAGTTTGTTTAAATCTTGGTTTATTTCCAAATGAATTTTTAAGATACTTAAAAGTCTTTTTGACCAGTTTTTTATGTATCTCTTTTTCGGTTTGTCATTGATATACAAAATATATAGCGCTTGAAAAAAACCGTAAAAAAGATGAATGATTATTAAAGAAAATTTAACCATTTAAGAATTTATATTTTCTTCAATGAATTCATTCAGCTTTTGGAAGTTTATAAACACTTATATAATCACCCTGAGAAAAGCCCATAATTTTATTACCACCGGCGACGACAGCGATATACTGTTCCCCATCTATAAGGTAGGTGATGGGCGGTGCATTAACGCCAGCATCAATATAAGTTTGCCAAAGCAATTTTCCAGAAGCCGCATCGATGGCATTAAAATTTCCATTGCCTTCACCCAGAAATACTAAACCCCCTTTGGTAGATAACGTTCCTCCAACAAGTGGCTGTGGTGTTTTATACTGCCATTGTATTTTACCTGTTGATAAATTGATTGCTGAAAGCAGACCCCACTGCGGGTCATTTGTGGGCTCTGAACTTGTATATTCAGTGATTCCGTTTTCAGTATTTTTTTCATGAAGTGTATATTTGATTGGAGCATGAATGCCTGAGACAAAGGCAAGATTTAAATCTGAATTAATGCTGATAGGAGACCAATTAGAACCCCCTAAGATACCAGGGTAAATAATAGTCCCCTCCTTTGATGCCCCAGCAAAGAGATTACTCTGGGGTACAAATGCTTCTGATTTTAATATAAGCGCTCCCGTGTCTCTATTTATAATATATAACCATCCAGTTTTACTTGCCTGGGCGACAGCAGGAATGACTTGACCATCATGATATGCATAAAAAAGTACAGGTGGGCTAGCAACATCATATCCCCATATATCATGAGGAACTTGTTGGTAGTACCATTTCAATTTCCCCGTTTCAGCATCAAGTGCGACAATGGATACAGTATATAAATTATCACCCGGCCGAGTTTCTCCACTCATTTGAGGAGAAGGATTCCCTGTACCAAAGAAAAGGGTATTTGTTTCCTTGTCTATGGCAGGGGTTGTCCATGCAGACCCTCCTCCAAATTCTGCCGCATTAGGATATTTGTCTAAGGTAGCCTTTTCATGATAAATATCTCTGTTTAAAGTAAGCCCATCTTCAATAAAGTTATTAAAATTTCCTTCCCATCCACTCTCTAAAATAGTATTAAATTGCCATATTTGCTGACCAGAATGTATATCGTAAGCCGCTAAAAAACCTGACCGACCGTATTTCCCTGATACACCAACCACTGCACCTAATGGTGTATTAGCTCCTTCTTCCTCTATATGAAGCCCATATCCTACGCCGGTGATGCCGATAATCACTTTGCCGTTATAGACCACCGGCGCCATAGAAATACCTACGCCAGTCCCACCACTTATTTGTTTATCAGAATTGGTATCAGATTCATCCAGGTCGCTTATAGATTCAGTCTCAACATTGTTTTTGACAACATTGATATCCCATATTTTTTCTCCCGTTTTAATATTTAGAGAAATAAGTCGCGCATCTACCGTACCAAAGAATAATTGTTTACCTTGAAGTGCAACTCCCCTGTTTGAAGGACCACAACAAAGTTTCCAGTTAGGGTTAAGATCATGCTCATAACGCCAAATTTCATTTCCAGTTTTGGCATCCAAAGCAAGTACATTATTGAAAGGGAGCGAAACAAACATGACCCCTTTATGAACAATGGGTGTCGATTGAAAAGTTGCCTGCACTCCAGTTTGAACCTGCCAGGCCATCTCCAAAGTCTCAACATTCGTTTTATTAATTTGAGTGATTCTAGAAAAACGTTGGTTACTTAAATCCATGCCATAAGAATTCCATTCTTGGTCTGGCTGACCACAACTGACTGTGAAAATGAACTATAAAAGCGGTGATAAAAAAATTTCGTAAATCATAAAATTTAATAACATTCTATTTTTGTTTTTAAGACATTCATTTTATCAGCAATTATTTGTAACTCGCTTTTATCTAAAGCCTCTATTTGTAAATCAGTTTTTTGTTGAGAAGGACGCACCATACTATAAAGGTGAATCCCTTTAAGCTTGGTAAGCATAGGGCTCTAGAAAATTAATATACTCATTTATAAAATGTTGTGATGGAAGTTCTTTATTAATTTTAAGTAGGCATGTCTGCACTATCGTAGGAGAAATAGACAAAGCACTTTTTAAGTTTTTCGTTAAGCTTGCGATTGATAAATTAATACGATTTATTTTTTGGGCCTCTTTTGGATTTACATGATCAATCTTAAACCAAACTTCATGATTAACGGATTTCATGTGTTCTAAGCCTTGCTGAACATTTTCTTTATTCAAATAACTTCCGTTAGTAATTAACCTTAATTTAATAGTATTTGATAGCTGGAATTTATTTATTTTTTCTAAAACAATTTTGACTATAGGTTCAAATTCTGGTGTAGCAGTTGGCTCACCATTACCAGAAAAGGCAATGTCTTTAAAATCAACTTTATGAGAGGCACATTCACTTAGGAAGTTACCATTAACAATGTTATCAAGCCATTTATCAAGTTCATTTTCGAGAAGATCTAGATCAATTTTTTCTGGTTTACCTCGGGTTAGGTCTGATACTTGGCAGTAGATACATTGCCAATTACATGCATTATTAGTGTTTAAATTTATTCCTAAAGATAGCCCCATTGATCGTCTTGAGACAACCGGATAAATATATTTACTTTTAAAAATATTACGATCATGATTAAAAATTGTGAGCATTTCTTTTTTCATTTTTTTTATTAGGCAAAGGCGTTATTGAATGGTTGCGACTAATTAGATTAGCTGCCCAAATTTATTTGCTGAACCACATCCTTCTCAGTGTGCCGTCTTTATCAACAATGGAGTGCTTAATTGCACCGAGTATATGGAATATGAGAAGTAATAGAAGGAGTAGGCCAAAAATTTCATGGAATTCAAAAAATAATTCTCTGATCGCCTTGTCATCAAAACCAGGAATTACTTTAATACCAAACCACTTTATTCCATATTTGCTGCCAGCAGACATTATGATTCCTGATAGAGGGATGAGAAACATAAGTAGATAAAGTGAGTGGTGCGTAGCTTTTGCTAAGCGTTTTTCCCAAAGTTTCATCGAACTAAGAAAAGCAGGTGGGCGATGGGTAAATCGCCAGTACATTCTTAAAACAATAAGCATAAGTAAACTCAGGCCAATTGACTTATGAAGATTAAAGTAAAAGGCCCTTTGTGATTGCTCCTCTTCTACTTCCCATGTTATGAGGCCCAGATTAAATATATCAAAACTAGTTGTCTTAGGCGTTTCTTTAGGTAGCTCTGTCATAAACCAACCAAGAACAAACATAAATAAAATGGCAATGCCAATCAACCAATGTAAGGCAATGGCTACGTTTGTATATTTGGTATTATTGTTCATCTGGCTTGTTAACTAGTTAAATTTTATAAACAGATTATAATAAATTTATATGATTAGATATAGAAAAAACTTTTTTTTGAAATATCTTTGCTGTTAATTTTTTTCCTGACTTTTAGTGTGTTTATTTATGCTTCCAGTCCTTCAATTGAATTTGAAGAAGTTGCTCCAGGCATTTTTGTTCATCAAGGTGAACATTTGGATGTAGACGAAACATATCATGGAGATATTGCAAACATTGGTTTTATTGTTGGAGAAGAATCAATTGCTGTCATTGATTCGGGAGGTTCTCTTAAAATTGGTAACGAACTTAAAACGGCAATCAGGAAATTTTCTAAATTACCCGTTCGATATGTAATCAATACCCATGTTCATCTTGATCATATTTATGGGAATGCTTCCTTTGTTGGAGAAAATGTAGATTTTATAGGTCATGTTGAATTACCCAAAGCCATGGCACTTAGAAAAGAGTTTTATGAACGTATAAATCTCGAATACCTTGATGTACCAAATGATCAATCAATCCAAATTGCACCTAATATATTAATTAAACCGAATGAAAGTAAAATTTTTGACTTGGGTAATAGAAAAATAAAGGTCACGGCCTACTCTATCGCCCATACAAAAACCGATGTTACCATCGAAGATTTAAAAACTAAGACACTTTGGGCAGGAGATTTATTATTCACAGAAAGAACCCCAGTCATTGATGGCGATATTCACGGGTTCATAGACGTTATCGACAAAATTTTAATGTTGGATATTGATCTAGTCATCCCTGGTCATGGGACTCCTACAAAAAAATGGAAAGAAGCTTTTTTAAAGGAACAAAATTATTTTAAATTATTAAGAGACGAAGTTAGGTTGGCGATTGATAACGATCAGGACCTTCAATTAACAATTGATACAGCAGGCCAATCGGAGTCAGAAAAATGGGAATTATTTGATATCCAAAACGGTAGAAATATAAATAAAATATTTCCTACGATGGAGTGGGAGTAACTCCAGACATAAGCATGACGTGCCTATGTCTGGAATCTAATTATTTGCCTTTCTTGCAACCATCAATACTGTAGCCAGTTTCTGGGTTTAACGCTAAGTGCAGAAGACCTCCACAAATTGCAAGATATTGAAGTGACATTAATAATAGCGGTTGCCCTCCCAAAGCATTCATAAAGTAAATTATTGCCCATACAAATGAATAAACTGAAAGAACATAAGCAGTAATTTTGATTTTGTAACCAATAATTAGAGTAAATCCTGCAATGAGCTGAACAAGTATACTGATAGGCGCAAAAATTCCTGGTATGCCTCTGGCACCTAATAAATCTTGATATAAAGTATAACCGTTAGGCGTGTTGTAGATATTGTTTATGATAAAAAGAACAGATACAAAAAATATGAGTGCCATTAACACTCGAGAGATAACACCTAATAATTTACACACAGTCATTTTTCCTTAATAGTAATTTAAATGAATAATGCCTTTTTATGGAAAACTCTGCAAGTTTTAAACACTCTCAAAAGAGTTTAGAATTTTTCTAATAGGGCTTGGCAAAGCTGCACTTTTTAAATTACTTTTCTCAATCCATTTATAATTATTAATTCTAGGAAGCTTCAGTGTATCAATCGATATATATTGAAAATGAATATTTAGTTTATAGTGCGTAAATGCAGTCTTGTGTTTACCTAATTTTAAAATTTTAAAATTACCCTCACTTAAATTTTCTTTTATCCAATTTGGGGTATTCCCAAAATTTTCTAATTCAGGCATGGACCAAAGGCCTGCCCAAATTCCTTTTGATGGTTTTTTTTTGAATAAATAGGAATTATCAGAATTAATTACTAATAAATAAATCTCTTTTGTCGGTAAGGTTTTTTTTGGTTTAGAGACAGGAATGTCTTTCGTTAAATTTTTCTTAAAACTAATACACTCACTTTGTAAGGGGCAGTTGTTACACAAGCGGCTGACTTCTTTTGCAGATAGTTGCCCCTAAATCCATCAGCGCTTGGGTATAGGTTTGAATATATTTATTGGTTTTCGGTAAATTGTCAGAAGCGATTTCCCATAATTTTTTTTCTACTGAAAGTTTTCCAGCCCACTCCATGATGCCGAAGTGTCTTGTAAATACGCGTTTAACATTTCCATCTAAAATAGGCTTCTTTTTTTTAAAAGCGAATGCAGAAATTGCTCCCGCTGTTGAGCGACCAATCCCTGGGAAAGTTAAAAGTGTATCGAATGATGATGGGAATTTACCATCATAATTTTTTGAAATTTCTATAGCTGTTTTGTGTAAGTTCCTTGCTCGAGCGTAATAACCGAGTCCACTCCACAATTCAAGAACCCTTTCTTCTTCTGCATTAGCAAGGGCATCTATAGTCGGAAAACGCTTAATAAATTTTTCAAAATAAGTTAAAACAGTACTAACTTGCGTTTGTTGAAGCATGATCTCTGATAACCAAATAAGATAAGGATTATCTGTATTTTGCCATGGCAAGTTATGTCGCCCTGACGTCTTATGCCATTGAATTAGTTGGTCTGAAATAAAACCCATAATCAATTTTTACTAGAAAAAATAAATAACTGCAATTATTCCAATAAGAATTCTATACCAACCAAATATGACAAAGTCATGGTTAGCTACATACTTGATAAAAACTTTTATAATTAATAAAGCACTCACAAATGCTGTGATAAAGCCAATTGAGAAGATGGGTACATGATGCATATTGAGTACAGAAAAGTTGGTCGCTAAATCAAATAACGAAGCGGCAAATATAATGGGGATAGCTAAAAAAAATGAAAATTCAGTTGCTGTTTTTCGATCTAGCCCTGATATTAAACCACCCATGATAGTAGACGCAGACCTTGAAACTCCCGGAATTAAAGCGAAACATTGAGCTAATCCTACGACTAAAGCTTGCTTTTTTGTGATCTGATCAACATTTGTTTTTGTTTTAATGGTTAATTTTTTTTCAATTAAAATCATTATAAAACCACCAATTATCAGACTGATACCTACGATTATTGGGTTAAAGAGATAAAACTTAATCATTTTATGAAATAAAAGCCCCATTATCGCAGCTGGAAGGAAGGCAATGAATAGATGGAGTATAAAATTTTGGGCGACTTTTTCATGCAAAGCTCCTTTAAAGGTCAATATTAATTTGTCTTTATATTGAACGATAACGGCGAGGATAGCGCCGAGCTGAATAAAAATTTCAAAAACTTTACTTGAGTCGTCATTAAATTGTAAAAGCTCAGCTGCTAAAATCAAATGGCCAGTAGAGCTGACCGGAATAAATTCAGTGATTCCTTCAACAACTCCGAGAATGAAGGCTACCCATAAAAGATATAAATCCATCAAGATTCCTTAGAATGCTTCGTTAAATTTTCTGGTAAACTTCAGCACCTTTTTTTACAAATTCAATCGATTTTTCTTCCATGCCTTTTTCTAGAGCCTCTGTATCAGATATTCCTTTTTTGGCTGCATAGTCTCTAACATCTTGGGATATTTTCATTGAACAGAAATGGGGGCCACACATTGAACAAAAATGGGCTTGTTTGGCACCCTCTTGCGGAAGTGTTTCATCATGAAATTCTTTTGCTTTTTCAGGATCTAGGCCTAAATTAAACTGATCATTCCATCTGAATTCAAATCTTGCTTTCGATAGAGCATTATCACGGATTTGTGCACCCGGGTGACCTTTTGCAAGATCTGCTGCATGGGCAGCAATTTTGTAAGTAATAATACCCGTTCTCACGTCCTCTTTTTCAGGTAAACCTAAATGTTCTTTTGGTGTGACATAGCAAAGCATGGCACAGCCATACCAACCAATCATAGCAGCACCAATACCTGAAGTGATATGATCATAGCCAGGTGCAATATCGGTAGTCAACGGCCCGAGTGTGTAAAAAGGGGCTTCGTCACAATGTTCTAACTGTAGATCCATGTTTTCTTTAATCATATGCATAGGCACATGACCCGGGCCTTCAATCATTACTTGGACATCATGTTTCCAAGCGATTTTAGTTAGCTCGCCTAATGTTTTTAATTCAGCAAATTGTGCCTCGTCATTTGCATCATATATTGATCCTGGTCTTAAACCATCACCTAAGCTAAAGCTAACATCATAGGCTTTCATTATTTCGCAGATTTCTTCAAAGTGAGTATATAAGAATGATTCTTTATGATGAGCGAGACACCAACTCGCCATAATAGAACCCCCTCGACTCACAATACCCGTCATTCTTTTAGCAGTCATTGGAATATAAGCCAATCTAACGCCTGCATGAATTGTAAAATAATCTACCCCTTGCTCTGCTTGTTCAATGAGGGTGTCTTTAAAAATTTCCCAAGTTAAATCCTCAGCCTTACCATTTACTTTTTCTAGTGCTTGGTAAATTGGAACGGTCCCTATAGGCACAGGGCTATTTCTAATAATCCACTCTCTTGTTTCATGAATATTTTTTCCAGTAGATAAGTCCATTACAGTATCACCACCCCAACGGGTTCCCCAAACCATCTTTTCGACTTCTTCACTAATGCTCGATCCTAGGGCTGAGTTACCAATATTGGCATTGATTTTAACTAAGAAATTTCTTCCGATAATCATCGGTTCTGTTTCTGGGTGATTAATATTTGCTGGAATGATAGCTCGCCCTTTGGCAACCTCATCTCTTACAAATTCTGCGGTTATTTTTTGAGGAATCTTGGCGCCATGATTTTCACCAGGGTGCTGTGTTTGGAGAATGTCTGAAATGCCCTCACGCCTTTGGTTTTCCCTAATGGCTATAAACTCCATTTCGGGGGTAATAATTCCTTTTTTGGCATAGTGCATTTGAGATACATTTTTGCCTGCTCATGGCTTTCTTTGGATTACGCTTAAGGTTAAATCGCATATCTTCTAATGACGGATCTGTTTTTCTTTTTTTACCAAAAGTTGATGAAGGACCCTGAAGTTGTTCAGTATCTTTTCTATCCTCAATCCATTTATTACGCAAAGGGATTAAACCATTTTTAATATCAATTTTACTTTTGGGGTCAGTATAAGGCCCCGAGGTATCGTAAGTTAATACGGGGGCATTTTTTTCAGCACCAAATTCAGAAGGTGTATCTGAAATAGAAATTTCTCTAAAAGGAACTTGAATATCGGGCGTCGATCCCTCTATGTATACTTTTTTTGAGTTTTCAAAAGATTCAAGAGCCGCTTTGTCAAGGCCTGCGTCTTTACTTACGAATTTATCGACATTCATTTTAATCTGTTTATCTGAAGCGTTCACTGCTGACTCCTTTATTAATTTTACATATAGTAGGGAGCAGTTTATAGATGCATTCCCTACGGCGATATTTAATTCACATCAGGTTCAAAGAGTTTTTCTCACCACTAAAAAGCGGACCCCTAGCACTAGGTATAAATTACTTGATTATCATGCTTATAGCAAGGTAAGCATGATATTTTTAATGAAAATACCCAACGTATTTTTGACCGGCTCAGCTATAATTGATTATAAATTATTCTAAATTTTTTTCAGAGCTTACAAATAAATGAAAACCCTTACCGATGTCAAACGCTTTAATATGATTGAGCAACAAATTAGAACATGGGATGTGTTTGATGCGTCGATATTAGATTTGTATGACAAGATTAAAAGGGAAGCATATGTCCCAGAAATGTATAAAAAAATTGCTTTCACAGACGTACAAATTCCACTTCAACATAAACAATATCATGCTTGCCCCAAAACAAGAGGCAAGAGTTTTGCAATCTCTTAAGTTAAAACCAACAGACCATATTTTACATATTGGGACTGGGACGGGTTTTTTTGCAGCCTTGCTAGCTTCTCTTTCAAAGCATGTCGTTACGATGGATTTGTTTGATAATTTCTTAGATGAAGCAAAAAAAATTCATCAAAAAGATAATCTCTCAAATTTATCATATATAAATGATGATGGTGTTCAAGGTAACTTAGACTTTGCGCCTTATGATGTGATTGTATTTACGGGGGGCGTCCTTAAAGAGCCTTTAGGGCTCAGAGAACAGCTTAAAGTAGGTGGTAAATTATTTTTGTTCGAAGGTACTAAAACGCTTATGCAGGCGAACCTTATTGAGAAAGTTGGTCAGAATGAATATGAATCCAAATCTATGTTTGAAGATGTTATTCCTTTTTTAATTATGAAAAGTGAAGCATCTAAGTTTATTTTTTAAATGTGGGAAAAAAATATTTAAATTTTATGTCGATGCATTATCTAAAGATTAAATTGTTGGTACTTTTGTTTTGTATGAGTTTTTCATCATTTGTTAGTGCTGAAAAAACGAGTGATTTATTATCACTTTATAATGAAGCTTTAAGGCATGATGCCCTTTTATCTGCCGCGACAATACAAAATCAAGCAACACAAGAATTAATAGATCAAGGTTTGTCCCTATTGCTACCAAATATATCTGCTCAGGGTAGCTATACTGATCTCGATAATTCAAGGAAATTTAATACGCCAATCAGTAATGTCTTATTGTCTGGAGATAAAGCAGATTACCAAAACTATGAATATGGTGTTGTTGTGAGGCAACCAGTCTTTAATTACTCCTCCTATAACCGTTATAAACAAAATTTAATTCAAACAAGTTTAAGTGACAAACAACTTCTTTGGTCTACACAAGACTTGATTTATCGTGTCGTAAAATTATATTTTGAAACATTACAGGCATCAGATGAGATTGATTTACTTCAAGCCCAAAGAAAAGAAATACTTGCGCAGCTTGCTGAGGCTGAAGCTATGTTTAATGCTGGACTAGTTTCCATTACCGATGTTAATGAAACAAAAACAAAAGCTGCATTGATAGAGGTTGAACAATTAAATGCTGTACAACTTTTCAAAATAAAGAAAAGAGAATTTGAAACTGTCACAGGGTCATTGCCAGGGAAGCTAAATAAATTAAATCCAGTGATTACGTTTACAGAAGTAGAAAATAAAGCAGAGGAATGGATTGATATCGCGATTGAGAATAATTTAGACCTTCAAATAAGAAGAGATGAAGTCAAAATTGCCGATAGGGAGATCGATATTCGAGCTGGTGATAGGTATCCAACAATTGATGCATTTGCTTCGCGTTCAAGAAATTGGAATAGCGGAGGGTATCCTTATGGCACAACTAAAAATCAAGGAGGTAAAGATTTTTCTGATGCGATTGGTGTTGAAATAAATATTCCTATTTATCAAGGTGGGTTCAGAAGTTCTCGAGTTCGTGAAGGTAAATTACTTAAACTCAAATTACAAGAAGATGAGGAATATTTAGAAAGACAAGTTAAGTTAGCGGTAAGAGAAAATTATTTGCACCTCCAAACGAATTTTGCAGAAATAGTAGCTTATGACGTTGCATTAAAAAGTGCAAAACTAACGCTTGATTCAACCAATTTAGGTTTTAAGGCAGGCTTGAGAGATAGTATTGATGTTTTAAGAGCTCAACAAGTTTATTTTGATGCTGAAAAAGATATACTTGATAACAAATATGACTACTTAATGAATTTGATTAATTTAAAATTTTCTGTGGGTATGCTTACAAAACAAGACATAATTGAAATTAATAAATATCTAATAATGGAATAGTAATGATTGCATCGAAAAATAAAAGCCAATTGGTTTTAGTGGATATGCAGGAAAAGTTAGCCTCTGTTATGCCAAAAGAAGTTATCAATAAAATTATCAAGAGGTGTGAGCTTTTATTCACGGTAGCTCAGAAATTAGAAATTCCCTCAATTATTACTGAGCAATATCCACAAGGTTTAGGACCAACTTTGCCATCTATTAAGACTTTTGTTAATGAGGCGAGTTATATAGAAAAAAAGGTCTTTGCATGTACTGACGATGCTATTTTTAATCGGTATTTAATCCGCACTAAACCGCAAGTTTTTTTAATTGGGATGGAAGCACATATTTGTATTCTCCAAACAGCTCTGGGACTCATCAAAGCTGGCAAAGAAGTTTTTGTGATTGAGGATGCAGTAGTTTCTAGAAATATATTAAATAAGCAAAATGCTCTAGGAAGACTAAAAAGTGCAGGATGTATTATTACAAATGTTGAATCAGTCGTATTTGAATGGTTAGGCTCATCTGAGAATCCAATTTTTAAAGAAATTGCACCTCTAATTAAAAATATTGACTGATAATTTTTAGAGCTTTTCTAGAACTTCCCTCTGACCTTGAAATAAAGCTTTTGATTTTTCAATCATTGAATTTCGTGTTTCTAAATTACTTAATTTTGTAATAGTTTTGGGTAATTCGTGGATATGGTTTATTTGAATAGCGGCTTTTGATTTTATAGCTCCAAGAATGATGTCCTTAAAGTTAAAAATCGATGGCCCAATAATAGTGGGCTTTTTCATTTTTATCGGTTCAATTGGGTTTTGACTTCCATAATTGAAGAAACTGCCTCCAAGAATTACAACATTTGCCAATTCGTAATACATATACATCTCATCCATAGAGTCACCTAATATAAAATTTGGTGTTGATTTGATTGAAGAGGACTTCACTTCGTTTAGCAAATTTCACGTTCTTTGATTTTAAAAGGTTTTCGACTTTACTAAATCTTTCTGGGTGTCTTGGCGTCAAAATTAAAGAAATATTTTTCTTATTCATTTTTAATATTTCATTAAGTATAATTTCTTCCTCACCCTCTCTTGTGCTGCCGGCAACTATTACAATTTGATCTTTAATCATTAAATCATGCTTCACCTTTTTTGAGTTTTGAACCGTTTCTTTAGGGGGCATTTGGTCGAATTTTAAGTTACCCATCACTTGAATTTTATGCGAAGTTAATTGCTCGAAATTTTTCTTATCAGATTCACCCTGTACGCAAATAGTTGATAGTTTATTTAACAAAGGCGCATAAAAATTTCTAAATCTTTTATAGTTTTCAATAGATTCATTAGAAAGCCGTCCGTTTATGAGAAGTAGGGGAATTTTTTTATGGCTACATTGGCTAATTAAATTTGGCCAAATTTCTTTTTCAAGCAAAATTCCGACTGTTGGCCTATAAAATTTGAGAAATCTTTTAACTAGGTCAAAAGCATCATAAGGTAGATAGGCTCTGTGAATGTTTTTATTTTTTGGGAGCATAACTTTTTTGCCTGTCGGAGTACCATGGGTGATTAAGAAATGCGCTCTTGGATATTTTTTTTGTAATTGTTCTAAAAGTCTATAAATTGCCTTTGTTTCCCCAACCGAAACACAATGAATCCATAAGGTTTTTCTTTTTAACCACTTATTTTTTTCAGAATTGGGGTAAATGGCGAAACGCTCAGACCAACCTTTTAAATAATCTTTATTTTTTATACCTCGATAAACTAATTTGATTATAGTTAGGGGAAGAATAAGATAAACAATGATATTGTAAATAATAAGACGCATCTTTTTTATTTTCTCACATAAATTATCTATAAATAAAATTAATTTTTATGAAAGTTATTGTTTTAAATGATAATTTTTTAAGACGTCATTTTTTTATTGTTCTTTTAATAAAAATTACTTGACCAGACACAATCAAGTGATATTATTTTTAAAGTAAGCACAAGATGTAGTGGTTTTAAAAAAATCAATAATTTTCAATAAAAAGGCAATTTAGCACTTAAATTAGGGGGTTTGTAATGCTTAAAGCGGTTTCAAATAATGAGGATCATCCTGAAGAAGGTTTGATTCCAGTCCAACCAGTATCACTTGATATATGGGATAAAAAATATCGACTTAAGTCCAAGAAAGGTGACTTTATTGATAAGGATGTTGATGATACCTACCTAAGAGTTGCTAAAGCGCTTTCCGATGTTGAAGAAAAAGAGATTCAAGAGCAATGGAGTGCAAAATTTGTTTGGGCTTTACAAAATGGAGCAATACCAGCTGGAAGAATCACTTCAAATGCTGGCGCCTTAGAACATAAACCTGCTACGAGCACAATTAACTGTACGGTATCAGGAATAATTGAAGACAGCATGACTGATATTTTAGATAAAGTTCATGAAGCAGGCCTGACTTTAAAGGCGGGTTGTGGAATTGGTTATGAGTACTCAACATTAAGACCAAAAGGTGCTTTTGTTGCAGGTGCTGGTGCTTACACGAGTGGCCCTCTTTCATTTATGGATATTTATGATCGTATGTGTTTTACCGTTTCAAGTGCTGGGGGTAGACGAGGAGCACAAATGGCCACATTTGATATTGCTCATCCTGACGTCACTGATTTTATTAAAGCAAAAAGAGAAGATGGAAGGTTAAGGCAGTTTAATCTGTCTTGTTTGATTACTAAAGATTTTATGGAAGCCGTTAAGAATGATCAAAAATGGAAGGTTGCATTTCCTGTAACGGCAAAAGAAGCCAAAGATGAAGGTTTAGATTTAGAAAATGAAGATCAAGTAGTATGGAGAAATTGGCCAGTACCTGGTAAATATTTATCTAAAACTGAAGGCAAAGATACCGGAAAGGTTGCATGTCGAGTTTATAAAGCACTTCCAGCGAAGAGGTTGTGGGACATAATCATGTCATCAACATACGATTACGCAGAACCAGGATTTATCCTAATTGATCGTGTTAATGAGATGAATAATAACTGGTTTTGTGAAAATATCAGGGCAACAAATCCTTGTGGTGAGCAGCCACTCCCTCCCTACGGAGCGTGTTTACTTGGATCTGTAAATTTAACCAAGTTTGTCAAAAAACCTTTTACAGAAGAAGCACAGTTTGATTGGGACAAGTATAAAGAGGTCGTCAGTATATTTACAAGAATGCTTGATAATGTTGTTGAGATCAATGGGTTGCCATTAGGGAAGCAAAGAGATGAGATTGTAAGAAAAAGACGTCATGGTATGGGCTATCTTGGTCTTGGATCAACATTGTCAATGATGGGCCTCGTTTATGGTGACGAAGAATCATTAAAATTCACAGAAGAGGTAAGCCGAATTCTAGCTGAAATTGGCTGGCAGGTGGGCATAGACCTTGCTAAAGAGAAAGGGCCAGCACCAATAATGGACGAAGAGTTTGAGGTCACAGCATCAATGCTTTTAATGAGACCTGAAATGAAAAAAGATGGAATTAAAGTTGGCGATAAATTAAAGGGGAAGGTTTTACTTGGAAAATATAGCAGGTATATGCAGCAGTTTCCTGCTTCCATTCAAGCCCAAATAGCAAAGGACGGTTGTCGATTTACTCACCATAGTTCTATTGCACCAACAGGAACTATTTCACTGTCATTAGCAAATAATGCGAGTAATGGAATTGAACCCTCGTTTGCACACCACTATAGCCGTAATGTCATCAGGGAAGGTAAAAAATCAAAAGAAAAAGTCGATGTTTTCTCATATGAACTTCTTGCTTATAGAGCATTGGTGAATCCTAAGGCGATGCCGTTTTCAGAAAATGCCGACGAGAAATTACCAGATTACTTTATTGATTCGTCAACCATTAAGGCAAAAGCTCATGTAGATATTCAAGCTGCAGCCCAAAAATGGATTGATAGTTCGATATCCAAAACAATTAATGTTCCTACAGATTATGATTATGAAGATTTTAAGGAAATATATTTGTATGCGTATGAAAAAGGATTAAAAGGGTGTACAACCTTTAGATTTAATCCAGAAGCATTTCAAGGTGTATTGGTAACTGAAAAAGATTTAGAAAATACTAGTTATAAATTTACTCTTGATGATGGACAAGAAGTTGAGGTAAAGGGAAATGAAGAAATTGAGTATGATGGAGAGAGTTCATTCTGCAGCCAATTTGTATGACGCCTTAAAAGAAGGCTATTACGGAAAATTTTAGGAGTTAGTAGATGTCAATTAAGATTGAAAAGAAAATCGTAAGCTATTCTGTTGTTGATAAAACAGATGAGCAAAAAGATGAAAAAAAGGAAATACCTGCTGAAGTAGTTCAAATTGGTGAGCCATTAGCAAGGCCAGATAAAATAACAGGCTCAACTTATAAAGTTAAAACTCCTGTAACAGAACATGCTTTATATATAACTATTAACGATGTCATTATGAATGAGGGTACTGACCAAGAACATAGAAGGCCTTTTGAAATATTCGTTAATTCAAAAAATATGGAGCACTTTCAATGGATAGTTGGGCTTACAAGAGTAATGTCAGCTGTATTTCGTAAAGGTGGT
Organism: Methylophilales bacterium BACL14 MAG-120910-bin43; assembly: GCA_905181685.1. GTDB lineage: Bacteria > Pseudomonadota > Gammaproteobacteria > Burkholderiales > Methylophilaceae > BACL14. The sequence goes on along the minus strand of CAJIYK010000001.1, from coordinate 125,226 downwards.
GATTTAACATTTTTAATTGAAGAGTTAGAAAGTGTTTTCGATCCCAATGGAGGTTATTATAAAAAAGGTGGTAAATATGTTCCAAGTTTAGTTGCCGAATTAGGCCAAGTTCTTGAAGAGCATCTTAAAAATATTGGTATGCTAAAAGTTACAGAGCCAGAAGAGCATCAACAACAATTAATCGATGATAAGAAAGCAGAGTATTTAAAAAAAAATCCTGATAAGTTAGATGATTCTGGTTTTCCAAAAGACGCACAGTTATGCAATAAGTGTCAAACAAAAGCAGCTATCATGATGGATGGATGCCTTACTTGTCTGAATTGTGGTGAAAGTAAGTGCGGCTAAAATAACATGAACTAAGGCAGTTGATTTTGTCTACAGCCTATCCAATAAACAGTTATTCAAAAGCCATGTTCAAAAAATTATTTCTACTAGGTATGTTACTTCCAGCAACGAGTTTTTCAACGCCAAGTGTTGAAGTATTATTTAATACAAACCCATCTGTCGTAAAAGTTCATGTTGCTAATGATAAAGGAAATCACGGGGTAGGATCTGGTGTTGTCGTTGCAAAGAATTATATCGTGACAAATTGTCATGTAATTGCAAACTCACAAGGAATACATGTAACCAAATATGGCATAAGCTATTCTCCGGATGCTTTAATAGCAGACTGGAAGAGTGACCTCTGTATTTTGAAATTTAAATTCCTAGAACTAAAGCCAGTAAAAATGAAAAAGACAGCAGACGTTGAATACGAAACGGATGTTTTTACAAAAAGCTATGGGGGGAATTCGGCAAGACCAGGCTCGTCATTTGGAACTGTAAAGGCTAAGTTCGATTTCGATGGGCATCAGATTATTCAGTCATCAGCTTCCTTTATGTTAGGGGCTAGTGGAGGAGGAATTTTTAATTATCAAGGGGAGCTGTTAGGCATTACTACATTTAAAACTCCAGGAAGGTCGGCTTTTTATTACAGTATGCCAGTAGAAATTATTGAGGAAATGTTAACAAAGGGTGAGGAGGTTTCAATTACAACTGCTCCGGAAAGAGCATTTTGGGATCAGCCTGAAGAAGATCAACCCTACTTTATGCGGGTGGTAAGCGCTTTAAATAAAAAAGACTGGAACAAGCTTAAAATTATATCGGAGGACTGGGTTAAGAGTGAACCAGAAGCAGATGAGTCAAATTTTCATTTAGGCTTAGCAAATTATCACCAAGAAAATCAGGACGATGCTTATAAATTATTCAAAAAAGTTGTCAGTCAAAATAAAAAACATACACTATCTTATTTATATTTGTATAAAATTGCTAAAGCAAATAACAATCAAATCGAAATGGTTGAATACAAAAAAAATGTTGAACAGCTTGATTCAAATATAAACTTGGAAATGGATGAATAATATAAAAGGCATTATATTTTTATTAATAGCCCTTTGTCTTGCCGGTTGTCAAACAAATAACGTTGAAAACAATAACGAAGATCCGGTAACAGACTCAAAATCAAAAGGGGCTTACTATCTTGATGATGGTCCCGAAGAAGTCATTCCGGAAAACCTCTCGAGTATTCCTAATGCAATACCTAAAAAAGAGCCTTTAAATAAGTTCTCAAATCGACCTTATAAGGTTTTTGGTAAAACATATTATCCAATGACGTCTTTAAAGCCATATACGGCAACGGGTTATGCTACTTGGTATGGAAAAAAATATCACGGTAATAAAACATCAATCGGAGAGGTATATGACATGTATAAGATGACGGCAGCTCATAAAACCCTCCCTCTTCCTTGCTATGTGAAGGTTACAAATTTAAAAAATGACAAAACAGTGATTGTACGCGTCAACGATAGAGGCCCATTTGTTAAAGATCGTATTATTGATTTATCTTATGCAGCAGCGAATAGATTAGAAATTATTGAAAAAGGGAGTGAGCTTGTAAAAGTAGAATTAATAGACCTTGATGAAAAAGTTAAAGTAAGCAAGATAAATAAACAAATATATATACAAGCTGGCTTATTTTCAGATGAGAAAAATGCAAACAATCTCATAAATAAGATTAAAAAATTAGGCACAGTTAAAAATGAAAACATTAAAAAAATTAAGAATGAAGATCAATTTCAAGTATTAATAGGGCCTTTCAAAAATAATCAAAAAGCTAAAATTAAGAAAGATGAGCTATCTGACAATTTTTTTATAAATGGTTTTATTGTAAAAAGATAAAATTAAAAAATGGATGATCAATCAAAGAACCTCTGATTAACTTCCCTTGTCATTTTGCAATAAAAGTAATAGGTGATGCCGTTGAAGACTTTTCTGATATTGTGCTCAAATCAATATCTAAATATGATGCCCGTTTTGACAGCTCTTGTATTGAAATGAAAGGTAGCAGCGCAGGAAAATACATTAGTTTGACTTGCAATGTTTTTGTCTTATCACAAAAACAGTTAGACAATATTTATATAGAACTTTCAGGATTAAAAGTTACAAAGTTTGTTTTATAAATGGCTTTGAATATTAAATATTTAGGCTTAACAGATTATAAAACTTGCTGGTTGGCTATGAAGGCTCATATTGAGAATAACCCTAAATCAGATGAAATTTGGGTTACCGAGCACAATCCCATATATACGACTGGCCTAAATAAAAAAGATTTAAAATTACCGAATAGCTCAATACCCCATATCTTTGTTGATCGCGGTGGAAAAATAACGTTCCATGGACCAGGGCAGATTATTTTTTACTTTTTAATTAACTTAAATAAAAATAAGCTTTCAATAAGACGGCTAGTGTCTGGTATTGAGAATTGTATTGTAATGTATCTTAAAAATAAAAAAATAATTGGAAAACTAAAAAAAAATGCACCTGGCATTTATGTTGATGAAAAAAAAATTGCTTCCATTGGTTTGAGATTAAAAAAAGGATACACATACCACGGCTTAAGTTTAAACGTAAATATGAATTTAGATCCCTTCCTTGATATTGACCCCTGTGGTTATAAAGGCTTAAAAATGTCACAATTAGAGGATTATTTGCCAAAGATTAGTCAAAGTGAAGTTGAGAAGGAAGTTTTGGAACAATTTAAATTTTTTTTTAGGTCATTGAATGAGAAATAATAAGGAATTAGGCAGGGAGAAAACATCAAGAATCCCTATTAAAATTGTACCAATAGAGCCCCTAAAAAAACCTTCGTGGATAAAAATGAAGCTTCCAAAAACAGCGGAGTACATGAGGGTAAAAAATTTACTTAGTGAGCAAGAATTACACAGCGTTTGTGAGGAGGCAAGCTGTCCTAATATTGCAGAATGTTATAGCCATGGCACAGCAACATTTATGATTTTAGGAGATTTGTGCACAAGAAGATGCCCTTTTTGCGACGTAACACATGGTAAGCCCAAACCACCAGATGATTTAGAGCCACTCCATTTGGCAAAAACAATTTCATCCCTAAAATTGAAATATGTTGTGATTACAAGTGTCGATAGAGATGATTTAAGAGATGGAGGCGCTTCACATTTTGTTAAGTGTATAGATCAAATAAGAAGGTTAAATCCTAACATTGGCATTGAAATTCTTGTTCCAGATTTCAGAGGGCGTTTAGACAAGGCAATAGATATTTTATATGAGTCCCCACCGAACGTTTTTAATCATAATCTTGAGACAATTCCAAGACTCTACAAGCAAGCAAGGCCTGGCTCTGATTATTTGCACTCATTAAAATTATTGTCAACATATAAAAGTAAATATCCAGATGTTTCTACAAAGTCGGGTTTAATGCTAGGCCTGGGTGAAACAAATGATGAAATTATAGAAGTGATGCGAGACTTGAGAAGTCATAAGGTAGACATGATCACGATAGGGCAATATCTCCAACCAACAGAATTTCACCTACCTGTTGAAAGATATGTCCCCCCAGAAGAATTTGAAAGTTTAAAAACGATAGCTGAAAATTTAGGTTTTAATTCTGTCGCAAGTGGTCCAATGGTAAGGAGTAGTTACCATGCAGATCTTCAAGCGCAAGGTAAGGACATTGAATGAACCAGCCTCTTAAAATTAATTTAACAAAAGAGTTATTAGAATTAGAAAATTTTATAATACATCGCAGCTGTGACATAGAACAGTGGTTTAGAACTCAGTGGCTAGAAAATCAAGCACCCTTCTATGGGTCAGTTGATCTCAGAAATTCAGGCTTTAAACTAGCACCTGTTGATATGAATTTATTTCCTGGAGGATTTAACAATTTGAATCCAGATTTTTCGCCGCTTGCAATCCAAGCATCATCTGTTGCCATAGAAAAAGTTTGTCCAGAAGCAAAGAGGGTTCTCATAATCCCCGAAAAACATACAAGAAATTTGTTTTATCTGAAAAATCTATACCAACTCAAAGAGATTCTAAAAAATTCTGGACTTGAGGTTAGGATTGGCTCCGTAGATACAAGTATTTTAGAATCAACGAATATTGATATAGACGAAAATCAGTTTATTACTATTGAGCCTATTAGCAGAAGGGAAGACTTTTTATTTTTAAAAAATAAAGATGGCACTGAATTTATACCCTGTTCAATTATTTTGAATAATGATCTGTCTGGTGGCGTACCTGAAATAATTAAAAACCTTGGACAGCAAATTATTCCACCAATTAATGCTGGCTGGCCCACAAGAAAAAAATCGTCCCATTTTCATTTTTATAGTCAAGTAGCAAAAGAGTTTTCAATATTAACTAACAGTGACCCTTGGTTAATTGATCCATTATCAGAGAAATTAGATAATTTAGATTTTTCAGCTGGTGAAGGAGAAGATAGACTTGAAGAGACTATTGATAGCCTTTTAGATCAGATACAAAAAAAATATAGTGAATATAATATTTCTCAAGATCCATACATAGTTGTCAAAGCCAATGCAGGTACATATGGCATGGGTGTGATGACTGTTAAATCTAGTTCAGAGGCTATCAACCTAAATAGAAAGATGAGAAAGAAAATGTCAGTGATCAAAGAGGGGATGTCAGTATCTGAGGTGCTGGTGCAAGAGGGTATTCACACTGAAGAAACTATTAACGCAGCAGTGGCTGAACCCGTCGTATATATGATTGACCATTTTGTTGTGGGAGGTTTTTACCGCGTTCATACAAGTAAGGGTAAGGATGAAAATTTGAATTCTCCAGGAATGCATTTTGAACCTGTCGCTTTTGAAACCTCATGCCTAATGCCTGATCAAGGAAGGCCCTGTCATGATAAGGCCAACAGATTTTATGCTTATGGCGTTATTGCAAGATTATCAATGCTAGCAGCGTCTAAAGAACTAGCAGAAAGGAAATGATGGCATATCTTTTTATCATCGATCCTATTGAGTCTCTTAATAAAATTAAGGATTCATCTCTATTATTAATGAAAGAGTGCCTAAGAAGAAATATTGAGGTACATTTCTCTGAAATTAATCAATTTTCAATATATGAAGGAAACGTAAATATTCATAGTCAGAAAATTATAAGTTTAGAGAAAGGAATAAAGTATCAGGATACTGAATTGAATTTAAGTTCTTTTTTTAAAAAAATTTTTATTAGAAAAGATCCACCATTTGATGATGATTATTTAAATCTTACTTATTTATTAGATCACGCAGTTAAAGAAGGAACAGATGTCATCAATAATCCGTCATCAATCAGAAATCATAATGAAAAACTGTCTATTCTTAATTTCCAAGAAATTATTCCACCCACAATCGTTACCTCAAATGCTAGTGACGTAGTCAATTTTCTTAAGATACATGAAAAGATTGTTCTTAAGCCCATTAATGGCATGGCAGGTAATGGAATTTTTGTGATTGATGAATTAGATAAAAACATAAACAGTATTCTTGAAACTAGCACTGTTAATGACACTAAAGTTATGATGGCTCAAAAGTATATTCCAGATATCACTGAGGGGGATAAACGAATTATTATTATAAAAGGTGAGCCACTTCCTTTTTGTCTAGCAAGAATTCCAGATGGAAAAGATTTCAGAGCAAATTTGGCAAAAGGTGGGACGGGTATCGCAAAAAAATTAACAGCCGATGATATTAAAATTGTTAATGTAATCAAAAAGTATTTAGTAAAAAGTAAACTAGATTTCGTCGGAATTGATGTGATTGGAAAATACTTAACAGAAATAAATGTGACAAGTCCAACATGCTTAGTTGAAATAGAAAATCAAACCAATTTTAATAGCGCTGAATTTATAATTGATGCACTTTAAAAATATCTAATGCAAAGGTACGTAAAGTTTTTATTATTAATTTTAGTATTTATCCTTATATTAACTATAAGCATGTATGAAAACTTACTATTTCAAAAAAAAGATTATGTCTTTGGTACGATTGTAGATATCAAAATATATGGAGAATCTAAAAAATTAGCTTCAAATGCCTCAAAAGAGATTTTATCAAACTTCAATAAACTTCATCATATGCTCCATCCTTGGCGGGAAGGGTTAGTTTTTGAAATCAACGAAGCAATTCAAAATGAAACACCCTTTTTTGTAGAGGATGAAGAGGTAATATCTTTGATTCGAAGAGGTCAGGAATATGAAAACCAAACCAAAGGCTACTTCAATCCAGCAATTGGAAAACTTGTGAGTTTATGGGGATTTCATTCCGAGGTTCCTCGTAAGGTAATGCCAGATGCTAGATCTATTTCAAAGTTGGTTGAAGCTAAACCTTCTATGGGAAATATAAAAATTATTAATAATATACTCAGTAGTACTAATAAGTTTGTAAAAGTTGATATGGGAGGATACGCCAAAGGTTATGCACTAGACCAAGCTAAAAATATATTGGAGCAATATAGTATAAACAACGCACTCATCAATATTGGAGGAAATATTTTAGCATTAGGTATGCAGGGTAATAAAGAATGGGTAGTAGGTATTCAGGATCCTAGAAATCCAAATTTAATGGCGAGTTTGCCATTAAAGCCAGGTTGGTCAATTGGAACATCCGGTGATTATCAAGATATATTTTGCTGTAAATAAAAAAAGATATTCACATATTATCAATCCTCATTCAGGTTATCCTGTCTCTAACACAATGTCAGTCACAGTATTAATTCCGCCTGGAGATAATTCTGGAGAAAAATCGGATGTTTATTCTAACCCAATATTTATTGAAGAAATCTCAAAAAAAATTGAAATCGCCAATGAATTAGGCGTTAGTCATTATTTGATAGTCTTAGAAAATAACGAGATTTTAATCAGTGAGGAGCTTAATAAGATTATTGTGTGGGAAGATAAAATAGATGAGAAAAAAATTACTATTTATTAATGATAAAATACGCATATGAAAAAATATTCTTTTTTAATTTGTTTTTATTTTCTTTTACTAGTTGGCTGTGGCACGAAAGGAGAGCTTTATATTCCTGAGGAGAAATACCCCCAATCTCAGCTTTACAAATATAAAGATGAAATTTTTACTGATCAAAAACAGCTAGCATAAATGAAATCTTCAATTTTAATTAAGAAAAAAGATAAATTTTTTGTCGAAGATGTTTGTATCGATTCAATTATAGAAAAGTTTGCTACCCCAACTTATATTTATTCTAAAAAAAGAATAGTAGATAACTTTAAGAACCTAGAATCTGCATTTAAAAATGTAGATCACCTAATTTGTTTTGCTGTTAAAGCAAATTCTAATCTTGCAATATTAAATTTACTTGCAAAAAATGGAGCAGGTTTTGATATCGTTTCAGGGGGTGAACTGAGAAGAGTCATTGCTGCTGATGGCGACCCTAAAAAAATTGTTTTTTCTGGCGTAGGTAAAACTTCTGAAGAAATTAAATTAGCTATCGAAAATAATATTCTTGCTTTTAATATTGAATCAGAGGATGAGCTGACAAGAATTCAAGAAATAGCAAAATCATTAAGTAAAAAAGCATCTATTTCCATTAGGGTTAACCCTGATGTTAATGCCAATACCCACCCATATATATCAACAGGTCTTAAAGAGAACAAATTTGGCGTAAGTGAAGAGTCTGCCTTGAATTTATATAAAAAGGCTAAAACAATGGATTCAATTTTAATAAAAGGAATTGATTGTCATATTGGTTCACAAATAACGGATCTAAAACCATTTGAGGATTCTGTAAAAAAGTTAATTGCGTTAATCGATAAATTAGAAGTAGAAGGTATAAAGATTAAACATATGGACATTGGTGGAGGCATCGGAATAAGTTACGAGGATGAAAAAGCTATTCCCTTTGATGACTATGCAAAAGCAGTTACCACATTAACTAAAGGAAGAGATTTCAAAATTCTATTAGAACCTGGAAGGGTAATTATGGCAGATGCAGGTGCAATTTTGACTAAAGTAGAATATGTAAAAAAGACCCAAGATAAAAACTTTGCAATTATAGATGCTGCAATGAATGATCTTATGCGACCATCCTTATATGGTGCATTCCACAAGATTTTCAATACCTCAGAGACAGCTGATAAGGAATCTGTTTTTGATATTGTGGGACCCATTTGTGAAACAGGTGATTTCATTGGAAAAGATAGAGTCATTAGTATAGAGCCTAATAATATTCTTAGTAATCATGGATACTGGGGCTTATGCAATGTCAATGAGCTCAAACTATAATACGAGGCCACGGCTATACGAACTGATGATTGATAAAGCTAAAACTCATATTATCAGAGAGAAAGAGACTTTTGATCACCTTATTAAAGGGGAAAAGGTTCTACCAGAATCCTAATTGCTGAATGAAGAAAGAAATACATATTACATTAGCGGAGCCTAGAGGTTTTTGTGCTGGCGTTGATAGAGCAATTGCAATTGTTGAAAAAGCGCTTGAAAAATATGGCTCACCTATTTATGTGAGACATGAGGTTGTCCATAACGAGTTTGTCATTGAGAATTTAAAAAGAAAGGGCGCCATTTTTGTTGAGGATATGGAAGATATCCCAAAGGGAAGCCATGTAATTTATAGTGCCCATGGTGTATCGAAATTAGTTAGAAAAAAGGCAAGCGATTTTAATCTCGTTCCTATTGATGCAACATGCCCATTGGTAACAAAAGTCCATAAAGAAGTTATCCAACAAAATAAAAAGGGTCACATCATTATTATGATAGGCCACGAAGGCCACCCGGAAGTTGATGGAACAATGGGGCAGGTTGATGATAATGACAAAACCTTCTTAGTACAAAACCTTGGAGATATAGATAGACTAAGGATTAAAAATACAGAAAAAATTAGCTATGTAACACAAACAACCTTATCAATTGACGAAACAAAAGAGATCATAAATAAATTAAAGGACAAAATATCCTAATATTTCAGGGCCAAATAAAAGTGATATCTGTTACGCAACCCAAAATCGTCAAGATGCAATTAAATCATTAATAAAAGATAAAGAGCTGATTATTGTTGTGGGATCTTCAAATAGCTCAAATTCTTCGAGATTAGCTGAACTTGCAAAACAAGAAGGAGTTGAATCAGTACTTGTTGGTAATATAGAGAGCTTTGATTTATCTATATTATTGAATAAAAAAAAGATTGGAATTACTGCAGGAGCTTCGGCACCAGAAATTTTAGTTAAAAATCTTATAAAAAAGATAAAGAGTAACTACGATGTTTTGATTGATGAAATGAATGGGATCGAAGAAAACATTATATTTAAATTACCTAATATTTGAAAACTCGTAAATATAAAATACCTGTATCGTCCTTAATTGTAATTTATACAAAAAAGAATGATATTTTGCTTACTAAGTCGAGCTGACAAAAAAGATTACTGGCAGTCTGTGACAGGAAGCCTTGAACCTGAGGAATCTCCTTATGAAGCTGCACGAAGAGAAGTTTTTGAAGAGACTGGAATAAACCCAAATCAATATGATATACAAGACTGGAATCTTAACCATGAGTATGAAATTTTCACTCATTGGAGACACCGTTACCCACCCAATGTTTCTAAGAATACGGAGCATATTTTTGGTATGGAACTTCCAAGAAAGATTGCTATCACAATAGCACCAAGAGAACATCTGGAGTATAAATGGGTTGGTATTGAAGAAGCTAAGTCCAAAGTGTTTTCTTGGACGAACCGTAAAGCATTAGAAAAATTATGCGAAATCAAATCAATTGTAAGTTAAAATTTATCCAATGAACATATCTACTATTAACTTCGATTCTTTTCAAAAATTAAAAGATGAAGATTGCCAGGAAAGAATTATTAAGGCAAAAAAAATATTAGGTAAAGATCTACTTATCCTTGGCCACCATTATCAAAACGAAGCAGTATACCGGCACGCTGACTTTGCAGGGGACTCCTTAAAATTAGCACAGCATGTTCAAAATGTGGAAGCAAAATACATTGTATTTTTAGGCGTCCATTTTATGGCAGAAGTCTCAGATATTTTATCAAGGGACAATCAAATCACTATACTTCCAGATTTATCAGCTGGATGTTCGATGGCTGATATGGCCAACCTAGCTAAGGTTGAAAGGACGTATAGGGAGATTTCAAAGGTATTAGACTTTGATGAAAAAATTACGCCTGTGACATATATTAATTCAGCAGCGGATCTTAAAGCCTTTTGTGGTGAACATCAGGGCATTGTTTGTACGTCAACAAATGCACCTAAAATTTTAAATTGGGCTTTTAAGCAAAAAGAGAAAGCACTCTTCTTTCCAGATCAAAATTTAGGCAGATGGACGGGATATAAGATGGGTATACCTCTTGATAAGATGCCAGTTTGGGATCCAGATCTTCCATTAGGAGGACTTACAGAAAAACAAATTATAGATTCTAAAATTTTATTGTGGAAAGGTCATTGCGCTGTCCATCAAATGTTCAGAGTGGAGAGTATTGAAGATTTTAAAAAAAACTATCCCAATGGAAATGTTATTTCACATCCAGAGGCTCCATTTGATGTGTGTAAAAATTCAGATTTAGTAGGTTCGACTGAATTTATTCTTCGTACTATAGAAAATGCAGACCCTGGAACTGAGTGGTTAGTTGGAACAGAGCTTAATTTAGTCAATCGCCTTGCAAAAGAAATGAAGGCTGAAGGTAAGCTTGTGAAGTTTATGTCACATGTCATTTGTGAGTGTTCAACTATGGCAAGAATTGATCCTCAACATCTCGCATGGACGTTAGAAAGTCTTATCGAAGAAAATCCTGTCAATATAATTAAGGTTCCCCAAAAAGAGGCTGATTTAGCAAGGCTTACCCTTGATAAAATGCTCGAGGTTTCATAATTGGATAAATGTGAACTGTGCCAACCGCCAGTTTATCCAATTGTTTGGAAAAATAGTAAATTCAGGATCATTGAAATAGATGATCCATCATACTCTGCATATTATCGGGTTGAGCATATTCAACATATCAAGGAAATGACTGATCTCGATGAGAGCGAAAGAGATGAATTAATGAAGGTCGTATTTATTGTGGAGTCAGCAATTAAAATTTACTATAAGCCTGATAAAATTAATTTAGCTTCTCTTGGAAATTTAACACCACATGTTCATTGGCACGTAATCCCAAGATTTTACGATGATAATCATTTTCCAGGCTCTATTTGGTCGGAGCAAAAAAAATTTAAAAAAACGAAGATATCAAGTCAGGTAAGAAAAAATATAAATAGCTTTATCATAAAAAATCTAAATTAATAAACGTGTCACTTTTCTCCCATGAGTAATATGCTCATTGATGATTTCGTCAATATCTTCATTATCAACATATCGATACCATGTTTCTTCAGGATATATAACTAACAACGGACCTTCCTTACATCTGTTTAAACAGCCAGCTCGGTTGACTCTTGATAGATTGATCCCGTATAAATCTAACGATTTAAGTTTATGCTTCATATAATTGAAACAGTCGCTAGCACCATAATTATTGCAACATTGTTCCCCATCATCTCTTTGATTCAGGCAAAAGAAGATGTGATATTTATAATAAGACATTATTGAGCCGTAGAAAAATTTTGATCTTCAATAAACTTCCAGATTCTTGTGATATTAACCTGATCAACTTCTCTTTTCATTTGCTCACTGAAAGGAGCATAAGGTGAACCATTTCTCACTATATCAGCAGCCGCAATATCTAAATCTTCATTTCCAGAACTTTTTATGATGGCAATATTATGAACTAAACCATTCGAATTAATAGTGACCTTCATTACCAAGTTACTAAAGCTATTATTTATTTTTGCAGCCTCAGGGTAGTTCATAGATCCCATTCGCTCGACTTTCTTTTTCCAAGCTTCAAAATATAAACGATAAATATATTCTGGAGACTTAGCGGATATATTTTTAATTCTTAAATTTTCATTTTGCGTTTGTGGTTTAACATTGAAATCTAATTGACTCAAATTAGATAAAATCTTTTTTTTATCAATCGGTTTTTTTTGAGCTACTACCTCTTCATTTTGTATACTCTTTGAATTTGTAGATAAATCATCCTCGATTACCTGTTTGACTTCTTTCTCTTTTTTTACGAGCGTCTTGTTTAATAATTTTTTTTCAGAGTTATCCGTTTTTATTTGTTTTTGCACTTTAGTCTGGTTTATAGGCTTTTCTATTTTTCGGGTAACGAAAATTTCTAATTCATCTGATTGATTATTATTTTTGGATATAAAAAGCTGTTTAAAATTAAAATTTGTAAAAAATACAAGGTGAAGAATCAACGAAATAATGACGGCTATTGTTATTTTAAGGGGCGTAAATTTTATGCTACTGTCATTCTTCATTTTCAAATAAATTTAAACATTTGTTTTGAATTCCTGAAAATCCACCATTGCTCATGAATACAATTTGATCATTTGCTTTTTTTTCTTCAATGATACTATCTAAAATCCATTGCGTACTATTTGAAACTCTTACTTTTTGATCATTTTTAAACAACTCGGACGGATCCCAATCTAAATTATTTTTATAGCAATAGATTATATCGGCAGACGTAAGGCTGTCTTGTAGATCTTTCTTCATACTTCCTAGCTTCATAGTATTTGATCTTGGCTCAATTACTGCAATGATTCGACCTTCTTTTTGCATTTTTTTCATTCCATCCAATGTGCTTTTGATGGCAGATGGATGATGCGCAAAATCATCATAGACTTTAATATTATTCTTATATTCACCTATTTTTTCCAATCTTCTCTTAACGCCTTTAAATGATTTTAAAGCCTCAATAGATTTGGAAATAGGGATGCCTATATGATTAGCTGCTGCAATTGCAGCCAATGCATTTGAAGCATTATGGTCACCAATTAATTCCCAATCGAGTGATCCTTGTTTTTTATTCTTATATGAAATATCTAATAGAATTTCTATCATCAACCCATTGGTATGACCATCCCTTGTCATCATTAAAAAATTCTAACTCAGACCAGATACCCAATTTAATGACTGAATCGAGCGCCTTACTCTTTGCATTTGAAATGATGCGACCATTTTCAGGAATTATTCTAACCAGATGATGAAAATGCTTCTTTATATGATCTAGATCATCAAAAATATCTGCGTGATCAAATTCTAAATTGTTCATAACAAGTGTACGAGGATGATAATGAATAAACTTGGAACGTTTATCAAAGAAAGCTGTGTCATATTCATCTGCTTCGATTATAAAAAAATTAGACTCTTTATTTTCTATAAATCTAGATGAAGATTTTAAGTTTGTTGGAATCCCACCAATTAAGTAACTCGGGTTAAGCCCAGCATATTCAAAAATCCATGCGAGCATAGCTGTTGTAGTTGTTTTGCCATGTGTTCCGGCGATAGCTATGACCCATTTTTCATGAAGAATGTTTTCATATAGCCATTGGGGACCAGATTGGAATGCAAGGCCCTTATTTAATATAGTTTCCATAAGAGGGTTACCTCTTTTGACAATATTGCCGACTATATAAATATCTGGATTAAGTTCTACTTGAGAAGGATTAAATCCTTCAATGATTTCAATTCCTGCTCTTCTAGTTGCGTTGACATGGGTGGATATACGTTTTGATCACATCCAGTAACTTTAAAACCTTTTGATTTTGCGAGAGATGCTATCCCCGCCATAAATGTTCCACATATACCTAATATATGAATGTGCATATTTATCTAAGACTCGATGCAAGCCACTTTTTTAATTGTTCTTTAGATATAGATCTTCTTTTAGCCATATCATTAATTTGATCTTCATCAATCTTATCAACACTGAAATATTTCGCTTCTGGGTGTGCAAAGTAAAAACCACTAACCGAGGAAGCCGGCATCATTGACATACCCTCTGTTAGTTCCATGCCTATTTCTTTTGCTTGAAGCAATGCAAATATGTCATTCTTAACTGTATGTTCAGGACAAGCTGGATAGCCTGGAGCAGGCCTTATTCCTTGATATTTTTCTTTTATCATTGCCTCATTACTCAGTTTTTCAGTTTGATATCCCCATAGATCTTGTCGAACTCTATCATGCATATACTCTGCAAAAGCTTCAGCCAATCTATCTGTGATAGCTTTGACCATGATGCTGCTGTAATCATCTTCAGCCTTCATAAACATATCTTCATAGATATCAGCATTTATTCCTGAAGTAACAGCAAAGAGACCAATGTAATCTGTGACTTTATTTTCTTTTGGCGAAATAAAATCTGCTAAACACAAATTGGGTTTTTGAGTACCTTTAATTACAGGTTTTTCTGTTTGCTGCCTTAAGCAATAATAGGTAAAAGCCAATTCCATGGATTCATCTTTAAATATTTCAATATCATCATCATTGATAGAATTTGCAGGGTAAAAACCAATAACACCGTTTGCCTTTAATTTTTTTTCGTTAATAAGTTTATTTAACATTTTTTGTGCTTCTTTAAACAGATCAGAGCACTTTTACCGACTACTTTGTCTGTGAGAATATCAGGATATTTTCCATGAAGGTCCCAGGTTTGGAAAAAAGGAGACCAATCGATATATTCTTTTATTAAATTAAGATCAATGTTTTTAAAGACTCTTCTACCGACAAATTTTGGTTTCTTCGGCTTAAACTCAAGGTCTAATTTATTTTTTCGTGCATCATCAATAGATATGAATGTTGCTCCCTTTTTCTTTGAGTGCAATTGTCGAACGTTTTCATAGTCCTTAGATAAATTGACGATGTATTCCATTTTTTGTTTTGGATCCATCAAAGATTGCATCACGGACACTGATCGAGATGCATCAGAAACATGACAACAGGACCATCATAATGTTCAGATATTTTGACGGCTGTATGGGCACGGGATGTCGTTGCCCCACCAATGAGTAAAGGAATATTATTTTCTTTGAAATACGAATCACGTTGCATCTCACTGGCTACATTAGACATTTCTTCCAAAGAAGGTGTAATTAAGCCGGATAACCAATAATGTCTACGTTTTCCTCTTTTGCTTTGGCAAGTATTTCAGCAGCGGGAACCATCACACCCATGTTAACTACTTCAAAGTTATTACATTGCAATACGACTGAGACGATATTTTTCCCGATATCATGGACATCACCTTTTACGGTGGCAATTAGCATTTTTCCTTTAGGCTTTGCTTTAATACCTGTTCTTTTTTCATCCTCTTCTTTTTCTTTCTCAATAAATGGAACAAGATGAGCAACAGCCTGTTTCATTACTCTTGCTGACTTTACAACTTGAGGTAAGAACATTTTTCCTTGGCCAAATAGATCACCAACAACATTCATTCCATCCATAAGAGGACCTTCAATGACATTGATGGGTCTACCACCTTCACTATTCATAATTTTAAGTCGGGCTTCTTCAGTGTCCTCGACTATAAAGTCTGTCACGCCATGCACTAATGCATACTCAATTTTTTTCTCAATGGGCAGTGGATTTTCATCATCACCTCTCCAATTAAGTTTTAATTCCTCTTTTTTACTGCCTTTAAGTGTGCCGGCCATATCAATCATTCTTTCTGTAGCATCTGGCCTACGATTTAAAATGACGTCTTCAACAGCTTCTTTTAGTTCTTCACTAAGATCATCATAAAGACCAATCATCCCAGCATTTACAATTCCCATCGTTAAACCTGCTTTGATTGCATGATGCAAGAAAACGGTATGTATGGCTTCTCTTGCCTGATCATTTCCACGAAAGCTAAAACTGACATTTGAAACACCGCCTGAAATTTTAGCGTATGGAAGATTTTCCTTGATCCATTTAGTGGCGTTAATAAAATCTACAGCATAATTATTGTGTTCCTCAATGCCAGTTGCCACAGCAAAGATATTCGGATCAAAAATAATATCTTCAGGTGGAAAGTCCAATTTTTGGGTGAGGATATCGTAAGCTCGCTTACATATTTCAGTTTTACGTTCATAGGTGTCAGCTTGACCTTTCTCATCAAAGGCCATAACTATAACTGCAGCACCAAAACTTCTACAAATTGTAGCGTGTTTTAAAAATCTTCCTCCCCTTCTTTAATGGAGATTGAGTTGACGATAGCTTTACCTTGAACACACTTCAAACCAGCTTCAATGACTTCCCATTTTGATGAGTCAATCATGATGGGGATACGAGCAATATCAGGTTCAGAGGCAATTAAATTTAGGAAATATTTCATGGCATTAAGTGAGTCAAGCATGCCTTCATCCATATTAATGTCTATAACTTGAGCACCATTTTCAACTTGTTGCCTTGCAACAGATACTGCTTCCTCAAATTTTTCTTCAATAATTAGTCGAGCAAAAGCTTTAGAGCCCGTAACATTAGTTCTTTCACCAACATTAATAAACAGGGTATCTTCTTTTATACTCAATGGCTCAAGCCCAGAAAGTCTGGTAAATACTTCTTGTGTGGAAGTATTCTAGGTGGACATTTTCTAACTGTTCAGCAATTGCTTTAATATGATCTGGTGTTGTTCCACAACAACCACCAGCAATATTTAAAAATCCACTATCAGCAAATTCTTTTAAAAGTCGAGATGTATCGCATGGCTTTTCATCAAAACCTGTATCTGACATTGGGTTTGGAAGCCCTGCATTTGGATAGATACATATATGAGTATCAGCAATTTTTGATAGTTCCTCAGCATAGGGCCGCATAAGAGCTGCACCCAATGCACAATTTAATCCAATTGTTAATGGTTTTGCATGTCTGATAGAGTTCCAAAATGCACTAACTGTTTGTCCAGATAATATTCTGCCCGAAGCATCAGTCACGGTTCCAGAAATCATAAGAGGCAGTTTTTTGGAATTTTCTTCAAAGACTTGTTCTACAGCAAATAAGGCGGCCTTACAATTTAAGGTATCAAATACTGTCTCAACTAAAATAATATCAACACCACCCTCAATAAGAGATTTTGTTTGCTCCTTGTAAGATGTGACTAGTTGATCAAAATCAATATTTCGTGCACCTGGATCATTAACGTCAGGTGATATTGATGCCGTTTTAGGTGTTGGACCAATTGCCCCTGCCACAAACCTAGGTTTTTCGGGCGTGCTAAATTTTTCTGCAGCTTCTTTTGCAAGCCTGGCTGATTCATAATTCATTTCATGAATCAGGTGGGGCATATAGTAATCATCTTGGGCAATACTATTAGCACCAAATGTATTCGTTTCTATAATATCTGCACCAGCTCGAGATAATCTTCATGGATTTCTTTGATAATTTGCGGTTGTGTCAGACTAAGGAGTTCATTATTACCTTTTAAGAAAAGCTCTCGTTCACCTTTGGGGGCAGAAAAATCGATGAATTTCCATCTTTACCACCACGGTAATCATCTTCTGTAAGTTATGTTGTTGGATCATTGTGCCCGTAGCACCATCCATGATCATAATTCGATTACTTAGGATTTTCATTTAATTCAGCTTTATATTTAGATGAGAAATTCTTTTCCATTTATTTAATATTCTTTTCAATTTTAGATAATTGTTCTTCTAGCTTCTCAAGTTTCTCGCGTGTTTTCTTGAGAACGCCGGTTTGTACATCAAATTCTTCTCTAGTAATAAGGTCCATTTTGGTGAACATGCCCTTTAATAGTGCATTTATATTATCTTCAATGTCACTTATTGGTGAATCAGCAATGATATTTTTAATTTTTTGGAAATTTCTTGAATTGTTTTTTATCTACCATATATTATTTCCGTAAAACGTTGATTTTAACAGGTTTTTTATATTTTATTGTTAATCAATTAATTTAATTTATTCCCCAAATTAGATTAAAAAAAACAAAAAAATTTAGAAAATTACAAAGTTGGCACGGTTTTTGCTTTACATATAAGTGTACGCAAACAAAAAGCGTCAACATATTTTAAAAGGAGAAAGTAGTATGAACAAGAAATTAATTAAAGCAGCTGTTATTGGAGCATTATTTTCAGTTGCCCCAATGAGCTTTGCAGCTGATGAAGTAGAAGACATTAAAGCCCATCAATGCTTGATGAATTTAGCTTTAGTGCAAACGTAGGTCTTTATTCAGATTATATATTCCGTGGTTATACACAAACACAAGAATGAGCCTGCATTCAAGGTGGGTTTGATGTAGAACATTCAAGTGGTTTATATGCCGGTGCTTGGGCATCCAATGTAGATTGGACAACTGCGGGTGGTTATATGGATAAAAACAGTATTGAGATTGATGTTTATGGTGGTTGGGCAACAGAGTCATTTCGGTGACTTGGTTTGATGATGGGTGTCTTCAAGTTCTATTACCCAGGTAAAATACTGCAGGTAAGGTCTGATACAGATGCCTGACAGATAGTGGTTAGCAAGACTTTATGGATGGGTCAATTTAGGCAAGCCTTACTGATTATGTTGTAGTTTCAGATGATGCATGGGGCTTTGCAGATCATGGACGGGAGAACATATACCGACTTAACGTAGATGTTCCAATTGGCTCAACACCTATAACTGCTTCAGGTCATGTTGGTACTCAAACATTTGGTGTAATGATGCATTATGACTACACAGATTGGAAAGTAAATGTAGATTATGCATTTAATGATAACTTTTCAGCAGGTGCTTTTTATACAGATACCGATCAAGATAAAGCTGATGGACAGTGGAATAAGTCTACTTAGGAGATGAGTACTTTGGAGGTTACTTAAGCGCAGGATTCTAAATTAATATGAAGGGGCAGCATAAACCCTGCTCCTTTATTTAAACATCAAGGTTTATATATTTAAGGGGAATAAATATGAAATTAATTAGTGCAATTATCAAGCCGTTTAAGCTTGATGAAGTAAGGGAGGCCCTTTCTGAGATAGGGGTTCAAGGTATTACCGTCACAGAAGTCAAAGGGTTTGGTCGTCAAAAAGGCCATACAGAGCTTTACCGAGGAGCAGAGTACGTTATCGATTTCTTACCTAAGGTGAAAATTGAAATTGCCGTCTCCGACAAACTCACAAAAAAAGTAATCGAGGCTATTTCAAAGTCTGCACTCACTGGAAAAATTGGTGATGGCAAGATCTTTGTAATGTCACTTGATCAAGTTCAACGAATCCGAACCGGTGAAACCGGCGAAGATGCACTTTAAGGAGACAGTCATGAATAAAATATTTTCAAAATTAGGAGTCATTGGTTTATTAAGCCTTTTCCTTCTAAGTTTTTCACAAATAGGTATGTCAAATGAGGTATTTGATATCACCAAGGAAACAGTTTTAGTTGCAGAGCAAGATGTATTGGTTGTGGAGGAAGCAGTTGAGGAGACTCCTACACTTAACTCAGGTGATACTGCCTGGATGATCGTAGCAACCATATTAGTGATCGTCATGGCTATTCCTGGCTTAGCATTATTTTATGGTGGGTTAGTCAGAGTCTAAAAACATGTTATCGGTCTTGATGCAGGTTTTTGTGACCTTTTCTTTAATGTCAATACTGTGGGTTATTTACGGATATAGTGTGGCTTTTTCAGATGGCACAGGAACGCCTTGGGGACAAATGATTGCGGGTGGTTTTGGCGCAGCATTTTTAAATGGCATTACCCCTGACACAGTGTCAGGACAATTCCTGAATTTGTCTTTGTGACTTTCCAACTTACTTTTGCAGCACTAACACCAGCACTGATTGTCGGTGGATTTGCTGAAAGAATTAAGTTCTCAGGCATGCTTTTATTTATGACAGGCTGGTTTACAATTGTTTATCTTCCAATATGTCACATGGTTTGGGGCGGCGGACTTATTGCAGAAATGGGTGCAATCGATTTCGCTGGTGGTACGGTCGTTCATATTAATGCAGGTATCGCAGCATTAGTTTTAGCACTTTTAATTGGACCAAGAATTGGCTTTGGTAAAGAGCCAATGCCTCCACACAATATGCCAATGACGTTGATTGGTGCTGCCTTACTTTGGGCAGGTTGGTTTGGTTTCAATGTTGGTAGTGAACTAGCTGCCGATGGCGTAGCAGGTGCAGTGATGATTAATACGCAAATTGCAGCCGCTGCCGCAGTACTAGGTTGGTTATTTATTGAGTCATTGCAAAAAGGCAAAGCATCATTGTTAGGTGGTGTGTCGGGTGCGATTTCAGGTCTAGTTGCAATCACTCCAGCTTGTGCGGTAGTGGGTCCGATGGGCGCAATTATCCTTGGCTTCGTAGCTTCAATATTTGCTTACTGGGCTTGTACTAGTCTTAAAAAAGCAATTGGGTACGATGACTCATTAGACGTATTTGGTATTCATGGTGTGGCAGGTATAGTCGGCGCACTAGGATTAGCAATACTAATGTCACCAACATTTGGTGGGGTTGGCTTTGATGAAGGCGTATCAATGGCTTCTCAATTTGTTATTCAAGCGAAGAGTGTTGGCATAACAATTGTTTGGTGTGCTATCGCAACCTTCGTCTTGTACAAAATTGTCAATTCCGTTGTGGGTATGAGAGTTTCAGATGAAAGCGAAAGAACTGGACTTGATACTACTTCTCACGGAGAGACTGCGTACCACTCTTAATTATCCTCCTGTAATTTTAGAGTGACTAAAGGCCCACTGTTTAGTGGGCCTTTTTTTATTTAAAAGTTATTTTACGTTCATGATTTTACTTAGGGTATTTTCATAACAGATTAATAAGCAATCCATGTATATTTACATCACTATTATTAATTTAATAGAATTTAAAAATTAAAAGGAGATCATATTATGTGGACAACACCAGTTGCAACTGAAATGCGTTTCGGTTTTGAAGTAACAATGTACGTAATGAACAAGTAATTGTTTATTTAGTTATATTAAAAAAAGGAACTCTTAGAGTTCCTTTTTTTATGGAAGCTTAAAGCCTTTAGGTAACAAAACCCATATCCGACCATCTTGTTTCATTTTGCCAGCCATCTTGCCAGCTTCATTTCCTTGCCCCCAATAAAAATCTGCTCTAACACCACCGTTAATGGCACCACCAGTATCTTGAGCAATCATAAGATGTTTTATAGGGATATCAGTATTTGGCTTAGTTGTCTTGAGAAAAATAGGCGCACCAAGTGGGACATACCTACGATCTATAGCAACGGATCTTTCAGATGTTATGGGAACACCAAGTGCACCAATTGGTCCAGGTAAGCCTTCTGGCAGAATTCTAAAAAATACATAACTCGGGTTAGCGCTTAAGAATTTTCTTAATTTCTTTTTATTATTTTTTGCCCATTTTTTAATACTTTGCATAGAAACCTTACCTCTTTGCAATTCTCCTGCACGAATAAGTGCACGGCCCATTGAGCGATAGGGGTGTCCATTTTGATCTGCATATCCAATTTGAATTCTTTTGCCATTATTAAACTCAATCACACCGGATCCTTGAATCTCAAGAAAAAAAGCTTCAACGGCATTATTGACCCAAACTAATTCATTCCCTTTTAGCGGGGCCACTTTTTCTGTAATTTCATCTCTTGTAAAGTAAGGGACTAATTTATTACCCTCAACTCTTCCTCTCAATCTTTTATATTTTAAGTCAGGATAAATTTCACTTAAATTGACCGTTATTAAATCATCAGGAATAGAGTATAGGGGAATATTGTATTTTTTTGTTTTCTCCCAATTACCCTGAAGTACAGGCTGATAATATCCTGTAATTAATCCTTCTTTTGAGCCGTCATTATTTGTTGCTTGATATAAATTAAAATAATTTCTGTAGTAATTAATTATTTCGTCATTACTTGGAGACGAGCCAATTAAATAAGCTTGCTCACAAACTTTACGCCAAGGTTTTTTATTGATAAGCGTTGAGCAGCTTCTCATCCAAGCAGGCCATGCAAGAATCAAGTAGTCTTCCGAGAGTGCATACTCAATGTCACTCCAGTATGTTTCCTTCAGAAAGCTGTAGGGTTTAAATTTGACTTCTTTTTTCTCTTCAACGACGGGTGGTTCTACTTCAGGGCAATTACAATCCACTGGTGGTTGAGCATCTTGACAGCCCGCTAGGAATAAAAACAAAACAATCAGTAATCTAGGTGAACTGATCAATGCAGTATTCTCGGCATATTTAATTCAAACTTTGGAATTTCAACATCAAAGCTTATTTCACTCTCTGTTAACATTTGATAAGAGCCCCACATAAAACCAGAGGGGGTGCTAATTTCAGTAAAACTTGAATAATTGATAAACTTCTCCAGGAGCGATTGTCGGTTGCTCTCCAATCACACCCTCTCCCTTGACTTCAAATTTTTCAAACTTTGAATTCTCAATTATCCAATGCCTACTGATTAATTGTATGGGTTGTGAGCTTTCATTTTTAATCTCAACCTCATAAGCAAATACATATTTATTAAACTCAATCATAGAGTTTTTTTCAATAAAATTTGGCGTCACTTTAATTAAAATATGGTTATTATCTTTACCCATCACTTAATTAATCCAGAAGTTGGTGAGCTTGGATCTGCTTGATAAAACTTTTTTTTCATCCTACCTGCTAGGAAAGCTTCCCTGCCAGATTCAATGGCTTTTTTCATCGCAGCTGCCATTAAAATAGGATTGTCCGCAGCCGCAATGGCTGTATTCATTAAAACTCCATCACAACCAAGCTCCATTGCAATAACTGCATCTGAAGCAGTTCCCACGCCTGCGTCTACAATGACGGGAACCTTTGCATTATCAATGATAATTTCTAAATTATGAGGATTCAAGATACCCATTCCAGAACCGATAAGTGATGCTAGTGGCATGATGGCACAGCAGCCTATATCTTCGAGTTGTTTTGCAATAATAGGATCATCTGATGTATAAACCATGACATCAAATCCTTCCTTGATTAAAATTTTGGCAGCCTCTACAGTCTCAACAACATTCGGATATAGCGTATTTGGATCACCTAAGACCTCTAATTTAACAAGGTTATGTCCATCTAAAAGTTCTCTTGCAAGACGCAATGTTCTAATGGCATCGTCTTTTGTATAACACCCTGCTGTATTGGGTAAATAAGTATATTTTTCCTTGGGTATAAAATCTAATAAAGATTCTTCTTTAATATCTTGTCCAATATTAGTTCTTCTTATTGCAACCGTCACAATCTCTGCACCACTTTCTGATATTGCTGTTTGGGTTTCTTTAAAATCTTTATATTTACCTGTGCCCACTAGAAGCCTAGATAAATAATGTTTTCCTGCAATTAAAAACTTATCTGATTCCATTAATTAGCCGCCACCTACGGCTATAACAATCTCGAGTTTGTCACCATCTTTTAAAAAGGTTTGAGAAAAATTACTTTTTGAAATTATTTCTCCATTATATTCTATGGCAAATTTTTTTTCATTAAGTGCTAATTTTTCAATTAATGAAGTAAGGCATATTTCCGTAACTTCAAAATTTTTTTGTTGCCCATTAACGTAAATTTTCATCGGATTATTTTTATAATTAAAAAATTTGAATTTATTGCTATAACCTTTATCATATAACAGTATTTGGGACAAAATCCCAATAATTTTTAAATTCCCAAAAGGAAAAAAGATTGTGAAAAGTAAAAAAACAAATCCTCAGCTGAACCAAGCGCAAATTGACGTTTCTAAATCAAAAATTGAGAGTGAAGTTAAAACTCATTCAAAAGTGATAAAAAAAATAGACCACAACAATTTTCATAGAGCACTCGAAGCTTTTTCTGATTGCGTCTAGCTTTTTAAAGTTCTATTAAATAGGCTGAAAGTTAACTGATAACATATGGCCGCAAGTTCAGCATCATATCTTTCACCCTCATCTCTCATAAACGCATGTTGAGCATTAAATTCATGCCAGCTGAATTTAATTGAAGTATCTAGCAACTGTTGATGTATATTTGTTCGATTCTCAGTAGGTACATGATTATCTTGCTTTCCCCAAATCATTAATAACTCACCCTGAATGTCTGAAAGTCTTTCCATACTGTGCTGTCCAGGTTTATTTGGAATCGTATTTGTATGAAGATCTGTTGCATAAAAACAGGCTGTAGCTTTAACACTTGGATTAAGCGCAGCTCTAAATGCAAGATGACCACCAATGCAAAAACCCATTGCACCGATATGACCATTTGACCACTTTTGTGTATTGATCCAGTCAATCATGGCTTGATTATCTGTGTCATATGATTGAACATCTTTTTCAGATTTATCAGCATTGCCTTTATCTCTTCCTGCATCATCGTAATTAAGCACAGTGCCAATTTCATTAAGTTCATGGAAAACTTCAGGCACCAAAACTACAAATCCGTGGCTTGCCAAAATTTTGGCAGCTCTTTCTATTGGGCCTGTTTGTTGAAAAATTTCTGAATAAAAAAGAATAGCAGGAAACTTTGATGTCGATTTTGGCCTATGAACATAAGTTCTCATTATTCCTGTTGGTGTATTTAAATCAACAAACTCTGACTCTAGTATCATGGCTATCCCTGTAAAAATTTTTATTTTACTTTAAAAAAAAAGATAAATTAAAGTATTTATTAAATAAGCTGTTTAGTTGTTAAATTATATTTTATTCAATTTGTAAGGCGCATTCACTATATAAAATAGTATCTTCCTTTTTGACGGTTGTGGTTTTCTCATTAAATACTAATTTAGTAATTCCATTTGAAAAAACATTGGAAATTTCTGTTTTATCAAGTTTAATTTCTCTCTTTGGAAAAATGATCCAAAGACTTTCTTTATCATCTCCAATGTAACGAACAAAGAAATATTTTTTTTGATTACAAACATATTTAATTGAATCTTCAGGCGTTGTGTCTATTTCTCCACCATCTTCAAATAATTCATCGATTGAGTAATCTTTCGAGGCACAGCCAACAATAAAAATCAAAAAAAATATATTTAAAATAAGCTGTCTCATAGTTATTATTTAATTTGCTATTAAAGTTTTATGATTATTTAAGCTCATTATTATACCGATACTAGCTAATGAAACTACCATGGATGTGCCTCCATAACTCATAAAAGGTAAAGGTAAGCCGACAATTGGAACTAATCCACTAATCATGGCAATGTTGACGAAAATAGCGCTAAAAATTGAAACACCCAGAGATACAGTTAAAAGCTTTGAGAATGTACTCTGCATATTATTTGCCAGGATAAATATTCTGAATATAAGAAGTAAAAACAAAGCAAAAATTATAAGTACACCAAAAAAACCAAACTCCTCAGAATAGACAGCAAAAATAAAATCAGTATTCGCTTCTGGTAAAAAATTTAAATTTGTTTGTGACCCCTCTCCCCAACCTTTCCCAAAACCACCACCCGAACCTATGGCAATCATTGATTGAATTGTATGGTAGCCAGTACCTAATGGATCAACAAAAGGATCAAGCATATTAATGATCCTATTTTTTTGATAAGTATGAAGATTGATCCAGATGAGAGGTGAGGAAAGGATAGCAACAATCATAGATGAGATTATTAAACGCCAGGAAATGCCCGCTAAAAAAATAATCAAAAAACCAGACAAGGCAATCATGATAGACGTACCTAAATCAGGTTGAAGTAATACAAGGTAGACGGGAATACAAATTAAAAAGATGGCTGTAAAGTGGAGTCTTAATGAAATCTTATTTTGATACTGTTGATAAAGCCAAGCTATCATTAATGGCAAGGTAATTTTCATTAATTCAGAAGGTTGTAGATTAAAAACTCCAAAAGCTAACCACCTTTTTGCTCCATTACTTTCTACCCCAAAAAAATGTACTAAGATTAATAAAAATATGGTGATTAAAAATAATATAGGAGCGTATGAAAATAAAATACGAGGATTGGTAAAGATTAAAATTGTAAAAATTATCAGTCCAACAAAAATATTTATAACTTGATTAATAATAATATTAGAAGTGTCTAAATTACTCCCTGATAAAGTAACCAAGCCCATAAATATAATAAAGAAAGTAATAGCTAAAAGGGGAATATCAATTCTTTTTTTATATTTTTCTAAAACTTTAATCATAATTTTTTATTTACTAAATAAGCATCTAAAACTTTTTTTGCAATTGGACCTGCTACTGAGCCACCGTGACCCCCATTCTCAACGATAACGGCGATGACAATTTCAGGATTAATGGCAGGGGCATAGGTAATAAAAAGTGCATGATCTTTAAGTTTATCAGGGAGGATATCCTCGTTATATTCTTCATCTATTTTTAAACCAAATAATTGAGCTGTCCCAGTTTTGGATGCCATTTGATAATTTGATTTTCTGCCTAAAAAAGCAGCAGTCCCGCCCTCTTTTGTGACATTCACCATTCCTGTCTTAACCCATTTTAGGTTCTCATCTGAGTAGCTTTGTTTTTTCTCTTTGACTTCTTGTTTATCTTGTTTGATTCCATCAATGCTTAAAAGTAAGTGGGGCTTAATTGATAAACTTGGGTTCGCAAGTTTTGCTGTGGCATTTGCAAGCTGGAGTGGCGTGACAAGAGTAAATCCTTGACCAATTGCAGTAATCGCAGTTTCTCCAGCATACCAACTTTCATTTAACTTCTTTTTTTTCCAGGCTTTATTGGCAATTAATCCACTTTTTTCTCCATCAATATCAATGTCAGTCTTCTTACCAAAGTTAAAGTCATCAAGCACTTTATTTAATTTAGGGATTCCTAATTCAAGGCCTAATCCATAGAAAAAGGTATCGCATGAAACAGCAATTGCTTTAATCATATCTACAGTTCCGTGACCTCCTCGCTTCCAATCACGAAATACTTTAGAAGATCTTGGCATTTTAAAATATCCAATATCGAAAATTGAAAAAGGGGGTTTTCTTATATTGTTTTTAAGGGCAGCAAGAGCGACGAAAGGCTTAAGCGTAGAGCCTGGCGGATAAAGGCCAGCAACGACTCTATCGAGCATAGCTCTTGAATCTTTATCATTTAAATTAGACCAAGCCTCGTGAGATATGCCGTTTGTAAATAAGGCTGGATTAAATGTTGGTTGACTAACATAAGCAAGTACCTCAGAATTTTTTGGATTGATTGCGACAAGAGCCCCCTTTTTTTCACCAAATGCTTTCTCAGCAATTTTTTGCAATCTATAATCAATTGTTAAATTGATAGCCTTTCCAGGAATAGACTTTTTTTCTTGTAAAGTTCTAATGACATTTTGCTTGGCATCCACTTCAATCTCTTTAAATCCAGGAGATCCATGTATTAAATTCTCGTAGAATTTTTCAGTACCTGATTTACCAATATGAGTGCTACCCAAATATCGATTAGTTAAATTTTCTTTTTCTAAGGAATTGATATCTTTATCATTAATTCTATTTATGAATCCAATTAGGTGTGCAGATGACTTTCCTTGAGGATAGTCTCTTATAAACCTTTGTTTAATACTTAGTTTGGGAAATAAATATTGATGTGCGACGAAACTAGCGATTTCTTTGTCGCTTAGATTAAAGCTGATGGGAACTGTATTTTCATATAAGTAACTAATTTTTTTATTAGCAATATCAGTATCAATATCAATATTTAATTTATTTTTTAAACGTAGTTGAATTTCAGGAAGGGCAGAAAAAGAAGCACGGTCTATTTCTAAGGAATGAACTAATTTGTTATCAGCTAAAATTATATTATTTCTATCGAGAATGACTCCCCTTTTGGGAGGGATCGGAATAATTTTAATACTATTATTTTTACTTAGTGCGGTAAATCTATCAAACTGTATGATCTGTAAATAAAATATTTTTAATAAAGGAATAAGTAATAGGATGATTAAAAATACAAATAGTATTTGAATTCTTTTTTTAAAAAAATATTTAAAGCGATAATTATCCAAAATAAAATTTAAGTGCCATAAGTTCTTTCATAAAAAATTTGAAAAATGATTAAAATAACAAAAGTGATAGCTATTTCTATTATTAAATAATTTAATAAGCTTCCATTGGTATGAAAAGTAGGATTAAAATTTTGAGATATGATCGTTACAATTATTATGCCAAGGCAAATAGATAGAAATTTAAGAAGAATTGCTTGAGGCCTTGTCGGCATTAAAAAATATTTCTGGGAAAAAACTTGGAGGCCATATAAAAGCAAGAATGCGATGGTGTATTGTCCTAAAATTGACCCAATCAAAATATCTACAATGACACCCATCAAAAAGACTTTAGTTATGCTAATTGATATTAAATTGGATGAAACAGTTAGTACCATTAATGCTAAGAAATACTCTGGGTAAATATTAATATTTAAAAAACTAAATAAATTAATGAAACTAAAAAAAATAGAGACTAAAAATAACCCAACAAATAACTTTTGTTGTCTTATTTTAACGTCATGAGATTTTTTTAACATTTTTTAATAATCAAGAATGGTAATTAAAGAAAATTGACTTGAAAAGGTTGCTGGCTTTAACAGAATTTTGTTAAATTGTTTATCTTCCGGAGACACCTCAACGACTTTTCCTATATTAATTCCACTAGGGTATACGTTATCGAGACCTGAAGTCACAAATGTGTCACCAGGCGAGACGTCTATCGAAGCAGGAAAGAAAGGGATTACTAAAAATTCAGTATCACCATAAATGATGGCATGATTTTGTCCATTATCTTGGAGTGCGTTGACAGCAAATTTTTTTGAAAGCAATGGAACAACCTCACTTGTTTGGTCATAGGTTGAATATATTTGCCCAACTAGACCTAACCTATTTACGACTGGCATGCCTTGACGAATTCCATCCTTTTTACCCTTGTTGACTGTAATTATCTGAGCTCTGCCTCTTATAGTTGGCCTAATAATCTCAGCAGGATAAGTTTTTTTTGGAGAATATTTTTTTGATAAGAGCGTTATTCTTTCTCAAATTATCATTCTCAGTTACCAGAAAGTTTCTTATTTGATTTTCAATGGAAAGGCTATCAACTTGAATATTAAGTTGATTTATTTCTTCCTCTAATAAAGCTTTAGATTTTGATAAGCTTTGAAAATTAGCAAAAAAATTAATGGAGTCATTAGTCAAAGTGATTAAAGGGGAAGTGATAAATGAAAAATCTTTTCTAATTTGCTTAAGATATTCATATCGACTGTCCATAAACATCATGAGAACAGCTAAAAAAACAAAAAGAATAAAATAAGTTAAAGAAAAGTTAGTAGTAAATAAGCTTAATTCTTTTTTAGAAACCTTGATCGCCATTATGTCTATTCATAAACAAATGTATTTTTAAAATAATCTAGTTGGTCTAATGTTTTTCCACAACCTCTAGCTACACAAGTCAGAGGATCTTCAGCAATAATTACTGGAATGCCTGTTTCCTCTTGAAGAAGTCGGTCAAGATTTTTCAAAAGGGCACCACCACCAGTGAGGACCATTCCATTTTCCGCAATATCAGATCCAAGCTCAGGAGGAGTTTGTTCAAGTGCAGTTTTCACAGCACCAACGATTGTATGAAGTGGCTCTGCGATAGCTTCTAATATTTCATTGCTGGAGATACTTAATTTTCTGGGCAAGCCCTCAGCTAAATTTCTGCCAGTGATATCCATTGATAAAAGTTCATTTAAAGGAAATGCGCTACCAATCGTTTGTTTTATTTTTTCAGCCGTTGGTTCAGATATTAATGTGCCATAGTTCCTTCTCATATAGTCAACAATAGATTGATCAATTTTGTCTCCACCTACACGAGCGGAACTTGCGTAAACAATTCCACCTAATGAGATGACGCCGACTTCTGTAGTTCCGCCTCCCACATCAATTACCATTGAGCCTGTCGCATCTTGAATGGGAAGTTCAGCACCAATAGCAGCTGCCATCGGTTCTTCAATTAAAAATACTTGTTTCGCACCAGCTCTCTCTGCAGATTCTCGAATAGCTCTTTTTTCAACTTGTGTTGCGCCATATGGAACACAAATGACTATTCTTGGGCTTGGAGAAAACATGTTGGTTGATACAGTCTTCTTAATAAAATGCTTAATCATCTCTTCGGTAATATTAAAATCAGCTATCACACCATCTTTCATTGGTCGAATAGCGTCGATACTTTGAGGTGACCTACCAAGCATTAATTTAGCTTCAGCACCTACGGCGAGAACAGTTTTTCTAGATTGAGGTCCACCAGGCCCTTGCACATTTTGAATAGCAACAACTGAAGGCTCATCAAGGACAACACCTCTTCCTTTAGCAAAAATTAATGTATTTGCTGTGCCAAGGTCAATAGCCAAATCATTATCAACAAAATTTCTAACATAAATCTTTAATGATTATTTGTATAAAATGAATTTTAAAGTGTCTTCGTATCCTTGTATAATAACCGATTAATCAACATAAATTAAACAAAAAATGGTGTTTTAATAAAATGAAATTCGATAATGACGAAATTAAAAAAATTGCCCATTTGGCTCGAATAAATATAAATGAAAATGAGGCTAAAAAAGTGAGTGAAAAGTTAGAAGGGATTTTAGGACTCATCGACCAAATGACTCAGGTAAATACAGATGGCATTGAACCTATGGCTCATGCACTTGATATTACCCAGCCTTTAAGAGAAGATAAAGTGACCGAAGTGGATATGAGAGAAAAATCCTTAAAATTATCAAATGAAACTGATCAATCTTTGTTTATTGTCCCAAGAGTGATTGAATAAAATGCTAAATCTCTCTCTAAAAGAACTTTCAGAAGGTTTAAAACAAAAAAAATTTTCTAGCGTAGAGCTAACGAAATTCTTTTTAAATAGATTAGATCTTCACAATTCATCTATAAATGCTTTTATCACGATTGATAAAGATAAAAGTTTAGCGATGGCAAAGCAGTCGGATGAAATTATCAAGAGGGAAATCAGAATTATTTAACCGGGATTCCAATAGCTCAAAAAGATATTTTTTGTGCAGAAGGATGGAAAACAAGTTGTGGCTCAAAAATGTTAGATAATTTTATTGCTCCATATGATTCAACGGTTATAAGTAAATTTAATGCAGCAGGGGCTGTGAATCTAGGCAAAACTAATATGGATGAATTTGCTATGGGGTCATCTAATGAGACTTCTTTTTATGGCAATGTCAAAAATCCCTGGGATATTAAGACTGTTCCAGGAGGAAGTTCAGGCGGAAGTGCAGCTGCTGTTGCTGGGATGTTAGCTCCAGCTGCGACAGCGACAGATACAGGTGGCTCGATTAGGCAGCCTGCTTCATTATGTGGGTTGACAGGTTTAAAGCCGACTTATGGTTTAGTTTCAAGGTATGGCATGATTGCATTTGCATCAAGCCTGGATCAAGCGGGACCCATGTGTCATACGGCAGAAGATTGTGCTGCAATGATGAATGTGATGAGTGGCCATGACCCTAAAGACTCCACAAGCATACAAAGAGAAAAAGAAAATTATTTAACTGGTATAATAACTCCATTAAGGGGTTAAAAATTGGTATCCCAAAAGAATTCTTTAGTGAAGGGCTAGATCCTGAAGTTGAGAAAATAATAGAACAAGGTATCAGCGAATATAAAAAATTAGGCGCTGAAATTGTAGAGATATCTTTACCAAATAACCATTTATCCATACCCGTTTACTATGTCATCGCTCCTGCTGAGGCATCTAGTAATTTATCCAGATATGACGGCGTTCGATATGGCTATCGTACAAAAGAATACGATGATCTGATGGACATGTATTGTAAGACAAGAGAAGAGGGTTTTGGTGATGAAGTAAAAAGAAGAATAATGATTGGGACCTATGTTCTTAGTGCAGGCTACTACGATGCTTATTATTTAAAAGCACAAAAAATTAGAAGATTAATCTCTGAAGATTTCAAAAAGGCTTTTGAAAAATGTGATGTCATTTTAGGACCCTCAGCACCTTCTGTTGCTTTTCCAATTGGGGATAAAAAAGAAGACCCACTTAAAATGTACATGCAAGATATTTACACAATCTCAACAAACCTTGCTGGATTACCAGGTTTATCGATGCCTGGTGGGATAGATGAATAATCTTCCAGTAGGTATTCAGCTCATAGGTAATTATTTTAGTGAAGCAAAGTTATTAAATATTGCTCATATATTTCAAACGAATACAAATTGGCATAATTTAACTCCTGAGGAATTCAAATAATGGAGTGGGAAATTGTTATTGGAATTGAAACACATGTTCAGTTAAAAACTAACTCAAAAATATTTTCTGGTGCATCAACAAGTTTTGGTAAAGAGCCTAATGCAAATGCATGCTTAGTGAGTCTTGCCTACCCCGGAGTTTTACCAGTGCTTAATGAGGAGGCGGTTAACTGTGCAATAAAGTTTGGTTTAGCTGTTGATGCAAAGATTACAGAGCATTCTATTTTTGCTAGAAAAAACTACTTCTATCCAGACTTACCTAAAGGCTATCAAATCAGTCAGCTTGATTTGCCTGTTGTAGGAGAGGGGAGTCTTATAATTACAGTTGGCGATGAAAATAAAAGTATTAGAATTTTAAGAGCACATTTAGAGGAAGATGCGGGTAAATCTGTACATGGAATCAGAAGAGGGAAAATCGGGAATCGATCTTAACAGAGCGGGCACACCCTTATTAGAAATTGTTACAGAACCAGATATGAGCTCTGCAGAGGAAGCAGTGACCTATGCTAAAAAACTTCACGAATTAGTTCAATGGATCGGAATTTGTGATGGAAACATGCAAGAGGGAAATTTTCGTTGTGATGTGAATGTATCAGTTAAGAAAAAAGGCGATAAAGAGCTGGGTACAAGGCGAGAAATCAAAAACTTAAATTCTTTTAAGTTCATCAAGCAGGCAGTTGATTACGAGGTGAACTGGCAAATTGAAAAGTTAGAGGATGGGGGAAAAATAAAACAAGCAACAATTCTTTTTGACCCAGATTCTGGTGAAACTAGAGAAATGAGATCAAAAGAGGAGGCAAATGATTACCGATATTTTCCAGATCCTGATTTATTGCCACTAGTTATAAGCCAAGAGAAAATTAATAATATAAAATCTAAAATGTACGAACTGCCAAGCGAAATGAAAGCAAGGTTAGTGAAAGAGTATGACCTCACAAACTATGATGCAGATGGAATTACATCGAATATTGACGTCGCTAACTATTTTAAGGAATTACTTTCATTTAAAGTTAATGCAAAATTAGCTTCGAATTGGATATTAACAAATCTTTTTTCAAGACTAAATGAATCAGATATTGATATTAAGGAGCTCTCCCCTCAAGGCTAATAACTTAGCAGAATTAATATTGAGAATTGAAGACAAAACTATTTCAAATAATGCCGCTAAAAAAGTTTTTGATGAAATCTGGGACCAAGATAAAAGTGTTGATGATGTGATTGAACATCTCGGGCTCAAACAAATCTCTAATGAAAATGAGATTGTTGATATTTTGAATCAAGTTTTACAAGACAATGAAGCCATGGTTGAGGAATACAAATCTGGAAAAGATAAAGCATTTAATGCATTAATAGGCCAGGTGATGAAAGCTTCTAAAGGTAAAGCAAACCCTGGCCAAGTCAGCCAATTGCTTAAAGAGAAATTAAAAAATTAAACGCCATACTTTTGCTTATAACCAAGCATTTCGTCTAAGACTCTTTTATTTCCAGTATCTTTTTTTAAGAAATCAATAATATTATCTAAGTTGATTATTGATTTAACAGGGACCTTATATTTCTTATATATTTCTTCAATAGCAGAGAGTTTCTCAGAGCCTTTTTCTTTTCGATCAATTGACACAATAATGCCAACTATCTTTGCATCAAATTGATTGATCAGGCTAAAACTTTCATTAATTGAAGTCCCTGCAGAAATCACATCATCAATAATAAGAATTTTTCCTGAAATAGGAGCACCAATAATTAAACCGCCCTCCCCATGATCTTTGACTTCTTTTCTATTCGATGAAAATCTTTTGTTTATACCTTTGTTCGCAAGAGAAATTGCAATTGCACCTACAAGCGATATCCCTTTATAAGCTGGACCAAATAGTAAATCGAATTCAATATTTTCCTCTATAATCTTATCTGCATAAAAATCGCCTAATCTCTTAAGGCTATCGCCGTCGTTAAAAGACCCAAGATTAAAAAAATAAGGACTTTTTCTACCTGCTTTAGTAGTAAAATCTCCAAATTGAAGCACTTTTTTTTCAAGTGCAAATTTTATAAAAGATTCTTGCATAGATATATTTCTAGTTAACTTATGAAGATTATAACCTTAAATTTAAATGGTATTCGGGCTGCCAGCAGAAAAGATTTTTTCCCTTGGCTGAAAGAACAAAACGCAGATTATATTTGTTTGCAGGAACTCAAAGCGCAAGAGACTGATTTATCTCCTGAAATGAAATCACCATATGAATATAATGGTTATTTTAGCTTTGCAATAAAGAAGGGCTATAGTGGGGTTGGTATTTATACAAAAAATGAACCTCTCAAAGTTACAAAGCATTTGGGCATTCCTGAATTGGACGATGAAGGGAGGTATATCGAGCTTGAGTTTGAAAATTTAATTATCATTTCAATTTATTTACCTTCAGGCTCATCAGGTGAAGAGAGACAAGCTTTTAAATATAAAGTGCTTGATAAGATTTATAAAGTTTTTGAAGAGAAATTAAATTTAGGAAAAAATATCATTGTTTGTGGTGATTTTAATATTGCGCATCATGAAAGAGATTTAAAAAACTTTAAAGGGAATAAGAAAAATTCTGGATTTCTTCCTGATGAGAGGGAATGGTTAACTAAGCTTTTACCAAAGGGAAATGGACTGATGTTTATCGTATCCTTCATCCCGAAGAAGGCGAGGGGTCATATACATGGTGGAGTAATCGGGGGCAGGCTTGGCTAAAAAATGTTGGCTGGCGAATAGATTATCAGATATCAAATCAAGAAATGCAATTAGAGCAAAAAAAGCTTATGTTTATAAGGACGAGCGATTTAGTGATCATGCACCCTTAATCATTGAATATGAATAATTACTTTCTCCAGGGGGCGATTTTTAATAATAAAAACATGCCTGGAATTGCCAATATAAAACAAAAAATAAAGAAATAATACCAACCAAAAAAATCTACAAAATACCCAGTTGATGCGTTGGTGAAAGTTCTTGGTACAGAGGCAAGGCTGCTGAATAATGCAAACTGCGTGGCTGTATATTTAGGGTTGGTAGTTTTAGCAATAAATGCCACAAATGCTGTTGTGCCAAGCCCTGCGGCAAAAAATTCTAACCCAACCGTGATGGCTAAGACTGTATTGTCATAACCGACTGTTGCTAACCATGCAAAACTTAATGTCGCAAACATTTGTAGAAAGCCAAAAATCCATAAAGCCCGATTAATACCTAATTTCACCATCCATATCCCACCAATAATTCCTCCAGCGATACTTGTCCATAGGCCTGCATTTTTTGCAATGACTCCAATCTCTGTCATTGAGAACCCAAGGTCTAAATAAAAAGGGGTAGCAAGAGCGGTCGCCATGCTGTCACCAATTTTATAAAGAAAAATAAATAGCAGTATCAATAAGGCATTCTTTGTTCCATTTCGCCCTAAAAATTCTTTGAACGGATCCACGACTGCTTCTTTGATTGTTTTGGGAGGCGCCGATTTAAGTTTTGGTTCAGAAATTAAAATTGTAAGAATAATTCCTGGAATCATAAATAAACCGGTAATCGTAAATACAAATTCCCAAGAAAAGAAGTCAGCTAAGATTAAAGATAGTGAACCAGGAACTAAACTTGCAAATTTATAAGCATTTACATGCACTGCATTACCTAAACCTAACTCTGGATCAAGAAGTAACTCCCTTCTGTAAGCGTCAATAACAATATCCTGACTAGCACTAAAAAATGCGATACCGATAGAAACAATGGCAATAATCAAAATTTGTGATTTTGGATCAATAAAGCCACATATTGATATTAAAAATAACAAAATTATTTGAAAAATGATTAACCACCCTCTTCTTCTCCCCATCGCAAGTGTGAATCGATCAAATAAAGGCGCCCATATAAATTTCCATGCATAGGGCAGTTGAATTAAAGCAAAAAGGCCAATGGCTTTAAGGTCTAAACCACTTTCAGCAAGCCAGGCAGGGAATAAGCTAATGAGTATAAATAAGGGTCAGACCTGAGGTGAATCCAGTGAAAAAACAAATAACAATTTTTTTGGTGAGTAAATCTTTCCACTGAATATTTGTTTTTGTCATGGGTTGTTCTATTTTGAGACTAATTTATATAACGCCAAAGCTCCAAAAAAATTAGGATAAAAATTTACTGATTTTTTATCGGTTAATATCAATCGTTGTTCTACTTTTATTTTATTTTCTCTACATAAATTATCAAAATCTTGAATGGTACATAAATGAATATTTGGCGTTTCAAACCACTTGTATGGAAGCTCATCTGATACCGGCATATTTCCTTGCATTATTTGAAATCGGTTTTTCCAATAACCAAAATTAGGAAATGTAATGATAACCTCCTTACCTACCCTCATCATTTCATGGATAATTTCTTCAATATGATTCATTGACTGAATGGTTCTTGATAAAATCACTAAATCAAATGAGTTAGTTTCAAAACCAGCTAAACCTGCTTCTAAATCCATTTGAATAACATCAATATTATTTTTTAATGACAACAACCAATTATCTTTATTTTTTTCAATACCAAAACCTTTGATATCTTTTTTTTCTTTTAAATAATTTAATAAAGACCCATCACCGCAACCAAGGTCTAATACTTTAGAATTTTGGATGTGTCCAATTTTCGATAATCGGAAAATCATATCTTGAATTTTGGTCAAATTTTTTCATTTAGATTTAAATATATTCTTAAAAAATGAATTCAATATTTCATGATAATGGTCATCAGACATCAGAAAAGCATCATGACCACTCTCTGCAGAAATTTCTGCATAACTTACATTAATATTATTATCCAATAAGCTCTTCACTATCTCCTTAGAGCGACTTGGAGAAAAACGCCAATCGCTTGTAAAGGAGATCACTAAAAATTTAGATTTAATTTTTTTAAATACCTCACTTAGCCTTTTTTTATTTTGTTTCGTGGGGTCATAATAGTCCAATGCCTTTGTCATACGAATATAGGTATTTGCATCAAATTCCTTGGCAAACTTATCTCCTTGGTAATTTAAATACGATTCGATTTCAAATTCAGTATTAAAATTGTATTGATAATCTTTGTTTTGTTTCTTTCTACCAAATTTACTTTTCATTGCATCATTTGATAAGTAGGTGATATGACCTAACATACGTGCAACTCTTAAGCCTCGTTTTGGTTTATTTTTTTTTGTATAAAAATCACCTTTTTGAAAATCTGGATCCGTAATAATTGATTGCCTCGCAACTTCATTAAATGCAATATTTTGAGCAGTTAAATTAGGTGCTGCAGCAATAATAATTGTATTCTTTACTTCATTTGGAAATTGAAGATTCCACTCTAAAGCTTGCATTCCTCCGAGGCTGCCACCATAACTGACGATAATTTTTGAATACCCAAATAGTTAATTAAAGTTTTTTGTGTCTTTACCCAATCTTCAACAGTTATGATCGGAAAGCTAGATCCCCATACTTTTTTTGTTTTTGGGTTGATAGATTTTGGCCCAGTACTACCTTCATTACCTCCTAAATTATTTATGCCAATGACAAAGAATTTATTTGTATTTAATGGTTTACCAGGTCCAACTAAGCTATCCCACCAACCAGGATGCTTATCTGTTTTTTTATGCCTTCCGGCGACATGTTGATTTCCCGTCAAAGCATGGCAGACCAAAACGGCATTATCTTTATTTTTATTTAATTTGCCATATGTCTCATAAATCAACTCAAAGTTATCGAGTGTCATTCCACAAGATAATTTAATTGGATCTGTGCATTTAAAAATTTTGGATTTTACAATGCCGATTGAGTTAATTTCTTTCATTAAAGAATTATACTATTTGATTAAGCTTTAAACTTTTATTTTTGATGCTGATGTTACTCTAATTTTTTGATTGATATCTCGATGTTGTTTTATGTTGTCAAAAGACTTTTGTTGAAAGTAATTTTTGACTTTATGTCCTTGTGTATGGCCATGCTCAATCATTAACAATCCTTCTGAATTGAGAAATTTTGGTGCGGTATCAATAATTTTGAAAATATCTGCAAATCCATCATTAGCAGCAACTAAAGCATTTGAAGGCTCATAACCTAATTCGAGATTATTTAAATGAACATCATTTTTTGAGATATATGGAGGATTTGTCAATATTAGGTCAAACAATTCTTTTTCTTTAAAATTATCAAACCAATCACTTTCCAAAGAACGGATATTTGTTACGTTGTGTTTTTTAATATTTTTATTTGCAACATTCAATGCTTTTGATGAAATGTCCGAAATTGTAATTATTGAATTTGGGTAGAACTTTGATAATGTAATACCAATGACACCGGAACCTGTTCCTAAATCCAATATATTAAGTTTCGATTCTTTATCGAATTGTTTTATTACAAGGTCAATTATTAATTCAGTATCTTGCCTTGGAATTAAAGAATTTTTATCTAAATAAAAAGTTTCTCCGTAAAAATCCCATTCATTGAAAATATAAGCAAGCGGTTCTCGTTTAATGCGTTTTTTTAGAATAGATGAAATAAATTCTTCTTGGATTTTATCTATATTTGTTTTTTGGTTGGATATAAAAAAAGAAGAGGGTTTTTTGAGGGCAAACCTTAAAATATATTCAGCTTCAATTTGAGCTTCACGTTCATTAATTTGTATATTCTTTCTTAAGCACTCTTCAATTCTTTTCTTATGAAAACTTACTGAAGACAATTTTCTTATTCTTTTTCTATTTGAGCAAGAAGGTCAGCTTGATGTTCAGCTGTTAATGCTTCAATTAATTCAGTCAAATCACCATCCATAATGTAATCAACTTTATATAATGTGAGATTGATTCTATGATCAGTGATTCTTCCTTGCGGAAAGTTATAAGTTCTAATTCGCTCACTTCTATCCCCACTACCAATCAATGATTTTCTCTCTGAGGCAATTTGATTTTGCTGCTCTTTAATTTGGTTATCTTTTATTCTTGCTGCAAGAACACTCATGGCTTGTGCTTTATTTCGATGCTGAGATCTGTCATCCTGACATTCAACAACAATTCCAGTTGGTAGGTGTGTAATTCTCACCGCTGAATCAGTTTTATTAATATGTTGCCCTCCAGCACCAGATGCACGATATGTATCAATACGGATATCAGCGGGATTAATATCAACATCACTAATTTCATCTGCCTCTGCTAAAACTGCTACTGTACAAGCTGAAGTATGAATCCTACCTTGAGTTTCTGTATCGGGGACTCTTTGAACGCGATGACCACCTGATTCAAACTTTAGTTTTGCATAAACACCAGAGCCCATCACCTTCATAATCACTTCTTTAAAACCTCCAGCTTCAGATGAGTTACTGGAGATAATTTCTATTTTCCAGCCCATTCTTTCAGCATATCGGGTATACATCCTATAAATATCACCAACAAATAATGCTGACTCATCCCCACCAGCACCCGCTCTTATTTCAATAAATATATTTTTCTCATCATCATCATCTTTTGGGATTAAAAGTTTAAGAAGCTCTGTTTCAACCTCCTCAATACCTGCTTCACCTTTCTCGATTTCCTCTTGAGCAAATACTTTCATTTCAGGATCGCTTAAAAGTTCTTTTGCATCAGTTATATCGAGGGTAATTTTTTGAAATTTTTTATATATTTCAACGATTGGCGTTATATCAGAGTGTTCTTTGGAAATTTTCTTATATCTTTCCATATCCTTTGTCACATCTTCATGACTCAATTCAGTATTAAGCACATCAATTCTTTTTACCAAAGCTTCAAGCTTACTTTTCATTGATGCCTTCATTTTTTTTCTTCTTTAATGTTATAAATTTTTTTTATCAGTGAATTTGTTTCAAAATCTTGTTCATTTTCACGAATTGCTTTTGTGGGCCCATGCAGAAATTTTTTTGTTAAATTGCTTATTAATTTGTTAATCACTTCATCAGAGGATGAGCCAATTTTTATGCTTTTTTTTGCTTTTTCTGCCTCAGCCAATGCAATCTTTTCAAATTGATTTCTTAAAAGTCTAATCGTCGGCGTATTTTTTATCTGCCGAGTTTTATTATAAAAATCTTTCGCTTGGTGTTCGATTATTTGGGTAGCTTTTTTTGTCGCACCCTGTCTATTTGTTAATCCTTGTTGAGCTATATTAACGAGATCGTCGAGCGTGTATAAAAAAACATCGTCTAATTTACTTACTTCCGATTCAATATCTCTTGGAATTGCTAAATCTACAAGCATGATAGGTCGATGCTTTCTTTTCTTCAAAGCTTGTTCTATTACACCTAGCCCTATAATGGGTAATTGGCTGGCTGTTGAGCTTATTAAAACATCATAATTATGCAGCTGATCATATATTTCACCAATAAGACATGCCTCACCATTTACTTTTTTTGCTAAAGCCTCACCTTTTTCAAAGGAGCGGTTAGCAATTGATATTTTTTTTGGTTGATATTTTTGAAAATATTTTGCACACATTTCACTTATATCACCAGCACCAACAAACAT
The DNA here is from genome assembly GCA_905181685.1 of Methylophilales bacterium BACL14 MAG-120910-bin43. Lineage (GTDB taxonomy): Bacteria > Pseudomonadota > Gammaproteobacteria > Burkholderiales > Methylophilaceae > BACL14. The sequence continues at coordinate 84,369 of CAJIYK010000001.1, read as the reverse complement.
GACTTGAGTTTGGTTTATTTCTCCAAAGATTTTTTTTGCTATTGCAAGCGCACAAGATGCAATCGTTGTGGCACTTGAACCTATCTGAGTTTTTGTTCTAACTTCCTTTGCGGTTTTAAAAACATCTTGAAAAAATGTATTGATATATTTGCCTTGAACGCCAGATAGTTGAGCTATCTGTGAAGCTTGTTTCATTTGTCCAAAAATTTGGGTTTCCCCTATCAGCATACTATCTAATCCTGAGGCAACTTTACAGGCATGAACATAACAATCTTGATTTGAAAATGTATAAAGATATTTTTTAAGCTCAGTAAATTTTATTTTATTGAAAGTGGCAAGCCATTGGTAAATCTCGTTTGGATCTTTCACTTTAAAATATATTTCTGTTCTATTGCAGGTTGAAAGTATCAAAGCCTCAGCGCCTGTTTTTAATTTTAAATCTTTGAGGACATGGCTTAGCATATCGTGGGAAAATACGAATTTCTCCCTAATTTCAATAGGTGCTGTCTTATGATTTAGGCCTACAAGATTTAAATCCATTATTTATATAGTCCGCTTGCTTTATAATTTATTTTATTAAAAAGAGAGTAAAATACGCATTTTACAATAATTCAATTAAATTAATTTGGGAACTTAGTATATATGGAAAAAACATTTAGAATTGCCCCTAGCATTTTGTCAGCTAATTTTGCAAAATTAGGTGAAGAAATCACAGACGTTATTACTTCTGGTGCAGACATTGTTCACTTTGATGTGATGGATAATCATTATGTACCAAACTTAACTATTGGACCGTTAGTATGTGATGCTATCAGACCTGTTACAGATGCAATCATTGATGTCCATCTGATGATAGAGCCCGTTGATAGAATAATTCCTGATTTTGCTAAAGCTGGCGCAGATATAATTACTTTTCATCCTGAAGCTTCAAATCATATTGACAGAAGTCTGTCCATGGTTCGAGATCTTGGATGCAAATCGGGTTTAGTTTTTAATCCTGCAACGTCACTAGATTATCTTGATCATGTGATGGACAAGATTGATATGGTTCTTCTAATGTCAGTTAACCCTGGGTTTGGCGGCCAAAAATTTATACCAGAGACTTTGAATAAATTAAGGTTAGCAAGAAAAAAAATAGATGCCTATACTGAAAAGACAGGAAAAGAGATTTGGCTAGAAGTAGATGGTGGTGTTAATGCTGATAATATTACTGAGATCGCTCAAGCTGGTGCTGATACATTTGTTGCAGGATCCGCAGTATTTGGGGCATCAAATGATAAAGACCCTAATAAATATGACTCAATTATAAGTGCATTGAGAGCGTCATTAGCAAAAGCTTAGAATTGGGAAAATTTAATAATATAAAAGCAATCCTTTTTGATTTGGATGGCACATTATTTGAAACAGCGCCTGAATTAGCTGAGGCAGTAAACTTAATGCTTAAAGATTTGGAAATGGCTGAATTAAAAACAAATGAAATTAAACGTTTCATTGGAAGGGGGGCTGAAAATCTTATCAAGCAATCTATAGAAGCTTCCTCAAAAAAAGATCCAACCCTTTTTTTTGCTAAGGCCGAAAAATTATTTGCACACCATTATTCATTAATTTCTGCAAATAGTCTCATGTATGAGGGGGTTGAAAAGTCCATTATTGACTTAAAGGCTAAAGATTTTCTTTTGGGGTGTGTTACTAATAAGCCCGCTATTTATACAGAAGCCTTAATGAATCATTCAAGGTTATCTGACTTTATGGATATAATCGTCTCAGGTGATACAACCGAGAAAAAGAAACCAGATCCGCTTCCAATCTTACATGCACTCAATCAATTAAATATAGAACCTAAAGATGCGATTATGGTGGGTGATTCTGTTGTAGACATTGAGGCAGGATTTGAGGCAGGCACATATATCTTTACAGTGCCATACGGCTACCAATTTGGTGAGTCAATTATTTCTGATAAAGTAGATTATGCAATGTCAAATTTCAGCGAACTAACTCAAATTATTAACTAATATGCTGTCAACTATTTCAAGACAAGAATTCGATAATTTTCAAAAAAATGGATTTAATAGAATTCCTTTGGTGCTCGAATGCTTTGCTGATTTAGATACGCCATTATCTGTTTATTCAAAGTTAGCAAATGATCGTTATAGTTATTTGCTTGAATCGGCAGATGGAGGCAATAAACATGGGCGCTATTCCATTATTGGCTTGCCAGCAAAAGTTAGAATACAGATTAAAAAAGATAAAATTTTAGTTTTTAATGAAGATAAGGTCATAGATGAAATCTCTGATAAAAATCCTTTAGATTTTATTGATAAGTTTATGGATCAGTTTAAAACTCCACAAAATTTAGATTTACCAAGATTTTCTGGAGGTCTTGCTGGTTATTTTGGTTATGAAACGATTCAATACATCGAACCCAGATTAAGTAAAGAATTTTTAGAAGATAAGCTTGATCTACCTGACATACTTTTGATGCTATCAGATGAGGTTGTGGTTTTTGATAATGTCAGTGGTAAATTATATTTTGTAATCTATGTAGATGTGAAAACTCAAAATGCTTACGAAAAAGGCATCCTTCGCCTTAATGCTTTAGAGGAAAAATTAAAACAAGGACCCTCACCTTATTTAATTGAGAAAAATAAATTTGATGATAAGTTGACTGAGGTTCGATCAGAATTCGGCGAAGAAAATTTTTTAGAAGCAGTTGAGAAAGTCAAAGAATACATAGTCAATGGCGATATTATGCAGGTTGTTTTATCTCAAAGGCTTAGCCAAACATTTAAATCTAATCCACTATCTTTATATAGAACATTAAGAAATCTTAATCCCTCTCCTTATATGTATTTTTATAATATGGATGACCACTTCGTGGTAGGTGCATCTCCTGAAATTTTGGTTACGTTGGAGAAAGATAAAGTGACTGTAAGACCTATTGCAGGAACTAGACCGAGAGGTAAGGATGAAAATGAAGATCTTGCCTTAGAAAAAGACTTACTCAAAGACCCTAAAGAAATTGCTGAGCATGTACAACTGATGGATTTAGGGAGAAATGATATTGGACGAGTTTCTGAGACGTCTTCAGTCAAGGTAACTGATCATATGATTATTGAAAGATATTCTCATGTCATGCATATTGTTTCAAATGTCGAAGGCAAACTTAAAGATAAACTTTCTGCAATGGATGTTTTAAAAGCTACCTTTCCTGCCGGGACGGTAAGTGGTGCACCAAAAGTAAGGGCGATGGAAATCATTAATGAGTTAGAATCAACGAAGCGGGGTGTTTATTCCGGCGCAGTTGGATACATTGGATTCGACGGTGATATGAATGTTGCTATTGCTATAAGAACTGCGGTAATAAAAAATCAAACACTTTTTGTTCAGGCGGGTGCAGGAATAGTCTCAGACTCAATCCCCATGAACGAGTGGGTAGAAACACAAAATAAAGCAAAAGCGATTTTAAAGGCAGCCGAGTTAGTTCAAGCAAGGATTACGGAGTAGTTTTATGTTGTTAATGATAGATAACTATGACTCATTTACTTATAACCTAGTGCAATATCTTGCAGAAATTGGACAAGAGGTAAAGGTTGTTCGAAATGATAAAATTTCTATTGAGGAAATTAATAAGCTAAATCCACAGTATATTGTAATTTCTCCTGGCCCATGCACACCAAATGAAGCGGGTATCTCACTCGAACTAATTGAGGCTTTTAAGGGTAAAATTCCTATTTTAGGGGTTTGTCTCGGACATCAATCAATAGGGCAAGCGTTTGGCGGAAAAATTATTCATGCACAAACTATTATGCATGGAAAAACCTCAAAAATATCTCATAACAATAAGGGGGTATTTAAAGGCATTAAAATTCCTTTCATTGCAACAAGATATCATTCCTTAGTTATTGATAGGGAATCCTTACCAAACTGTTTTGATATAACAGCTTGGACTGATGATAATGAAATTATGGGAATCAAACATAAAGAATTAGCAATTGAAGGTGTCCAGTTTCACCCAGAATCTATTTTGAGTGAGCACGGACATGACTTATTAAAAAATTTTTTAGATCAAAATGAGTAATCACTTTACAAGATTATTAGCTCTCTTATAAATCAACAAGATTTATCTTTGAGGATATGCAATCTGCTATGAACCAGATAATGTCTGGAGAGATAAACCCAATCCAAATTTCTGGTTTTATGGTTGCTCTTCAAATTAAAGGGCCAACAATTGATGAGATAGCTGCTGCGGCCGAAGTGATGAGAGAGGTTTCAAATAAAGTAAAAATAACAAGTAAGCAAAATTTGATTGATACCTGTGGGACGGGTGGCGATAGTCTGCAAACTTTTAATGTATCAACACTTGCAGCCATTGTAGCTGCATCAGCAGGAGCTGTTGTTGCAAAGCATGGAGGCCGTTCAGTTTCATCAAAATCTGGTAGTGCTGATGTATTAGAATCATTGGGTGTAAATGTAAATTTAAACTTTTCTCAACTTGGAAATCTTGTTGATGATATTGGTATTGGTTTTATGTTTGCACCTAATTATCACCCTGCAATGAAACATGTTGCTCCTGTCAGAAAGGAATTAAAACTTAGAACCATTTTTAATTTACTTGGACCTTTAACCAACCCAGCCTCAGCAAAAAACCAAGTGGTTGGTGTTTATGGTAAAGAATTGACTATTGTTTTTGCCGAAGTTTTGAAAAAACTGGGTAGTCATCATGTACTTTCCGTTCATGGTGATGATGGTATGGATGAGATATCAATTACGGGTAAAACATATATTGCCGAACTTAAAAATGGAAAAATTTTAGAGTATGAATTTAACCCACAAGACTATGGATTTGAATTGGGAAGAATTGAAGATATTGAGGTTGACTGATATTGAAAGCTCAAAAAAAATGATGCTTGGTGTTCTGAACGGAGATAAAAATACGGCTCGTGATATCACAATTTTGAACGCAGGGGCAGCACTCTATGTTTCAGGTATCTGTCAAGATTTTGTGTCAGCTTTTGAGGTTTCAGCTCAAATGATTGATGAAGGCCTTGCCATTAAAAAACTTAAACAATTAATTAAAAAATCAAATGAGTAATATTTTAAATAAAATTTTGGCGACAAAGTCTTCAGAAATTGCTGAAGCAAAAAAAAGTATTTCAATTGATCAGCTTAAGAAACAAATCTTAGAGCTTGATAAGCCAAGAGATTTTATTCAAGCATTAAGAGAAAAACATTTAAACGCCGAAGCAGGTGTGATTGCTGAGATTAAAAAAGCCAGTCCATCTAAGGGCATTATTAGAGAGAATTTTGATCCTGTATTAATTGCCAGTCATATGAGAAGGGAGGTGCTGCCTGCTTATCTGTGCTAACTGATCGAGATTACTTTCAAGGCATCCTGATTTTATTAAGCAAGTAAAGTCAAGCACAAAACTTCCTGTATTGCGAAAAGATTTTATTATTGATCCTTATCAAATTTACGAATCAAGAGCGTTAGGGGCTGATTGTATTTTGTTGATTGTTGCTGCATTAGATTTAGAAGAAATGAAGGAATTAGAGAGCATTGCAAATGATTTAGGTATGGCTGTATTAGTGGAATCTCATAACCAATAGAGTTAGATGCTGCGTTAGAATTAAATACACCATTAATTGGGATAAATAATAGAGATCTAAAAACATTTGAGGTGTCATTAAAAACATCAATAGATTTAGTCAAATCTATCAAGGATAGAATACCTATTACTGAGTCAGGAATTTTTAATCATGAGGATATAAAGTTGATGAATGAGAATCATATTAATACTTTTTTAGTTGGAGAAGCATTTATGAGACAAGATGAACCTGGTGAAGCACTTAAAGAACTTTTTTATAATTGAGTTTTAAAAAATGACAATGTTAAAAAGACCGAGACGAATGCGAGAAAGTAGTTTTTCAAGAACACTCATGCGTGAAAATAATATTTCAGTAAGTAATCTGATTTATCCCATGTTTGTAATTGAAGGAACAGGTATTCGACAAGATATAGAGTCAATGCCAGGTATTCAAAGATTAAGTATTGATGAATTAATAAAAGATGCTTCTGAATGCCATCAATTAGGCATTCCAGCCATTGCTATTTTCCTTACATCGACAAAAAATTAAAAACGGATGATGCAAGTGAAGCATTTAACGATGATGGTCTTGTTCAAAGGAGCAATAAGAAGCTTAAAAAAAGAAATTCCTGGGCTTGGTGTTATATCAGATGTCGCACTTGATCCATTTACATTGCATGGACAAGATGGCTCATTGATAAAGAGGTAATATATTAAATGATGAAACAGTCAGTATTTTAACCAAACAAGCCATCAGCCATGCAAAGCAGGTGCTGATATTGTGGCACCCTCAGACATGATGGATGGGAGGGTTCAGAAGAATTAGAAAGTCTCTTGAAGAGAATAAATTTATAAATACAAAAATTTTAGCTTACTCTGCGAAATATGCTTCCTCATTTTACGGGCCATTTAGAGATGCAGTTGGTTCATCAGAGCTATTGGGTAAATCCTCAAAGAAGACTTATCAAATGGATCCTGCAAATAGTGATGAGGCTTTAAATGAGGTGAAATTAGATATTCAAGAGGGCGCTGATATGGTCATGATTAAACCTGGCATGCCTTATCTTGATATAGTTTTTAGAGTTAAACAGACTTTTAACAAACCAACTTTTGTTTATCAAGTTAGTGGGGAGTACGCAATGATTATGGCAGCATCTTGAAAGGCTGGATAAATCAAGATGATGTTATTTTAGAGTCACTCATTTCATTTAGAAGGGCAGGAGCCGATGCAATCATTACTTATTTTGCATTAGAGGTAGCGCGGTTGATGGATTCAAAGCAGTAATATCTAAAGATAAAACTTTATTAATATTCATCCCTCTGTTCTGTAGAAAATTTTTTTTAAAATCAAAAAAGTCATTTTCAAAATACACTTTTATTTCAGCTGGTATAGATAAATTCTCTAAATAAATCGTAGGAATAGACTTAATTGAATGCTTACCCTCTTTGGTATTCATTTTTACTCTTTAAAATCATAAGACAATTCACTATTTAGAAGAACGTACTCTACGTCTTTTAGATTATCAGCAAATAAATTTATCTTAATTTCTGGAAACTTTGGAATTATGCCTTGCGATAATTGATTCATCAGATGCGGCTTAAAATTTATAAAGATATTCATTACTTCGAGCGCTTGGTTTTAAATTGCTGTAAAAATTCAATATCTATATTTGGGTTAAAAATTTTATTGAAATCATCAATAGCTTTATCAATTTGTGAATTTGTTGGGAGGCTTGCATTTTCATTAAGGCCTAATGACTTCGCCGCTTTTTTCTTGGCAAATAAATAATCTTTAATCCCTCTTCCATAATTAATTGAGCAGCAAGATTAGCAACTGATATTTTTATATTTTTAGATGACATAATTTTAAATGAAATTAGTTAATCACAAAGTATGAATTATCAAAGGGTGGATATTCTTCATAAAAATATTCATAGAAACCTTCTCATCAGCGTTATTCGTCATTCCTGTTTTTTTATTGATCTTATATGGAATAATGCCTTCAGGTTTTACTAAATTTTTAATTGGATAATCCTTTAGTAGGGTCTCATATAATCAATCCAAATTGGTAAGGCAGCTCTTGAACCTGTCTCTTTATTGCCTAATGATTTTGGTTGATCGTAGCCCATCCAAGTCACAGTCACTATGTCAGAATTAAACCCAGCAAACCAAGCATCCATTAAATCGTTTGTGGTACCTGTTTTACCAGCAATATCAGGGCGTTTTAAAGTTTTAGCTTTTCTTGCGTACCATTTTTGATGACTTCTTTTAATAAGTCATACATGATAAATGCATTCCTAGGATCAATAATTCTTGGCGTTTCTTCATTTATTAACCCAGCCTGAAGTTTAATATTTCTCCCCTTAGAATCAATAATTCTATCAATATAATAAGGTGTTTTAAGGTAGCCACCATTAGCAAAAACACTGTAGGCTCTCACCATCTCCCAAGCTGTTGCTTCACCCACACCAAGCGCCATAGATAGGTAAGGTTTATATTTTTTTGGATTAAAGCCAAAGCGCGCAATATAATCAAGAGAATATTCAGGGCTAATATGTTTTAAGATCCTTATCGAAATCAGATTTTTTGATTTTGCTAAGCCTTCTCTAAGTCTGATAGGCCCTGAAAATTTTTCGTTATAATTTTGAGGGACCCAATTTTCATTCGTGCCAAGATCTTTCGCCAGATATTTCTAAAGGCCATCATTAATTATTGTAGAAGGGGTAATTCCTTTTTCAAGCGCACTTGAAATAATAAATGGTTTGAAAATTGATCCGGGTTGACGATGTGCTTGAGTGACATGATTATATTTATTTTTCTTAAAGCTAAAGCCACCTACTAGCGCAACAATTGCACCAGTATTTGGATCCATTGAAATTAATGCGCTCTCAACTTCGGGGAGTTGAGTGACAATCCAATCTTTTTTCTTTTTAAAAAACCTCATTACGGAGCCAGGTTTAATTAATTTTTCTTGTGAGTTTTCTTTAGCTAAATCTTTTTTCAATAAGCCTAAATTTTTTTTATAGATAGTGATGAATTGATTATTTTTCAAAAAAACTTCTATTTTGTAAGGTTGAGTAGATAAGACAATGCCAGGAATAAAATTGTTATAAGTTTTAAAAGACCTTAAAGCTTTTCTTAAGAATTGTTTTTTTGTTTTTTTGTCATTGAAGCTTTTATCATCTAGATTAATAAATCCCTCAGGAATTCTTAAGGGTTGTCGATTCATGTAATTAATAATGCCATTTTCGATTGCCTGATTTGCAACTCTTTGGTTCTTTTTTTTGATTGTCGTAATAACTTTTAAACCACTGGTATAGATACTGTTGCCGTATTCATCGTATAAAACTTTTCTTACCATTTCTGCAATATAGTCTGCCTGAATTTCGTAACGAATATTTTTTTCAACAAGATCAAGATGTTCTTCGAGCGCTAATATATATGACGGTCTATCAATAAAGCCATATTTATACATATTATTTAATACGGTATGTTGTCTTGCTATAGCTAAATCGGGATTAGATAAAGGATTATATCTACTGGGGCCTTTGGCAACCCAGCCAATAGTGCAATTTCAGCTAGATTTAAATTCTCAAGTGACTTATTAAAATAAGTATTCGCAGCAGCGGAAAAGCCAAACGATCTTTGCCCAAGGTAAATCTGATTTATGTAAAGCTCAAGAATTTCCTCTTTAGATAATTTATTTTCAATTTTTAATGATAGAAGAATTTCATTAATTTTTCTTTTGAGTGTTTTTTCAGAGGACAAAAAGAAATTTCGAGCAACTTGCATTGTGATAGTGCTCGCTCCCTCTCTACTCTGCCCTGTAAAATTTTTTACAGCCGCTCTAATGATGCCAATGAAATCAATACCTGGGTGCTCAAAAAATCGCCTATCCTCAATCGCCAAAATAGCATTTATCATTTTTTGGGGAACATTTTCTATGGCAATAAAATCTCTTCGCTCCTCTCCAAATTCTTGAATTAGATAATTATCTTTTGTGAAAATTTGTAATGGTTCTTTGGGGCGATATTTCGACAGACTCTCAACATCAGGCAGCGTTGGGTATATAAGTGTTACTGTAAAAATTATAGTTGCTAAGCCCGCAATACCAATAAGGAAAGAGAGCGTTAAGAAATTTTTTATCTTTGAAATCATGGAATTGATTTTTTAATTTTTATAATCGATATAAGTATATTATAGAGCTGAACATTTTCATTATAAGTTTTAATTGATTTATAATTTTATTTTGGCTTGGCTTGAATATGAAAAAATATAAAAATATTTACCTAATAGGTTTGATGGGTTCAGGTAAAACGACTTTAGGTAAAATTTTGTCTAAAAAATTGGATAAACATTTTTATGATAGTGATCAGGTAATAGAGGAAAAATTGGGCGTTAATGTGCCAATGATATTTGAGTATGAGGGAGAGGCTGGTTTCCGTGAGAGAGAAAAAGATATTTTGAAAGAGCTTGTGAGCAAACAAAATATTGTTTTAGCGACAGGGGGAGGCATCATTCTTTCAAAATCTAATCGTGATCTTTTAGCAAAAAATGGGATAGTAATATATTTAAAATCTAATCAAAAAGATTTGATTTTAAGAATGAAAAATGACAAAACTAGGCCATTATTAAAAAATGGGAACGTTGAATTAATTATTAAAAAATTATGTCAGGAACGAGAGCCTCTATATGAGGAGATTGCAGACTTCAAGATAGCCACAAAAAACAAAAGAATTCATGAAGTCGTTAACGAAATCATTAGAATAATAAATTAAATTTATGAAAACTATTAATATTAAATTTGATGATCGAAGTTACCCTATATATATTGGTCAAGGTTTAATTTCAGATTATGAGCTAATAAGCCAACACTTACCGCATAAAAAAATTGTAATCATTACAAACGATCTTGTTGCTGATATCTACTAGAGCCACTTATAAATTCTTTATCACCTCATAAGGATGTCATCACTATCATCTTGCCTGATGGAGAAAAAAATAAAAATACGGATTCATTAAATATCATTTATTCTGAGCTGCTTAAAAATAAAGCAGATCGAAATACCACACTCATTGCCTTAGGTGGAGGTGTTATCGGTGATCTCACTGGCTTTGCGGCAGCCACTTTCATGAGGGGAATAAATTTTATACAGATACCTACTACATTACTTTCACAAGTCGACTCATCCGTGGGTGGGAAAACGGGCATTAATCATCCTTTAGGTAAAAATATGATAGGCGCTTTTTATCAACCAAAGTGTGTCATAACGGATGTGAATGTCTTAAGCACATTGCCAAGGCGAGAGCTATCAGCAGGTTTAGCGGAGGTTATTAAGTATGGCCTAATTAGAGATGTAAGATTTTTTGAATGGCTTGAAGATAATATTCAATCGCTAGTTGCAATGAATCTAGACCTTTTAATTGAGGCTATATTGCGATCTTGTCAAAATAAAGCAGATGTTGTTGAGGCGGATGAATTTGAATCAGGTATCAGGGCAATATTAAATTTAGGACACACTTTCGGGCATGCGATTGAAGTCGCACAAGGCTATGGTAACTGGCTGCATGGGGAAGCGGTTAGCGCAGGAATGGTGATGGCAGCAAGGCTATCACAGAGCATGGATTGGCTATCAGATAAAGATGTAAAACGAATCATTAAGCTGATAAAAAGTGCTGGGTTACCTACGAAACCCCCTACAATTTCTGTTGAAAAATATTTAGAGCTCATGATGCTTGATAAGAAAACAAAGGATGGACAGATTAATTTAGTGCTTCAAAAATCAATAGGAGAAGCAGTCTTAACCAATGCCTATGATCCTTCAAAGCTTCGACAAGTACTAGAATCTTCACATTAAAGTTTTATTCTCATGAATTTAAAACCTTTCGCTGCTGACCCCCAAAAAAGTTTAGGTAGGCAATTTAAAGAGGCCCCTTCAAAACTTCGAAATGACTTTCAAAGAGATCGTGACCGCATTATTCATTCAGGTGCATTTAGGAGACTTAGAATATAAGACACAAGTTTTTGTGAATCATGAAGGGGATATGTTTAGGACACGACTGACCCATTCACTGGAGGTTGCTCAAATTGCACGGGTATCTCAAGAACGTTAGGGCTGCATGAGGATTTAGCAGAAGCGATTGCGCTTGCTCATGACTTAGGCCATACGCCATTTGGTCACGCAGGGCAAACTGCGTTAAATCAATGTATGAAAGCGTATGGTGGCTTTGAACATAACCTTCAATCTTTAAGAATTGTTGATGTATTAGAGAATGATTATGTTGATTTTAAGGGCCTTAACCTGACATTTGAGACAAGAGAGGGAATTTTAAAACATTGTTCAAATAAAAATGCTCTTAAAATTAGGTCGAAGTGGGAGCGTTTTATTCAAAAGAAGCAACCCTCACTGGAGGCACAGCTGGTCAACTTTGCTGATGAAATTGCTTATAACCATCATGATATTGATGATGGCTTTCGCTCAGGGCTGCTGACATTTGATCAATTACAAGATGTACCATTTTTTAATGAAATAGCATTAGAAGTAAAATCAGAGTCACCATCAATTAATGAGAGACAGTGTATGAGAGCAACCATACGACGAATGATGAATATTTTTATTATGGACTCTATGTCATATCTCAAGCAGAATAGATAAAAAAAGTTTAATTCTATTGATGATGTTAGGAATGCAGGACCAATGATTGCTTTATCAGAAGATATGACAAAAAAACAACAATCTTTGAAGCAATTTTTAAGAGAAGCGCTTTATCTTCACCCCGAGTTCAGGCGATGACAGACAACGCCCATGATGTGATTAATTCGATATTTGAAAAATTAATGCAAAACCCTGACTTATTAATATTACAGAAGAACATAACCAAAATGAGCTAGCTAAGTCTTGTTTCAGACTATATTGCAGGGATGACAGACCGTTTTGCGCTTCAAACCTTTGAAAAACTTTGCCAAAGTAAAAGTATTCAATAAAACAAGTCTTCTTAGTGTCTTTTCTATAAGATTTGTTGCATTTAAACAACAAAATAATGAAAATGTACCAAAAAAAAGACAAAAAGCTTGCGAAGGATACTTAACTGATGGATAATGTATCTAACTTCTTAAAGTTTTTTATTTTAAGAATGTGAAAAGCTTTAAAAATTTTTAAATCAAGGAGAAACATATGAATAACAAAATTAAAGCAGCAGTAGCAGGTGCGGTATTAGCATCAGCTTCAGTTGCTAATGCAGGTATCACATGGGACGCGGGTGAGTGGACTGTGGATATGAACGGTAACGTTAATGCATTCGCAATCATAGCTGACAATAGAGATACAGCAAGCTACAGGTGGTCTTGCTAACACTAAAGTAATGACGATACAGCAGCTTCTATTAACACAGGTCTTTTACCATCATGGTTAGGCTTCACAGCAACTACACGTCAGAATGATCTTGATACATCTGTAACTATTTCATTCCAGCCTGGTGCATCTACTACTGGTGCTCTTGCAGGTGGTGGTGGTTCTGAAAATCGTCAAGCGTTCTTAACATTTGGTGATAAATCATGGGGTTCTGTTAAAGTGGGTAAAGATCTTGGTATCTTTGGTTCAACAGCGATTCTTAATGATATGACATTATTAGGTGTGGGTTCACAGGTGTAGTAGGTACATCTGGTGGTACTACAACTACTTTAGGTCGTATCGGTACAGGTTATATTTATGCTGACTGGAATGGTCAAATTGCATATACAACACCTAACATGAACGGCTTTTCAGCTACTTGGGTGTAATGCAACCATGGAACGTAACTGCTTCAGGTGCTATTATCAGCTGCATCTACAGGTAACACTGATAAGTTTGGTTTCCAAGGGCAAGCATCTTACTCATGGACAGGCGACTTCGCTGGTAAAGTTTGGGCTGGTTTCTTCACACAAGAAGTAACAGGTTTAACTGCTGACTAGCAAGTGAAGATGCAACTGCATTTGAAGCTGGTGTTTCAGCAACTGTTATGAACATCAACTTAGTAGCTTATGGTTACTCTGGTGAAGGTGTTGGTACAACAGGTCTATTACGTGATGGTTATGATACACATGGTGAAGAACGTGATTCTGACGGTGGTTATGTTCAGGCAACATACGTGATACCAATGGGTACTAAACTTGGTGTTTCATATGGTGAATCTAAACTAGATCTCGCTTCTGGTGAAGCTGCTAACAACCTAGTTAAAGAAAATGAAATGTTAACAATTGGTGCATACCATCCGTTAACTAAGCACTTAAACTTAGTTGCTGAGTATTCAGATGTTGAGTCTAAGTCACATGAATGGCGTTGCAACTCAAGACATCTTCTCAGTTGGTGCAATCTTATTCTTCTAGAATTTAATTCTAAGAGAACGTAACATTAAAAAAGGCTCCTTAGGGAGCCTTTTTTTTATTCATGAGATTTAATCTCTAATTCTTTTATTTTCGAGTAATTGTATTTCTGCCGATTCCTAATAGTTTGGCCGCCTCAACCTTCCTTCCTTTTGTATATTTAAGGCTTGATAATCAGTTCTTTTTCAAAAATATTTGTGTAATCCTTAAAAATATCTACTTCTCCTGTAAGAAGTATTTTAGAAACCTCCCTGCCTAAGTTTTCCTTCCAGTTCGATGATTCTGTTCCGGAAGATACGGGTTCACTATTTAATTCAGCAGGTAAATCACTGACATTAATGACATTTCCTGGGGCCATCACCGTTAGCCAATGACAAATATTTTCAAGTTGCCTCACATTACCTTGCCAGAATAAATTCTTAAAATATTCTATGACCTCTGGTGAAAGTGATTTTAATTTCACATTGAGTTGCTTGGCACTTTTATTTAAAAAATATTGGGAAAGAAGGGAATATCCTCAACCCTATCACGAAGCGGAGGGACTTTGATACGAATGACATTAAGTCTATGAAATAAATCTTCCCTAAATTGACCTGATTTAACCAATGTCTCAAGATCTTGATGGGTAGCGGCAATCACCCTAACATCAACAGTAATTAAATCCTGCCCCCCACTCGATAAAACTGTCCCTTCACTCAGCACACGTAATAATCGTAGTTTGTACGTCCATTGGCATATCACCAATCTCATCTAAAAATAATGTCCCTTGATTGGCTTGCTCAAACTTACCTTTTCGTTGTGAATTTGCACCAGTAAATGCACCCTTTCTCAAAACCAAAAAGCTCAGCCTCTAAAAGATCATTGGGATAGCGGCAGTGTTAATCGCAATAAACTCGATTATTTTTCGATGGCTATTTTTATGAATTGCCTTAGCCACCAATTCTTTTCCAGAGCCAGATTCACCATTGAGTAAGACCATGGCATTAGATTGACTCAAACGTCCAATCGCCCTAAAAACATCCTGCATAGATTTTGCTTGGCCAATAATTTCAGGGAGTTCACCCAGCACTTCATCATCAATTTTTTTACTAATAGATTCGAGGGCTTGTTCAATGATATTGATACACTTTATTAATATCAAAAGGCTTTGCAATATACTCAAAGGCTCCCTTTTGAAAGCGGTGACAGCAGTATCTAAATCAGAATAAGCTGTCATGATGATGATGGGAATTTCAGGAAATTTATTTTTTACTTTTGTTAAAAATTCAATACCAGATTCACCAGGCATTCTTATGTCACTGATAATCGCTTGAGGTTTTTCATGATTAAATTTATTGATAGCCTCATTGGTGTTAGAAAAGCATTCAAAAGTGATATTAGCTTTTGCTAGTGCTTTTTCAAAAACCCAACGAATTGATTTATCATCATCTAAAACCCAGACCTGGCTCATTTTTTCTCCTTGGTCGGTATTAAATTATTTTCGATAGGCAAAATGATAGAAAATACGGTGTTTCCAGGAACGCTATGACAGTCAATCATGCCCTGATGAAGTGAGATTAAGTTTTGAGCTAGGGATAAACCTAATCCTGAACCATTTTCGTTACCAGTGACTAGCGGAAAAAATATTTTGTCTATTAATTCATTTTTAATCCCTGGACCATTATCAATAATATCGATTCGAATAGCGGTGGCATGTTTCTTTTTTCTGAAAACAATCTGCCTTTCTGCCCGAGTAATAAATGATAGCTGCATATCTGTCTTGATTATTTAATTTCATCGCTTGCGCGCCATTTCTCGCAATATTTAAAATGGCTTGAATCAGTTTTTCCCGATCAACAATAAACTCTGGGAGACTGACATCGTAATCTCTGATGAAAGAAATATCACTTGAGAACTCAGATAAAATTAAACTTCTTACCCGCTCTAAAATTTCATGAATATTGGTTTTTTTGTAAACAGGCATTTGATGCGGCGTAAGCATTCTGTTCATAAGATTTTGAAGTCTATCTGCTTCATTGATAATAATTTGTGTATATTCTTTTAATGAATCTTTATCTAATTCTTGCTCAAGTAGTTGAGCTGCGCCTCTAAGTCCACCGAGAGGATTTCTAACTTCATGGGCCAAATTTCTAAGTAATTCTGTATTTGCTTGCTGTTGAATGAACATTCTCTCTTCTCTAGCTACTTTTAATTGCTGATCCATTTGTATGAATTCAATAATAAATTCATCACTGGAATCAATCAAAGCTGTACAGTTAAGCTGACGCAGATTGTTTTTTTCTGATGCGTTTGAAGAAAGTACTCATGTTCCTTGTAGCTATTTTTTTGCTGATCAACTTTTTGGAGTATCTTTTTGAAAAAATTATTAGTATCTTCAAAAAATATACTTATATTATTATTGACGGCTTGTTTAGCACTCACCTCAAAGAGCGTCTCGGTACTGGGATTAATATAATTAATAATCAAATCTTTATCACAAACAATGACGGCGGTGACTAATGACTCCATCCCTTCATATTTTATTTTATTAACTTTATTACTCATTTTTTCATTCCAACTTCTTCAACTTTAATGGGTATTGTAAAAAATTTAATGCACAATAAAAGTGCAAGATAATTTTATTTAAAAAAAAGCGAGGCTAAGCCCCGCTTTAATTAGTTTCTTATAGGCTGTAGTACATATCAAACTCTACAGGATGTGGTGTCATTCTCATGCGTGTGACATCTTCCATTTTAAGGCCGATGTAACTATCGATAAAGTCATCACTAAAGACGCCACCTCGAGTTAAGAACTCGCGGTCTTTATCTAATTCAGCTAAAGCCTCTTCAAGAGATGCGGCAACCTGTGGAATTTTTGCTTCCTCTTGGGCTGTTAAGTCATATAAATCTCTTGTTTCACCATCACCAGGATGAATTTTATTTTGAATACCATCAAGACCTGCCATCATCATTGCACTAAATGCAAGATATGGATTAGCCATAGGATCTGGGAATCTTACTTCGATTCTTCTTGCATTATCTGAAGAAACATGAGGAATTCTGATTGCTGCAGATCTATTTTTTGCTGAATAAGCCAGCATCACAGGCGCTTCAAACCCTGGTACAAGACGTTTATATGAATTAGTTGAAGGGTTCGTTATGGCATTGAGTGCTTTACCGTGTTTGATAATCCCACCAATGTAATAAAGTGCTTCATCACTTAAGTTAGCATATTTCTTTCCTGCAAAAAGGTTTTTACCTTTTTTCCAAATAGATTGGTGGACATGCATGCCAGTTCCATTGTCGTTAAGGACGGGTTTTGGCATAAATGTCGCAGTCTTTCCATAATGATGAGCTGTGTTCATGACAACGTATTTAAGTATTTGCGTCCAATCTGCTCTTTCTGTAAGCGATGAAAATTTAGTACCAATCTCATTCTGACCTGAGCCAGCGACTTCATGGTGATGCACTTCAACTGGAACACCCATTTCTTCTAATGTGAGACACATTTGAGAGCGAAGGTCTTGAAGTGAGTCAACAGGAGGTACAGGAAAATACCCACCCTTAACTCTAGGTCTATGACCCACGTTACCACCTTCATGTTCTGTTTTGGAGTCCCACTCGGCTTCCTCAGAACTAATTTTTACTGAAGATCCACTCATACCTGAATCCCAGGTAATAGAATCAAAAACAAAAAATTCAGGTTCAGGACCAAAGTAGACTGTATCACCAATACCAGTTTTTTTAAGATACTGCTCAGCACGATTTGCAATTGTTCGTGGATCTCTGTCATAGCCTTTGCCATCTTCAGGATCAACTACGTTACAAGTAAGAATGAGCGTTGATTCTTCCATAAATGGATCAATATTAGCCGTATTAGGATCTGGGAAAAGTAACATATCTGACGCGTTAATACCTTTCCAACCTGCAACTGAGGAACCATCAAAAGCATGCCCATCTGTGAACTTACTCTTGTCAAATGCAGAGATTGGTACCGTCACATGTTGTTCCTTACCTTTGGTATCTGAAAATCTAAAATCAACGAATTTAACGTTATTACTTTTAATTTTTTTCATTACATTAGCTACCGACATACTATTTACTCCTTAATTAATGTTCTATTTTTTTAAATTATTACGCATTAAGTACACTTATTGGTGCAATTTTACTTATTTTTATATAAAAATAAACATATTATGTACAAATTGCACTATTTAAGTGCAAATATGTAAAAAAAATGCACCAATATAATTCAAAAATATTAATTTATGTACATCAAGTGATACGTTTTATAATAATTTTATGACCAAGTTAAATAAAAAATTTGCCGTGCTAGGCCATCCAATATCACATTCTCTGTCGCCCAAGATTCACCAATATTTTGCAAGCCAATTTGCTATAGATCTTGACTACCAGAGAATAGATGTGGAAAGTATGCATTTTAAAAAAACACTTTCTGATTTGAAGCAGAAGGGATATGAGGGGCTAAATATTACATTGCCCCTAAAGAACTTAGCCTATGAGATTTGCGACGAATTATCCTCAAGGGCTGAACAGACAAAATCAGTGAATACAATTTCTATAAAAAACGATAAATTATATGGAGATACGACAGACGGCTTGGGGCTTGTGACTGATCTTTTAACAAAAAATGTGAGCCTAGAAAATAAAAAAATATTAGTTATTGGTGCAGGTGGTGCATCCAATGGGGTGATGTTTGATTTGATTTCGCAACAACCTCAAACTATTTTCTTAACTAATAGAACTATATCCAAATCTCATGATATGGCAGAGATTGGTCTTTATTAGCTAAGGACAACGATGTTTTATTAAATGTCTTAAGCCCAAAGAAGACATTACTTTTGATTTAATTATAAATGCAACCTCATCATCTTTAGGGAATGGCAATGCCATATTTCCTGAAAATTTAAAGGGACATTTTTGGTACGACATGATGTATGGCAAGCAAACATCTTTTTTATTGATGGCTGAACAAAATAAAGCAAAATTTTCTGATGGGTTAGGGATGCTGGTTGAACAAGCCGCCGCCGCCTTTAATATTTGGCATCATCAAAAACCAGATACCAAGTCAATTTATCAAATCCTATAAGTAATCTTTTAAAAACTTTCCTGTATAACTATTTTTATTTTTGCAGATCTCATTCGGTGTTCCTTCAGCGATAATTTCACCACCACCGTCACCCCCTTCTGGACCCAAATCAATAATCCAATCAGCAGTTTTAATCACATCTAAATTATGTTCAATAATTGCTAAGGTGTTTCCATTTTTTTTCAATTGGTGAAGGACATTTAAAAGAAGTTGAATATCAGCAAAATGAAGACCTGTTGTAGGCTCATCAAGAATATATAAGGTCCTTCCTGTATCTCTTTTCGATAACTCTAAGGCAAGCTTGACTCTTTGTGCCTCACCACCTGAAAGAGTGGTGGCATTTTGTCCAAGTTTTATATAACTTAACCCTACATTTAATAGAGTCTTTAATTTCCTTTCAATAACAGGGATAGCACTAAAAAAATCGTAAGCTTGTTCGACTGTCATAGAAAGTACGTCGTGTATGTTTTTATTTTTATATTTAATTTCTAGAGTTTCTCTGTTGTAACGTTGACCTTCACAAAAATCACATTTAACATAAACGTCAGGTAAAAAATGCATTTCAACTTTATACGACACCGTCACCCTCACATGACTCACATCTTCCCCCTTTAACATTAAATGAAAATCTACCGGAGCATAACCTCTAAGTTTACTCTCGGGAACTTTTGAAAATATATCTCGAATTGGCGTAAAAAGCCCAGTATAGGTAGCTGGATTGGATCTGGGGTTCTTCCAATAGGACTCTGATTGACGTCGACAACTTTATCAAAAAAATCAAAGCCTATGATTTCCTTATGGGGCCCAATCTCTAAATTGCTTTTATAAAGATGCTTTGCGAGTGAGTGATAAAGTGTATTATTTATAAGAGTAGATTTTCCACTCCCTGAGACACCCTGTAATGCATGTCATCAAACCAATAGGCAATTTAAGGTCTACATTTTTTAAATTATTTCCGCTAGCTTTTAAAATTTGAAAAAAATCACTATTTGGTTTAGTTTTTTCTTTTGATAATTCAATGACTTTTTTACCAGATAAATATTGACCTGTGAGTGAATTTTCATTATTTAAAACTTCTTGGGGTGTTCCTTCCGCAATAACTTGACCGCCATGAAGCCCAGCTCCAGGACCTATATCCACAACATAATCTGCTGCCATAATAGCGTCATAGTCATGCTCTACTACGATGACTGTATTGCCTAAGTCACGTAAATTTTTAAGCGTTTTTAACAATTTGGCATTATCTCTTTGATGCAGCCCTATTGAAGGCTCATCTAAAACATACATCACGCCAGTTAACCCACTTCCAATTTGAGAGGCTAATCTAATACGCTGTGCTTCACCTCCTGATAAGGTTTCAGCCGTCCTTGAAAGAGATAAATAATCTAGGCCGACATTGATAAGAAAAAAAATTCTATTTTTTATTTCTTGAATAATTTTTTCAGCTACCTTAGCTTTAGCCCCCTTTAATTCAAGGTTTTCAAAAAAATCAAAAGCTTTTCTTAAGGCAAGCTCACAAATAAAATTAATATTTTTATCACCAACTAAAACATGCCTAGCTTCCTCTCTCAATCTAGCTCCCTCACAAGTCGGGCAGGTGTGTACATTTAGATATTTAGCAATTTCATCTCTGACAATGCCAGATTCAGTTTCTTGATAACGTCTCGTTAGGTTATTTAAAATGCCTTCAAAAGTATGTGATTTTGAATAAATCTTTCCTTGCTCACTAAGGTATGAAAAATTAATAACTTCTTTTTTACTCCCATACAAAACGACTGACTGTATTTCAGGAGATAAATTTTCATATGGCGTCTCTAAATCAAAATTATAATGTTTAGCTAAGCTTGAAAGAATTTGAAAATAAAATTGATTCCTTTTGTCCCAACCTTTAATTGCACCTGCAGCTAATGAAAGTTGTGGTAAAGCCACCACTTTTTCTGGGTCAAAAAAACTTTTATGGCCTAACCCATCACAATCGGGGCATGCGCCCATCGGGTTATTAAAGGAAAAAAGTCGAGGTTCTAATTCTGGGATAGCATAGTCGCAATGGGGACATGCAAATTTAGATGAAAAAAGCGCGTTTCTTCTGTTTCCATATCAAGCGCTAAAATCTTTCCATCGGTTAATTTAAGACCAGTTTCAATAGATTCTGTAATGCGTTGTTTTATTTCTTGATTTATTTTTAGCCGATCAATGACAACATCGATTTGGTGATTTATTTTTTTTTCTATTTCAGGCAAATTATCTATCTCGTAGATCGTGCCATCTAGTCTGACTCTAATAAATCCTTGAGCTCTAAGTTCGTTTATTAAATCTGTATGGCTCCCTTTACGATTATTTATGACAGGGGCAAGAATAATTACTTTTGTATTTTCAGGAAGTTCTAATAATTGATCAACGATTTGCGAAATCGTCTGTGCTTCTAATTTAATATTATGTTCTGGACAAACAGGATCACCTGCTCTTGCAAACAAAAGCCTCAAATAATCATGTATTTCAGTTACTGTTCCCACAGTAGATCTTGGATTATGAGAAGTGGATTTCTGTTCGATAGATATTGCGGGCGAAAGTCCCTCAATAAGGTCTACGTCAGGTTTATTTAAACGGTCAAGAAACTGTCTAGCGTAGGCAGATAATGACTCGACATATCTTCTTTGTCCTTCAGCATAAAGTGTGTCAAAAGCTAGTGATGATTTTCCCGATCCAGATAGACCTGTGATCACAATCAATTTGTTTCGAGGAAGGTTAAGAGAGATATTTTTTAGGTTATGGGTTCTCGCCCCTTTAATATTTATATAATTCATTAATTTTTATTTAATTATGCGCAACCTGATAATATAACGGATTATTTATGATTAATGTGACTCGTATTCAACTCTTATGGTTCAGAAAGACAGAATGTCCCCCAATGAAATAAAAGCCAGCTCAATTTTAGCCTCTATCTATGCGTTAAGAATGCTGGGTATTTTTTTAATACTACCTATTTTTTCTATTTATGCTGCAGAACTCCCAAGTCAACCATCGATCTTTCAAATAGGTTTAGCACTGGGTATTTATGGGCTTACTCAGGCAATCTTTCAAATTCCTTTTGGGATGGTATCTGATGTTATAGGACGTAAAAAGGTCATTTATTTTGGCTTAGTACTATTCATTGTAGGCTCATTATGTGCTGGACTAACAAATGATATTGAATTGATAATTTTAGGTCGGGCGATTCAGGGTGCTGGCGCAATTTCAGCAGTTTTAAGTGCATTATTAGCAGACTTAACCTCTGATGAAAGCCGAACAAAAGCAATGGGTATTGTGGGTGTATCCATCGGCCTAACCTTTGCTTTATCGCTTGTGCTAAGCCCCTTAATTAATGAATTAATAGGGGTATCCAGGCATTTTTATTTTAATGGGAATTTTGTCGATTATTGCCATACTTGTCATTAAATTTTTTATAACCGAAGCTTCTGATAAAAATAAAACCTCATACGACCTTAGTGATTTTTTATTTATTCTAAAAAGATGGGATTTAAATCGACTTAACCTAGGTATATTTGTTTTGCACGCAACTCAGATTGCTTTGTTTATTACAATTCCTTATTACTTAATCACAAAGGGAGGCTTGCCACTAGAAGAGCATTGGAGCATCTACCTCCCCATATTATTTTTATCATTTGTCTTTATGGTGCCTATGATTATTTTTTCACAAAGGTGGAAGCTATCCAAACAAACTTTTTTATTCTCAATCATTCTTTTATTTTTATCTCAATTTTTATTCATCAATTATTCTAATGAAATACTAAATATAAGCTTGGCCTTATTGATTTACTTTATAGGCTTTAACTTTTTAGAGGCCTCACTCCCTAGCTTGGTGAGTAGAATTGCACCGATTGATAGAAAAGGATTTTCTTTAGGGGTGTATAATACATGTCAGTCATTAGGAATGTTTTTTGGCGGCATTCTTGGAGGTCTCGCTGCTAAGAATTTTGGTTATGTAGGTGTTTTTTATTTTTGTGGAATTATGATATCTATTTGGTTTATTTTTTCTCTATCAATAAAAATGCCTGAATTAAAAAAGGGTTTAAAAAATACTTAAGGGGATTATTAATTATGTCAGTCAATAAGGTAATTTTAGTTGGAAGATTGGGACAAGATCCTGACGTTCGTTATATGCCAAACGAAACTGCAGTTTGTAACTTTAGTTTAGCTACGAGTAGTTCATATAAAGATAAAACAGGAGAAAAAGTTGATCAAACTGAGTGGCATCGAATTGTAATGTTTGGAAAAGTAGCAGAAATTGCTAAAGAATATCTTAAAAAAGGAAGTCAAATATTTGTGGAGGGAAGACTCCAAACAAGAAAATGGCAAACAAAAGATGGCCAGGATAGGTATACGACGGAGGTCGTTGCTGCGACGATGCAGATGCTTGGTTCTAAAGATAACGCTTCAGGTGGGGGTGACTCATCAGGAAATTTTGAGCAACAAAAAAGTCAATCATCTAATGAGCCGACGAAAGCTCCCTCTCCTGCAGTTGAATCCTTTGATCAATTGGAAGACGATATTCCATTTTAAAAATATTTAAATAAATTTTATGCCAATTTATGAATTCATATGTGAAGACTGTAATTACAAGGAAGATCTAATCAGAAAAATTAGTGAGCCAACAATAATTTCATGTCCTAAATGTAATGGTCAAAATTTTATTAAACAAGTTTCAGCTCCAAATTTTAAGCTAAAAGGGTCGGGCTGGTATGAGACGGATTTTAAGAATAAAAATGATGCAAAAGATTCAAAAAAAAATGATACGACAAAAAAATCAATAACAAAGAAAACCGAGAAGCCAAATGTTTAAAAAAAATATACTTACGGGTCTTTTAGTTTTAATTCCCATTGTTTTAACTTTATGGGTACTAGTCACGCTCACCCAATTTTTAGATCAAGTATTATTATTCCTTCCTAAAGAGGTTCAGCCTGATATCTTTTTTGGTGGAGCGATTCCCGGATATGGCGTTATCGTAACTCTGATAGTGGTTTTTCTTACAGGGGTGATTGCTAATAATTTTTTTGGGAAAAAGATTATTACTATTTATGAGTATGTGCTAAATAAGGTACCAGTCATAAGTTCTATATATAAGGGCATTAAGCAAGTATCGGATACACTTTTATCCAACTCTGGACAAGCTTTCTCTAAAGCAGTTTTAATTGAATTTCCAAATGCTGGTACCTATACATTTGCCTTTGTGACGGGTGTTCCAAATGATCAAATTGCTAAATATTTAAAAGGTAAGTTCGTTAATGTTTATGTTCCAACGACACCAAACCCAACTTCTGGATATACATTGATCGTGCCTACGAAAAAAATTATCGAGATTGATCTTAGTGTTGATCAGGTTTTAAAGTATGTCATCTCTATGGGTGTTTCAACAACAGATAAAGAGTTTATTAAAAATAATAAAAAGAAAAGAAAGTAGAAAGTTAAATGAGAACAAATTTTTGTGGTGAATTAAATAAATCCCATGTGGATAACGAAGTAACATTATGTGGCTGGGCACATCGACGAAGAGATCATGGCGGCGTTATATTTATTGACTTAAGAGACAAGAAGGGGCTAGCTCAGATTGTAATAGACCCAGATACACCTGAAGCCTTTAAAGCTGGAGAATCAGTTCGTAATGAATTTGTTTTACAAGTTACTGTAAGGTAAGGCTTAGACCTGAAGGCACTGTTAATAAAAATCTGCCCTCAGGAGAAGTTGAAATGCTAGCATCGGAAGTTACAATCCTTAATCCTTCTCTAACCCCACCTTTTATGCTTGATGATGAAACAATTTCAGAGTCAGTTAGGTTAGAAAGCCGTTTTATTGATCTTCGAAGAGATGTGATGCAAAAGAATCTTCGCCTGAGATACGATATTTCCAAAAATTTTAGAACTTATCTTGATAAAAATGATTTTATGGAGATCGAAACCCAATCTTAACAAGGAGTACCCCAGAGGGAGCTAGAGATTATTTAGTGCCTTCAAGAGTCCACCAAGGTGAATTTTTTGCATTGCCTCAATCCCCTCAATTATTTAAACAAATGTTAATGATTTCTGGGTTTGATAGATACTTTCAAATTGCTAAATGCTTTCGTGATGAAGACTTGAGAGCCGATAGACAGCCAGAATTTACTCAGTTAGACATTGAGCTTTCTTTTTCGAATGAAAAAGAAATAATGCAGATTAATGAAGGCATGATTCGTCAAATGTTTTCAGACACCATGGATATAAAGCTTCCAAAAACTTTCCCTCAGCTTACTTATGCTGAAGCAATGAATAAGTATGGCTCCGATAAGCCTGACTTAAGAGTCACTCTTGAACTTGTTGATTTAACTGAAGAGCTCAAGAAGGTTGAGTTTAAAGTATTTTCCTCAGCAGCAAATATGACAAATGGTAGAGTGGCTGCCCTTAAAATACCAGGTGGATCAGAGCTTTCAAGATCTGAGATAGATGCATATACCGAATTTGTAAAGATTTATGGCGCTAAAGGTTTAGCCTATATTAAGGTCAATGATGTTTCACAGCTTGATGAAAAGGGTCTTCAGAGTCCAATTGTAAAAAATATTAATCCTGATGCATTAAAAGCAATCATGGATAAAACTAAAGCATCCAATGGAGATTTGATTTTCTTTGGCGCTGATAAAGAGAAAGTTGTTAATGAGGCATTAGGTGCGTTGAGAGAAAAAATTGGACATGACAAAGGTCTTGTAAATGATTTAGTTTGGGCACCTTTATGGATAGTTGATTTCCCCATGTTTGATTTTGACGAAGAGAATAAAAGGTGGAATGCCCTGCACCACCCTTTCACTGCACCAAAAGATGGACATGAGGATCTTCTTGATTCAGATCCAGGTAAATGCTTATCAAAAGCATATGACATGGTTATTAATGGCTCTGAAGTTGGAGGCGGCTCTATACGTATCCATAAGAGCGATGTTCAATCAAAGGTGTTTAAGGCTTTAAATATCTCTAAGGATGAAGCACAGGAAAAATTTGGTTTTTTATTAGAAGCACTTCAATATGGCGCACCCCCTCATGGTGGAATAGCTTTTGGAGTCGATAGAATCGTGACACTTTTGGCAGGTGCTGATTCAATTAGAGATGTGATTGCTTTTCCAAAAACTCAAAAAGCACAGTGTTTATTAACAAACGCGCCAAATGAAGTAGATGACAAACAGTTAAGAGAGCTCCATATTAAAAAAAGGTTAACAGCTTCTCAAAAAAATGATTAACGGTATTGATCATTACAATCTTCGTTCAGATGAAAAGATGATTGAGACTCTAAAAGACTTCTATATTAATATCGTAGGATTGAAGTTAGGCCATCGACCTCCTTTTAAAAGCAAAGGATATTGGCTTTATGCAAAAGAGAAAGATGTGCTTCATCTCAGTTCTTCAAAAGACAACGTTAAAAACTTAACAAATGTAAATTCAACGCTAGACCACGTTTCATTTTCTGCTAGTGATAAAGTTTTTTTTACAGAAATCTTGCAAGAAATAATATTATTTTTAAAGAGAGATACATACCTGAAATTAATATTGAACAGTTATTTTTTAAAGATCCTGCTGGCAACGGGATTGAATTAATTTTTTTAGATAAATCTTAAAGAGAGGTTGATATGAAAAGTTATAAAAAGGAATTGTGGTTTAATGCACCAGAAAGAATGCACTTTACTAATATTACCCCAGAGGTAAATTCATGTTTAGCTGAAAGTGGAATTCAAGAAGGGCTTGTATTAGTTAATGCAATGCATATTACGGCGAGTGTTTTTATTAACGACGACGAGTCAGGCTTACATCATGACTATAAAAAATGGCTTGAGGAATTAGCCCCCCATGAGCCTTTGAATCATTATAGACATAATGATACTGGTGAAGATAATGCGGATGCACATATTAAAAGACAGGTAATGGGCAGAGAGGTAGTTGTTGCCATTACAGAAGGAAAGCTAGATTTTGGTCCATGGGAACAAATCTTCTATGGTGAATTTGACGGAAGAAGAAAGAAAAGAGCCTTAGTTAAAATAATCGGTGAGTAGTTTAATTTTGAATAAAAATTTCTAGTTGACTGATTAAATCTTTTTGGTGGCTAATCATTTCTTTCACAAGATCTCCTTGAGAAACCATCCCAATAATTTTATTTCCTTTAAGGATTGGAATATGACGAACTTTTTTTTCTGTCATAATTTCTAAGCCTTTTTCAAATGAGTCCGATGGGTCTAAGAATAAAACTTTTTTGGTCATAATGTCTTTAACTAGCGTTTCGTTTGACGATTTTTTGTGGAGAATGATTTCACGAGCATAATCTCTTTCGGAAACGATTCCTACCATCTTTTCTTTGTCTGTCACTAACAAGGCACCAATTTTATATTCCGCCATAACTATTAGTGCTTCTAAAACCGTTTGATTCGGAGATATTGTCAGTAGCTCTTTAATATTTTTTGTATCAATTACTTGCTTTAATGTTTTCATTAAAATGTATTTCAACAAAGTTAAAAAATTAGCATAACTAAATTTTTAACTTTAAGCAAAACGACTTAACTTATTTAATTAGAATAAATCTACTAACAAAGAGCACTATATTTACTGCTAAACTACATCTAATAAAATATTTAGTTAGGATTAAGTATGGCAGGGCATTCAAAGTGGGCAAATATTCAACATCGCAAAGGAAGGCAAGATGCTAAGAGAGGAAAAATTTTTACTAAATTAGTAAAGGAGATTACTGTTGCTGCAAGAATGAGTGGAGGAGATATAAATTTTAATCCCAGATTAAGATCTGCAGTAACGGCGGCTAAAGAACAAAGTATGCCTGCCGAAAATATTACAAGGGCAATAAAAAGAGGAACTGGAGAATTGGAAGGTGTTAATTATGAAGAGATAAGATATGAGGGTTATGGTATCAGTGGAGTAGCAATTATTATTGATTGCCTATCAGATAATAAAGTGCGTGCGGTAGCTGATGTGAGACATGCTTTATCAAAAAATGGAGGTAACTTAGGTACTGATGGATGTGTTTCATTTTTATTTAAGCATTGTGGCAGCATCTTCTTTGCTCCTATAGATGATAGTGAAGTACTGATGGATGAAGCAATTAATTTAGGTGCTGATGATGTGATTATTAATGATGACAAAAGTGTAGAAATTATTACTGTTCCCAATGATTTTACTAAAATAAATGAAGGGCTTGAAAAATTAGGCTTTAAAAAAGAATTGGCTGAGCTAACAATGAAAGCAGAAAATGAAATAAATTTAAAAGGCGATGATGCTTTGAAGATGCAAAAAATATTGGATATTTTAGAAGATTTAGATGATGTTCAGGAAGTTTATACTAATGCAAATTTTGAAGAATAACTGATCCTTGATTACGATCTTAGGCATTGATCCAGGTTTAAGAGTCACTGGCTATGGTGTTATTCATCAGGAAAAACAAAATTTTATATATGAATCAAGTGGAACAATCAAAACGACTAAACAAGATCTTGATTTAGCCGCAAGGATTAAAATTATAGTTCAAGGGATTGATGAGGTGATTGAAAAGTTTAGCCCTAGTATTGTTGCAATTGAAAAAGTGTTCGTAAATACTAACCCTCAGTCTACGCTTTTACTTGGTCAGGCTCGAGGTGCTGCAATAGCAGCAACTGTATCTAAAGACATTAATATTTTCGAGTATACAGCCCTACAAATCAAAAAATCTGTAGTAGGGAATGGCCATGCAGATAAACTTCAAGTTCAGACTATGGTTCAAAGGTTACTAAAGTTACCTTCACTTCCTGGACCAGATTCAGGAGATGCACTCGCTTGTGCTATTTGTCATGCTAATATTAGTGATTCACTTGGAAGGCTAGGGGTAGGTAACCGAATGAAATCAGGCAGAATAATATGATTGGACGTATTCAAGGTAAAATTTTAGAAAAAATTCCCCCACATATCTTAATTGACTGTAATGGCGTAGGTTATGAAATAGAGGTCCCGATGACAACCTTTTATGATTTGCCAGAAGTTGGAAGCGAAGTAGTGTTGCTGACACATTTTCTTGTAAGAGAAGACGCACAATTATTATTTGGTTTCGCAACAGATCAAGAAAGGATTATCTTTAGAAAATTGCTAAAAGTTAATGGTATTGGTGCAAAAGCATCATTATCAATTTTAGGTGGAATGACAGTCAATGAGTTGACGCATTCGATTCAAACCCAAGATGTAAATTCATTAACAAAGATACCTGGTGTTGGGAAAAAAACAGCGGAAAGATTAATTTTGGAACTTAAAGATAAATTCTCAGATACAGAGTTTGCGGCTTCAAAAAATCAAGGATCATCTGAGTTAAGTGACATTCAAAATGCTTTATTGGCTCTGGGATATAATCAGAAAGATATATTAACTGTAACAAAAGATTTAGATGAAAATGTCTCAGTAAATGATGGGATCAAACAGGCTTTAAAATTATTATCAAATTAAATTATTAAAATAGGTAAAAAATGATTGAACCTGATCAGTTTAAAAATAGTGAAGCTGTAAGCGGTGAGGAAGAAAATTTTGAGCGCGCATTAAGGCCTAAAGAGTTAGTAGATTACGTTGGTCAAGAGAAAATAAGAGAACAATTAGAAATCTTCATTGGAGCTGCAAAAAAAAGAAAAGAACCCCTAGACCACCTTCTTTTATTTGGGCCTCCTGGACTAGGAAAAACGAACTTAGCACATATTATTGCAAATGAGATGGGTGTGAATCTTAAACAAACTTCAGGTCCTGTTCTTAGAGAAAACAGGTGACTTAGCGGCATTATTATCAAATCTAGAAGCTAATGATGTTCTGTTTATAGATGAAATACATCGTATTTCTCCTGTTATAGAAGAGATTCTTTACCCAGCAATGGAAGACTATCGATTAGATATTATGATTGGTGAGGGCCCTTCTGCAAGGTCTGTTAAATTAGAATTACCTCCATTTACCCTGATTGGGGCGACAACAAGAGCTGGAATGTTAACTAATCCTCTTCGTGATAGATTCGGGATTGTTTCTCGTCTTGAATTTTATACAAATGATGAGTTAGCTAAAATTGTTTTAAGAAGTGCTGGGCTACTTGAAACAACTATTGATAAAAAAGGCTCTTCAGAGTTAGCAAAACGCTCTCGAGGAACGCCTAGAATCTCGAATAGATTGCTCAGAAGAGTAAGGGATTATGCAGATATTAAAGCAGAGGGTGAAATCAAGAAAAAATAGCTAACCAAGCATTAAAAATGTTAGATGTTGATTTAATTGGGTTAGATTTTATGGACCGTACTTTTTTAAAGGCGATTATTGAAAAGTTTTCTGGAGGGCCTGTGGGTTTAGATAATTTAGCTGCTGCTATTGGAGAAGAAAAAGAGACAATAGAGGATGTGATAGAGCCTTATCTTATTCAGCAGGGTTTCTTGATGAGAACGCCAAGAGGAAGAGTGGCGACACCACAAACGTATAAACATTTTGGAATTACGATGCCTAAAAATAATAATAATGAGAACTTATGGTAAGCCATTTACCATTTAAATGGAGTGTAAGAATTTACTTTGAAGATACAGACAGTGGGGGTGTTGTTTATCACTCAAATTATCTAAAGTTTATGGAACGTGCAAGGACAGAATGGCTTAGAAGTCTTGATTTAAACCAAGCAGACTTGAAAAAAAAGGATAAAATAATGTTTGTGGTAGCCAAAGTTAATATAGATTATAAAAAAGCAGCAAGCTTTAACGATGAACTTGACATTGAAACTTCTCTAGATAATATTGGCGCATCAAGGTAGATTTAACTCAAAATATAATGAAGAATTCAGACTTTATACTTCAGCCAAAGTAAGCATTGCGTGTATACATTCTGAGACTTTTAAACCCCAAAGAATCCCAAAATTAATAAAACAACAAATGGAGATATTATGACTATTGGTAGTGACTTATCCTTTTTTTCATTAATCTGGGATGCAAGTCTCCCTGTTCAAGCTGTCATGCTTATCTTAGTAATTGCATCTATGGCTTCCTGGAAAATTATTTATCTTAAGATTAAAACGTTAAAAATGGCAGAGCAAAATACGGATGATTTTGAGAAAATTTTTTGGTCAGGCGGCAGCTTAAGTAACCTATACGAGTCAGTTAGTGTCAAACCACCAAAAGACATACTTGGATTACCTGTCATATTTAAAGCTGGTTATAAAGAGTATATGTCAAATAAAAATACAGGTGCTCTTGATAAAAAAAGCGTTGAAAGTGTCAGGAGAGCAATGAGTGCGACATATAACAGAGAGGTTGATACACTAGACAGACATTTACCATTTTTGGCATCCGTTGGATCAGTCAGCCCCTATATAGGTCTTTTTGGAACAGTTTGGGGAATTATGAATGCATTTATTGGGCTAGCAAATGTTGCACAAGCCTCTTTAGCTCAAGTCGCCCCGGGGATTGCAGAAGCATTAATTGCGACAGCAATTGGATTATTTGCAGCAATACCTGCAGTCATCGCATACAACAAGTTTGCCTCTAAAGTCGATAGAATTTCAATTAGGTATGAAAGTTTTATGGAGGAATTTATCAACATCATGGATCGTAAAGGATAGTTTCATGAGAAAAAGAAGGATGATGGATCAAATCAATGTGGTGCCATACATTGATGTAATGTTAGTTTTATTAGTTATTTTTATGGTCACAGCACCCATGACAAATCCAGGCGTTGTTGAGCTACCAAAAGTGGGACAGTCTTTGAAGCAAAAAAGTAATCCAATCGTAATATCCATTAAAAAAAATTCAAAAATTGAAGTCAATGGCAAGTCATACAAAAAAGATTCATTATTAGTTCTGTTGAAACAGAAATTAGAGAAAGATCCAGCTCAATCTATTGTTATCGCTGCAGATGAGAAAGTTAAATATGGCGCAGTAATTTCACTAATGGACTTATTAAAGCAAAATGAATTTAACAAAGTAGGTTTACTACTTAAACCTGAATAATTAAATGAAATTTTTAAAGTTGGAAAATAATGATGAATTGCAGGCTAATTTATTTTCATTCGCAATTCACCTAGCACTTTTTTTAGTTATGATTTTTTCTGTCGGATGGCAAACAAAAACACCATACTATGGCGAGGTAGAGCTCTGGGATAGTGTTCCGGTCAAAAAAAAATAAATAAAACTCAAGCAACCCCTAAGAAAAAAATTAAACAAAAACAAAATACTAAGCTCAGAAATCTGCTGAAGCAAAAGCAAAAGCAAAGGCTCAAAAGGAAGCAGATATTAAATTAAAGAAAAAGAAAGCTGCTGAAAGAAAAAAGCAAAAAAATTAAAAAAACAAAAGGCAATTAAAGAGCTTAAAAAAAAGGTATTAAAACAAGAAAAAATAGACAAATTAAAAAAAGAAATGCTTGAAAAGGAAAAAGTGGAGCGCTTACAACAACAGATCATGAACAACAAAAGATAGAAAAGATGCAGGCTGAATTAAGAGAAAGTGAACTAAAGCAACAAAAAAAACCTGCTCTTGAAGGCGAAAATGAAGTCAAGGGAGGAGTAAATACTGGTGAATTGAATAAGTATAAACTTCTTATTCAACAAAAAATTCAACAAAATGTAAATCAACAACTATGTGGGTTGGATTATATTACTTTAGAATTTAGAATAAGTTTAATGCCGACAGGTGAGTTACTTGGACAACCTAAAATGACCAAATCGAGTAAAATAAAAAGTTGTGATGATGCTGTTGAAAGAGCAATTATCCAGTCACAACCACTCCCTCTTCCAAAAGATAGTGGTTTATTTAGTAAATTGAAAAATTTAGAGTTGAAATTTCATCCAAACGGAGTCGAATAGATTAAATGAATAAGTTTTTACACATTATTTTTGCTGGATTTTTATTTTTTTCATCAAGCGTTATTCATGCGCTTGAAGTAATTGAAATTTTGGGTGGTAAGGCTAGCCAAATTCCAATTGCAGTGATGCCATTCAAAAGTTTTGGAGCACAAAAAGATATTGGCAAAATCAACTCAGTCATCAAAGGTGATTTAGGAAGATCAGGCTTATTTTATCCACTTGATACTCGTGGAGTAGCTGCCTCCCCAATAGCGATAAAGAGGTAAATTTTTCACAGTGGAAGAGTTTAGAGGCACAGTTTTTAATCATCGGTAGGATTGATTTTGTTCAAAAAGAAAAAATTAAAGTTAGTTGGAGCCTTATTGATATTTATAAACAACAAACAATATTAAGTGGTGAGTATGTAGGTAAAAACAATCAAATTCGCGCTATTGGACACAAAGTATCAGATAAGGTTTATGAAAGATTGACAGGTAGTAAGGGTGTTTTCCATACAAAAATTGCTTTTGTTGAAAAATATAATAATCAAAAATTTAAACTCAATATTGCTGATTATGATGGCTACAACATTACAACTTTATTAGATTCAAAAATGCCAATTATTTCACCAAGGTGGTCTCCCGATGGAAAAAAGATTGCTTATGTTTCTTTTGAAAAAGAAAAGCCAGTTATTTATATTCAGGAAATTGCAACGGGTAAAAGAAAGCTTCTCGCAAATTTTAAAGGTAACAATAGCGCACCTGCTTGGTCACCTGATGGAAAAAGATTAGCTATTGTTTTGACATACAGCACAAATTCACAAATTTATTTGATTAATGCAGACGGTTCTGATGTTAAGAGGTTAATTCGATCAAGGTCAATTACTACTGAGCCATCATGGTCACCTGATGGAAAAGAAATTTATTACACCTCAAATCAGGGGGGTGGACCTCAAATATATAAGTTTAATCTTGAGTCATCTGAAGTAAGTCGAGTGACTTTCGAAGGAAAATATAATTTATATCCGAGCTTATCTTATGATGGAAAACTACTTTTGTACTTAACTCAGGATCAGGGTAAATTTAAAGTGGCTCTTCAAAATCTTCAATCTAACCAAGTACTCAAGTTAACAAAAGGCCCTTAGATGAGGCACCAGTTTTTGCTCCAAACGGACATATGGTATTATTTGTTTATAAAAACTATGGAAAAACCACAAAAATTGGTACAGTATCAATAAATGGGTTAAAAATTGATCCCTTGCCATTAGGCAGCAGACAAGTTCAAGAACCTGCTTGGGGACCAATTAAAAATTAAATATATAAAAAAAGGGGAAAAAAGGTGAAAAAATCAATATTATTAACAGCACTTTTAGGCTCACTACTTGCTGGCTGTAGCTTCGACAGAGCTTCAAGAGTCACAACCATTAAATCCACCACAACCAGAATTACAGTCAATGCAAGCTGATGATAATCAAGGAACAGCATATACATCACCGATTTAAATCTTCTAGAATTAAGAGGAAATCCACTTTTAGCAAAAGATAAAAGAGGTATTTACTTTGACTTTAATAAGTATCGTAGTTAAGCAAGAATATATGGAAGTTATTCAAGCGCATGCTAAATACTTAAATGAAACACCTGCAGCTAATATGAAAATCCAAGGGAATACAGATTACCGTGGCTCTCATGAATATAATCTATCTCTTGGACAAAAAAGAGCTGTTGCTGTAAAAGAAGCACTTAATTCATTTGGAGTGGATGATTCTCAAATCGAAACAGTAAGCTATGGTAAAGAATATGCTAACTTAGATTGTGTTGAACAAAACTCATGTGGAGAAGATAGACGAGCAGACATTGTCTACACAGTAGAGTAAAAGTACTGAATGAAACGCTATTTATGGGTTGGTCTTTTATTGCTCTCAAATTCTGTTTACGCATTATTTGAGGATGAGGGAGCAAGAAAAAAATTAAATGAAATACAAGACCAACTCAATGCGCTTCAAAGCTCAATTGAGTTTGAAATAAAAGAAAAATTTACAAATTTCGAGAAAAGTAACAAGGTAGATCCGAAGTTAATAAATAGCCTTTCCGAACGAATAAATACCCTTTTTGATGACCTTTCTAAGTTAAGAGGTGAAGTTGAAGTCTTAACTTATGCATTACAAACATCAGAAGAGCGCCAAAAAGTTTTATATAAAGAATTAAATGAGCGTCTACAAAAAATTGAAGATAGTGCGCTGAAAATAGAAAATAACGTAAACTCATCTGATTCTGCGCCAACCAACGAACCCTTATCTCAAAATAACCTTCTTATTCAAGAAGAAGAAGTACTTCCTGAAATCGCTCCTGAACCAATTCCGCAGGCAGCTGATCTCCCACCACTAGTGGATAAAAATATAGAATATCAGGAATTTGAAGATGCGAAAAAGCTTATAACAGCTACCAAATACAAAGAAGCCTTTGACGCGCTTGATAAATTTGTTGTTAACTATCCTAGTTCAGAATTATTACCTGAGGCTAAGTATAATTTAGGATATACACAATTTGCATTAAGAAACTATAAAGCAGCAATCAATACATTTAATAAAATAGTTTTGGAGTACCCTGATAATCCGATAGCACCCAACAGCTTATACCAAGTATCAAACTCTCAAATCCAATTAACAAGAATCACAAAAGCAAAACAAACCCTTAGAACTTTGATAAAAAAATATCCAAATGCTGATATTATTCTGAGTGCTAAAAAGAGACTTAAGGATTTAGAATCAATTAAATTATAAATTCTGGGTTTTAATCAAGTGACCTCTCTTAAAATAAACGAAATTTTCTTTTCACTTCAGGGGGAAAGCTCGCGTATAGGTTTCCCCACTATATTTATTCGTTTAACTGGGTGCCCAATGAGGTGTAAATATTGTGATACTGCTTACGCCTTCCATGGTGGAAAAAATATGTCACTTGATGAAATACTTAAAGATATTTCTCAATATAAAACTAAATATGTAACAGTGACAGGGGGTGAGCCTCTTGCTCAAAAGCCTTGTTGGGAGCTTTTAAAAAAACTTTGTGATAATGATTATCAGGTTTCACTAGAGACTGGAGGGGCTTTAAGTATTGAAGGTATTGATGAAAGGACAAAAGTTATTCTTGATATCAAAACGCCAGATTCTGGCGAGCACTTAAAAAACGATAGAAAAAATCTTGCTTTAATAAATAATAAGGACGAAATAAAATTTGTTCTCTCAAGTAGAGAAGACTATGAATGGGCAAAAACATTTATTAAAGAAGAAAATTTAATTGATAAAGCACCAATAATTTTTTCACCTGTGTACGAAAATTTATCTTATGAGAATCTATCAGAGTGGATTCTAGAGGATAATCTAACTGTTAGATTTCAGGTGCAACTACATAAAATAATTTGGGGAGAAAAAAAAGGTGTCTAAGAAGGCGATAATATTGTTATCTGGAGGTCTAGATTCAGCGACAACTTTAGCAATCGCGAAAGAAAATAATTATGATTGTTATGCACTAAGTATAAATTATCATCAACGTCATAACTATGAATTAATAGCGGCAAAAAAAATTGCAAAATATTTTTCTGTTAAGGATTTAAAAGAAGTTGAAATTGATTTAAGTTGGTTAAATAATTCGGCACTAACGAATAATTCTCTTAGTATCCCTGAAAATTTATCCACCGGTATACCTATTACTTATGTGCCTGCAAGAAATACTATTATGATGTCACTTGCTATGGCTTGGGCAGAGTCAATAGACTGTACCGATATATTTATTGGTGTGAACGCTGTAGATTACTCAGGCTATCCTGACTGTAGAGAAGAATACATCAGTAGTTTTCAAAAAATGGCGAATTTAGCAACAAAAAAAGCGGTTGAGGGAGATTTAGTAAAAATACATACTCCATTAATTAAGCTTTCAAAAAAAGAAATTATTCTTAAAGGAATTGAGTTGGGTGTTGATTATTCTCTTACAATTTCATGCTACCAGGTAAGTTCTGAAGGTTTGGCATGTGGTAAATGTGATTCTTGTCGTTTGAGAAAGGCTGGGTTTGAAAATGCAGGTCTTCCTGACCCAACGAAATATTTATAAAAAATCAATAATTTAATTTGCCAAATATAGCTAAAATAGCGTAAAATTTCCGCCTTTCTGTAAATAAATTAAATAAAGAGATTTCGATTATGGTAGTTATTAGACTTTCAAGAGGTGGATCCAAAAAAAGACCTTACTTTAATGTTGTAGTTGCTGAGTCAAGCAAAAAAAGAGATGGAAGATTTATTGAGCGGGTAGGTTTTTATAATCCTAGTGCTAGAGAAGGGTCTGAAACGCTTAGGTTAGAGTCTGAAAGAATTGAATATTGGCAATCAAACGGCGCGCAACTTTCTGAGACTGTTAATAGAATAGTAAAGTTAAATGCAAAAGGTCCTGATGGACTTGTTGCCATGAAAAAGAAAGATGAAGCTAAAGCATTGGCAAGAAAAAATAAGAAAGCCGCTGACAAAGCAGCTAAAGTAGAAGAGGCAGTATCAGCTGAGGAAGAGGCTCCAAAAGAAGAAGCCGCAGCTCCAAAAGAAGAAGCTCCAAGGAAGAGGCTCCAAAAGAAGAAGCCGCAGCTCCAAAAGAAGAAGCTCCTAAGGAAGAGGCTCCAAAAGAAGAAGCCGCAGCTCCAAAAGAAGAAGCTCCTAAGGAAGAGGCTCCAAAAGAAGAAGCCGCAGCTCCAAAAGAAGAAGCTCCTAAGGAAGAGGCTCCAAAAGAGGCTGATGATAAATAATTAAATTGATGTAATCTTTTTTATGAAAGAAGATTATTTAGTAATGGGGCAGCTGGTTGGATCCTTTGGAATAAAAGGTTGGATTAAAGTAAAAGTCTTCACAGAATTAGTTGAAACATTAGAAAATTATAAACAATGGTTTATATCATCTGATGAGAAAAATTGGTCTAGTTTATCTGTTGAAAGCATCAAAGTTAGTCAAAATAGAATGATGGTAAAGTTTGAAGGTATTAATGATAGAACAGTAGCAGACGGATATAGGAATTATTGGGTAGGCGTTTTAAAAAATTCTCTACCAAAGTTAACTGATAATAAATTTTATTGGGATGATTTAATTGGATGCGAAGTCCATAATACGATGGATTATTATTTGGAAAATTAACAGGGTTTATAGAAACAGGCGCAAATGATGTTCTTGTTGTTGAGGGAGAAAAAAAAAGATTAATTCCCTACACAAAAATGACTGTTAAAAAAATAGAATTGAAGCAACAACAGATAATTGTTGATTGGGATGAAAGCTTCTAAAATATTTTTAATAGATTTAGTAACGCTAATGCCTGAAATGTTCGGGGCATTAACTAATTTTGGTGTTGTTGGTAGGGGATTTAAAGAAAGATTTGTTGATATTAATTTTATAAATCCTAGAAATTTTGCAACAGATACCCATAAGACCGTAGATGATAGAGCTTATGGTGGTGGTCCAGGAATGGTAATGATGGCTGACCCTTTGATTAAATCAATTGAATCAGCAAGAGCTAAAGAAAAAAGTTTAGGTATAAAAAGCGTAAGGTAATCCATTTAACACCTAAAGGCTCTAGATTAAAACATGAAAAAGTAAAAGAGCTATCGAATGAAGAAGGATTAATATTGATAGCTAGCAGATATGAAGGCGTAGATGAGCGTCTAAATAAATGGATTGATGAAGAGATTTCGATTGGAGATTTTGTTACAAGTGGGGGAGAATTTCCGGCAATGTTATTAATGGACGCATTGATTAGGCAAATCCCTGGGGTATTAAATGATATAGAGTCAGTAAATCAAGACTCCTTTGTAAATGGATTGCTTGACCACCCCAGCTTTACAAGGCCCGAGTCAGTAAGAGGATTGAAGGTACCAGATATTTTATTGTCTGGTGATCATGAAAAAATTAGAATTTGGAGATTAAAAGAGTCACTTAAAGAAACGAAGTTAAAAAGACCCGATTTATTAATTAATAAATCACTTACAAAAGAAGAGTCTCGGCTGCTTAAAGAAATCGAACAAGAGCAGGAACAAGGCTAAATAATAAAAAGGAAAAAGGTTTATGGTAGATATAATTAAAACACTTGAAAATGAAGAGATTGCCAAACTTGGAAAATCAATCCCAAAATTTGATGTAGGAGATACAGTAGCTGTTGGTGTTAAGGTGGTTGAAGGAAATCGAAAACGTATACAGATATTTGAAGGTGTTGTAATCGCACGAAGAAACAGAGGTCTAAATTCATCATTTATTGTTAGAAAGATTTCTTCTGGTGAAGGGATTGAAAGAACCTTTCAGCTTCACTCACCTTTGATTGATAATATTAAAGTTGTTAGAAGAGGTGATGTAAGAAGGGCAAAATTATTTTATCTCAGAGATCGTTCAGGTAAATCTGCAAGAATTAGCGAACGCTAAAGGCTCGCGAGAGTGATAATGAGTTTGAAGCTATCCCTGAAGTAGACCTTCCACAAGAAGATAAAGTCGAAACCGAAGCAAAAGTAGATGAAAGTGCTCCGTCAGAAGATAAAGTCGAAACCGAAGCAAAAGTAGATGAAAGTGCTCCGTCAGAAGATAAAGCATAGTTA
The DNA here is from genome assembly GCA_905181685.1 of Methylophilales bacterium BACL14 MAG-120910-bin43. GTDB lineage: Bacteria > Pseudomonadota > Gammaproteobacteria > Burkholderiales > Methylophilaceae > BACL14. The sequence continues at coordinate 44,902 of CAJIYK010000001.1, read as the reverse complement.
TAAAAAAACTATTCTCTCAAAAAGCCCCTAAAGGGGCTTTTTTTTGTTCCGTAATAAAGTATTCTAATTAGATAGGTTTAAGTAAAATTGACGTTAAAGGATACAAGGAAGAAATTCATTGCTCGATAAACCAGATAAAAAAAAGAATGTCTTAATTGATGAATTTATTGATCATTTATGGCTTGAGGATGGCTTATCAAAGAATACGCTAAATAGTTATAGATTTGATTTGTATAATTTTATTGATTGGCTAAATAAAAATAAAACATTAGATTTAGAAAGTGTTACTAGATCAGATATTCAACAATATCTGTCATTCAAGTTCCCATTTTCAAAAGCCAGAAGTATTTCAAGACTGCTTTCAACTTTGAGAAGGTTTTATAGGTTTCTATATCGAGAGAAAAAGATAACTAGTGATCCCACCTTGCAAATACAAAAACCAAAAATTCCAAAGTCACTACCTAAAAGCTTAAGTGAGGATGAGGTAGAAAGTTTATTGAGATGCTCCTGATGTCAATATCGATATTGGGTTGAGAGATAAGGCTATGATTGAACTTTTATATGCCTGTGGACTTAGGGTGACTGAGCTGGTTAATATTCAATTAACAGAGTTAAATCTTGTTGATGGCGTTATTCGAGTTACTGGTAAAGGAGATAAAACTCGTTTGGTTCCTATGGGTGAGGAAGCAATGGATCATATTCAGAGATATCTTTCATCAGCAAGGGAAAATATTTTAAAAAATAAAAAATCAAAATATTTATTTGTAACTCACCATGGGCAGTCTATGACTCGACAAACTTTTTGGCACTCATTAAAAAAATATTCTATTATTGCTAATATTAAACAATCTATTTCTCCACACATCTTGCGACATGCATTTGCTACTCACTTAATAAATCATGGGGCAGATTTAAGAGTAGTTCAAATGTTGTTAGGTCATAGCGATATTTCTACAACACAAATATATACTCATGTAGCACGAGAGAGATTAAAAGCAATTCATAAGTCTCATCATCCAAGAGGGTAATTAGCGCTCAAGAATAATGCCAACTTGATCAGCATCAGGAAGTATTTTCTGTTTTGCTATTCTAAGTCTAATCTTCTTGAATGGAAAATCATGTTTGAGTTTCTTAATAATTGCCTCACCAAATGGTTCTAAAAGATGAAATTTATGATTATTTGCTATTGTCACTATAGATTCCCTAACTTGCGCATAATCAACTGTTTTTGATATATCATCCGAGTCAAAAATTTGATTACCACTCAGCTCTATATCTATATCAATAATTAATTCTTGTTCGGTAGCTCTTTCCCATTCAAAGTAACCTATCTTAGTATTTACCTTTAGTTTTTGAAGAAAAATATGGTTAGTCATTAATGGATTATGATTTTTGAAATATAATAGTTTATATGATAAATCAGTTATTAATAATCTTGTTTGCTTATTTAGTGGGTTCTGTTTCCTCTGGAATTATTGTCAGTCAAATTTTTAACTTACCTGACCCAAGAACAATAGGATCAAAAAATCCTGGTGCTACTAATGTGATGAGAAGCGGAAATAAAAAAGCAGCGATTTTTACTTTATTGGGAGACTTATTAAAAGCTATATTAGTTTTGGCTATTGCAGAATATTTAGGCTTCAATGATTTAATAATTGTATGCGTCGCACTGGCAGTTTTAATTGGACATATTTATCCTATTTTTTATAAATTTCGTGGCGGTAAGGGAGTTGCAACAGCAATAGGAATTTTAATTGCTTTAAATTTTAAATTAGCTCTAATCGTAGCTAGTATTTGGCTATTAGTTTTTGGTATTTGGCGTTACTCCTCATTAGCAGCAATTGTGGCAGCCATTTCAGCTCCTATCATTGCAATCTTTATATTGAGGGATCAATCTTTATACTGTATTGCTTTCACGTTCATCACAATAATAATTCTTTTCAAGCACCAGGCAAATATTAAAAAATTACTATCTGGTACGGAATTAAAATTTAAAAAATAGTTAAATTTCAGTGAGCTTCCATCTAGGTTTAACTGAAAATGAATAATTTTCTTTAGGAGGCATATTTAATCTAAGTGACCCAGCAAGTGCAATCATTGCACCGTTATCCGTACAAAAAGTTAAATCGGGAAAAAAGTACTCAAATTCGTTTTGGTTACATTCGGCTATGATTTTCTTTCTTAAAGTTTTATTCGCCCCAACTCCTCCAGAAATAATTACTCTTTTTAAGCCTTCTTGTTTTAATGCTTGGATTGTCTTTTTCACTAAAACATCTGTAATTGAATCCTCAAACGCGTATGCGATGTCAGCTTTTATTTCTTTTGTTAATTTTTTTTGTTTTCTAACTAGGTATAAAACAGCTGTTTTGAGACCACTAAAACTAAAATCAAGACCATTTGAATGCAAGAGTGGCCTTGGTAATTCAAAATGTTTTAATCCCTTTTCGGCTAATTTTGATAGAGCAGCTCCACCAGGGTAGCCTAAACCCAAAAGTTGAGCTGTTTTATCAAAGGCTTCCCCCGCAGCATCATCAAGGGTATCACCTATAATTTTATAGCTACCCAGTTCTTTCACATGTATTAATTGTGAGTGGCCGCCAGAAACTAGTAAGGCAATAAAGGGAAATTTAGGCTTTCTATCTTCGAGCATAGGTGCCAGTAAATGGCCTTCAAGATGATGAATAGGAATAGATCTAATCCCTAATGCACATGCAAGAGACTCAGCCACACTACTTCCAACTAATAGCGCACCAGATAAACCAGGCCCAGATGTGTAAGCGATTGCCTCAATATTTTGAATATTAATTTTACAATCACTAAGTAAATCATGAATTAAGGGGATTATATAATTTATGTGATCACGCGACGCAAGTTCAGGGACTACACCTCCATACTTTGCATGAAGTTTGATTTGTGAATAGAGTTTATGTCCTAATAATCCTTTTTCAGAATCATAAATTGCAACGCCAGTTTCATCACATGATGTTTCAATACCTAAGATGAGCATGATTCAAGTTATCACTTTTTGATTGATATTAGTTGAAAAAAAAGCATATTAGCATTAAACTTACGCCTTTCAGTTTTACTAAGGTTAAATATCTTAATAACTCTGTTCAAATTACAACTTTATATTTAAGAGATAATTAATGTCAACAATAAAAGTAAAAGAAAATGAACCATTTGATGTAGCCTTGAGAAGATTTAAAAGACTTATTGAAAAAACTGGTCTATTAAATGATTTGAGGGCAAGAGAATTTTACGAGAAGCCTACATGGGTCAGAAAGCGTAAATCTGCTGCAGCTGTAAAAAGACAATACCGCAGACTCAGAAATCAAATGCTACCTCCTAAACTATTCTAATCTAGTCCTACCATGGCATTAAAAGAAAAAATTACTGTGGATATGCAAGATGCTATGCGCAGTAAAGATTCTGAAAAGTTAAATGCAATCAGGCTACTCCAGTCCTCAATTAAACAAAAAGAAGTTGATGATCGTGTTGAAATAGACGATACGATGATACTTAATATCATCGAAAAAATGCTGAAGCAGCGTCGTGATTCGATTGAAGCATTTAAAAAAGCGAATAGAAATGATTTAGTTGCTAAAGAAGAGTTTGAAGTTAAGCTTTTGCAAACTTATATGCCCGAACCTCTTTCCTCAGAAGATGTTGAAAAAGAAATTGATAGCGCAATTAAGGCTGCAGATGCAAAAAGCATGAAAGATATGGGGACAGTGATGAGCGCAGTCAAATTAAAAGTTTCAGGCAGAGCGAATATGGCAGAAGTCTCTCAAAAAATTAAAGAAAAATTAACAAACGCCTAATTATCTCCATTTCATCATTATTAAGATAATATTCTATAATGATCCCAGAATCCTTCATCAATGAATTATTAAATAGAGTCGACGTTGTTGATATTATTGATAAAAGGGTGCCCTTAAAAAAAGCAGGTGCAAATTTTGTCGCTTGCTGTCCTTTTCACCAAGAAAAAACCCCTTCATTTTCTGTTAGCCCATCAAAACAGTTTTATCATTGTTTTGGTTGTGGTGCACATGGCTCTGCTATTGGTTTCCTAATAGATCATGATGGCCTTAATTTTATTGATGCGGTTCACGAATTAGCAAAAGTTGCTGGCCTGACAGTCCCAAATCAGATTGATGAAAAGCCAGAAAAAAAGAAAGAAAATCTTGTCCTAGAAGATGCATTAATTTTAGCTAAAAAATATTACCAAACAAAGCTTAAGGGCTCACCTCTTGCAATTAAGTACTTAAAATCGAGAGGGTTAACAGGAGAAATTGCAAAAGAATTCTCTATCGGGTTTGCTCCTGAAGGATGGAATAATTTAAATGAGGTATTTAAAGATTATGATAACGATGCATTAATTAAGTCAGGTCTTATCGTAAAAAATGACAAAGGGAAAAGATATGATCGCTTTAGAAATAGAATTATGTTTCCTATTTATAATGCAAAAGGACAACTAGTTGGCTTTGGAGGTCGTGTTATAGATGAAAATGATACGCCGAAGTATTATAACTCTCCAGAAACAGCACTATTCCAAAAAAGTTATGAGCTCTATGGATTGCTTGCCGCAAGAAAGGCTATAAGAGAAAAAGGTTACGTTCTTGTCGTTGAAGGTTATATGGATGTAGTTAGTTTAGCTCAACACAATATTCGTAATGTTGTAGCAACATTAGGTACTGCAACAACAAACTTCCACATCAAAAAATTAATGCGATATACGCCTGAGATAATATTTTGCTTTGATGGCGATAACGCTGGAAAATCTGCTGCCTGGAGAGCAATGAATAATTCATTGACATCTGTTACCGATGAAGTGCAATTAAAGTTCTTATTTCTTAGTGATCAACATGATCCAGATTCTTATGTAAGAGAAAACTCCAAAGAGCAATTTGAAGGTTTAGCAAAAAATGCAACACCACTAACAGAATATGTCATTCAATATTTAACACAAAATAATGATTTGACCAGCCAAGAAGGACGTGTCAAATTTCTTAACGAAGTGGAACCCATAATGGATGAAATGGCTTCCTCAAAATTAGCTTTTTTGTTTAAAAAAAGAATATCTGTTTTGCTGGATTTAACATTAAACGAGATTGATAATCTCATTAAAGTTAAAAATAAAAAAACTTTGAAAGCTCCAATGCAGCAATTAAAGAGACAAACAATTTCGGTGGTAAAAAGGTTTGTAATATTATTAATTTTGAATCCTAAATTAATAGAAAAATCGGATAAAGACATCTCTTGGGGGGAGTCATTAGATGAGCAACTAGCTCAAGCATGCATTTCAAAGATATTAGTTGATGAAAACCATAACACAGCATCTATCTTCCACTATTTGAGTAATCGATTCGACAATGAATTTATTGATGAAATTAAATCACAAGCGTTGAACTTTGATGAAGAAATAAGTCCAAAAGATGAATTTGTTGCTGTAAGAAAAAAAATTAAACAATCAAAATTACAGGCTTCAAATAAATCAAAACTAGATGCGATTAAACATAAAAGTTTTGATACATTAACTCTGAAGAAAAAGAGTTTTTAAAAGAGTTCACCAAGAGGTAAGTGATTAATTTTAATATATTTTTAAATTTATTGAAGTAATGAGTAATTGATTTAAATAAGATATTTTGATAAAATCCATCACTCAAATTTATTTGCAATATCATTCCTAAATTTACTTAGAGGTAACCATGGCAAGACCTAGAAAGAACCCCGCTGATAAAAAAACTAAAAGTGTTACCCGAGTAAAAAAATTAAAAGATCTGTATCAGGTCAAACCACCCCTCAAGAAGCTGAAAACCGCAGAATGCAGCTAAAAGCCCTCATTATAATGGGTAAGGAAAGAGGCTATCTTACACATTCGGAAATCAATGATCACCTTCCTGATGAAGTTTCTGAAAGTGAGCAGGTAGAAGGAATTATTGGCATTATTAATGATATGGGAATTATGGTTTACGATGAAGCTCCTGATGCAGAAGCTTTATTAATGTCAGATGCCCCCGCTCCCGTTACGGATGAGGAAGCTGCAGAGGAAGCTGAACAAGCATTAACGACAGTTGATTCTGATTTTGGAAGAACAACAGATCCAGTTCGAATGTATATGAGAGAAATGGGCACTGTTGATTTATTGACGCGAGACGGCGAAATTGAAATTGCCAAAAGAATAGAAGAGGGTCTAAGGTTGATGGTTCAAGCAATCTCTGCTTCCCCTGGGATTATAAACGACTTGATGAAAATGGCTGACAAGGTTCGTAAAAATGAATTAGGTGTTGATGAGTTTGTTGATGGATTGATTGATGTCGAAGCTGAAAAAGAATTAGCAAAAGTCGCAGCGGCTTTAGAAACGTAGCTAGACGATGAATGGAAGATGAAGATGATCAAGACGATACAGGTAAAGCAAGTGGGATGTCAGAGGAAGACCTTAAAATCTTTACTAAAGAAGTTTTAAAACGTTTCAGTTCAATAAAGAGATCACATAATAAATTAGAAGCTTTAAGAAAACAAAAAAAATGGATGGACGATCCTGAGTATAAAAAACATCAAGACTCTATAGTAAAGGTGCTTAGTAAATTTTAGATTTTCATCAAAATTTGTCGAAGTTTTGTGTGACAAGATTAGAATTTTTATTAAGAACATTAGACACCATGAAAAAGAAATTATGGAATTCTGTGTTTTTGAATCAAAAATGCCAAGGGGACATTTTATAAAAAGCTTTGCTGAGAATTCAACTAACCTCAAATGGTTAAAGACTGAATTAAAAGCTGATAAGCCTTATGTAAAAAGAATGAAAGAGCTTAGGCATTCAATTACTGATCAGCAGAATAAGCTTATTGAAATTGAAGAAGAAACAGGCTTGATAATTAAGAATTTTAAAGAAATAAATAAACAAATGACTAAGGGTGAGTTCAAGGCAAAAGTTGCTAAGAGAGAGATGATTGAAGCAAACTTAAGACTTGTTATTTCAATAGCAAAAAAATATACCAATAGAGGCCTTCAATTCTTAGATTTAATTCAAGAGGGGAATATTGGCCTAATGAAGGCAGTCGATAAGTTTGAGTATCGACGAGGGTATAAGTTTTCAACTTACGCGACATGGTGGATTAGACAAGCAATTACAAGATCAATTGCTGATCAAGCCAGAACAATTAGAATTCCCGTACATATGATTGAAACAATTAATAAAATGAATCGTATTTCTAGACAAATATTACAGGAAACTGGAGAAGAGCCAGAACCGTCAGAGTTAGCAGAAAAAATGGAAATGCCTGAAGAGAAGATACGTAAAATTTTAAAAATTTCAAAAGAACCAATCTCAATGGAAACTCCAATCGGAGACGATGAAGATTCACATCTAGGAGATTTCATTGAAGACCAGGGTACATTAACTCCTGCTGATTCTGCTATATATGGGAATCTAAGACATGTGACTTCTGATATTTTAGAAAGTCTAACTCCTCGAGAAGCAAAAGTCCTTAGAATGAGATTTGGCATCGAGATGAATACAGACCACACATTAGAAGAGGTTGGTAAGCAGTTTGATGTAACGAGAGAGCGTATTAGGCAAATTGAGGCTAAAGCGCTTCGTAAATTAAGACATCCTACTCGATCTGAAAGACTTAAAACCTTTTTAGATAAAGATTAAAAATAACGGGCTCATAGCTCAGTTGGTTAGAGCAGAGGACTCATAATCCTTTGGTCCCAGGTTCGAGTCCTGGTGGGCCCACCAATAAATACGCTTCGTTAACTTTGTGATTCTCATTGCCACATTGTTAACAAAATCCTCCTTTGAGAAATCTCTAGGTGTAGCAAGTCGAATCAAATCTACCCATAAACAGTTGAAATTTTAATTAAGTATATTTCTATATCTCCAAAGATACCATGCTGCAATTGACCTAAAAGGCTTCCATTCTTCTGAAATTTTAGATAACTCTCTCATGGTAAGAGGTGAAGCAATACTTTTAAAAAGAGAATAATTTTTTCTTAATGCAAAATCACCTGCAGGAAATACATCGAGCTTTCCTAAATTAAATATCATTAGCATTTGTGCTGTCCACTCACCAATTCCTTTAATCTTTGTAAGTTTCTCTATAATTTGACTATCATTCATCATCAAAAAATCTTGACGATTTTCTAATTCCCCTTTTTGTACATGCCTTGCTATTTCGATAATTGTTTTACGTTTATTAAAAGAAAGTCCACTTTCTTTTAATTTGCTTTCAGGAGAAGCTAAAATTTTTTCTTCTGTAGGAAAATTATTATCAAAATTCTGTTTAAATCTATTAAAAATAGCAGTTGCTGAGGCCGGTCGTAGTTGCTGAAATATCACGGACTTAATTAAAGCTTGATAAGGTTCTAATTCAATACTTAAATTAAGCTTACATGGACCAACTGAGGATACTAATGAATTCCAATCTTGATCTAGGGAAGATAAAAACTTAGATCCTTTTATACATTTTTTTTGATAATTACCACTTAATAAGTTTGCCGGCATAATCAATATACTGTCCAGTATTTTGAATTGATAAATTTTCAATTTGTTGAATCATTCCTGAAACGCTTTCAATGACATCAATCCAGCCACCAGGACCACCCATGTCTGTTCTTACCCATCCAGGATGAAGTGTCATAGTAGCAATATTATGACTTTTTAGATCATGAGTAAGACTTCTCATCATACTATTGAGAGCCGTTTTACTAGACCTATAGATATAAGAGCCACCGCTAGTATTGTCATCAATACTTCCCATTTTACTGGTTACAGAGACAACTTTTTTTTCATGCCCCTGCATTAAATTAGGCAAAAAGTTCTCAATAACCTCATAAGGACCAATGGTATTTGTAATAAAGCTCTCTATCCAACTGTCTTTATTAACTGAGCTAAAATTCCCTGATCGATATATCCCAGCATTATTAATAAGAATATCAATAGGCGTATTTTTTAACTGATTTGCTAACTCTTGAATATTGTTTGTATTGCTTACGTCTAACTGAAGTAATTGTACCGATGAATTTATTTTAGCGAAATTACTTAAATCATCAGACGAATTTAAGTTTCGGCAAGTCGCAATCACCTCATATTTTTTTTCTGTAAATTCTTTAACAAATTCTAAACCGAGCCCTCTATTAGCTCCTGTAATAAAAACTGTGCTCATTAAACAATAATCCTAAAAATTAAATATAAACCTAATATATATTATTAAGTCTATAATTTATATATTAATTGGAGGGTTACTATTATGAAAATAAATTTTTTTTTACTGCTTTTAGCATTTGTTTTTTCCCCGCTTCATTCTGCTGAACTCGAACAATATTGTACTACTAGCCTAGCTGAGGGCAATTTTCACAAAACAGATTGTGATATCAATAGTACGTTCGAGGGTAAAAAATACTGTTTTGGTAATAAAAAATCAAAATCTATTTTCTTAGAAAACCCCCAAGAAACTCTTTCAAGCGCGGTTGCTTTTTATAAAAAAAATAATGTAGAGAGAGTTAAGGTTTCTCAAGCTGAAGCTAATGAAATTTTAGATGACCCGGATTGTGATTTTTCTAACAAAGATTTGGGGTATTTAAACTTTAAAGGTCAAGATTTAACTCACTGCGTAATGATTAATACTAGTTTTTTTGGTGCTGATTTAAGAGATGCAAATCTTTCTGGAGCTAATTTACAAAGAGCTTATCTAAATCTTGCCAGACTAGAAAAGGCAAACTTTGCTGGAGCTATTTTAATTGAGGCGACTATCTTTCAACCTATTTTTGGTGATACCAACTTTATGGGTGCAAACCTAACTAATGCACGTATGATCGGCACCCTTGGCAAAGTTAATATGTCAAAAGCTTTAGTAAAGAATGGGCGCTTTGGCTTGGATGTTGGCAATCAGCCAATGGGACAAATGAAGTTTGATTCTGCCGGAGGTAATTTTAAAGAGACTGACTTTGAAGATGCTGACCTGAATATTGCGAGTTTTATTTTTGGTGATTTAAGTGGTGCTAATTTAAGAAATACAAATTTGCATAGAGCTGAATTAATTCAAGCGGATTTAACGGGCGCAGATTTAACTGGCGCAGATTTAACGGGGGCGAATGTTGAAGATGCGAATTTTAAGGATGTAATAGGTTTGAGTAAAACTAAAGGCTTTGACAAAGTTTTAGGAAAATGTCGGAATTGCGGCATGTAAAAAAAATGCCCGTCTAAGGGCATTTTTTTTAACTATAAGTTAATTCTTAGTTTACTGCGCTTTTTAATGCTGCTCCAGCTTTAAAAGAAGGTACTGTTCTTGCTGGGATTTTTAATTCCGCACCAGTTTGAGGGTTACGCCCTGTTCTAGCAGCTCTTTTAGCTGTTTTAAAAGTACCAAAGCCAATTAGGGTAACAGTGTCACCTTTTTTTAATGCTCCAGTGATAGATTCGATTACTGCGTCAACGGCACGTCCAGCGCCTGCTTTTGTGTCGTCTGTTGCTGCTGCTACTGCGTCGATTAATTCACCTTTATTCATAAAACCTCCGTTTGTTTATAAATTATTTTTTGTCACTGTCTTCTACCACCCCTACGCTTACTGCTGTACAGGCAAAGGTTAAAACTACTTTGCCTTCTTTGAACTTTGTTGTCAATAAAAAAAGTAAATAATTTTAACCGATAATATATTTGATTAATGTTACAATATTCAAATGAAAATCGTCAAGAATAAAAATAATCGAGGTGGTGTTAGATTGGGAGCTGGAAGAAAATCTGGTAGTGGATTGTATGGAGAAGAAACTAAAGTAATAAGAGTTCCACGTAGCTCTCTAGGTAATATTAAAAAATATCTCAACTTATCCAGGATAAATAATATCGATGAAATTAGTCTAGCTTTAAAAGAGACCACCTATAACCCCCTTGTCCTATTTGAACATAAAGTACCTGCTGGATTTCCTTCACCTGCAGATGATCACGTCGAAAAGCGTTTAGATTTAAATGAATATTTAATTAAAAAAAGTGATGCTACTTTTTTTGTGAAAATCAAAGGAGACTCTATGATTGATGCAAGTATCAATGATGGGGATATTGTAATCATTGACCGTTCCATGCAGGCGAAAGTAGGAGATATCGTTTTAGCTTCCGTTGATGGAAATTTTACGATCAAGACGCTTTCTAAATATAAATTGAAGCCTCGTTTGTTACCAGCCAATGAAAAATATAAGCCGATTGAGATTGACGATAATACACAGTTTGAATTATGGGGGGTAGTCACGGGCGCCGTTAGAAAATTTAAATAATGATAGCGCTAATTGATATCAATAATTTTTATGTTAGTTGCGAACGATTATTTAATCCAACCCTTATAAATCAGCCCGTCGTTGTATTAAGCAATAATGATGGTTGTATTATTTCCCGAAGTAACGAAGCTAAAAAATTAGGTATTAAGATGGGTGTACCTTTATTTAAAGTTAAAAAACTCTTAAATGACAATAAAGTAAATATCCTTTCATCAAATTACCCGCTCTATGCTGATATGAGCTTTCGTACTATGCAGGTACTTTCAGCCTTTGCCGATCTTCAAGAAATCTATTCTATTGACGAATGTTTCTTGGACTTAAGTGGACAGAAAAACCTGAATGTACTTGGTAGTCTGATAAGGAAAAGATTATCACGGTGGCTAGGTATGCCTGTGTGTGTTGGAATAGCCCCTACAAAAACATTAGCTAAATTCGCTAATCACTGTGCAAAGACTCAAGATAGTTGGCAGGGTGTTTGTGACTTTAGCAAGATGAAAGAGAATGAGATAAACCAAATAATGGCTAATGTTGATGTAAGTAAGGTATGGGGGGTGGGGGCCAAGACATCAGCTAAATTAAAAAAGATGGATATCAATTCCGTACTAGATTTAAAATTGACTAACCCAGCCAAGATTAACTTTTACTTTAATGTGAATATAGAGCGAATTGTTGTGGAATTAAATCGATCTATTTGCTTTCCAATTATTACAGAAGCTCCAAAAAAAAATGAGATTTTATCGTCGAGAAGTTTTGGTAGGCCAGTAAGTACTATAGAAATGCTTTCAGAAGCCATTACCACTTTCTTATCTAGGGCTACATATAAAGCAAGACAGCAAGAAATGCTTGCTACCAGTGTTACGTTATTTATTAGAAGTAGCCCCCACAAAGGTAGGGATAATTATTATGCAAATGCTATTAGAATTCCCTTGGCCTTTCCAACAAACCATCACAATTTAGTCACACCCATAGCCTTAGAAGGACTTAGAGCAATATTTAAACCAAATATTAAATATACAAAGTGTGGGGTCTTATTATCGGGACTTATCAGTGAATCAATACAACAAAAAAATCTTTGGCCGGACGTTGGCAATAGTTCTATGGAGATAGTCGATAAAATTAATAATAAATTTAATAAGAAAAGTGTTCGCTTGGGAACAGAGCCATTGAGTCCAGAATGGCAGATGAGGCAATTAAATAAAAGCCGTTCATTTACGACTTCTTGGGATGAATTATTGGTTGCTCAATGAGAATATTGAGCCTAAGGCGCTAGTGTTGGATTGAGTTGTATGAAGTAATCATTATCTTGAAGATTGACCTTCCATCCTTCAAAATAAATCTCACTAATATTGGGATTGAGTTGGATTTTGAAAGGAGGTGAACCATGATGACTTAGCTTAGCTCCTTTTTTAAAATCATATTCTTTTAGGGCGCCTAAAGAGTCGACTACACATATTTTCTGGGAATCATATAGAGATGAATATAAAAATAGTATGAGGATTTTTCAGGGTTTGCTTGTTGAAAATGATTTCAACGGCGTGGTACCGACTTCGCATACAAAATCCTCAACAGAATTAAAAGCTACAACTTCAGGAGGGCTATCGGGTTCAGTTGGAGCGACTACATCATCTGCTGTGGCAAAAGACTCTTCATTGAGCTGTGAATCTGATTCATTATATCCATCATCATTAGCAGAAATTTTTTCTGAGCTACCTAAACTTTTAGTAAATTATCTGCAACTTCAACTTTCTCTCTTTATGAGTTTCAATAGAGATAGTCTCAGGTTCAGGAGAGACCTCATTTAAGTCTGGTATTTGATCGTTTGACTTTAGGTAAATCCGCATCAAATAAATAAATGATGAATCCAAAAATAATAATGGCTAAAACAGAATAATTTACTTTATTGTGAAGGGCTGAATTATTATCTTGTAATGCGAGTTCATCTTCTTTTTCTTTGAAATTGATTTGGGTTTTTCCTCGATAAGAGTCATCGAGCTTGATATCTAGAAACTTTGCATAGCGCTTTAATAAAATTAATTTATATTTAGGTGACGCAAAACCGATATCTAAATTATTTTCTAATGATTTAATCTGGGTAGTACTTAAAGTCAATGCTTTAGCAGCATCACCTATACTGAGACGCCACTTTTTTCTCTTATTGATAAGTTTTTTATTGTGGTAGATATATTTTTCCATCTAACTATAAAAACCTAAAGGCAATGATTGCAATAAGTGTTGGTGGGATAGCGGCTATCAATAAACCAAGCGGGCTGATATTTTTTTCAGAAAAATGTTTTCTTAAAATAGAGATACCAGCAGGGTTTGGGGCATTTGCTATCACAGTCAGTCCACCACCAGTGACAGCACCACTTACTAAGGCTAGCTTGAATTCATCTGAGAGTCCGTCCACAAGCGATCCTAAATAAGTCAGGGCTGCGTTATCTGTAAGGGCAGTCAGAGCAGTTGCACCATAATAAACAGCGCTAGAATCCATAGATAAGAGGACAGGGGTTATCCACCAACCTTGGATTCCACCTAAAACAACTAGTCCGGCTAGGAAAAAAGCTACCAGTAATGCTTCCTTAATAATAAGTGGATTTTGATAATGCTTGTAGGCTGAGGTAAACCCAATAAAAAACAAGAAGATTCCCATAAATACTGATGGATGGTGTGCAAAATAAACAACATTTATCAAAAAGAACAAATGAATCAGGATCAATAAGAGCAGGATACGTCTGATTTAGCATTATCTTTAAATACTATCTTTCGCTAGGTCCTCTTTAAATAAAAAAGTAATAATAAGAGCATTTGCTAAGAACACCAATACCTGCTCGCCAACCAAAATTTTCCAACATATACCAAATATCCCAATTCCATGTACTGCTGACCATTAAAATAGGAGGGGCAGCGTAGGGCGTCAAGGTTCCACCTATTGATATATTGACGAATAACACACCTAAGGTAGCATATTTAAAACGATGACTTACCTTACTTCCAAAATAATTTTGGCTTAACAAAAGTGCAGCTAAAGTCATGGCAGCAGGCTCTGTAATGAATGAACCCAATAAAGGAACGAAACTTAAAAGTAGAAAATATATGACTAATTCTTTATTTAAAGGAATGAAATTTGAAAATAAGTAAAACAATTTTTTTTGATAACTCAAGAATAGGCCGAGTACCAGCAATTACCATGATGACAAAAACAAACATCGGCTCAGTAAAATTTCGAGTATCAACATAATTAACAGCTATGTCACCGCCCTCAATACCAAAAATAAATAACACTAGTACCATAGCCCAAAAACCGAAAACAACCTCTACCTCTCCCAATAAATGAAGAATGCCTGAAAATCGTTTGTGGACATGAGCTAAATGTTCAAAGTATTTAGTTGAAAAGGTGTGAATAATTGCGATAAGGAATAAAGAAGCGCCGATTAATTCGATTGTTGTGTAGGGGACCATTCTATTTCCTAGTTATTAATTATTTAAAAACGATATTTTAGCATTGGCTCAGGATTCCTGATATTAAATTTGTAAGGGTTTGCTGGCTTATGCTTTTATATTTGTATAAACGATTTGATCAGAGCTGTTTTATAATGTAGTTAATACCATGTGACGCAATAAAAATTAATTAAAGATATGAAAAAAATTTCGCAAACAGAGATACAAAACTTAATGGCTCTTCATCAAAGGGGTCTGGATGACGATTTAATCAATAAAGCGACCTCTCTAGTAAGGGAATACCCAGAAGAAATTATCTTATTTAATTTATTGGGGATTAGTTTTGAGAGAAAGGGCTCTCTTAAAAATGCAGCAGAGGCCTACAAAAGCGCTTTAAAAATAAACCCAAATATTCCTGAAATGAATTTCAACTTAGGGGCTATTCTTTTTTCTGAAAATAAAGTTGAAGAAGCGATTAAATTTTATGAAAAATCAATTCAACTAAATAATAGTTTCCCTGAGGCACATTTTAACTTAGGGATTGCTTTTCAGAGTGCTGGACGATTTGATGACGCGATTCAGTGCTATCAAAAAGCAATTCAAATACAACCTGGATTTTTTGAAGCAATTACGAATATGGGAACAATAAAGCAGCTTCAAGGACATCTTGATGAGGCAGCAGATTTTTTTAGAAAGTCGTTAAGTATTCGAGAGGATGGGAGGGGGCACTATAATCTTGCAAATGTTCTGAGAAACCAAGGTAATCTGTCCACATCAATAAATCATTATCGTAAAGCGATTGAGCTTGGCTCAGGGGAGGCAGAATTCTATTCTGATCTTGGAGATGCGCTATGGCACGAAGGAAATATTTCGGAAGCCAATCGATTTTTAAGAATGGCAGTTGAAGTTGACTCACAGCACCCAAGAGCAAATTATCAGTTAGCAGTCTTTTTATATGATAACAATGCCCTTGAAGAGGCTATTAATTATTTTAAAGTTTCTAAGTTCGAGGATTGGCAAGAGAGAATCCTTTATTGTCTTTATAAATCAAAGCAATTTGATTTGTTTAAAGAAGAGTTTGCTAATATTGAGCATTTGAAACACAACTCCCCTTTCTTAGCAACACTCTCTGGGCACTACGCGAAAAACTATAATGAGATAGATACATATAAATTTTGTCCCCAACCCTTAGACTTTGTATCACATCAATCCATACCTTGTTTGTTAGAAAATAATGAAGCACTCAGGCTTCAGTTATTAGAAGACATTAATAATGCGGATATCAATGATCGCAAACAAAGTCGTTTATTTTATGGAACGCAATCAGCTGGAAACTTATTTAAAAGAAATGAGAGCTCTTTTAAGGCATTAGAATTGGGCCTTAAAGAGGCTATTAGCAAATATTACGATCTTTATAAAAATGAGGACTGTGAATTTATAAAATTATTCCCAAAGCAAATTGAATTTAGTAGCTCTTGGTTTGTGAAGATGCAATCGGGCGGACATTTAACATCACATATCCATGAAGATGGATGGATAAGTGGCGCAATATATTTATCCATTCCTAAAAAAACTAAAACTCAAGATGAGGGAGCCATTGAGCTCAGCACTCATGGAGATGACTACCCAATTATAAATGATGACTTTCCCAAAAAAGTGATTAAACCCAAAGAAGGTGACGTAATCTTCTTTCCTTCATCTGTTTTTCACAGAACAATTCCTTTTGAGTCTGATGAGGAAAGAATTTGTATTGCATTTGATCTTAAACCGTCATAGAAGCTTTTGTAATTTTTCTGCCATATTGAACATAAATATTTGAGCAATCTTTGGATCTTCGGCTAACATCTCTCTTACTTTAATATCCTTGATCCTAATTAATCTTGCCCAATCAGAACAAATGGTTGCTGACATTAAACGAGGGTTTTTATGTAATAAAGCATGTTCGCCAAAATATTCACCGGGATTGACGGTAAAGATGACTTCCTCACTTCTTTTTATTTCAACTTCGCCTTCAATCACAAAATATAAATCGTTATCTTGAGAACCCTCACTAAAAATAACTTTATTTTTCTTATATCTTTTCCCATACAGCACCATTAATTTATTAATAATGGGGTGTCTATGAATATTCTTTAGCAAGAATAATTGTTTTAATATCAGTAATTCTTGTTTATGAAGTGCAGCGATCAATTCAGCACCGATAAGTATGGCTCCCGTGTTGAGATAGAGCCATATCAATGAAATAAATAAATTTCTCAAACTACCGTAGAAGTAACCTAATGGCTGACTTAAGCTAATAAAGAATCCAAAAGCATCGTTTAAGGTAAACCAAAGCAAACTGGTTATTAGCCCACCAAGTATTAGGTGCATTTTTTTTATACGTGTCGGCATAAAAAATTTAAAAAATATAGTCATGATTAGCGTCATTAAGATTAACGATAATGAGAATGTGACGATACTGTATTTAAATATAGGGACATATTCATTAACCAATAAAGTTGTTTTTTGAAGGTATAGGTCTATAAAAATATAGGCAAAGAAAAAAAACATAATGGCGACAACGGAAAAAATATCTTTCAGTTTATTTTTTAAATATGTATTTTTTTTTGTTAAACCTAATATCTGTATAAAGCTCAATCGAAGGGCTTGAGTCAGGGGAGTCGTTGCAAGAAAAAGAATGCCGAATAAGATTAAACCCCAAGATAGTTGTTTTGTTGAGATATCGATAACCTCGGAGAGAAGTTGGTCACTAATTTGAGGGAGAAGTCTTGAGGTTACAATCTCAAGTTGAGATAACGCAAAATCTGAATTAGCAAGCCACTGACTCAATATAAAAAAAATGAGCAGTATTAAGGGCACCATTGCAAACAAAGTAAAAAAAGCAATTGAAGCATTTAGTGCGATAAAGTTGTGCCTGATACAGCCATCAAGCACCTCTTTAAACGTAAAATATTTTGCTCCTCTTTTATCCCTTAATAAATTTAAAATTTTTTGAAGCATCAGTTATATAAAAATCCTAGAGTTAGAGAAGTAATTAGATGATTGTTTTAAATTCGTCAGTTGCATCTAAGAGTGAACTTAATGTCCCTGCTTCTGAAGCAGAATGTCCCGCATCTGGAACGATAATAAGTTTACTCTGGGGGATTGCTTGATGGAGCTCATAAGCTGTCTTTGGAGGACATACCATGTCATAACGCCCTTGAATTATGGTGATGGGTATATCCTTAAGTATTTTTGATTTCTCCAGCATATCCTCGCCGTCAACAAAACAATTATTATTTATATAGTGGAGCTGGACTTTTGCACGAGCAAGCTCAAATTCATTATCTATCTCTATTGTTTCTGAACTTATAGCAGGGGGTAATAATTTTAAGATACTTCCCTCAAATTGATTCCAAGAAATTGCGGCCTTGTATGCACAATCTTTATCGTTTGAAAAAACTAACTCAGTATATTTCTCTAATAAATTCTTCTTACTCGTATTTGGAATATGCTTTAAAAGATTATGGTGAAGCTCAGGGAAAAATATATCAACATCTTTTAAGAACCAATCTAGTTCATGTTTTCTGCTTAAGAAAACACCCCTTAATATTAATCCTTGAACCAATTCAGGATATTTTATTGCATATGCTAAAGCGAGTGTGCTTCCCCACGAGCCTCCAAAAAGAATCCAGGCCTTGATATTCAACTCTTTTCTTATTAGCTCAATATCATTTACCAGGTTATCTGTTGTATTTTTTTCTGTCTCACCTAGTGGTTTACTTTTTCCACAACCTCTTTGATCAAATAATATGATTCGGTAATGGCTAGGATCAAAAAACCTCCTTTGCTTAGCACCCGTTCCACCGCCTGGGCCTCCATGTAAAAAAAGGATAGGCTGTCCATCAGGGTTTCCTGACTCCTCTATAAAGATCTCGTGTGTATCGTCCCCTGTAATAAATGATTCTTTATATGGATGGATTTCTGGATAAAGCTCTCTATTATTTGTATTGGACATAATTTCGATTCAACTTTCTGAAATTTAGAATTTAGTTAAGGTTTTTTTTAAGTCTTAATTTTTATACATCTTAGTTGTATTGTAAATACCGCTTTAGTTTAACAAACTTTTAGGGTTGAAATGGGGTGTTTTTTGATAAGTAAAATAAATCAATAAATGTAAAGAAATTGTAACAAAATTGTTGCAAATAGAAATTTAGGGGTATAAAATCTTTTCAAGTACTAGAAATATCAGTACTAAAAGTAGGTAAATTTCTTATTTTATTAAAGAGTTTTTTAAGCTACGAGATAAGGTAGGGGAGTACTTGCTTCTTTTTTAAACCCTTAGTTAAAACTATGGAGATTTATAATGAAATTAAATAAAATCAAATTAGCTCTTGGCTTTGTAACTGCTGCTGCAATGGCTATGCCTATTGTTGCTTCAGCTGCTGCTGACCAAGAAAAAGCTATGAAAAACTGCAGCTAACTGGGCTCATCCTCGTGGTCAACATGACAACC
Organism: Methylophilales bacterium BACL14 MAG-120910-bin43; assembly: GCA_905181685.1. GTDB lineage: Bacteria > Pseudomonadota > Gammaproteobacteria > Burkholderiales > Methylophilaceae > BACL14. The sequence continues at coordinate 25,698 of CAJIYK010000001.1, read as the reverse complement.
AGGCTTACTCAAAGCTGACACAAATCAACAAAGGTAATGTAAAAAACCTTAAAGCAGCTTGGACACTTTCTACTGGTGTAAACCGTGGTCATGAAGGTTCTCCTCTAGTTATTGGTAACATGCTATATGTACATACAGCATTTCCAAATAACGTATATGCTTTAGACTTAAACAACAACCAAAAAGTTGTATGGTCTTACTTCCCTAAACAAGATCCTAGCGTTCAAGCAGTTCTATGTTGCGATAACGTTAACCGTGGTCTTGGTTTCGGTAACGGTAAAATCTTCCTACAACAAAACGATGGTAACCTAGTTGCGCTTAAACGCAAAAACAGGTGCTAAAGTTTGGTCTACTTTAAACACAGATCCTAAAGTTGGCGCTACAAATACTAACGCTCCTCACGTGATCAAAGACAAAGTATTGACTGGTTGTTCTGGTGCTGAATTTGGTGTTCGTTGCTTTATTGCAGCATACAACATCGAAGACGGTTCACTAGCATGGAAAGCTATGTCTACTGGACCTGATTCAGAAGTACTAATCGGTGCGGACTTCAACAAAGAAAACCCATTATATTCAGCTCTATCAGTTTACGAAGATGTAAACGGTGGTAACGTTGAAGGTGGTTCTTTCAAAAGAATTCCTAACGATCAATTACAAGGCGGTGTTGCAGACCTAGGTCTTAAAACATGGCTAAAACCACAAGCAGTTAAAGATGGTTGGCAACATGGCGGTGGCTCTGTATGGGGCTGGTGGCCGTATGATGCAAAAACAAACCTAGTGTACTACGGTACAGGTAACCCATCAGTTTGGAACCCAGACGTACGTCCAGGTGACAACAAATGGTCTATGACTGTTTTTGCTCGTGATTTAGATACAGGTATGGCACGTTGGGGCATGCAAATGACTCCACATGACGAATGGGATTATGACGGTATTAACGAAGTTATCCTTTTTGACAAAGGTGGAAAAACATACGCATGGCACCATGACAGAAACGGTTTTGCATACACTTGGGTAGCTAGTAACGGTACTTTAGTTTCAGCTGAAAAAGTGCATCCATTCGTTAACTGGTCAACTGGTATTGATCTTAAATCTGGTGTGCCACAAAAAGAAGCTGCACATTCAACACACCAAGATTACAACACTAAAGGTACATGTCCAGCTGCTCTTGGTACTAAAGACCAACAGCCTGCTGCATACTCACCTAAAACTGGCTTAATATACTCACCACTTAACCACGTATGTATGACATACGAACCAGTTGAGTCTAAGTATGTTGCAGGTCAGCCTTGGGTTGGTGCGACACTTACTATGTTTGCTGGTCCTGATGGCGTAATGGGCGGTTTTGCTGCTTATGATCCAATGACTAACAAAAAAGTATGGTACAACAAAGAGAAATTCTCTGCTTGGGGTGGTGCTTTAACTACTGCTTCAGACTTAGTTTTCTACGGTACTTTAGATCGTTGGTTCAAAGCTCTTGACGCGAAAAGCGGTAAAGAACTTTGGAAATTCCAAGTTGGTTCAGGTGTGATTGGTAATGCATTCACATACTCACACAAAGGTAAACAACACGTTGGTGTCCTATCAGGCATCGGTGGTTGGGCTGGTGTGGCTATGAACCTTGGTCTAACTAATGACACAGACGCACTTGGTGCTGCTGGTGGTTATAAAGAACTAACAAAATACAACGCGGCTCCTGGCGGCGGTGCATTAACAGTATTTGCTCTATAATTTTTTATAGAACTTAGTACTAGTTAGTTAGTCTTAAAAACACCCTACTTCGGTAGGGTGTTTTTTTTTATATGAATAATTTTTAAGTGTGTAAAAAAATAGAGATTATCATTAGGGAATAAAGCATTCTTTGAAGGTATAATTGCAAAAAATTAATTAAAGGGATTATTTAAAATGTTTAAAAATTTATCACGAAGTCTATTTATATTGTTAATAAGCTTCTCAGTTCATGCGGCAGATACAATTGCTGTGAACCCAGATATGGGTAAACCTGGTGAACCAACTAGAGTTCCAAAGGATGATGAATTTAAGGTTTGTGCTGACCAAGATAATCTGCCTTATTCAAATGATAAGGGTGAAGGTTTTGAAAATAAAATTGCTGAAGTCTTAGCAGCAGACTTAGGTAAGGAATTAAGTTATCAATTTTGGCATGATCGGTTCGGGTTTTTGAGAAATACATTAAATGCGAAGCGATGTGATGTAATTATTGGAACGAATACGACTTATGATGCCCTAGACACAACAAAACCTTACTACAGAGCTGGCCATGTTTGGATTTACCGTGAAGATAGTGGATATGACATAAGTAGCTGGGACTCACCTGACTTAAAAAAAGGGGTAATTGGTTTAGTTGATAAAAGTCCTGTCACACAAGCACTTAACGCCAATGGTCTGATGGCAAATGCGAGGCCTTATAGAATTCAACGAGACCTAACTAGATCTCCTGGGGAGCCAGTAGAAGATGTGATTAGTGGAAAAATTGATGTTGCAATAATGTGGGGACCATTAGGTGGCTATTACGCAAAGCAATCAGATGTGGACTTGGTTGTAGTTGAAATCCCAGAATACTCTAAGGGGAATAAAAAACTTCAAGGAAAAACATATTGGAATATTTCGGCAGGTGTTAGGAAAAGAGAAGTTGAAAGAAGAGAGATGGTTGAAGGAGCGATTTTTAGAAACCTAGATAAGATTTATGCCATTATGGATGAGTATGGAATTCCGCATACGGAACCAATATTTGTTGATAGATTAGATGGTTATAAGAGACATAAAAAATAGATTTTTTTTAACTAAAACATGACACATATCAATTAAGAGCTGGTAAAATTGTACATATGGGAGTTAATTTAATAAAAGATAGGAGCAGTAAATGTCAATTAACAAAATAGTCGCTTCTGCACTAGTTGGAGCAGCAGTAAGTTTTGCAGGGTTTGCACAAGCAGATGTTGTATTTACGAAAACAACAGATGGTACAAAATTTGAGATTTCAGATCCAAAAGCATTCGGTGATACGAAGAAGAAGGATAATGTAAAGACAGCCGCTGAAATAGAGTTCCTTAAGACAGGTAAAAATATCTATGTCGGTGATGCTAAAGCTGAAAAAAGAGGTAAAAAGAGATTTGGTTACTGGTCATGTACTCAATGTCATGGACCAACAGCAAAGGGACAAGTTGGACCCGGTTTAGTAGGACCGACTTTCAAGTACCCAAAAGATGCTACCAACGTAGGCATGTTTGAAACAATATGGTTTGGAACAAACGGTGGTATGGGTGGTAAAGGTTATGGAGTTATGGCGCCTGATGATGGTATGACGGTTGATGAGTTATTAAAAACAATCGCTTGGGTCAGGACAAATGGTAAAGGTTTAACTGGTAACGAGGAAGTTAAATAACAGTTACAACTCTGAAATAAAAAATCTTAACGACTAAGATATAATGTCCTAGTCGTTTTTTTTGTCCGAATAAAGTCAATAAGAAAATCCAAAAATATAAATCGAAAGAATCTAAATATGGAAAATAATCAATTACATAAAATTTTAATTGTTGGTGGTGGAGCTGGAGGATTGGAACTCGCTACTAAACTGGGTGATTCTCTTGGTAAAAAGAAAAAAGCTGAAATTACACTCATTGATGCAAAAAAAACACATATCTGGAAGCCACTTTTACACGAAATTGCAGCGGGGAGCATTAATCCACATAAAGATGAATTAGATTATTTAGCTCAAGGGTTTTGGCATGGATTTAAATTTCGCTTAGGTAAAATGGATAATTTAGATCGTGAGAAAAAAGAAGTATCACTTGAACCCTATTTTGACAATCAAGGTAATGAAATCATATCCAGAAGAACTTTCAAGTATGACACTTTAGTAATGTCAATCGGAAGCACCGTCAATGATTTTTCTGTTAGCGGAGCAGCTGAATTTTCAATTGCACTTGATAACCAGAACCAAGCAGAGCTCTTTCATAATCGTTTGCACAATGCCATTGTTAAAGCACAAACACAAAATTCAGAAATTCAACCTGGTCAACTTGAAGTAGTTATAGTAGGAGCAGGCGCTACAGGTGTAGAGCTTGCTGCAGAGTTACATAAAGCAACAAGAGAAATGACTGCTTATGGATTAGAGAATATTGATCCAGATAAGGATATTAATATTAACTTAATTGAGGCCAGTTCTAGACTTTTACCTGCACTTCCACTAAGAATAAGCCAAGCTGTTGCTGATGAATTAAAAAAATTAAAAGTTAATTTATTTTTAGGAGAGCGAGTAACTGAGGTAACAGCTGATGGAATTAAAACACACAAAGACAGAGAAATTTTATCTCGTCTCGTTGTATGGGCGGCTGGAATAAAGGCGCCAGATTTCCTAGTTAATATCGCGGGGCTAGAAACGAACAACATTAATCAATTAAAAGTAAAATCTACATTGCAAACTACATTAGATGAAAATATTTTTGCATTTGGTGATTGTGCTGCCTGTCCTATTGCACCAGGTGCAATTGAGAATGTCCCCCCCAGAGCACAGGCCGCTCATCAACAAGCTTCACTGTTATATAAAACAATTAAGAAAGTCGTTAGTGGTAAAAATAAACTTCCTAATTATGTCTACAAAGACTACGGGTCACTTGTGAATCTTGGGCGATATTCTACAGTGGGAAATTTAATGGGCTCAATTTTAGGTGGAAGTATGTTTATTGAAGGCTTGATAGCAAAAATGATGTATCTCTCACTTTATCAAATGCATCTAGTCGCACTTCATGGGTTTTCTAGTACTTTATTTAGGTTTTTAGGAAAATTAGTCAGCCAAAGAACAGAGACTAGAGTCAAATTGCATTAAAAAATTATTTATTATCTTGTGAGTAGTAAATGCTGGCAATCACCATAGCCATTAGGACAAATAAGCCAAATATAAACACAATTCCAATTATAGGTAGGCCGTATTTAACCATAAGCGTATAAGTACCACTAAGAATTAATATCCCTAGGTTTTCACTAAAGTTTTGAGCTGCAATTGAGTGTCCCGAGCCAATTAAAATATGACCTCTATGCTGAAGGAGTGCATTAAGCGGAACGATAAGCATGCCGCTAAAAATACCAATAAATAGAAGTAAAAGGGCTGCATATTCCCAACTTGAAACAAATACCATCGAACAAACAAATATTCCCATCAATACGCCGAGAGGTAGTACTTTAACTGAATTTTTCATTGATATATAGCGAGCAGCAATGACAGAACCGATTGCAACACCGAATGCAACAACCGCCGAAAGTTGGGTTGCTTTATCAATCTCAAAGCTAAGGGCAAAAGCTGCCCATGCAATAATGACTAATCTTAACGTTGCGCCAGCTCCCCAAAAAAGTGTAGTTACAGCAAGTGAGAGTTGTCCTAAGCGATCTTTGGCAAGTTTAGCAAATGAAAAATAAAAATCTTTTAATAAAGACCAAGGGTTTTTTGATTTTATTTTATGGTTGATTGGAAGGGTGGGAATATAGCGATTGAAAATTGCTGCCAAAAGATATAAAACGGCAATAATTAAGATAGCCATTTGCACATCAAACTTCGCTAATAATCCCCCAACAATTGCACCTAAAATAATCGCTGCAACAGTTAAGCCTTCTACCCATCCATTAGCGGCAACCAAATATTCTTTAGGTAACAACTCTGTCAATATGCCATATTTAGCAGGCGAGTATGTTGCAGCACCAATCCCGACAATTCCATATGCATATAAAGGTTCCATACCAAAAAACATTGCTAAACATCCAAAAAGCTTTATTCCATTTGACAAAAACATGACCTGACCTTTTGGTCTGGAATCTGCGAAAGCACCAACAAAAGGGGCAAGTAATATATATGCAAGAACAAAAAATTGAAGTAAAAGAGGTTGGTGCCATGTGGGTGCATTCATTTCAGCCAATAAGGCGATTGCTGCAAAAAGTAATGCATTATCAGCTAAAGCGGATAAAAATTGTGCGGAAAGGTAGGGATAAAAACCTTTTTTGGAATCTATATTAAAGTGTGTCTGCTGCATAATCTGCTAACCTCGATCTTTCACCTCTCATTAAAGTCACGTGCCCGTTGTGATCCCAGCCTTTAAAGCGATCGACAACATAGGTTAACCCAGAGCTTCCCTCAGTTAAATAGGGCGTATCTATTTGTGCTATGTTGCCACAACAAACTATTTTAGTCCCTGGACCAGCTCTTGTTACCAATGTTTTCATTTGCTTAGGCGTGAGGTTTTGGGCCTCATCAATAATCAAATATTTGTTTAAAAATGTTCTTCCTCTCATGAAAGCTTAATGATTTTACCTTTATTCTAGATTTAATTAAATCCTGTGTAGCAGCTCTACCCCAATCACCTGAGCTATCATCAGATTCATTTAAAACATCTAGATTATCCTCTAAGGCACCCATCCAAGGCGTCATTTTTTCTTCTTCAGTACCAGGGAGAAAACCGATATCATCACCAACAGAAACTGTTGCTCTTGTCATAATTATTTCTGAATATATTTTTTTATCTAAAGTTTGAACAAGACCTGCAGCTAAGGCTAATAAGGTTTTCCCAGTTCCCGCTTGACCTAATAGCGATATAAAATCAATATTTGGGTCCATTAAAAGATTGAGGGCAAAATTTTGTTCTTTATTTTTTGCTTTGATTCCCCAAATATTAAATTTAGGTAAGGTGTAATCTTGAACAATTTGAAGGGTAGCTGAATTACCACTTATAGTTTTAACTATGGCATAGAATGGCTTATCAAAATCATAAAATACAAACGCATTGACAAAAAAACTTTTGCATAATGGCCCCGTTATCTTATAGAACATCTTTCCTTCTTCTTGCCAAGACTCCATAGCCTTGCTGTGCTTTTCCCAAAAATTTTCTGGTAATTCATATATCCCTGTATGGAGTAACTCTGCATCGGTCATGACCTTATCATTAAAATAATCTTGAGCAGAAATACCTAGGGCACGCGCTTTAATCCTTATATTAAAATCTTTTGATACCAAAATGACATCGGTATTTTTAAGTTGATTTTTGAGGTTCACAACAACGCTTAGTATTTGATTGTCTGCTTTAACCCCAGCTAAAATAGGAAGATCGTAGCTGATGGTTTCAGTCTGTAAGAAAAGCTTTCCATCTATATGAGGATTTGTTTCAGATTTTAGGGCACACCCATTTTTTAAGTCTGAAGCAGGAGCTATGATTTCTTCTAAATACCTATGTGTTTGTCGAGCATTTCTGGCAACCTCTGAACTACCTTTTTTATTATTGTCTAGCTCTTCGATTGTAACCATTGGAAGGTAGATATCATGTTCTTCAAATCTAAATAAGCTCGAAGGATCATGAAGTAGAACGTTTGTATCAAGAACAAAAACTTTCTTATTATTTTTTTTAGCCATAAAGCGACATATTTACTAGATTGAATTTAGAACTTCTTCAGCATGTCCAGGGACTTTTAAGCCTCTCCACTCATTGATGAGCTTACCCTCTGTATCAATTAAGAAGGTACTTCTCTCAATGCCTTGAACTTGTTTGCCATACATATTTTTTAATTTTATGACATCAAATAGGCTGCAAGCGATTTCTTCAGAGTCACTTAATAATTCAAAAGGAAAATTATATTTTTCCTTAAATTTTTCATGTGATTTAATGCTATCTCTAGATATCCCAAAGATTTCAACATTCTTTTTTTTAAAATCTTGGTAAAGGTTTGTAAAATCAATTCCTTCATTCGTGCAACCTGGTGTTGAATCTCTTGGGTAAAAATATAAAACAACCAATTTTCCAAGATAGTTTTTCAATGAGAAGTTTGTCTCACTGGTTCCTGGTAAGTCAAAATTTGGCACAACGTGGTTTATTTCTAATTTACTCATATTAATCCGACCTTTTGTTTTTTTTGAAGTTTAAAAAAAAGACTTAAATATTTATTAATTATAGCCTAGAGATGGGCTATTTAGACTAAACCTTCCATTAATTGGATATTGACATAATCATCAACCTTAATTGATTCTTGGTCCATATCTAAAACTATCAAACAGTTTGCTTTGCTCATTGAGCTTAAAATTCCAGAACCTTGATGAGGTGTTGGTTTAACAGATAATTCACCATTACGACTGTTGTAAAAGCCTCTCTGAAACTCCATTCTCCCAGGCCGTTTTGTAATAGGTGCGGCACATTTTGCTTTCAACAGTGTGGGAAGTTTATAGCCATCATGACCCATGAGGTATTTAAGTGCTGGTTGCACCAATTGATAAAATGTAATCATTGCAGCCACTGGATTGCCAGGTAAACCAAAATAGGGAGTTTTTTCAAAAGCACCATAAGCCATTGGTCTTCCGGGTTTGATTGATAACTTCCAAAATAATACTTTACCTAATTTTTTTAAAATATCTTTCATATAATCAGCCTTTCCGACTGAAACACCACCTGTTGTGATAATTGCATCAGATATTTTTGCAGCATTCTTAAATGTTTTTTCAATTAATTTTTTATCATCAGGGATGATTCCTAAATCGACACATTCAACATTTATTCTTCTTAACATGGATTGAATTGTAAAATGATTACTATCATAGACTTGACCAGATTTGATGGGTTGACCTGCTTTGACCACCTCATCACCAGTCGAAAAAAAAGAGACTTTTAATTTTTTAAATACTTTCACTCTACTTATTCCAATCGATGCAATTAATCCTATTTCTGCAGGCCTTAAGAACACTCCTTTTTTAAGGACTTCACCATTTTTTTTTATATCCTCTCCCAATCTTCTGATATTGACGCCTTTTTTTGGGATTTCATTTACAACAATAGAATCATTTTCCTGTTTGACTAACTCGAAAGGTAAAACTGTGTCAGTGCCATCTGGAATTTTAGAGCCTGTCATGATCTGTGCCGCAAAGCCTGGTTTAATTTTTTGTTTAGAGAGATCTCCAGCCAAAATTGTAGTCGCGACTTTAAGTGTATTTTTTTCTATTAAGGAATCCAAATTAAAGGCAAAACCATCCATTGCTGAATTATTATAATTTGGCACATTAATCTTTGAAATGATTGTTTCACCTAAAATCCGATCGAGTGCATCCTCAGTATTTACGAATTCAGTTTCTAAATTAACCTTTAAAAAATTGTGTATATATTTTCTCGCGACCTCAATGGTCATTGCATTAGGATCATATTCTGATAAGCAACCTGGATCGTTGACTAAGTTTTCAAGTGAGATTATTTTTTTCATTTTCTATAAGTGTAATTATAAATTCAGTAATTTTATCTATATTAATAAAATTAAAACATGGAATATCACATTTAATGCTTACATCTGATATCACCCCAATTATATTTTTATCTTTATTATGAAGTAACTCACTAGATATTTTTTCTCGATAAACCTCAATTTTAGGAATTTGCATTGTTTTTAATCCCTCTACTAAAATTATATCTGTTGGTTGATTAATTTGCTCAAGCGCTTTATTTAAGTCGAAATCATTTTTTTTGTTTTCAGTAATTAATGCGGACCGGCCAGCATTAAAAATTAATGTTTGTTTCGCACCAGACTCCCTTATTTTAAAACTATCCTTTCCTGGCTTATCAATATCAAAATTATGATGCGCATGTTTAATAGCGGAAGATGAATAACCTCTTTTTTTTAATTCAGGTATAAGATTTTCAATGACATATGTTTTACCAGAGCCACTATTTGCTGCACAAATGCCTAGAATATATGGTTTTTTATTCATCACTAGGATTTATATCTTACCTAAATCAGCGATGCTGTTGATATTAAAAAAAGCATCTTTTTCTTCAAAGTCGACAGTTTGAAAATTATTAGACTTGATCCATGTTTCAAGCTTCCTCTCTCCTGAAGATAGAAATTCTTCACAGTTACTTGCTAAATTTTTAGGGCAGAGCAAAAAAACGGGTTCGAGTTTATCGTTTGCTGTTGGCAAGATAATTTTAGGATTTTTTTTATCAATGTGGCTACTTAATCTTCAACTAAATTTGTTGGGAAAAAAGGGGTATCATTTGGACAAAATTGCACCCAGTCAGTATTTGCCTTAACTAGACCCGAAAATATCCCTGATAAAGGTCCTAACTGTCCGGGTAATGCATCTGCGAACTGAAGAGATTGCGGAAAAATACTCAAAAACTCGTTTGAATTAATACTGAGCTTGCCTACCTGTTTTTTCATTCGATTAAAAACATGTTCTATTAACGGTTTTTTATCTAACAAAACCAACGATTTATTTTCTCCCATTCTAGAAGATTTACCGCCAGCCAATATAACGCCCTCTACTTCGTTATTCAATTAACCACCCGTATGAGACATAAATCGTACGACGGAGGGTTTCTGGTCTGCCAAATTAAAATTATGAGATTTTGGTTTGATTGCCATGCTGTTTAATATGGCCTCTTTGAGAGGTTCGTCATTATGAGGATTCTCTCTAATCAGAGGCATTAATTCAATTTTTGTATCTTGGCCTAAGCATAAAAAAAGTTCACCCTTGCATGAGATTCGCACTCGGTTACAGTTTTCACAAAAGTTATGGCTGTGAGGGGAGATTAGGCCAACTTTTGTTTGTGTATTTTTAATATAAAAGTATTCAGCAGGACCGCTCGTAGTTACATCTGCTTTTGACAATAAATATTTTTCTTTTAACTTCAATAAAATATCATCATTACTCACTGAGGTAGATTGCCTGTCATAATCAGTGTCGCCAAGTGGCATCTCTTCAATGAAAGAAATATCAAGATAGTATTTAATAGCGTAATCCACTAAATTGTATAGTTCTTTTTCATTTATTTGTTTCATTAAAACGGTGTTTATTTTAATTTTTTTAAATCCAACTTCAATGGCAGAGTGAATACCATCTAAAACTTTATTTATATCACCCGTTCTAGTCATCTTTTTGAATGTAAGGGGATCTAGGCTATCTAAACTGACATTAATTCTCTCAACACCAGCGTCCTTTAACATTTGTGCCTTACTCTGAAGTTGGCTTCCGTTAGTTGTTAGCGTAATTTCATCAAGCGCTTTAATTTTTCCAATTGACTTGAATAAATTATCAATACCTCTCCTAACAAGCGGCTCACCCCCGGTTAACCTGACTTTTTTCACACCTAACTCAGAAAAAACTCTAATTAGCCTTTCAATTTCTTCAAGTGAAAGCACAGTAGATTTAGGAAGAAAAGTCATTTTTTCTGACATACAATAAACGCATCTAAAATCACATCTATCTGTGACAGATACTCTTATATAGTCTACCTTTCTATTGAACTGATCTATAAGTTGCATTGTCACTAATATATAATAAAAAGTTAAAAATTTAATAATTTTACTTAAAAAAAAACAATTACTTTAATGTATAGTATGTTGAAAAATTTAGGTTTTTTTAAAGAAATAATATAGACAAAATGTTATCCGAAATTAAATTACAAAAAATTGAAGAGCACCTAACAGTGCTTAAAGACAAACCTGGGGCACTATTGCCTCTTATGCACGCAATTCAAGATGATCTAGGTTACATACCTGAAGAGTCTTATGAGCCTATATCAAAAGCTCTCAGTCTTTCGGTGGCAGAAGTGCACGGATTTGTCACTTTTTACCACCATTTTAGGACAAAACCTTCCGGAAAGCATATTTTGCAAATTTGCAGAGCTGAATCATGCCAATCAATGGGCAGTGAGAATATTGAAGCTTATTGCAAAGAAAAGTTAGGCATTGATTATCATCAAACTACAGAAGACAAATCGATAACTTTAGAACCTGTCTACTGTTTAGGCAATTGTGCTTGCTCGCCAGCTGTAATGATTGATGACGATGTTATAGGTAGAGTTAACGAAGATAAAATTGATGACTTAATTGAAAAAGCTAAAAATAATGACAACTCATAAAATATATATACCTAGAGACTCAAGTGCGCTTTCATTGGGGGCTGAAGAGGTATTTAAAGCGATAAAAGTTGAGGCAAGTAATCGTAAGATAGAAATAGAAATTATTCGAAACGGTTCACGTGGTCTTTTTTGGCTTGAAACAATGGTAGAAGTAGAAACCGCTAAAGGAAGAGTTGCTTACGGACCCGTTAATCCTAGCGATGTACCTTCAATGTTTGATGAAGAATTTTTCTTAGGTAAAGATCATTCTTTATCCCTAGGAATTACAAGTGAAATTGAGTGGCTTAAAAATCAGGAAAGACTAACATATGCCAGGGTAGGTATTACAGACCCTGTATCCTTAGTTGATTATGAAGCACATGATGGTTTTAAAGGGTTACGTAAAGCCTTAAAGTTAACAAATCAAGAAATTGTTGATGAGGTTACAGACTCTGGATTGAGAGGGCGGGGAGGCGCTGCTTTCCCAACTGGAATAAAATGGCAAACTGTTTTAAATGCACCCTCTGAAAAAAAATATATTGTATGCAACGCAGATGAGGGTGATTCAGGTACTTTTTCTGACAGAATGATTATGGAAAATGATCCTTTTGTTTTAATAGAAGGCATGATTATTGCGGGGTTAGCTGTTGGTGCTGATCAAGGCTATATATATTTAAGGTCAGAATACCCTCATGCTCAAGCTATTCTTAATGAAGCAATTAGTATTGCAGAGAAAAATGGATTCTTAGGTAAAAATATTTTGGATAGTGAGTTTTCTTTCAAATTAGAAGTTACCAGAGCAGCAGGTGCATATATTTGTGGCGAAGAAACTTCATTACTTGAAAGTTTAGAAGGAAAAAGAGGGCTTGTAAGGTATAAACCACCACTACCTGCGATTGAAGGTTTGTACGGAAAACCAACAGTAGTGAATAATGTAATTTCACTGGCAACAATTCCGATTATCTTAGATAAAGGATCAAAATTTTATGCAGATTTTGGTATGGGGCGTTCAAAAGGCACACTTCCTATTCAACTCGCTGGTAATCTAAAACAAACCGGTCTGATCGAAAAAGCTTTTGGAATTACGCTAAGAGAATTGCTCTATGATTTTGGTGGGGGGTCAGCAACAGGTAAAAATATTAAAGCTGTTCAAGTAGGTGGACCATTAGGTGCGTTTCTCCCAGAACATCAATTTGATACACCACTTGATTATGAGAAATTTTCTGAAATTAACGCCGTTGTTGGTCACGGCGGTATTGTGGCATTTGATGATTCGATTGATATGTCAAAATTAGCAAGGTATTCATTTGAATTTTGTGCAATAGAATCCTGCGGAAAATGTACTCCATGCAGAATTGGATCTACTAGGGGTATGGAAGTAATCGATAAAATTAAGGATGGGATTGATCAAGAAAAAAATGTGGAAGTTCTTAAAGACTTAGGAGAGACTATGGTTCATGGGTCATTATGTGCTATGGGTGGAATGACTCCATTTCCTGTGATTAGCGCTTTAAATTTCTTTCCAAAAGATTTTGGACTTGAAAAAACTGAAACTTAAGCATAGAATAATAGACGAATAAACAATAACTTAAGAAAATTTAAAAGATTGAACAAAATTCAAACTTAAATACGCCAAAAGCTAAAAAATATGGATGATACAAAAGACTTCGGTACACCTTCAGCAAACTCTGAAAAACTTGTAACCTTAATATTGATGGCGTAGATGTAACTGTTCCTGAAGGAACCTCTTTGATGCGAGCAGCTTCAGTTGCAGGTTTTAGTGTACCTAAATTATGTGCAACAGACAGTCTCGAGCCATTTGGTTCATGTCGTCTTTGTTTGGTAGAAATTGAGGGTAAAAGGGGTTATCCAGCATCTTGCACGACTCCAGCTGCTGATGGATTAGTGTTTCCACTCAATCACCTAAATTAGCTGAATTAAGAAAAGGTGTAATGGAATTATATATCTCCGACCACCCACTTGATTGCTTAACATGTTCAACGAATGGTGATTGTGAATTACAAGATATGGCAGGGGCAGTTGGCTTAAGAGATGTTCGTTACGGCTATGAGGGAGAAAATCATCTTAGATTCTAAAAAAGATGAATCAAATCCATACTTTCACTTTTGATCCATCAAAATGTATTGTTTGTTCTCGATGTGTAAGAGCATGTGAAGAAACGCAAGGTACATTTGCTTTAACAATAGATGGAAGAGGCTTCGAATCAAAAGTTTCAGCTGGAAATAAAGATTTTATAGATTCAGAATGTGTTTCATGTGGCGCATGTGTTCAAGCCTGTCCTACAGCTACATTAATTGAAAAAAGCATCGAAGAGCATGGACACCCGAAAGAAAAGTAAAAACTACGTGCGCATATTGTGGCGTAGGTTGTTCTTTTAATGCTGAACTACAAGGAGATAAGGTCGTCAGGATGACACCTAATAAAGATGGTGGCGCTAATCACGGGCATTCTTGTGTCAAAGGAAGATTTGCATGGGGGTACACAACACACAAGGACAGAATTACTACACCCATGATAAGAAAAAGCATTAAAGATCCTTGGCAAAAAGTATCATGGGAAGAGGCAATTAATTATGCCGCCTCAGAGATAAAAAGAATACAAAAGAAATATGGCTCTAATTCTGTAGGTGCTATTTCATCTTCAAGGTGTACGAATGAAGAAGTTTATTTAATGCAAAAGATTGTTAGGGCAGGCTTTGGTAATAATAATATAGATACTTGCGCACGAGTTTGCCATTCACCCACCGGTTATGGGCTCAAACAAACTATTGGTGAATCAGCAGGAACACAAAATTTCGATTCAGTGATGAAGTCAGATGTGATTATGATTGTTGGTGCAAATCCAACGGATGGTCATCCAGTATTCGCATCTCAGATGAAAAGAAGACTAAGAGAAGGTGCTAAATTAATTATTGTTGATCCAAGAGAAATTGATTTAGTTGGATAATACACCTCATATTAAAGCTGATTATCATCTAAAACTCAGACCAAGTACCAATGTTGCGACAATTAATTCAATTGCACATGTGATTGTAGAAGAAGGACTAAGCGATCAAAATTTTGTGAAAGAGCGTTGTGAAGATGAGTCATTCAAAATTTGGTTAAATTTTATTAAAGACCCAAAAAATTCTCCAGAATCAATGGAATCAGAAACAGGTATTCCAGCGGACTTACTTAGAAAAGCAGCTAGATTATTTGCAAAGGAAAAGAATGGATCTATTTATTATGGTTTAGGTGTAACAGAGCATAGCCAAGGCTCAACTATGGTTATGGGTATTGCAAATTTGGCAATGATAACTGGAAATGTAGGTAGAGAAGGTGTTGGTATCAATCCACTTAGAGGCCAAAATAATGTGCAGGGTGCATGTGATATGGGTTCATTCCCTCATGAACTCCCTGGGTATAGACATGTTTCAGATATGGCTACTCGAGCTTTATTTGAGTCAGCATGGAACGCAAAAATTTATGATGAGCCAGGACTTAGAATTCCAAATATGCTTGATGAAGCAATATCAGGTAAATTTAAATCACTTTATTGTGAGGGAGAGGATATAGCTCAGTCAGATCCAGATACACAACATGTGACTCATGCACTCGAATCTATGGAATGTGTCATTGTTCAAGATTTATTTTTAAATGAAACAGCTATGTATGCACATGTATTCTTACCAGGGTCATCATTTTTAGAAAAGAATGGTACTTTTACGAATGCAGAGAGAAGAATTTCAAGGGTGAGAAAAGTAATGGCCCCTAAAAATGGTTATGAGGATTGGGAAATTACACAAATGTTATCAAATGCATTGGGTTATCCAATGAATTATAAACATGCTAGTGAAATTATGGATGAAGTTGCTCAGCTAACCCCAACCTTTAAAGGGGTGAGCTACGAAAAATTAGATAAGCTTGAGAGTATTCAATGGCCTTGTAATGATGAGTATCCAGAAGGAACACCTACTATGCATGTAGATGAGTTTGTTAGAGGTAAAGGTAAATTCTTTATTACAGAATATGTACCAACTGTTGAAAAAGTGAATGGTAAATTTCCATTAATAATGACAACTGGAAGAATTTTGGCTCATTATAATGTTGGGGCTCAAACAAGAAGAACAAAAAATACTGAGTGGCATGATGAAGATTTAATTGAAATACATCCCCATGACGCAGAAGAAAGAGGAATAAATGAGCGTGATTGGGTCGGGATAAATAGTAGGTCAGGCGACACTGTCCTTCGCGCAAAAATAACAGACAAAGTTCAACCCGGTGTTGTTTATACAACCTTCCATCACCCTGTTTCAGGGGCAAATGTTATTACAACAGATAATTCTGATTGGGCTACAAATTGCCCAGAGTTTAAAGTAACAGCTGTTCAAGTAACTAAAGTAACACAACCATCAAACTGGCAATCAAATATCAAAAATTTAGTGAAAAACAAATTGATTTTGTAAAAAATGGTGAGGAAAAAGTAAATCTAAATCAAAGTGGCTAAAGAAAAATTAATTCAAACAAGCCACACTTGCAAAGAAGTATTAATTCAAAAAAATAATCATCCTGAAGAAGTAATAAAGAATATTGGCTGAAGAAACTCCTGTAGCTATTATTTACAATGGAGTATCTCATGTGGTAATGATGGTTAGCCCATGTGATTTGGAAGACTTTGCAAGAGGATTTTCAATAACCGAAGGCATTATAAAAAGTCTTTCAGAAATTTATTCAATTGAAGTTATAAAAAAAGATAATGGTATTGAAATTAATGTAGAGATTTCGACTGAAAAATTTACTCGCTTAAAAGAGATAAGAAGAAATTTAACTGGAAGGACAGGCTGTGGATTGTGTGGGGCTGAGTCCCTAGATCAGGTGCTTAAAATTCCTGAAAATAAAAAAAATGAATCTAAATTTTCTACAAACAGTATATTGAAAGCATTAAAGAACTTTTCAGGCAACAAAAATACAAAAAAAAACTGGGGCAACTCATGCTTGTGCATTATTTGATTCTAAAGGAGACATGATAATCTTAAAAGAGGATGTAGGAAGACATAATGCGCTTGATAAATTAATTGGAGCTTCCTTTAATTCAAAATTCTTAAAGGATTCCTTTGTAATTACTTCAAGTAGAGCCAGCTATGAAATGGTACAAAAACTTGCATATCTTAATCTCAAGTTATTGGTAGCTATTTCTGCCCCAACGGCATTAGCATTAAGGTTAGCTGATCAACTTGAAATAACATTAATCGGGTTTGCTCGAAATAATCGATATAATTGTTATACGCATTCCAAGCAATTAATCGGGTAAAATTACGATATGGAAACAAAAAATCTAATCAGAATGGCAAACGACATTGGTAGTTTCTTTGTAAGTTACCCAGATGAAGAACAAGCTAAGAGAGATACTGCGGGGCATATTCAAAAGTTTTGGGGCCGAGATATGAGAAAACAAATAAAAGAATATGTTACTGATACCCCAGAAAAAAATAGTCAATTAAATCCTTTTGTTTTTAATGCTATTAATAAATATCTAAAAGATTAAAAAATACTATTTCGAAAGTAAGATGTAGTATGTTTTATCTCGATCAATTCTTTTTCCTGACCATATTTGATTCCATGATTCATACTCAGAAGGCATTTTGGATTCGTTATTAAGTGATAACAATATCATTCTGCACTGAATGTCCTTATTAGAATCAAATGCTTTTATTCCCGAATAGTAATGAAGTAAATTTGTTTCATTAGGACTGAAGTTGTATGTGTATAAACAACTAGAGCTCTGGGATAATTGTTGTTTTACATCTTGAAAAACAGGCGCATAACTTTTTCTATTATCAATAAGAGGGCTCACAAGCATAATAAATGTTACCCACACCATAGTGATACCAATTGCCCAATTCGAAATTGCTGACCGATTTGAGATCTTTAGGTTAAAGATGATGTAAAGCCATAAAATACTTATTAAAAATGCAAAAATAAAACTTAAGAATTCAAATTTAACTTCATAGCTTCCGGATAGAAAGAAAATTCGATCATAAATTATTTCAGGAAAGCCTGTTATAGCTGCAAACCAAAAAAACCAAATAATAAAACCAAAAAAACCAAATATCAATATACCAAACCAATTGAGAGCGCTTGCTGAACTCCTTCTCAGTAAATCAATTCCACCTGCAGCTGCAACTGAAAATGGCAATAGAATTGGCATTAGATTTATTTGATCTATTTTAGCGTTAAGAGAAAGCGTAAATAAGATAGATATTGAGAAAAATAAAGGTAAATGAATTTTTTTAAGTTGAAATATGTTCTGATAATTTTTAATTAAAACGAATAAAAAAAGTGGAAGAGCAGGCCAAGTAAACCACAATAAATTCTTAATATAAAAAAAGAATTCTTCACCATTTGGAGCATTTACCTTATTTATCCAAGAAAAAAAAATTTCAGGATTGGAATTATACAAAAGATAGACCCAAGGACTTATGATGCTTAAAGCTACTATCGATGAAATTAAGCAAAATAAATAATAACGTTTATTTCTCCATTGCTTTATAAATAATAAAGTTAGTGAAGTTATAAAAATACTTAAAAGGGACAAAATTCCATTCGATAAGAAGATTATTGATATACCAAAACCTAGGACTAAACTAGCCCTAAAGGGTCTTCGATAGTAAAGTGAAAAACCATAAAGCGCTAGAGCGAAACCTAATAGAGCAGAAACCTCTGGCCGAATAGTATGAACATTGAAAATAAGCCCAATAGAAGCAATAAAGATTAATCCTGCTTGCCTACCAAAACCAGTCCCCCATAACTCTCTTGTCATAAGACCTATGCTTACTAAAGTTAAACTTATCCATATAAAATTTGATAATCTAATTGCATCATGTGGAGCAAGTATCGATGAAAAAATCTTAACAAAAGTTGCGCCAATGAAAGGATATAAGGGTGGATTATTAATTGAATCTTGACTGGCAGCTAAGGGAGCTATTATAGAATTACTTGAAACAATATCCATTACCATGCTTACATTTTCAGATTCGGCAGGAATCCAAGGAGAATTGCCAACAAGACCAGTAAAAACCCATATAATTGCAAGCATTAGGAATAAATGAATTTTTGTTTTGTCACCAAGTGTTGAACGAGGTGATGACATATTTCCCTGCCAATCATGATTTAATTCAAATTTCATATTTACAAATTATGACATAAAAAAAAAGGCAGATAACTGCCTTTTATTAAATCATATTAAAACTATTACATTCCATATTTTTGTTTAAATTTTTCTACACGGCCAGCAGTATCTAATATTTTTTGCTTACCAGTATAAAAAGGGTGACATTTAGAACAAACTTCAATATTTGTATCTTTTGCCATGGTTGATTTTGTTTTGAATGAATTACCACAACTACAAGTTACGGTTATTTCAGGATAATTTGGGTGTAAATCTTTTTTCATAATTTATTTATTACTTTAATCTTTAATAATGCTCGTATTTTATAGAAAGTTTTATAAAAATCAATATTTAATTGATTCCTTAACTTCTTCGCATACTGTCAAAAAAATCCGAGTTATTTTTTGTTGACCGAACTTTATCTAGAAGGAATTCCATCGCCTCAAGGTCATCCATAGGGTAAAGTAATTTTCTTAAAACCCATATTTTTTGCAGAACGTCAGAAGGAATAAGCAGCTCTTCTCTTCGGGTACTTGACTTGTTCACATTGATAGCAGGATAAATTCTTTTTTCAGCCATCTTTCTTTCCAGGTGAATTTCCATATTACCTGTACCTTTAAATTCTTCATAAATCACATCATCCATTCTTGAGCCAGTTTCAACAAGAGCAGTGGCAAGAATTGTAAGTGAACCACCTTCTTCTACGTTTCTTGCTGCACCAAAGAAACGTTTCGGTCTTTGAAGTGCATTTGCATCAACACCACCAGTTAAAACTTTTCCAGATGATGGAATAACAGTGTTATAAGCTCTTGCAAGTCTTGTAATTGAATCTAAAAGAATAACAACGTCTTTTTTATGCTCAACTAATCTTTTAGCTTTTTCTAGAACCATATCTGCTACTTGAACATGTCTTGTAGCTGGCTCGTCAAAAGTAGAGGCTACTACCTCACCTTTCACAGATCTAGACATTTCTGTAACTTCTTCTGGCCTTTCATCTATTAGTAAGACAATAAGGGAAACATCGGAATGATTAGCTGTTATTGCATGAGCAATATTCTGTAACATGACTGTTTTACCACTTTTAGGACTTGCTACGATTAAACCCCTTTGGCCTTTTCCAATAGGCGCAACCATATCAATCACTCTACTTGTATTATTCTCCTCAACATTAGAATCTCTTTCTAAGTGAGAGGTTTTGTTGGGTGAATAGGTGTAAGGTTTTCAAACAGAATCTTATTTTTTGTATTTTCAGGCGCGTCATTATTTACCTTATCAACCTTGACGAGAGCAAAGTAACGTTCGCTATCTTTTGGTGTTCTAATTTCACCAGCAATCGTATCTCCAGTATGTAGATTAAATCTTCGAATTTGTGAAGGTGAAACGTATATATCTGCTGGACCTGCTAGATATGAAGAATCGGAAGATCTTAAAAAGCCAAATCCATCTTGCAATACCTCTAAAGTGCCATCACCAATTAACTTATCCCCATTTTTAGCTTTATTCTTTAAGTATCGCAAAAATTAAGTCTTGCTTACGCATTCTTCCCGCATTTTCAATTTTGTCAGAATTTGCTAGGTCAACTAGTTCAGTTACAGGTAGGTGTTTTAGATCAGATAAATGCATATTTTTTTAGATTGTACTGTCAATAAAAGCTGTTAGTTGTGATTTAGACAGAGCCCCTTTTTTATCAGCTTCAAAGTTACCATCTTTAAAAATGATTAGAGTAGGTATGGCTCGAACTGCAAACTGGGCAGCAATCTTTTGATTCTCATCTATATTTATTTTTGCAACAATTAACTTGCCATCATAATCTTTTGAAATATCATCAAGTATTAGGTGCAATTGCCTTACAGGGACCACACCACTCAGCCCAAAAATCGACTAAAACAGGTATTTTTGATTGAAGAACTTTTTCTTCAAATTGGTCATCTGTAACGTGAATAATATTGCTCATAATTTATTGAATTTTATTACTAAGGTTTGATTTAAGTATTAAGAGTTGTTTCTCAGAATATGTAATGATAATTGAAACTATAAGGTTTATCAATAACTAATTTATTTCCTCAGTTATCAGTGTTTTATTTTACAGCGTTTGATTTGTAGGAGCTATCAATTTCAAATAAAGGAACAACTTTTTTTACACCCCTTGATGATTGTGCAATTGATATAGCTTTATCTGCTTCCTGTTGATTTAAAATACCCATTAAGTATACAGCTCCTTCCTCAGTGAATACTTTCAAATGAATAATTGAAAGGGGAGTTTGGTCCTTTTCATCTTCAGCAAATACTCTCGATACAACATTACTTGTGATGGCGATATCATTTGCAATTCCTCTCACTGTATTTTCAGGGCCTACAGTCATATAGTTATCAACTTTCTTTACATTTTCCATATTGGTAACGATGCTAAATATTTTATCTATAATTTCTTGATTTGGCGATTGCCCAGTAATAAGTACTACCTGATTGTAACTAACAAAATTTGCCCTAAATTCACCTTCGATATCTTGTGTTTTTAATACTGTCTGCCATTCCAGTTTTTCATCAGTAATTTGTGACTCAGTGGTTCTTCTATCTGAATATGAAGTTGGTCCGCCAAGAATTCCAACAGCACAACCAGATAAAAAAAATGTAATTGATAGAATTAAAGAGGTTAAAAAATAATTTGATTTGGGATACATAAAATAAATTATATACTTGTTAAACAAATTTTATAAAAAATTATATTTAAATCTTTAATATGAGTTCAACTCTTTATATTGTTGGGACACCAATTGGAAATCTAGATGATATTTCATCAAGAGCTCTTAAGATTTTAAAAAGTGTTGATGTAATTGCCTGTGAAGATACAAGGCATTCTAAGCATTTGCTATCTAAATTTTCTATAAATAAGAAACTTGTCTCCTTACATCAGCACAATGAAGAAAAAAAGGCCAGTTTATTAATCAAAGAAATACAGAGCGGTAAAGCAATAGCCTATATTTCTGACGCAGGTACGCCAGGTATTAGTGATCCAGGAGCTTATTTAGTAAAAAAGGCTTTAGAATCTAAAATTAAAGTAGTACCAATACCAGGAGCCTCATCAATTACTACAGCATTTTCAGCTGCCGGCATAGTGGCAACTCAATTTAATTTCTACGGATTTTTACCAAATACTGACAGTAAAAGTAGAAAAGTTATTGAACAATTTCATAGGAGTCAATTTACCTCAGTTTTTTTTGTTTCACCGCATAGGATTCTTAAAACCTTAGGGTTACTTGCAGAAATTTATGGCTCGATGCAGAGATTTTTATTGGTCGTGAATTAACAAAGTTATATGAAACTATTTATAAAGAAAATTTGAACGATTTATTAATAAAATTCAGAAAAGAAAAACATAACCTTAAGGGTGAGTTTGTGATTATTATAGAGGGTGTAGAGCAAGAACAAAAAAACTCAAGCAATATGGAGGCAGAAAATGCGCTAAGAATAATGCTTAATGAATTAAGTTTGAACCAGTCTGTAAAGCTTGTATCGCAGATTTTTAAAATGAAGAAAAATGAAATATATAACTTAGCTTTAGGAATAAAAAATAATGATAAATGAGTTAATTATTCCAAGACCTGATGATATGCACCTTCACCTCAGGGAAGGAAAAATGTTAAAGGTAGTAAGCCAACACTCCGCAAGCCAGTTTGGAAGAGCTATTATTATGCCCAACTTAAAAAACCCAGTTATAAATACTGAGTTAGCACACATATATTATGATGAAATTAAAAAACATACTAAAACTCATCAATTTGAACCCTTAATGACTATTTATTTCAATGAAGGACTCACTTTAGAAGAATTAAAAAAAATCAAAGCATCTTCAAAAATCATTGGTATTAAGCTTTATCCTAAAGGTGTTACGACAAACTCAAATAAGGGCATAGATTCTTTCGAGTCAGGATATAATATTTTTGAAATGATGGAGGAATTGGAGATCCCTCTACTTATTCATGGGGAGGTAAATGACAAAAGTGTAGATATATTTGATCGAGAAAGAATATTTATTGAAAAGCATTTATCAAGAGCCCATAAAGAATTTCCAAATCTTAAAATAGTGTTAGAGCATATTTCAACAAAAGATTCTACTAGAGTTTGTGAAGATTCAAGCAATAAAATTGCAGCACTATTACCCCACAACACCTGCTTTATAATCGAAATGAATTATTTTTAGGCGGGTTAAGCCACATGCATTTTGTTTGCCAGTATTGAAAAGAGAGGAACATAGAGTTGCAGTTCTAAATGCAGCGATATCAGGTAACCCAAAGTTCTTTCTAGGGACAGATAGCGCCCCTCATAAAAGAGCTGAAAAAGAAAGTAGCTGTGGGTGTGCAGGAATATATTCCGCATTTAATGCAATGGAGATTTATGCTGAAATATTTGATCAAAATAATGCTATTGAAAAGTTAGAAAATTTTTGTAGTAAATTTGGAGCTGATTTTTATAAGCTCAATCAAAGTAAAGAGAAATTAAAATTAACTAGATCTAAGAATAAAGTTCCAACCGTTATAAAAATTGATAATGGCGATGTTGTGCCCTTGATGGCAGGTCAAGAAATTGGTTGGAATTGTTCTAATATTTAATAAATTTCAGTGATAAAATACAATTAAGTTGACCTAGACAGTCGCTATATCTTTTGTAGTAGAGGAAAGTCCGGGCTCCATAGAGCAGAGTGATGGCTAACAGCCATACGTCGTGAGATGAGGAATAGGGCCACAGAGACGAGCGTATTTAGTTACGGTGAAACGCGGTAACCTCCACTCGGAGCAAGGCCAAATAGGGTAGCATTGACACGGCTCGTGTTGCTACCGGGTAGGCTGCTTGAGCATATGAGCAATTATATGCCTAGATGAATGACTGTCCAAGACAGAACCCGGCTTATCGGTCAACTTACCTTATTCTTAACTCATTGATGAATAAAGAAAAATTAAAAAAGCGCTTGCAAAGCGCTTTTTTTTTGCCTATAGTGTCCTTGTAAGGGAAAAAGTGGTAATTTGTGGGAAATTGCTTAGTAAGGCTAAGGGTATTAAGTAATTTCTCACCTTTTTCTCAGGTAAAGAGGTGCTACTTATGTATAGAGGCGCAACACGAATAAACTTAGATGGAAAAAATAGGATTGCGATCCCTACAAAGTATCGTGAAAAAATTCTTATAGAGTCATCAGGCTTACTAGTCCTAACAGCACATATTTACAAATGTTTACTCTTATATCCTCAGTTTGCATGGGAGCCGATTCAAGAAAAAATAATGAATCTATCAAGCTTTGAAAAAAAATCTAGTGGACTTCAGAGACTGCTAGTGGGATTTGCAGAAGACATCACTCTTGATAAAGCAAATAGATTTCTAATCCCCGCAGAATTAAAAAATTATGCTGAAATAGATAAAAATGCAATTTTCATTGGCCAGGGGAGTCATTTTGAAATTTGGAATTGCGATCATTACTATGAACACTTAGCCCAAATAAATATCACTGAAGAGAATGATTTCCCTGAAGAGCTTAAGGGTTTTTCATTATGAGCAAACACATTCCTGTAATGCTTCATGAGTCGATAAAAGCACTAGATATTATTCCGAATGGTTTTTATATAGATTGCACCTTCGGAAGAGGTGGTCATTCAAAAGAAATACTAAAGAAATTAAATGATGACGGAAGACTGTTAGCACTAGATAAAGATTTAGAGGCTGTTAAAGAAGGAGAGACCATTAAAGATAAGCGCTTTGAGATAGTGCATGCCTCCTTTAAAGACTTAAAGGATATTCTAAAAAAAAAAATTTCCAAAAACCTAATGGAATTCTTATGGATTTAGGGATCTCATCACCACAAATTGACGAAGCAGATCGTGGCTTTAGTTTTAATTTAGATTCAAATCTTGATATGAGGATGAATCAAAGTCAAAAATTAACTGCTTCAGAAATTATCAATAATTTTGAATATGATGAACTAGTTAAGATTTTATACGATTATGGCGAGGAAAAATTTGCAAAAAAAATTGTCAGAGAAATTTTTAAATACAGAGAGGAAAAAGGGAAAAATATCAAGAACAACTGAATTAGCAGAATTAGTAAAAAAAGCTATCCCAAAATTTGATTTCAAAAAAAATCCAGCAACAAAAACATTTCAAGCGATAAGAATAAAGGTAAATGAAGAGCTTTTAGAGATTGAACAGGTTTTACCTGCAGCATTCGAAGCTCTTGAAAAAAATGGGAGGCTAGCTGTAATTAGTTTTCATTCACTTGAAGATAGAATTATTAAAAATTTCATTAAAGATAAATTGAATACGGACACAGTCCCAAAAAAAATTCCAATTATTCAAAAACAAATTAAATCAACCCCTATTAAAGTTATTCAAAAACTGCAAACACCCTCAGAGGGTGAAGTATTAAAAAATAAAAGATCAAGAAGTTCAAAGTTACGAGTGATAGAAAAAATTTCGGAGGAAGGGTGAAGTTGAATCTAATACTTTTTTCTTTATTAATTGTATTCGCATTAGTGAAAATTAATGCCCATCATTTATATCGCGTAAATCATCATGCTCTAGAAATAGAAAAAAGAAAAACTATTGATTTAAAGGACGAGCAGAATCAACTCTTAATTCAGGAATCTTCAAAATCTGGTAATGGAAGAATC